>NZ_JBICUZ010000008.1:0-165111 GCF_043198675.1 Streptomyces sp. NPDC048734 | reverse complement strand
CCTCCCCGGCTTCCGAAGGCTCCCCCGTCCCGCCCGCGTCCGCCGTCTCGTCGGACACCGCCTCGTCGGACACCGTCACCAGCAGCAGGCGGCCGTCGTGCGAGGCGATCGCCAGTCGTTCGCCCGCCGGGTCGCAGACCATCTCCAGCACCCGGCCCAGACCGCCGGAGGCCAGTCGCCGCGGCGCGCGGTCGCCGCTCGCGCGCGGCAGGTAGGCGATCTCGACGGCGTCCTCGCCCTCCGCGTCCGTCACATAGGCGACCTGCCCGCCCGGGCCGAGCATCTCGGGGAGCCGGACCCGTGCCCCGGGCGGGTCGGTGATGGTCCGCGCGGGCCCGTCGCGATGGGTGAGCCAGTACAGGCTGCCGCGCACGACGACCGCGCTCGCCCGCCCGGTCTCGTCGACCGAGATCCCGTCCACGTGCTGCGCGGCCGGAATCGGGTAGCGCCGCCGCCCGGTCCGCGGCCCGCCGAGCCGTACGTCGATCCGGCGCGGTTCGGAGTCCGGGGACAGGTCGTCGACGATCCAGAGGTCCCCGGCGCACTGGTAGACCACGCGGGCGCCGTCGCTGGCGGCGTTGCGGGCGTAGAAGGCGTCGTGGTCGGTGTGCCGGCGCAGGTCGGAGCCGTCGTGGGCGCAGGAGTAGAGGTTGCCGACGCCCTCGTGGTCGGAGAGGAAGGCGACCCGGCCGCCGACGAGCATGGGGGCGGCGAGGTGGCCCTCCAGGTCGGCGAGCAGCCGCTGTCCGTGCAGCCAGAGCCGGCCCGTGGCGCCGCCCCGGTACCGCTTCCAGGAGGCAGGCTCGTGCGGCGGGGTGCCGGTCAGGAGCAGGGTGCGGCGTTCGCCGTCGAGGTCGGCGCTCTGCAGGTCGGTGACCGGGCCCCAGGGGAGTTTGCGGCCGGGGGAGCCGTCGGGGGAGAGCTTGTAGGCCCAGGTGAAGTGGGAGAAGGGTTCGCCGTGGGAGCCGACGGCGAGGATGTCGCCGTCCGGAGTCCAGCCGCAGACGCGGGTGTCGGGGCTGCCCCAGTACGTCAGCCGCCGTCCGGGACCGCCGTCCACGGGGACCAGGTGGATCTCGGGCACGAGGCTGCGCCAGCTCGTGTAGGCGACCTGGCCGCCGTCGGGCGAGAGGCGGGGGTGACCGGCCTTGGTGCGGTCGGCGGTGAGCCGCCAGGCGCGGCCGGGTCCGTCGAGCGGGGCCAGCCAGAGGTCGTCCTCGGCCACGAAGCACAACTGGTCGCCGCTGAGGTGCGGCAGGCGCAAGTAGGTCACGTTCCCATGCTTTTCCGGCACCAGGGGCCGGGCAACTTGTGGGTTCTTGACGGACGTGAGCCAGAGCACGTACGAAACCGTTTCGTTTCGCAGGGGCGCAGGGTATCTTCTTGGTGTACGGGATGAGTCCGTACCGGAGCCGGAAGGTGAGTGGCATGACTGAGGTCGCGACGGCGCGTCGCAGTCGCATCACGCCCGAGCGCGAGGCCGAGCTGTACGCGGCCGTGCTCGACCTGCTCCGAGAGGTCGGCTACGACGCCCTGACCATGGACGCCGTCGCCGCCCGCACCCGGTCCAGCAAGGCCACGCTCTACCGCCAGTGGGGCGGCAAGGCCGATCTGGTCGTGAAGGCCATCAAGCACACCAAGCCGGATCACGGCGAGGGGATCGACACCGGCTCGCTCCGGGGCGATCTGCACGCGCTGATCCGGCTCGAGGACGACTGCACCATCGAGCAGAACTCGGCGCTCATGCGGGGCGTCGCCATGGCGATGCACAACAGCGCCGACCTGCGCAGGGCGTTCCGGGCGCAGCTCGTCGAACCCGAGATGGCGGGCTTCCACCAGGTGATCCAGCGGGCCGTCGACCGGGGCGAGGTCCGTGCGGACTGCCCCGCGCTGGAGTTCCTCCTGCACATGATGATCGGCGGCTTCGCCACCCGGGCCCTGCTCGACGACCAGCCGCCCACCCAGGCCTTCCTCACCTCGTACATCGACGCCGTGGTCCTCCCCGCCCTCGGTGTCCCCACCACCTCCTGACCGTCCCCGCGGTCGCCACCTCCCGACCGTCCCCGCGGTCCGCCCTTCCTGACGCCACCGCTCACGTCGTCGGGCCGGTCACGCCTGCCCGACGTGGACGTCGAGGGCGAGGGGCTCGAGGCCCTCGACTCCCGCGACGCGGACCCGGACCCCGGCAAGGGGCGGGAACCGGTCCGCGCATGACGCCGCGCTGAGCGGGCGCGGTGCGGAGAAGGCCGGTGAGGGCTCCGTGGGGACGGGGCGCTCTCACCGGCCTTTTGTCCGCCCGGTCCGTTGTGACCCACTTTCGGGTGACGCTCCATCACCGGGAGGGCCCGCAGGGCAGATGCGGCAACGGCTCCGTGCCTTCACTGCATAGATGGACATAGAAGGCTACTGTCACCGGAATATGGATGATTCGTAACGTGAGGCGTTAATCGGCCGCTTGCGGGACGTGTGGTGGTCAAGTGTGGGTTCTGCGGCCGATGCGGTCGCAACTCGCACAAAACTAGGAGACCTTGTGTCTGCTTCCGTTGTTTCCGCCCGTCGTCTCGCCGCCGCCGGCCTCGTGGCCGCCGCCGTGGTCGGTGCCGTGGCACTGCCGGCGTCCGCCGCCGACCACTCGCGCCCCGAACGGCCGAAGGTGGAGATCAGCGACGTCCAGTACGACGCGCCGGGCGGCCGTGACGACCGCTCCAACCGCTCCCTGAACAGGGAGTGGATCGAGCTCACCAACACCACCCGCCACGCGATCAACCTGGACGGGTGGAGGCTGTCGAACCGGGACGGCCGCGTCTACACCTTCGACGACTACCGCCTGGCCCCCCGCGCCACCGTCAGGATCCACACCGGCCAGGGCCGCGACACCCGCACCGACCTGTTCCAGGACCGCCGCCGCGAGGTGTGGGACAACCGCGCCGACACGGCCACCCTGCGCAACGACCGCAACCGCTTCGTCGACGCCGAGTCCTGGGGCGGCCGTCACCACCGCGATGACCGCTACCACGGCGGCGACCGTCACGACCGCGGCGACCGTCACCACGGCGGCGACCGTCACGACCGCGGCGACCGTCACTGACGAACCCTCACCGGCGGCGCGCCCGTCCCCCTCTTCCGGGGGCGGGCGCGCCGTCCTGACGTGCGCGGGGCGCCGTGACGTCCTGCGGGTGACCGCCGTACCCGGCTTCGCAGAGCCGGGCCCATGGCCCGCCTTCGAACCCGCCCGTGCGATGCCCTCCCGTCCGCTACGGCCGCGCGTACGGCCGCGTCATGATCTCCAGGTTGTGGCCGTCCGGGTCGGCGAAGTACGCGCCCCGGCCGCCGAACAGGCTGTTGGTGCGGCCGGGTTCGGTGTGCCGGGGATCGGCGTAGTACGTGACGCCGACGGCGTCCAGGCGGGCGATCATCGTGTCGAACTGCTCCTCCGCCACGAGGAACGCGTAGTGCTGGGACTGGATCTGCTCGTCGCGCTTCTCGTAGAAGTCGAGGGTGACGCCGTTGCCGAGGTCGACCGGCAGGAACGGGCCGAAGGGCGCGCCGACCGGCAGGCCCAGGATCGCGGCGAGGAACTCGGCCGAGAGCTGCCGGTCATGGGCGTGCACGGCGAGGTGGTTGAGCTGGGGAAGCGTTGACTGAACGGGCATGGTGAGGGAAGGTCTCCGGTCTCGGTGTCCAGGGTGGCGCCCTCGCGGGGAGGGTGAGAAAGAAGGACGCGGAGACGGGACGGCGGGCCCCTGGCCCGCCTCGCGCTCATGCCGGGGCCGGGCGCCTCACTCGTGCATGGCCCATGGCCGACCCGGTAGTCACCAGAGGGAAGGTAGTGGCCGCCCCGGCCGGCCGCAACGATGTTTCCGGCCGAACCGGATCACCGGTGTTCCCGCGACGCGGACCGACCCGGGACGCGGTGGTGCGCGAGGTGCTCGCCGAGGACTTCGGCATCGACGTACCGGACGACTGCCCGAGCCCGCTGCCGTGACCCGAGTGGATGCGCCCCGGCGCGTCGAGGAGCACCCTGGAAGCAGGTGTTCCGGAGGTGATCGTCGTGATGCACACCACAGTCGGATGGCACGTCGAGTTGGAGTTCGAGGAGGACGATCAGCACACGCGCGCGGTCGCGCTGGTCAGGTTGCCCGACGGGTCCGAGGTCCGGGCCCACGGGCACGCCAGCCGCCACCGGGTCGACCCCAACCAGCCGCGGGTGGGCGAGGAGATCGCCGGCGCCCGTGCGCTGAACGAGATCGCCATGCAGCTGCTGACGAAGGCCCACATGGAGATCGACGACGCGTCGGGAAGGACCTCGCACCCGATCCACGTATGAGCGGAGGAGTCGGACGCGGCGGACCCGGCGGGAGCAACGGACGCGTCGGGCGCGGCGGACGCGGGAGGACGGCCGTCAGCCGCCGGTCGTCGCCGTCCGTACGGCCCTTACGAGTGCCTGCGCCCGCGGGTCCGCCGTCACGCTCGACCGGAAGCCGTTGGTGACGTAGCCGAAGGCGATGCCCGACTCCGGGTCGGCGAAGCCGAGGGGGCCGCCGCGGCCGGGGTGGCCGAAGGAGGCGGGGGACAGCAGCGGCGACGCGGCGCCGTGCAGCATGTAGCCCAGGCCGAAGCGGGTGTTCACCACGAGTACCCGGTCCGCCCCGGCCGACCGCTCACCGCGCGCCGCGGCCGCCGTCTCCGGTGCGAGGAGGCGGCGGCCACCGTCGGCCCCGCCGATCAGCGACGCGTAGAAGCGGGCCAGGCCGTCCGCCGTGGCGATGCCGTTGGAGGCGGGCAGGACCGCCGCCCGGTAGGCGGGGTCGTTCTCGTCGGGCAGCGGGGTGATCGCGGCGAAGGCGCGGCGGGTGAGCGAGTCGGGGTCGGCGTAGGCGTCGG
This sequence comes from Streptomyces sp. NPDC048734, assembly GCF_043198675.1. NCBI lineage: Bacteria > Bacillati > Actinomycetota > Actinomycetes > Kitasatosporales > Streptomycetaceae > Streptomyces > Streptomyces sp. NPDC048734. Next base: position 160,227 of record NZ_JBICUZ010000008.1, on the reverse strand, counting down.
CGACCGCGCGCTTGGGGCGCGTGCGCAGCGCACCCGCCTGCGAGGGCGCCTCGGTCTGCCCCACGCGTCCCACGCGCGCCCGCTCGCGCTCCGGCAGACCGAGCCACAGCTCGGCCCCGGCCGGTGCGGCGATCTCCTCGGCGACCCAGGCGCCGATCGTCCGCCCGGTGACCCGTCGCACCAGCTCGCCGGTCAGCCAGCTGTAGGTCTGCGCGTGGTAGCCGTGGTCCGTCCCCGGCTCCCACACCGGCGCCTGCGCGGCGACCGCCGCGGCGCCGAGATCGGGGTCGGCGGCCTCGGCCGGCGTCAGCGGCCGGTCCAGCACGGGCACCCCGGCGCGGTGCGCGAGCACGTCCCGCACGAGGGTCCGGTCCTTGCCGGCCGCCTTGTACTGCGGCCAGTACGTCCCCACCGGCGCGTCCAGGTCCAGCTCCCCGCGCTGCCACAGCATCAGCAGTACGGCGGCGGCGACACCCTTCGTCGCGGAGCGCACGACCTGCGCGGTGCCCCGCTCCCAGGGCGCCCCGCCGTCGACGTCGCGGCTGCCGCCCCACAGGTCGACGACCTTGTGCCCGTCCCGGTAGACGGCGACGGCCGCGCCCCGCTCCCCGAGGGTGTCGAAGTTGCGGGCGAACGCCTCCCCGACCGGCTCGAAGCCGGCGGTCACCGTGCCGTGCACATCCACGTCCGTACGTCCTCTCGGTTCACCTGCGACCGGGGGGACAACGTCCTAGCCGGACCCGCGATTCCGGTGTCCGGTCAGCCCAGCAGAATCGTTACGTCGATGTTGCCGCGGGTCGCGTTCGAGTACGGGCACACCTGGTGCGCCGCGTCCACCAGCTGCGCTGCGAGGCCCGCGTCGAGCACGGGCAGCGAGACGCTGAGGGCGACCGCGAGGCCGTAGCCGTGGGTCCTGTTGGGGCCGATGCCGACCTTCGCGGCGACGGTGGAGCCGGTGAGGTCGTATCCCGCCCGGTTGCCGACCAGGATCAGCGCGTTGTGGAAGCAGGAGCTGTAGCCGGCCGCGAAGAGCTGTTCGGGATTGGTGCCGTCGCCGTCGCCGCCCAGTTCCGGCGGCATGGCCACCTTCAGATCGATCCGTCCGTCCTGGCTGGTCACATAGCCGTCCCGGCCGCCGTGGGCGGTCGCCTCGGCGACGTACATGATCTTCGTCGGACGGGTGTCGATCGTGTCGACGGTGCTGACGGCGTCGACAGCGGCGCCTTCGGTCACTGCGGGACCTCCCCGGAGTTGTGCCCCATTACATCGTGCACAAGGTACCTGCCGGTGGGGAAGCGCTCGGCCGAGGGGGCGGTAACCGCAGGTAAGAGTCCTCGCCCCGAAGGCCCGGCGGCGTCGCCCCGAGGGTCCGGCTGCCCAGTCCCGAGGTTTCGGCGGCCTCGCCGCGAGGCTTCAGCGGCCCCGCTCCGCCGCCCCCTGCGCCTTCTCCGCGAGCCTCCACAGCTCCTCGCGCAACCGCACGGCCTCCGCCGCGTCGAGCCCGGTCGACGCGAGCAGCGCGCTGGGCACCCGCTCCGCGCGCTCCCTCAGTTCCTCCCCGCGCCCGGTGCAGGCGACGAGCACCGAGCGCTCGTCGCGCGCCGAGCGCTCCCGGTGCACGAGCCCGGCCGCCTCCAGCCGCTTCAACAGCGGCGACACCGTGCCGTAGTCGAGCCGCAGGGCCGCCGCCAGGTCCTTGACCGTGGTCTGGCCGCGTTCCCACAGCACCAGCAGCACCAGGTACTGCGGGTAGGTGAGGCCGAGGTCGTCGAGGAGCGGCCGGTAGGCGGCCGTCACCGCACGCTGGGCCGCGTAGAGCGCGAAGCACAGCTGCTCGTCCAGCGACAGCGAGCCCTCGACGTCACGGTCCTGGCGTGTCACGCGCGCGTTCGTCACGCTCCCATTGTCACGGAGCGCGGGTCGAATCCGAACGGCAGCTCCAGACGGTGCGCCCGCATCAGCGCGTCGTCGGCGAGCAGTTCGCCCGTGCGCCCGTCCGCCGCGATCACGCCCTCGCTGAGGATCAGGGAGCGCGGGCACAGCTCCAGGGCGTACGGCAGGTCGTGCGTGACCATCAGGACGGTGACGTCGAGGGAGCGCAGGATGTCGGCGAGTTCGCGGCGGGAGGCGGGGTCGAGGTTGGAGGACGGCTCGTCCAGGACGAGGATCTCCGGCTCCATCGCCAGCACGGTCGCGACGGCGACCCGGCGGCGCTGCCCGAAGGACAGGTGGTGCGGCGGACGTTCCCTGAAGTCGGCCATGCCGACCTGCGCGAGCGCCCGGTCCACGCGCTCATCCAGCTCCGCGCCCTTCAGCCCGGCCGCCGCGGGCCCGAACGCCACGTCCTCGCGCACGGTCGGCATGAACAGCTGGTCGTCGGGGTCCTGGAAGACGATGCCGACCTTGCGCCGGATCTGGGCCATGTGCCGCTTGCCGACGGGCAGCCCGGCGACCGTCACCGTGCCGGCGCCGCCGGTCAGGATGCCGTTGAGGTGCAGCACGAGGGTGGTCTTGCCGGCGCCGTTCGGCCCGAGCAGCGCCACCCGCTCCCCGCGCGCGATCGAGAAGTCCACGCCGAACAGGGCCTGGTGGCCGTCGGGGTAGGCGAAGGCGAGGCCCGAGACCTCGAGGGAAGCAGTCACAGGGTCCATCCCAGCACGCAGACGACGAGGGCGGCCAGCGGCGGGGTCAGCGCGTACGACCACTGCGCGCGCGAGGCGGTCACCTCGTCGATCACCGGCATGGTGCCGGCGTAGCCCCGGCTGACCATGGCCAGGTGCACGCGCTCCCCGCGTTCGTAGGAGCGGATGAACAGGGCGCCCGCGGACTTCGCGAGGACACCCCAGTGGCGGACGCCGCTCGCCTCGAACCCGCGTGACTCCCGCGCGATCCGCATGCGCCGCATCTCGTCCGTGATGACGTCGCCGTAGCGGATCATGAAGGAGGCGATCTGCACGAGCAGCGGCGGCAGCTTCAGGCGCTGCAGGCCGAGGAGGATCTCGCGCAGTTCGGTGGTGGAGGCCAGCAGGACGGAGGCGGCCACGCCGAGGGTGCCCTTGGCGAGCACGTTCCAGGCGCCCCACAGACCGTCGACGCTGAGGGACAGCCCGAGGACGCCCACCCGCTCGCCCTCGGCCACGAACGGCATCAGCACGGCGAACGCGACGAACGGCACCTCGATCAGCAGCCGCTTCAGCAGGAAGCCGGCCGGGACGCGCGCCCGGAACGCGACGACGCCGAGCAGGACGGCGTACAGGCCGAACGCCCACACCGCCTCGCGCGGTGTCGACACCACGACCACGACGAACGCGAACGTGGCGGCGAGCTTGGTGTGCGGCGGCAGGGCGTGCACCGGCGAGTGCCCGTGCCGGTAGAGCCGGTGGGCGTGCCCGGCGCCCATGTCAGACGTTCTCGACGGAGGTCGGGGAGGCGTCGGCGCCGCGCCGGCGGCGTACCGCCCAGAACACGGTGCTGCCCGCGACGACGGTCACGCCGACGCCGATGACGCCCGCGAGCCCGCCGGACAGCCGGGCGTCGTCGACGTCCTCGACGCCGTAGTCGGCGAGCGGGGAGTCCGCGGCGGCGTGCTCCTCGGTCTTGTCGTCGATGCCCTTGTCGGCGGCGACCTTCTCCAGGCCGTCCGGGTCCGAGGAGGCGTAGAAGCTGACGAAGCCGGCGAGGACGAGGGAGGTGACCAGGCCGGTCACCCACAGCGTGCGGCGGGAGGCGCGCGCCGCGACGGGCGCCGTGCGCGCCTCCTCGGCGGCGGGCACGTCCACGAGCTCGCCGTGCACCCGCAGCCGGAGCCGCTGCCGCAGCCCGCGCGCCCCGTACACGAGATCCGGCCGTACGGCGATGACGGCGCCGACCGTCAGCGCGGTGATCGCGGCCTCACCGACGCCGATCAGCACGTGCACGCCGACCATCGCGGTGGCCACCTTGTCGATCGCCACGTCGGTGGTGCCGCCGACCGCGTACATCAGCGTGAAGGCGAGGGCCGCCGCCGGCACGGACAGCAGGGCTGCGGTGAAGGAGGCGACGGTGACGGAACGGTGGCCGCGCGGCAGGACCTTCAGCAGTCCGCGGAAGACGGCGTAGGCCACCACCGTCGTCACGACCGCCATGTTGGTGATGTTCACGCCGAGCGCGGTCAGACCCCCGTCGGCGAAGAGGATGCCCTGCATCAGCAGGACGACGGACACGCACAGGACCCCGGTGAAGGGGCCCACGAGTATCGCCGCGAGGGCACCGCCGAGCAGATGGCCGCTTGTTCCGGCCGCGACGGGGAAGTTGAGCATCTGTACGGCGAAGATGAAGGCGGCCACCAGGCCGGCCAGCGGTGCCGTGCGCTCGTCGAGTTCGCGGCGCGCCCCTCGCAGGCTCACGGCGATGGCGCCCGCGGCGACGACTCCGGTCACGGCGGAGGTCGGGGCGTTGATGAATCCGTCGGGTACGTGCACCGTTCGATGATAGTGGCTTAATGCGAACAGGTTGCAAGAGCGAGGGAGTCCTGCTGTGGGGCGCACGGTGAAGTTCGTGTATCGCACATGTGAGATGCGCCCGTCCCGGCGGGCGGGGCCCGGGAAATGTGCGACATTGGAGAAGGGGGGGACGCACAGATTCCGCACAGGTCACGCAGAGTGAGAGGGCGGCAGATGTCTGTAGTCGAGCAGTACGCGCGAGCCCATATCGTCACGGACGCGGACCTGACCGAGGAGGAACGGAGCGCCGTTCCCGTCTCCCTGCACTACGACCCCGACGACGACCCGCGCACGGTCCGTGTCGGACTCCCCGGCGGCCGTGAGTGGAGCATCGCCCGCACCCTGCTGGAACAGGGGCTGCGCGCTCCGGCCGGCAGCGGGGAGGTCCGCGTCTGGCCCTGTGGGCGCGTCCAGGCCATCGTCGAGTTCCACTCCGCGCAGGGCGTCTCGGTCGTGCAGTTCGAGTCCAAGGCACTGCTGCGCTTCCTGCGCCGCACCTACGCGGCGGCGAGCGCGGCGGGCCGGCAACTGACCCGCTAGCCGCCCGGCCCGGATCTGTCCGGTCCTGGCCCCGGCCCGCCTGCCCCGGCTCGCCTGGCTCCGGTCCGCCCGGCTCCGGTCCGGCTCTGGCCCTGGCTCGCCTGGCCCCGGCCCGTCCGCCCTAGGCGCCCGCCTTCAGCAGCGCCGCCACGATCGGTCCCGCCGACTCGCTGCCGTGACCGCCCTGCTGCACCACGCCCGCCGCCGCGAGGTCGCCGCGGTAGGCCGTGAACCAGCCGTTGGGCTGCTTCTGCCCGTCGACCTCGGCGGAGCCCGTCTTGGCGCCGTAGTCCGGGCCGAGCCCGGCCATCGCTTCGGCCGCCGTGCCGCGCGCGGCCGTGTAGTTCATCAGCTCCCGCAACTGCGACAGCGTGTCAGCGGACATCGTGCGCGGGGCCTTCGCCAGGCTGCGGCCGTCGACCGACGGGGCGACCAGGTACGGCTGGTGGAAGGTGCCCGACTTCACCGTGGCCGCCACCGACGCCATGTTCAGCGGGTTCATCCGCACCCCGCCCTGGCCGATCAGCTCCGCCGCCATCTGGGCCGCCGACTGCACCGGTACCGAGCCGTCGAAGGTCGGCACGCCGATCGCCCAGTTGTTCGACGACAGGCCGAAGACCTGCTGCGCCTGCTTGGTCAGGCTGTCGTCGTCGAGCTTGCCCGCCTGGCTGATGAAGGCCGTGTTGCAGGAGCGCGCGAAGCTCGCCTTGAAGGAGCCGCCCTTGATCTCGAACTTGTCGTCGTTCTGGAACTTCCAGCCGCCGTAACTGAAGTACTTCGGGCACGGATGCGCCTTGTTCGCCGACGCCAGGCCCTTCTCGATGAGCAGCGAGGAGGTGATGACCTTCATGGTGGAGCCGGGCGCCAGCGAGCCCTGGAACGCCGTGTTGAAGTTCGGGTTGCTGTTGGCCACGGCCAGGATCTCGCCGGTGGAGGCGCGGGTCACCACGACCGACGCCCGCGCGGCGCTCGCGACCTGCTTCTCGGCGGCGGCCTGCAGCGACGGGCTCAGTGTCGTCTTCACGGTGCCGGCGGTGCCCTCGCTCAGCTCCAGCAGCGTCTTGTCGGAGGCCTTCTTCGCCTTCGACGCCTTGCCGCGGACCACCCGCAGCTCGACCCCCGCGGTGCCGCCGGCCTTCTTGCCGTACTTCTCGCGCAGTCCGTCCAGGACGGTGCCCAGGGACGGGTACCTCTTCGCGGTCAGCTCACCGCCGTCGCGGTCGAGCGCCTTGACCGGCGGATCGCCGGCCTCGCCGGTCACCAGGGTGTCCCCGTCGGCCAGATCGGGGTGGACCACGGACGCGTGCCAGTCGACGAGCGGCTCGCCGTCCTTCGCCCGCCGCACCACGGTCAGCGCGCTGTCGTACACCACCGGCTTGCTCGCCTTGCCGAAGGTGACCGTGCCCTTCACGGCGAAGGGCACCTTGGTACCCGCGCGCGGGCCGGCCGTGAGGGTGGCGCCGGTGATGCGGGCGTCCTTGGTCCAGCCGGTGAGCAGGGCGCCGGCGGCCGCCGGATCGTCGGTGGCCGCGGCGGCCTCGGCGACCTTGCCCTGCTGCCAGGCCGCCAGGAACGCCCTGGCGGCGGTGGTGACCTCGGCCGCCGACAGCGGACCGGTCCGGACCGCCGGTTTCCTCGCCGTCGCCGAACCGTCCTGGGCCGCCGCTCCGCCGCCGTACAGCGCGTAGCCGCCGAGGCCCGCGCCCGCGACGACGACGGCGATCACGCCGCCGACCACGGCCGGCCGCTTGCTCCGCTGTTCGGCGACGCGCCTTCTCTTGCCCACAGCCCGCGATCCTCCGTGCTCTACGGGGGGCCGCCTCGCCCCACTGTCCCCGCCGGACCCTCCCCGCCGGGTGAACCGTCCCACCGGCGGTGCGAGTCCTTCCCACCGGCACCAACGACGGCGCCCAGCCTAGGGCCTCTCATTGGGATCATGCCGGGCTCGCGGGGTCTGGCACCGCGGCTCGCCGCGTTGTCGTCGGTTGCCATGGCTCCGCCATGGTGCCCTCCTCCGCCTTGCGACGCACGGCACCAGACCCCGTTCCCTGATCCGGCCCGATCCCGACGAAAGACCCTGGAGTCCCCGCCCGCGGGGTGACGTCAGGTGTGACGTCACCCACGCCTTACGGGTGTCCTCAGGCGCCCGACCGCAGTACGGCCGCGACGATCGGGCCGGCCGCGTCGGTGCCGTGACCGCCGTCCTGGACCATCGCCGCGGCGGCGACGTCGTTCCGGTAGCCGGTGAACCAGCTGTCGGAGCGCGCTTTCCCGTCGACCTCCGCCGAACCCGTCTTCGCGCCGATCCGGCCGCTCAGGCCGGACATCACGCCGGCCGCCGTGCCGCTGGTCGCGGTGCGGTTCATCATGGCGCGCAGTTGCTCCACGGTGCCGGCCGGCAGCCCGCGCGCGTGGGCGAGTTCGCGGCCGTCGAGGCTGCGCGGCACGATCACCGGCTGCCGGAAGGCACCCGTCATCGCGGTCGCCGTCACCGACGCCATGTTCAGCGGGTTCATCTGGACCTGGCCCTGGCCGAGCATGTCGGCCGCGGTGTCCGGGCCGCCGGAGGCCGGGACGGAGCCGTCGAAGGAGGGGACGCCGGTCTTCCAGTCGAGGCCGATCCCGAAACGGTTCCTGGCCTCGTCGGTCAGGGAGTCCACCTTCACCTCGTCCGCGTACTTCACGAAGGCGGTGTTGCAGGAGCGCGCGAAGCTCTCGGAGAGGGTCGCCTTCTCGTTCGGGGGCATGTTCTTGATGTTGCCGAAGGTCTGGCTCTGCCAGGTCGCCTCGGACGGACAGGGCGCCGGGCCGGTCGCGGTGGTGATGCCGTTGTCGATGAGGGTGGCCGCGCTGATGATCTTCATGGTGGAGCCGGGCGCCACCTGCCCCAGGAAGGCCGCGTTCCAGCCGTCGTTGCGGTTGTTGGCGACCGCCAGCACCTCACCGCTGCTCGGCTGGACGGCCACCACCGACGACTCGGGGTACTTCAGGACCGCCTTCTCGGCGGCCGCCTGCGCGCTCGCCCTGAGCGTGGTGGGCAGCCGGCCCGCCCTGCCCTCGGCCAGGGTCAGCAGCGGCGTGTCCGCGGAGTCCGGGGCGGCGTGGCGGATCACCAGCTCGACACCGGCCGTGCCGCCCGCCTTGTCGCCGTACTTGGCGCGCAGTTCGTTCAGCATCGGCCCGAGCGAGGGGTACCTCTCCTTCGTCAGCACCCTGCCGTCGCGGTCCACGGCCTCGATCGGCGGCGCCGCCGACTCGCCCGTGACCAGTGTGTCGTCCATGTCCCTGAGCCGGGGGTGCACGACCGACGGCTGCCAGTCCACCAGCGCCCTGCCGGTGGTCACCCCGCGCACGACGGTCAGCCGGCTGCCGTAGGCGAGCGCCTTGGACTTCCCCCCGTACGACACCGTGGCCTTCACCGTGAACGGCACGCTGCGCCCGGCCGGCGCGCCCGGAGTGACGCGCACACCGGTGATGCGCGCGGCCTGGCCGTACGAGGTGAGCAGCGGCCCCGCCTTGCCGGCGTTGTTGGTGAGCGCCGCCGCGCTCGCCGCCTCCCCCTTCTCCCAGGCCGCGAAGAACGCGGCGCTGGTCTCCTTCACCTCGGCGGCGCTCGGCGGCCCGGTCCGCACGGGCGCCGGTCCGCTCGCATCCGGTGCGCCGCCGGCGCCGTCGCCGTCCAGCGCGTTCACGATGTTGAAGGCGCCGTACCCGGCCCCGCCCACCATGACGGCGAACACCGACCCGACGATCGCCGCCTTGGCCCCCTTGCGCATGGTCGTCCTCCCCGTTGAACCGCCAGGCCCTTCTGAACGCGTTCAGAAGGATCCCCCACGGCTCACAGTAAGCGGAAGAGGGTTCTACGGGACGGGAGTTGTCGCAATCGTTAGACCCAGGCGTCCAACCACATATGTGAACGCCGGTCGTCGATCGGGATCGCGGTGCCGGTGTGCAGGGGCCAGAAGTAGATGAAGTCCGCGGGATCCGGGCCGGTAGGGCCCCGACCAGCGCGTTCGGCTCTGGCCGGGACCGTCTCAGGCGGCTTGGGCCGCCTCCGGGCCGTGATCTTGAGGAGTCGACGCCAGACAGAGGCTGTCGACGGCCCGCCGGGTGCGGCCCTCGCTGCTCGGCATGAGGTGCGTGTAGGTCCGGAGTGTGAACCCGGGATCGCTGTGTCCGAGGTAGGAACTCAGGGCCCGGATGTTCTCGCCGGCGTCCAGCAGCACGGACGCGTAGAAGTGCCTGAACGCGTGCATGCCGTGCTCAGGGGCCGACGCGTACCGCTTGCCTGCCTCCCGCGCCGGAATGATCCCAGCGGTGGCCGGCGCGGCTTTCCAGTGGTGCTCGTTGAAGTCGCTCACGCGGACGTGATTGCCTTCAGGGCCGCCGAACAGGAGCCGCTTCGTCACCGGCGGGCCGTCCGGCGTACGCCACGGAAGAGTCACGTCGACAGGCGCGCACGCCTCGGAACGAGCGCGCAGCGCGGTGGCCACGGCCTTCGGAAGCGGCACGTCGCGGACCTTGCCTCCCTTCGGCAGGGCGAACACGTACTTCCCGCGGATGCGCTTGAGCTGATGGCCCACGGCCAGCCACCCGCCCTCGAAGTCGAGTTCCTCCACGGACAGGCCGAAGAGCTCGCCCTGACGCAGCCCGCAACCCGCGCCGACGTCCACAGCGGCCTGACAGCGGCGGGGGAGGGCCGCGCGCACGCCGAAGACCTGCGCGGCCGTCCACGGGTGGACACGCGGCCTGCCGGGCTGCGTACGGGCTACTCGTCAGACCGTCCCATCCGGTGCACCATCACGATGTTCCGGGGCGACTCGAACCGTAGGTGCTGCCCGAATCGCGGCAGCGTAAGGGGCCAGCTAGGGCCTTCGGTTTCATGGAGGCCACGAACCAGCGGCGGGAGTTTCCCTCCGGCGCCTCCTAGCGGCCCGTATGGCCGTCGCTGACCGATCCGGCTGGGGCCTGTCGTCCGGATGAGCCCGGCAAGATCCGGACGGCAGGCCCCAGGTCCCTCAGACGCGGTCCTGGAAGACGGTGTACCAGGGGTACGTCCCCACCACGGCGCCGTCGGCCGTCACGGCCTCCAGCGTGTAGAAGTACGTGTTCCCCTTCGTCGCCGTGGCGTCCTCCCACGTCCGGGCGTCCGCCGGGAGCAGTCCGTCGTGCTGGGGCTCGTACGCCTTGGTCGCCGGGTTCCACCGGCTCACGCGGTAGCCGGTGACCGTGGCGCAGCGGGCCGTGTCGGTGCACTGCCAGTCGACGGACGGACGAGTGGCCGTCCGGTTGTGGCCCAGACCGCCGAGGCTCCAGTCCCGGGTGACGGTCACGGACGGCCGGACGTCGAGCTCGGTGGCCTCGACCACGGTGACCTTCGGGTCGCTCGGGGGCAGCGTATTGCCCCAGTGGTCCTTGGCGACGACCGCGTACACGTGCGTCTCGCCGTCCGGCAGGTTGCCGCAGAGGATCGCGAGCCAGTTGCCCGTGCCTTCCGAGCAGGTGTCGGGGCCGAGCCACTTGACCGTGCCGTCGGCCTGCCGTACGCCCTTCCACACCACGTACTCGTCGATGTCGTCCTCGGGCGAGGCGGCCCAGCTCACCAGCATGCCGTCGTTGCGCGGGGTGACCTTCACGCCGGTGACCGGGCCGGGCGCCACGGTGTCGCCGGTGCGGACGACGACCGGCGCGGAGTACGCCGACTCGTTGCCGTACGGGTCCACCGCCGTGACGGCGTACGTCACGTACGTGTTCGCGGGCATGTCCACGTCGTAGCAGTTGCCGCCGTTGCTCGCCTCGTCGCTCTCCTCCGCGACGCAGGTCACCTGGGTGCGCGCGGTCGGGTCGAACGTCTTGCCGGGCGAGCGGTACACGCGGTAGTGCCCGCCGTTGTCCCAGTCCTCGAAGAAACCGTCGGGCTGGCTCCAGTGCACGTTGGTGTGGCCGGGACGGGCGCCGGCGGTGACGCCGGTCGGGGACTTCGGTGGCATCCGGTCGACGCCGTCGCTGGTGACCGTCGCGTACGCCCCCGGGTTGCCGGCTGCGTCGAGGGCCCGGACCCGGTAGTACGTGTTCGTGTTCACGGCGCCGCTGGTCCGGTACGACGTCGTGGTCGTCGTGCCGCGCAGCTCGAACGGTCCGGCAGCCGCGGAGGCGGCGTACACCTCGTACTTCGCCGTGTCGGCGACTCCCTGCCAGTTCAGGGTGTCCCACCACCCGTCGCCGGTGGCGACCGTGAGTCCGGTGGGGGCGGCCGGCCCGGTGCGGTCGACGGTCGTCGCCGTCACGTCGGGGCTGCCGGTGGACTCGCGGCCGGCCTTGTCGACGGCGCGGACCTCGTACAGGAAGGTCTGGCCGGTGGCGGGCGGGGCGTCGACGAAGGACCGGGTGGTCAGCAGGGACGTCCCGCTGACCTTGGCCCAGCTGGTGGCGCTCAGCCGGCGGTACACGCGGTACCCGGCGAGGTCCATCTCCTTGTTGGCGGTCCAGCGCAGGGTGGTCTTGGCCGTCGTCCAGTCGTACGCGGCGGTGAGGCCGGTCGGGGCGAGCGGCTTGACCGTGTCGACGGCGGCCTCGGTGCGCGGGGTGTACGTGAAGGCGGCGTTGGCGACGCCGGTCCATGCGACGTAGTCCACGCGGATCGTGTGCCTGCCGGCCGGGATGGCCAGGTCGATGGTCTTGCGGGCGGTGGTGGAGACGTTCTTCCACAGGTCGATCTTCCGCACGCCGTCGACGTAGACGCGCATGCCGTCCTGCGTGGCGGCGGAGAGCCGGAAGGGGCCGCCGGAGCCGAAGTCACGGGTGAGGGACCAACGGACGGAGAAGTTGTCCTTGGGCAGCGTGACGCCGGCAGGGTCGCCGTACCCGTAGTTCTCGCTGATGGCGGTGTCGCAGGCGGTGAGCTTCGGCGTGCCGCTGAAGGTGGAGTTGCCGAAGTACTGCGCCCTCCAGACGGGAGAGGCGCAGGTGACCGCCGCGAAGGCAGGGGCGGCGATGATCAGGCCGCCGGTGGTGGCGAACGCGGCCGTCGCGGCCAGCGCGGACAGCCGGGTACGAGTCATCACAGAGGAAGGGCCCCTTTCGGACCAAGGCGGATCACGTGAAAAATCAGACCCCTGTGTGACTCGTGGGTCGGGGGCAGGGTTGTCCCCGACCCACGCACGTTTTTTCGGGCAACGTCCCGACCGCTCACCCGTACGCAGCGGCGCGGCGCTCAGGCGACACGCCTAGAGCTACGGATCGAAAGGCCGGCAGGCGGGCCGCCAGCCCGTCAGACCTCAGCGACCGCCCCGCCGGTAGTTCGCATGGGCGTGGTGCCTGGGCGGCTCATCGTGACCAACCTCTGGCCACACGCGTGCTGAGGTTGAGGAGCAGCGCGAGTATCACCCGAATAACGCGCTGGTCGTCGTTCACTCGATCCAGTTGGACCGGACAGGGGATGAGCCGGCGACCAGTGGCGGCGTCCTGCACTGCACCGGTCCACGGGCCATCCAGGACGAAGACCCGACGGTGATCTCGTATGCCTACCGGGCGCCGATCGGCGAGATGAGCTCCGACGAGGAACAGGGAGAACCGAGCCTCTTTCCCCCACATGTCCCCCAGCAGCGACAGGAGCGGGCAGAAGCGCAGGTCACCGATGGGGGACACGTCCCGCTGCAAATCTGCTGCGGGGCCGTCTCCGGGCCGTCCGAGGGCGGCCCACGACAACCGCTAACCACCAACAATGACCACGAGGGCACGGCGGACTGCCGTGCCCTCGTGGTGCGTCTGCCCAGCTAGACCCAGGTGTCCAGCCACATCCGCGACCGCCAGTCGTCGATCGGGACGGCGGTGCCGGTGTACAGGGGCCAGAAGTAGATGAAGTTCCAGGCGATCAGCAGCACCAGGACGCCCGCGCCCGTCGCGCCCACCACCCGCCGGGTGTCGCTCGATCCCGGCCGGCCGACGAGGGCCCCGGTCATCATCGCCACCGCCAGACACAGGAACGGCAGGAAGACGACGGCGTAGAAGAGGAAGATCGTGCGCTCCTGGTACAGGAACCACGGCAGGTACCCGGCGGCGATGCCGCACGCGATCGCGCCCGCCCGCCAGTCGCGGCGGAAGAACCAGCGCCACAGAACGAACAGCACCGCGAAACAGGCTGCCCACCACAGCACCGGCGTGCCGATCGCGAGTACCTCGCGCGCGCACTTCTCGCCCGCGTCCACCGGACAGCCGTCCGTGCCGGGCGCCGGGGACTCGTAGAAGTACGACACCGGACGGCCCAGGACCAGCCAGCTCCACGGGTTCGACTGGTAGGTGTGCGGAGAGGTGAGGTGGGTGTGGAACTGGTACACCTCGTGCTCGTAGTGCCACAGGCTGCGCAGCCAGTCCGGGAACAGCCAGGTCCAGCTGCCGCCCTTGCCGTCGGTCGCCGCCCAGTTGCGGTAGTAGCCGCCCGAGCCGCTGTCCGAGGAGAGGATCCAGCCCGTCCACGAGGCCAGGTAGGTGACCAGCGCGACCGGCACGGTCGCCAGGAACGCCAGGCCCGTGTCCCGCTTCAGCACCACCCGGTACGGGTGCCGGGCACCGGCCACCCGGCGCGCGGCGACGTCCCACACCACCGTCATCAGGCAGAACGCGACCATGATGTACAGGCCGTTCCACTTCGTGCCGATCGCCAGCCCCAGCATCACGCCCGCCGCCCAGCGCCACGGGCGCAGGCCCAGGCGGGCGGTCTCGGCGACGTGCGCGTCCGGGCGGCAGCGGCCGTCCGCGCCCGGCGGCAGCGCCGCGGCCAGCCTCGCGCGCGCCCGGTCCCGGTCCACCACCAGACAGCCGAACGTGGCCAGCACGAAGAACATCAGCACCCCGTCGAGCAGCGCGGTGCGGCTCATCACGAAGTGCAGCCCGTCCACCGCCATCAGCGCGCCCGCCAGACAGCCCAGGAACGTGGAGCGGAAGAGGCGGCGCCCGATCCGGCACAGCAGGAGGACCGACAGGGTCCCCAGCAGTGCCGTCATGAACCGCCAGCCGAACGGATCGAACCCGAAGACCAGTTCGCCCAGCCCGATGACGTACTTGCCGACCGGCGGATGCACGACGTACGCCGCGTCCGTCGGGATCGTGACGTGGCCGCCGCTGCCCAGGATGACGTCGTTGGCGTTCTTGTCCCAGTTGACCTCGAAGCCGCGGTGGACGAGCGCCCACGCGTCCTTGGCGTAGTACGTCTCGTCGAATATCACCTTCTTCGGGCCGCCCAGGTTCCAGAACCGCAGCACGCCCGCCACCAGCGTGACCAGCAGCGGACCCAGCCAGCCCGACCAGCGGGTGATCCGGCCGGCGAGCCCCGCCGGCACGCCGAGCGCCTGCCAGAGCCGCGGGCTCGGCTCGGCGAACGGCGGCACCAGCCGCTCCCGGACGTCGCCGTCCGACGCCGCCGTGTAGCCGAACCGGCGCAGCCGCGACTGCCACCCCGGCCGCCGGTCCTGCGGTGCCTGGTCCTGCCGGTAGTCCGTGGAGTCCGTGGAGGACGCGGTACTGGTCACCGCGCCATCGTAGGGAACGGGACTGTGGGAGTCCCGTGCACGGGCCCTGTTCGTCCGGCGACGCCGGGCTCCCGGCGATCCGGCCCGGCCGGTCGAACAGGGCACTTCTCCCCCTGCGAGGATGGAAACGTGACAGTCGCACCCGGAACCCTGGTCCTTGCCGGCACGCCCATCGGGGACATCGCGGACGCCCCGCCCCGGCTCGCGGAGGAGTTGGCCGGCGCCGACGTCATCGCCGCCGAGGACACCCGCCGGCTGCGCCGGCTCACGCAGGCGCTGGGCGTGACCCCCAAGGGGCGTGTCGTCTCCTACTTCGAGGGCAACGAGTCCGCCCGCACCCCCGAGCTGGTCGACCACCTCCTCGGCGGCGCCCGCGTCCTCCTCGTCACCGACGCCGGCATGCCGTCCGTCTCCGACCCCGGCTACCGTCTGGTCGCCGCGGCCGTCGAGAAGGACATCCGGGTCACCGCCGTACCCGGCCCGTCCGCCGTCCTCACCGCGCTCGCGCTGTCCGGCCTGCCCGTCGACCGCTTCTGCTTCGAGGGCTTCCTGCCGCGCAAGGCGGGGGAGCGGCTGTCCCGGCTGCGCGAGGTCGCCGAGGAGCGCCGCACCCTCGTGTACTTCGAGGCCCCGCACCGGCTCGACGACACCCTCGCCGCGATGGCCGAGGTGTTCGGCACCGACCGGCGCGCCGCCGTCTGCCGCGAACTGACCAAGACGTACGAGGAGGTCCGGCGCGGCCCGCTCGGCGAGCTGGCGCAGTGGGCGGCGGAGGGGGTGCGCGGCGAGATCACCGTCGTCGTGACCGGGGCGCCCGAGCGCGGCCCCGGCGAACTCGACGCTGCGGAACTGGTCCGGCGGGTGCGGGTGCGCGAGGAGGCCGGCGAGCGGCGCAAGGAGGCGATCGCGGCGGTGGCGGCGGAGGCCGGGGTGCCCAAGCGGGAGGTCTTCGACGCGGTCGTCGCGGCCAAGAACGCCGCGGGCTGAGGAGCCTCCCGGGCAGCCCGGCGGGCGGCAAAGAAGCGGCACGCCCGGCAGACGGTGGAGGACCGTCGCCGACGGGCGAGCCGGGCCGGTCGGCGGCCGACGGCCGGGTGTGCCCCTTCCGTAGGATCGGGGCATGCCTTCGAACGCCGACAAGAACGCGGCGCCGCCGCTCCCGGCCCCCCTGCGGGTACCGGTCGCCGACTCCCACACCCACCTCGACATGCAGTCCGGCACGGTCGAGGAGGGCCTTGCGAAAGCCGCGTCGGTCGGCGTGACGACGGTCGTCCAGGTCGGCTGCGACGTCGCAGGCTCCCGCTGGGCGGCCGAGACGGCGGCGGCGTACGACAGCGTCCACGCGGCGGTCGCCCTGCACCCCAACGAGGCCCCGCGCATCGTCCACGGAGATCCCGACGGCTGGTCGCGGCAGGGGGCGCGCGCGGCGGGGGGCGCCGGGGCGCTCGACGAGGCGCTCGCCGAGATCGACCGCCTCGCCGCGCTCCCCGAGGTCAAGGGCGTCGGCGAGACCGGACTGGACTACTTCCGCACCGGTCCCGAGGGCAAGGACGCGCAGGAGCGTTCCTTCCGCGCCCACATCGAGATCGCCAAACGGCACGGCAAGGCCCTCGTGATCCACGACCGCGACGCCCACGCGGACGTGCTGCGCGTGCTGAAGGAGGAGGGCGCCCCCGAGCGCACCGTCTTCCACTGCTACTCCGGCGACGCGCGGATGGCGGAGATCTGCGCCCGCGCCGGCTACTTCATGTCCTTCGCGGGCAACGTCACCTTCAAGAACGCCCAGCACCTGCGCGACGCCCTCGCCGTCGCCCCGCTGGAGCTGGTCCTCGTCGAGACCGACGCCCCCTTCCTCACCCCGGCGCCCTACCGCGGACGGCCCAACGCCCCCTACCTCGTGCCGGTCACGGTCCGCGCCATGGCGGCCGTCCGCGGCATCGACGAGGACGCCCTGGCGGGCGCCCTGGCCGCCAACACGGCCCGCGCCTTCGGCTACTGACCCGCGGGCACCGCCGGGCACCGCCCCGGACGCCACCGTGGGTAGTCGCGTCGCTTTGGAGAGTGACGGCCGCTCCGCTAGGTTCTGGGGGCCCGATCCGGACCCCTTTGGACCCAGGACCCCTGGAGCGTGTCGGAGTGAGCAACGTGCACCACCCGCGCAACGCGTACGGCGCCGACGGCACGTACGTCGACGTCCACAACGCCGAGACCCTCGCCCACGGGGTGTACGCGGCCCCCCGGGAGCAGGGCGTCCCCGGCCTCCCCGGCACCCCCGGCACCCCCGGCGGCCGTGGGGCGCCGGAGGCCTGCGCGGACAGGTGCCGGCCCGCCTACGAGCCGACCGTGCCCGCGGTGCCCGCGGTGCCCGTGGTGCCGCTGGAGTCACCCGAGCCGACGCTGCCGCGCCCGGCGGACGGAGCACCGTATGCCGGTGGTGCCGGCGACGCCGGCACGGGGCGCGCCGCACGCCGGCGCAGGACGCGCGACGCCGGGCGCGCGGACTCCCCGATGCGCCGGCTGCTGCCCCTGCTCCCCCTGGTGCCGCAGGCGCTGGTCGTCGCCTTCCTCGCGGGCGGCACCACCGCCTTCGTCGCCAAGGACAAGGCGATCGAGCTGACCGTCGACGGCAAGCCGCGCACCCTGCACACCTTCGCCGACGACGTGGGCGAGCTGCTGGCGGAGGAGGGCGTGCGGGTCGGGGCGCACGACATGGTGGCGCCCTCCCTCGGCACGGCCCTCGACAGCGGCGACGAGATCGCCGTGCGCCACGGCCGCCCCGTCCGGCTCACGCTCGACGGCCGGCGGCGCGAGGTGTGGACGACGGCCCACACCGTGGAGGAGGCGCTCGGACAGCTCGGTGTGCGGGCGGAGGGCGCCCACCTCTCCGTCTCCCGCTCCCGGCGCATCGGACGCGAGGGGCTGGTGCTGGACGTCCGTACCGAACGCGCCGTGACGATCATGGCCGACGGCCGGGCCCGCACCGTCCGCACCAACGCGGCGACCGTGGGCGAGGCCGTCGAGGAGGCCGGCATCACCCTGCGCGGCCAGGACACCACGTCCGTCCCCTCCGGCAGCTTCCCGCGCGACGGCCAGACGATCACCGTCCTGCGGATCACCGGGGCGAGGGAGGTGCGGGAGGAGGCGATCCCCTTCCTGGTACGGCGCACCGACGACCCCGCGCTGTTCCGGGGCACCGAGGTCGTGGAGCGGGCCGGCCGGCCGGGGCTGCTGCGGGTCACCTACGCCCTGCGCACCGTCAACGGCGTCCGGCAGAAGCCGAGACGCATCCGGACCGAGACCGTGCGCGAGCCGCGCGCGCAGGTGGTCAGGGTCGGCA
This sequence comes from Streptomyces sp. NPDC048734, assembly GCF_043198675.1. Lineage (NCBI taxonomy): Bacteria > Bacillati > Actinomycetota > Actinomycetes > Kitasatosporales > Streptomycetaceae > Streptomyces > Streptomyces sp. NPDC048734. The sequence goes on along the minus strand of NZ_JBICUZ010000008.1, from coordinate 142,342 downwards.
CGAAGCCACGGCCGGCCTCCGTGCGGGGCGCCGACCACCTCGACTGGCAGGCGCTCGCGGCCTGCGAGTCGGGCGGTCGCGCCGACGCCGTGGACCCGTCCGGCACCTACGGGGGCCTCTACCAGTTCGACACCCACACCTGGCACAGCCTCGGCGGCACCGGGCGCCCCCAGGACGCCCCCGCCGCCGAACAGACCTTCCGGGCCAAGAAGCTCTACATCCGCCGGGGCACCGCCCCCTGGCCCCACTGCGGCACCCGCCTCCACGACTGACACCGATGGCACCGGGGGCGGGCAGCGCCCCGCGCCCGTCGCCCACCGCCGCCGGACACGCGCCGTCCGCCGGGCACGCGCCGTCCGCCGGGCACGCGCCGTCCGTCGGGGTCCGCCGTCCGCCGTCCGTCGGTTGCCTGCCGCCTGCCGCCTGCCGCCGCCTGTCGCCCACCGCCGCCGGGCACGCGCCGTCCGTCGGTTGCCCGCCGCCCGCCGCCCCCCGCCTGCCGCCCCCCGCCCGCGGGTTCGGGGCACGCGCGGCCCGCCGCCGCAGCCTCGGCCGGGGACCTGCAGTCCCGCCTCCCACACCCCCGTACCCTTGTCCCGTGACCAGCCCCACCCCCGACGCCCTCCTGGGCCCCGCCGACATCCGCGAGCTCGCGGCAGCCCTCGGCGTGCGGCCCACCAAGCAGCGCGGCCAGAACTTCGTGATCGACGCGAACACGGTCCGCCGTATCGTCCGCACCGCGCAGGTGCACCCCGAGGACGTGGTCGTCGAGGTGGGCCCGGGCCTCGGCTCCCTCACCCTCGCGCTGCTGGAGGTCGCCGACCGCGTCACGGCCGTGGAGATCGACGACGTCCTGGCGAGCGCCCTGCCCGCGACGATCGCCGCCCGCATGCCGAGGCGCGCGGACCGCTTCGCGCTGGTGCACTCCGACGCCATGCACGTGACCGGGCTGCCGGGCCCCGCCCCCACCGCCCTGGTGGCGAACCTGCCGTACAACGTCGCGGTGCCCGTGCTCCTGCACATGCTCGAGACCTTCCCGACCATCGAGCGGACCCTCGTCATGGTCCAGTCGGAGGTCGCCGACCGCCTCGCCGCCGGCCCCGGCTCGAAGGTGTACGGCGTCCCGTCCGTGAAGGCGAACTGGTACGCCGACGTCAAGCGGGCCGGCGCCATCGGGCGCAACGTCTTCTGGCCGGCACCGAACGTGGACAGCGGGCTGGTCTCGCTGGTGCGACGGGCGGAGCCGGTCAGGACCACGGCCTCCCGGCAGGAGGTCTTCGCCGTCGTCGACGCGGCCTTCGCCCAGCGCCGCAAGACCCTGCGGGCCGCGCTCGCCGGGTGGGCCGGGTCGGCGCCCGCCGCCGAGGCGGCCCTGGTCGCCGCCGGGGTGTCCCCGCAGGCGCGCGGCGAGTCCCTCACGGTCGAGGAGTTCGCCCGGATCGCCGAGAACAAGCGGGAGAACACCGCCGAGCACGTGCAGGAGAACACGGCGTGAGCGTCACCGTCCGCGTACCCGCCAAGGTCAACGTCCAGCTCGCGGTGGGCGCCGCGCGCGCGGACGGCTTCCACGACCTGGCCAACGTCTTCCTCGCCGTCGGCCTGTACGACGAGGTCACCGTCACCCCGGCCGACGAACTCCGCGTCACCTGCGAGGGCCCGGGTGCCGCCCAGGTCCCCCTGGACCGCACCAACCTCGCCGCGCGCGCGGCGATCGCCCTCGCCGAGCGCCACGGCCGCACCCCGGACGTGCATCTGCACATCGCCAAGGACATCCCCGTCGCCGGCGGCATGGCGGGCGGCAGCGCGGACGGCGCGGGCGCCCTCCTGGCCTGCGACGCGCTCTGGGGCACCGGCGCCTCCCGCGGTGAACTGCTGGAGATCTGCGCCGAATTGGGCAGCGACGTGCCGTTCAGCCTGGTGGGCGGGGCCGCGCTCGGCACCGGACGGGGCGAGAAGCTGACGGCCGTGGAGACCGGCGGCACCTTCCACTGGGTGTTCGCGATGGCGGAGCGGGGACTGTCGACCCCGGCCGTCTTCCGCGAGTTCGACCGCCTCGCCGAGGGCCGTGACATCCCCGAGCCGGTCGCCTCGCGGGACCTCCTCGACGCCCTCGCGAAGGGTGACGCGGACGCGCTCGCGGCCACCGTCTCCAACGACCTCCAGCCCGTAGCCCTCTCCCTCTTCCCCGAACTCGCGGACACGCTCGCCGCGGGGGAGGCGGCCGGCGCGCTCACCGGCCTCGTCTCGGGCTCGGGCCCCACCACCGCGTTCCTGGCCCGGGACGCGGAAGCGGCGGAGGGGATCGCGGGTGCGTTGCGGGCCTCCGGCACCTGCCGCGACGTACGGACGGCGTCGGGTCCGGTGCCGGGGGCGACGGTGCTCTGAGGGACTCCGCTCAGAGTTCGTCGACGGCGGTCAGGTCGATGGAGATGTCGTAGGGCTCGTCGACCTTGAGCTGGTCCCGGTGCATCCCCATGTGAACGTACGCCTTGGTGAGCGGGTCCAGTCCGTAGACGTGGACGACGGGCCTGCCGCCGGTCCCGCCCTGCTCGACCCGCCAGAAGTTCGGGATGCCGGCGGCGGCGTACTTCTGCGGCTTGGTCGTGCGGTCCCGGGACTCCGAGTCCGGCGGGACGACCTCCACGGCGAGGAGCGCGTCCTCGGCGCGGTAGCTGGTCTGGTCCGGCCCGGTGACCGCGCCGGCGCGGATCACGCTGACGTCGGGTTCGGGGCCGTTGCGGTCGTCGAGGACGACGGTCATCTCGCGTTTGACCTTGAACTCGGCGGGCAGTCCGCCGCGCAGACCAGTGACCAGCAGGTCGATCACGTCGGCGTGGAAAGCTCGCTGCGGACTCGCGAAGACCAGGCTCCCGTCGATCAGTTCGGTGTGCGGCGGGAGATCGGGCAGCGTGAACAGGTCGTCCACGGTGTAGCCGTCCTGCGGCGGCACCGGCCACTGGACGCGGTGCTGTACGGACTCGGCGGCCATGGTTCCTCCCATGGACGGGATCCTGCTGCCCGTCCTCCACGGTAGCGGCCCTTTCCCGATCACGTCATCACAAAGAGTGACAGTCCCCTCGCGCCCCGTCCCCGGCCCGGCAGGCCCTAGGCTAGAAGGCTGACCGACCCCCATGCGCAGGAGAAAAATGGCCGTCAACCTGGTCAATGTCGAGAACGTCAGCAAGGTGTACGGAACCCGTGCGCTGCTCGACGGTGTCTCGCTCGGCGTCTCCGAAGGGGACCGGATCGGGGTCGTGGGCCGCAACGGCGACGGCAAGACCACCCTGATCCGCATGCTCGCCAAGCTGGAGGAGGCGGACACCGGGCGGGTCACGCACTCCGGCGGGCTGCGCCTGGGCGTCCTCACCCAGCACGACTCCCTCGACCCGGCCGCGACCGTGCGGCACGAGGTCATCCGGGACATGGCCGACCACGAGTGGGCCGGCAACGCCAAGATCCGCGACGTCCTGACGGGCCTGTTCGGCGGGCTCGACCTGCCCGGCTTCCCGCAGGGCCTGGACACCGTCATCGGGCCGCTCTCCGGCGGCGAGCGGCGCCGCATCGCGCTCGCCAAGCTGCTGATCGACGAGCAGGACCTGATCGTCCTCGACGAGCCGACCAACCACCTCGACGTCGAGGGCATCGCCTGGCTCGCCCGGCACCTGCGCGAGCGCCGTTCCGCGCTCGTCTGCGTCACCCACGACCGCTGGTTCCTCGACCAGGTCTGCACCCGCATGTGGGACGTGCAGCGCGGCGCCGTCCACGAGTACGAGGGCGGCTACTCCGACTACGTGTTCGCGCGCGCCGAGCGGGAGCGGATCGCCGCGACCGAGGAGGTCAAGCGGCAGAACCTGGTCCGCAAGGAGCTGGCCTGGCTGCGGCGCGGCGCGCCCGCGCGGACGTCCAAGCCGCGCTTCCGGGTCGAGGCCGCCAACGAGCTGATCGCCGACGTGCCGCCGCCGCGGGACAGCAGCGAGCTGATGAAGTTCGCGTCGTCGCGGCTCGGCAGGACCGTCTTCGAGCTGGAGGACGTGACCGTCCAGGCGGGCCCCAAGGTGCTGCTGGAGCACGTCACCTGGCAGCTCGGCCCCGGCGACCGCATCGGCCTGGTCGGCGTCAACGGCGCCGGGAAGACGTCCCTGCTGCGCGCCCTGGCCGACGCCGCCCGCACCGGGGGCGAGGCCCAGCCGGCCGGCGGGAAGGTCGTCGTCGGCCGCACCGTCAAGCTCGCCTACCTCTCCCAGGAGGTCGGCGAACTCGACCCGGGCCTGCGGGTCCTGGAGGCCGTCCAGCAGGTGCGCGAGCGCGTCGACCTCGGCAAGGGCCGCGAGATGACCGCCGGGCAACTGTGCGAGACGTTCGGCTTCGGCAAGGAGAAGCAGTGGACGCCGGTCGGGGACCTGTCCGGCGGTGAGCGCCGCCGCCTGCAGATCCTGCGGCTGCTGATGGACGAGCCCAACGTCCTCTTCCTCGACGAGCCCACCAACGACCTCGACATCGAGACCCTCACCCAGCTGGAGGACCTCCTCGACGGCTGGCCCGGCTCGATGATCGTCATCTCCCACGACCGCTTCTTCGTCGAGCGCACCACGGACCGCGTCTTCGCCCTCCTCGGCGACTCCGCGCTGCGCATGCTCCCGCGCGGCATCGACGAGTACCTGGAGCGCCGCCTGCGGATGGAGGAGGCCGCGGCCGCCGCCGTGCCCGCCGCGCAGCAGAAGGCGGCACCGGAGCGCAGCGCCGCCGACCAGCGCGCCGCCAAGAAGGAACTCCAGAAGATCGAGCGCCAGTTGGACAAGGTCTCCGAGAAGGAGTCCAAGCTGCACGCGCGGATCGCCGACAACGCCACCGACTTCGCGAAGGTCGCGGAACTGGACGCCGAGTTGCGCGCCTTGGCCGGCGAGCGGGAGGAACTCGAGATGCGCTGGCTGGAGTTGGCCGAGGACGCGTGAACCGGGCGGCGTGACCGAAACTCGCGCACGGGGTGCCGGGGGGCTCCGCGGGCGGGCGGCGGGCACGCACGGGGCGGACACGGGCACGCGACCCGGCGCGCGCTGGCGGCGCGCGCGCCGCGTGGAGGGGGCGTGAAGGCGCGTAACGGCGGTATCACGGCCCGGTCCTCCCTTGGGAACAGGGACGGACGCGGGCCCCTTCGCCGTCGGTGCCGGGTGATAGAAAGAGCCGTCCGGGACTTTCCGAGCACGAGTCCGGGTCCGTCACGAGCCTCAGGGCGTGGCTAAAAATCAGTGAGCGAGGGGGAGACGCTGATGACTCAGCCGCCCAGCCAGCAGCCGCCGCAAGGTGGTTCCGGAGCACCGCAGGACCAGCCGTCGCAGCCGCCGCAGGGCGGCTTCGGCGCGCCGCAGATGCCGGCCCAGCCGCCACAGGGCCCGCCCGCCCAGCCGCCGCAGGCCCCGCAGCCCGGTTACGGCTATCCGCAGCAGCAGCCTCCACAGCCGGGGCCGTACGCCCAGCCGAGCGGCCCCTACGGCGCACCGGCCGCACCGGGACCGTACGGGCAGCCGCCGCAGCCAGGGCCGTACGGGCAGCCGCCGCAGCCGGGCCCGTACGGGCAGCAGGCCGGTCCCTACGGGCAGCAGCCCGGCTACGGCTTCCCGCCGCCCCAGTTCCCCGGCGCCCCCGGCACCCCGCAGCCCGGTTCCCGCAACCCCTTCAAGGGCAAGCCCGCCCTGGCCGTCGGTGCCGCGGTGGCGGCGCTGCTGGTGATCGGCGGGACGGTGTTCGCGGTCACGAGCGGTGACGACGGCGGCGGCGAGAAGAAGCCGGTCGCCGGCCCGAGCGACGACGGCAAGCCGTCCGCGAGCGACGCCCCCGTCAACCCCGGTGACGGCAGCGGCGACGGCGGCGAGGACCCCGAGGACTTCAACGCCGACCGCAAGTCCGGCGAGGCCAAGGTGCTCTGGTACAAGGAGGCGCCCGACGCGCCCGCCTCCGGCGCCGAGGCCCCCGGCATGTGGATCACCTCCAGGACCGCGGTGAAGGCCGCGTACAAGGAGGTCGTCGGCTACGGCGTCGGGGACGGCAAGCCCGCCTGGGACACCATCACCCTGCCGCAGAAGATCTGCGCGGTCACCCCGCGGAAGACGGCGGCCGACAAGGTCGTCGTGGCGTACATGAACGGCACCAGTGACCGTGCCAAGTGCAACCAGCTCCAGCAGATCGACCTCAACACCGGTGCCAAGGGCTGGACGGGGACGGTTCCCGACGGCGCGCTGTTCGACAGCGCCATCACCATCGAACTGTCCGTCGCGGGCAACACGCTGATGGTGGGCCGCTCGCAGTCGGGCACCGCGTACGACGTGAACACCGGCAAGAAGCTCTGGGAGAAGAAGAAGTACGGCGACGCCTGCTTCCCGACCGCCTTCGCGGGCGGCGCCAAGCTGATCTCGGTGGCCTCCTGCGACGCGACCAAGGCCGGCGAGCACGACGAACTGCAGGAACTGGACCCGGCGACCGGCAAGGTCAAGTGGACCCAGAAGTTCGACAAGGGCTGGAAGGTCGCGCGCGCCTACTCCCTGGACCCGCTGGTCGTCTACAGCACCAACAAGGACAAGAACGCCTGGAACATCTCGACGCTCAAGCCGGACGGCACGTTCCGTTCGCAGGTCGGCGTCGACGAGGACTTCGCCCCCGAGTGCGGCTGGGCGATCCTCCAGCGCAACCTGACCGGCTGCAAGGGCACGGCCGCCGACGCGAACACCCTCTACCTGCCGACCAAGGCGACCACCGGGGCCAACGAGATCGTCGCGATCGACCTCGCCACCGGCAAGGAGAAGTGGCGCGTGAAGTCCCCCACGGACGAGTCGATGCTGCCGGTGACCGTCGAGGGCGGCAACCTCGTCGCCTACGTCGAGCCGTCGTACGCCGCCGCCGGGCGGGTCGTGTCGATCCCGACCGCCGGTGCCACGCACACGCCGGCGACGCTGCTCCAGATGCCGGAGAGCACGAGCCGGCTCGAGAACAGCTTCTTCTCCCGCGACCTCGCCTGGGCGGACGGCCGCTTCTACCTCTCCACCACCCGGCTGGCGGGCAGCGACGACTCGAAGGAGAAGCTGATGCTCGCCTACGGCAAGTGAGGCGGGCGAACCCGGCCGGGGCGGACCGCCACGGCCGGGCGGCCGGGCCGCCACCCCGGGCCGCACGGCCCGGAGCGCACGGCCCTCTGGCCGTCGCCCGTCCACCCCGCGTCCGCGAGGTCCCGTACTCCCGTCCCCGTCTCCGCCCGCGTCATCCCGAGGTACCCACACCATGACCCAGCCGCCGCCTCCGCCCCCGAACCAGCCGCCCCGGGACACCCCCGAGGACCAGCCCCCGCAGCAGGGCACCTCCGGCGCGCCCCAGGACACCCCGCCCAAGGACACGCCACCGCAGGACGCCCCGCGCCAGGACGCGGCACCTTCGCAGGACACCCCCGCGGCTCCCGAGGCACCGCAGCCGCAGGACGCCCCGCCCCCGCCGCAGGACGCTTCCGGCGCGCCCGCCCCGCAGGCCCCGGCCCCGGCGGCCCCCGAGCCCTCGGCCTCCGAGCCCCCGGCTCCTGCGGCCCCGCAGACCCCGCCGCCCGCGGCCCCGCCCGTGGGCCCGCAGCTCACCAAGACCCCGCAGGCCGAGGCCGGTTACGGCTACCCCGGCCCGCCGCCGCAGGCACCCGCGGGCCCGCCCCAGCCACCGACCGGTCCCGGCTACGGCTACCCGCAGGCGGCCCCGCCCGTCCAGCCGCCCCAGCCCCCGACCGGCCCCGGCTACGGCTACCCCGGCCAGCCCGCTCAGCCGGGCCAGCCGAACCCGTACGCCCAGCAGCCCCCCACCCCCGCCCCCTACGCCCCGCAGGCCCCCTACGCCCCGCAGGCGCCGTACGGCCAGCAGCCGGGCTACGGCTACCCGGGGCAGCCCGGTCAGCCGACCGTGCAGGGCGGCTACCCGAGCCCGCACGCCTACCCGACGCAGCCGGCCTACCCGGGGTACCCCGGCCAGCCCACCGTGCCGATGCAGGCGCCGCCCGCCGGCGGTGGCCGCAAGGGCAACGCCCAGGTCGCGATCATCGTCTCGGCCGTCGTCGCGATCGCGCTGATCATCGGCGGCGGCGTCTGGTACGCGAACTCAGGCGACAGCAAGAACGACACCACGAGCACCGCCGGTACGACCGGCGGAGGCGGCGAGGGCGGTGACGGCAAGGGCGGCGACGGCGGCACCACATCGGCCGGCGGCACCGAGAAGGTGCCCGGCGACCCGGCCTCCGAGCTCCTCTTCCAGATCCCGTCGCCCTCGGTCGGCGAGGACGACAGCGTCGTCGTCAGCGGCTCCTGGCTGACCGAGAAGGCGTACGTGAAGTCGGGCGTCGCCGAGATCGTCGGCTACGACCCCGACAAGGGCACCAAGCTCTGGACGATCAAGCTGCCCGGCCCGGTGTGCACGGCCAGCCGCAAGACCACGACGGACGGGAAGACCGCGGTGGTCTTCCAGCCGAAGATGCCCGCCAAGGACTCCCACGCCGGGTGCAGCGAGGTCGCCGCGATCGACCTCGACGCGGGCAAGCAGCTGTGGCGCAAGAACGTCACGTCCGGCGACTACCCGGTCACCTTCGACAACGTCACCGTCAGCGGGAACACCGTCGCCCTGGGCGCCACCGAGGGCGGAAGCGCCTTCGACATCACCACCGGCAAGCTGCTGTGGTCCCCCAAGGCGGCCGACACCTGCTACGACGCCGGCTACGGCGGCGGCGCGAAGCTGGTCGCGGTGCGCAAGTGCGGCAAGTACGACGCGCGCGAACTGCACATCCAGACCATCGACCCGGCCTCCGGGAAGGTGCTCTCGGAGTACAAGATGGCGACCGGCATCGAGTACGCGAGCGTCGTGTCGACCGACCCGCTGGTGGTGGCCGCCGACGTCGGCGACAGCGCCCAGGACGGCAGCGGCATCTCCGACTTCTTCTCCATCGACAACAAGACCGGCAAGCTGCTGACCAGGATCTCCGCGCCGGGCGAGCAGTTCGCGGCCCGCTGCGACGGCATCACCGAGATGGAGAAGTGCTCCGGCGTCGCGGTCGGCCCCAACCGGCTGTACCTGCCGACGGAGGAGCACGACGGCACCGGCGAGTACAGCCGGACCAACGAGGTCGTCGCCTTCGACCTGACCACCGGCAAGCAGACCGGCCAGCGTGCCGACGCCGGCGACGGCCACGTCCTGACCCCGCTGCGCACGGACGGCGAGAACGTCATCGCCTACAAGCGCCCGCCGTACGACAAGGGCGGCCAGATCGTCAGCATCGACGGCGGCACGTTCAAGCAGACGACGCTGCTCCAGAACCCCTCGACGGAGGCGGTGCGGGACGCGGAGAGCAGGATGCTGCCCGAGTACTCCGAGATCATCTACTCGCAGGGGCACCTGTACATGGCCGCGCTCTACGCGGACGACTCCCCCTCCAGCTCCGGTGACAAGGACTACCTGGCGCTCGCGTTCGGCGCGGCCGGCTGATCGTCCCGCCACCGCCGTGACGGCCCCGCCCCTGCTCAGGGGGCGGGGCCGTCCGCGTACCGTCCCCCGCCCCCGCGTGCGGGGAACTTCGGCGATCCGGGGCCGATCTCGCCGGTAGGGGGAGCGCGACGTCGAACAAGCGTGTAGCTTCCGGGGGCATGACGACGGGGTGCCGGGGGGGCACCTTTTGTCTGTCCGCGCGTGCCCGTCCGCACGTGTGCCGGTACGGGCTTTGCCCGGGTGCCCGTGCGGGCATCCATGGGGGGACTGGGGGGTGGGGTTGCTCGATGGGAGTGCGGCTGATGGTGGTCGACGACCACCGACTGCTCGCCGAGGCGCTGGCCTCGGCGCTGAAACTGCGGGGGCACCGGGTGCTCGCCGCGACGGCGCCCGCCGCGGGCGCGGCGGAGCTGGTGATCACCCGGGCGCCCGAGGTGTGCCTGCTGGGCACGGCGACCCCGGACGGGCCGGGCTTCTTCGACCCGGTCGTCCGCATCAAGCGGGAGCGGCCCCAGGTGGCCGTCCTGGTCCTGGGCCCGGTGCCGAACCCGCGCGGCATCGCGGCGGCCTTCGCCGCGGGCGCCTCCGGCTACGTACGCCACGACGAGCGCATCGAGGCGGTGGAGCGGGCGATCATGAAGGCGCGGTCGGGGGAGGCGGCGGTGGCCCCCCAGCTCCTGCAGAGCGCCTTCGGCGAGCTGCTCAACCCCACGGCCCAGCCCGACGACGAGGGTCGGCGCCTCCTCGACCTCCTGACCCCCCGCGAGGTGGAGGTCCTGCTCCGCGTCGCCGACGGCGAGGACACCCGCCTGATCGCCGCCGGCATGGGCATCGCCCCCTCCACGGCCCGCACCCACGTCCAGCGCGTCCTGATGAAACTGGACGTCGGATCGAGGCTGGAGGCGGCCGCACTGGCGGCCCGCACGGGCCTGCTGGACCGCGCGGGATCCCTGACACGGGGGTTCCGGGACGGGGAGGCGGGGCCGGAGCTCCCGTAGGAACTCCGGCCCCGCGCGGGACGCTCATCCGCCGAGGACGGGCGGGTTCATGCGAACGGTCAGTCGACGAGGGCGGTGGCTTCGATCTCGACGAGCACGCCGGGCTGGAAGAGGCAGTCGACGCCGATGAGCGACGACGGGGGGAGGGGCAGCGACAGCCCGATCTCGTCCGCGACGCTTTCGATGCCGGCCATGAAGGCGTCCATCTTCTCCGGCTCCCACTCGGTGACGTAGACCGTCAGCCGCACCACGTCGTCGAACGTCGCGCCGGCCCCGGCGAGACCGCGTGCGGTGTTCCGCAGTGCCTGCGCGACCTGCCCGGAAAGGTCCCCCGCGGCGACGGGCGTCCCGTCCGCGAGAACGGAGATCTGCCCACTGACGTGGACGTGCCTGCTGCCCGTGCCGACGGCGACGTGGTGGTAGGGCGTGGGCTGCAACATGCCCTCGGGGGTGAAACGCTGGACGGGCATGAGATCTCCTTGTGAGGTGACGGACCTGGTACCTCTTTGATATCTAGGAGACGCAGGACACTTCAACGAGACCAGGTTTCATGAGCGATACCGCCGCTTCCCACGACGACGAGCTGAGCATCTCCGCGCCGCACCGCGAACTGCTCGACCAGGTGCTGGACAAGTGGTCGCTGAGCGTCCTCGGCGAGCTGTGCGAGGGGCCGCGCCGGTTCAACGACCTGCGCCGCGCGATCCCTGCGGTCACCCAGAAATCGCTGACCGCCACCCTGCGCAGACTGGAGCGCAACGGCATCGTCGAACGCGAGGTCGTGAACACCAGGCCGGTCGCGGTGGAGTACCGGATCACTCCGCTGGGCAAGACGATGCGCCCTCCCGTCGACGTCCTTCTGGAGTGGGCACGGGTGTACATGCCCCAGATCGAGGAGGCGCGAGAGGCCTACGACGCCATGTGAGTGGCGGGCGGGTCAGGACGCCGCACCCGGGCCTGTGCACGCGAGGTCGCGACGGTTCACAGCGCGCCGTCGCGTATGCCTTCCAGGAGGCGGGCGAGGGCGGCGGGGGTGGTGGTGAGGGCGGTGACGGGGGTGTCGCTCTCGCGGAGGTGAATGCGGGTGGGGGAGGCGGCGAGTTCGACGCAGGCGTTGCCTTCGGCGCCGCCTGAGTACGTCGACTTCTGCCAGTGCAGCGCCACGGCCCGGTGGGCGGCCGAGCCGATCCACCTCGGGGTGCGGGGGTGCCCGTCGCTGACGGTGCGCCCGTTCGTGCTCGGCCCGGACAACGTGCCGGTGATCGCGGACGAGCGGGAGGCCGAGCGGGACGTACCCCTTGCGGTGCTGTCGGCGATGACGCACGGCCGGGGACGTCAGGCTCCCGCCATACTGGAATCGCTGGCAGCGGCCCTGCGGACCATCGACCGTGACAGTGCCGCGGTCTTCGTGCAGTTCGTCGACTCGTGCCTGGCGGACACCCGGGCCCGGCAGATGTGGAGGGACATGATGACGACGATCCAGTACTTCTGGCGGCACCCGCTCGCCGAGGAGGTACGCGAGGAGGGCCGGGAAGAGGGCCGGGAAGAGGGCCGGGAGGAAGGGCGGCTCGAGGCACTCGCGGAGACGACCCTGAACATCCTGCGCTGGCGCGGCATCGACGTGCCCGACGACGTCCGCGCACGGGTCCAGGCCTGCACCGACCTCGACCAGCTCACCATCTGGTCCCAGCGCGCCGTGCACGCCACCGCCGCCGCCGACCTCTTCACCGGCGAGTAGGCCCGTCACCGTCCCTCACCACCGGCCGTACGCACGGCCGCACACGTACGGGGCCGGGACCCGCCACCCGCGCGGAATCCGGCCCCGTACGCACGCCCGGAAGGACCCCTCAGTCCTTCGGCTCCAGCGCCTCCGGCGGCAGCTGGGCCGGCGGGACCGACGGGCGCAGTTTCATCCAGACCAGGAAGAAGATGCCCAGGGCCAGCATGCCCAGGCCCGTCCACAGGTTGATGTTGATGCCCTGGGCCTTGTCGATCTCCGCGTCGCCATCGGTGAGGCCCGCGACCGTGACGATGACGCCGTAGACGACGAACAGGCCGCCGATGATGCGGCGCAGGTCGAAGATGCGGGCCGCGGTCGCCGACTTCTGCTCCAGCTCGGAGACCTCGCGCTGGACGTCGGCCTCGGAGTAGCCGGCCTTGCGCAGCCGCGCGGCCGCTTCCGCCCGCTCGGACGGTTCGAATTGCTCTGACATGGTTCTTCCATCCTCCCGCGAACAGCGTCAGCAGGCTCGGGCGGGCTCAGAACGAGAACGGGATGTAGCAGGCGGCGGCGAGGACGACCGCGCCCCAGCCCAGCAGCGCGGGCCTGCGGTACCAGGCGTCGTCGCCCTCGGCGGCCGGCTCGGCCATGCCGGGCGAGACGGTGCCGTAGACCAGGCCCTGGAGCTCCTCGGCCGGCTTGGGGGCGGTGAACAGGGACACCACCACCATCACCACCGCGCCCGCGACGAAGCCCGCGATGGCGGAGACGAAGTTGGCGCCCTGGTCGGTGGGGATGCCGATGACGTCCTGCTTGTAGAGGACGAAGTAGTTGACCATCGCGGCCGTGGTGCCCGCGAGCAGGCCCCAGAAGCCGGACTTCATCGACGCCCGCTTCCAGAACATGCCGACGATGAAGACGACGAACATCGGCACGTTGAAGAAGGAGAACAGCGTCTGGAGGTAGCTCATGATGTTCGAGAACGACGAGGCGAGGAAGGCCGTGCCGATCGACGCCACCACGCCGATCGCCGTGATCAGGCGGCCGAAGCGGACGTAGTAGGCGTCCTCGCGGCCCCGCACCACGTACTTCGCCCAGATGTCGCTGGTGAACACCGTGTTGAAGGACGACACGTTCGCCGCCATGCCCGCCATGAAGGCGGCCAGCAGACCGGTCACCGCGATGCCCAGCACGCCGTTGGGCAGCAGCTGTTCCATCAGGTAGGGAATCGCGTCGTTGTACTGCAGGTCGGAGTCCGCGGTGCCGATCTTCGGGACCAGGACCGCCGCCACCAGGCCCGGGATCATCACCAGGAAGACGATGAAGATCTTCGGGAACGCGGCGATCAGCGGGGTGCGCTGGGCCGCGGAGAGGTTCCTCGCGGACAGGGCGCGCTGCACCTCGGCGAAGTTCGTCGTCCAGTAGCCGAAGGAGAGCACGAAGCCGAGGCCCAGGACGATCGTCAGCCAGTTCGCGCCCAGCGGGTTGTCGCTGCCGATGCCGGTGCCGCCCCAGGCGCTGACGAAGTCGTCGCCCTTGGCCGCCGTCAGCGAGTCCGTCAGGCCGTCCCAGCCGCCGGTCTTCTTCAGGCCCAGCACCGTCAGCGGGATCAGGGCCGCCAGGATCACGAAGAACTGGAGCACCTCGTTGTAGATCGCCGACGACAGACCGCCCAGCGTGATGTACGCCAGGACGAAGAAGCCCGCGACCACGATCGCCACCCACTGCGGCCAGCCCAGCAGCGCCTCGACGACGATCGCGAGGGCGTAGAGGTTCACGCCCGAGATGAGGATGGCGGCGAAGGCGAACAGGGCCGAGCTGAGCAGGTGCGCGCCCTTGTCGAAGCGCAGCAGCAGGAACTCGGGGACCGAACGGACCTTCGAGCCGTAGTAGAAGGGCATCATCACCAGGCCGAGGAAGACCATGGCCGGGATGGCGCCGATCCAGTACCAGTGGACGGTGTACGCGCCGTACTGCGCGCTGTTGGCGGCCATGCCGAGGATCTCCGTGGCCGCCAGGTTCGCCGAGACGAAGGCGAGACCGGTGATCCAGGCGGGCAGCGAGCGGCCCGAGAGGAAGAAGTCGAGGCTGGTCTTCACCGAGCGGCGCGCGGCGAAGCCGATGCCGAGGACGACCACGAAGTAGATCGCCATGATCGTGTAGTCGAGCCAGTTGGTCGGAAGCCGTAGCTCAGCCGCGAGATACGTGGGGGTTGGCATGCACTGCTCACTTCGCTTGGTGGACTTTGTTCGGTTGTGACGGTGACTCTCGTGGGGGATTGTGGTTTGATGTGTTTAGTTCTGTTGGAAGATTGTTCTGCTCGGTGTGAAGCGAGCCTCGCTCGACGCGAGGCCTGATGCCTTCGCCCGGTGGACGGATGGAGAGCCGCGGTGAAGAAGACCTCGACCCGCCTGGCCGACGGTCGTGAGCTCATCTACTACGACCTGCGGGACGACACGGTGCGCGACGCGGTGGACCGGCGTCCGCTGGACCCCACGGTCACCACTTCGGAGGTACGCCGGGACCCCCTCCTCGGTGACTCGGTCGCGATCGCCTCGCACCGGCAGGGGCGCACCTACCACCCGCCGGCCGACGAGTGCCCCCTGTGCCCCTCGCAGGGCGACCGGCTCAGCGAGATCCCGGACTCGTCGTACGACGCCGTCGTCTTCGAGAACCGTTTCCCCTCGCTGGCCGGCGACTCCGGGCGCTGCGAGGTGGTCTGCTTCACCTCCGACCACGACGCCTCCTTCGCCGACCTCACCGAGGAGCAGGCGCGACTGGTCCTGGACGCGTGGACGGACCGGACGTCCGAGCTGTCGCATCTGCCCTCCGTGGAACAGGTGTTCTGCTTCGAGAACCGCGGTGCCGAGATCGGTGTGACGCTGGGTCACCCGCACGGGCAGATCTACGCCTACCCGTTCACCACGCCCCGCACCGCCCTGATGCTGCGCCAGGTGGCCGCCCACAAGGAGGCCACCGGCGGCGAGAACCTCTTCGACGCCGTCCTGGAGCGCGAGCTCGACGGTGAGCGGGTCGTCCTCGAGGGTGAACACTGGGTCGCCTTCGTGCCGTACGCCGCGCACTGGCCCTACGAGGTGCACCTGTACCCCAAGCGGCGGGTCCCCGACCTGCTCGGCCTCGACGAGGCGGCGCGCACAGAGTTCCCCCAGGTCTACCTGGAACTCTTGAGGCGCTTCGACCGGATCTTCGGGGAGGACCAGCCCCTCACGCCTTACATCTCGGCCTGGCACCAGGCCCCGTTCGGCGCGCTGGAGGAGTTCGAGGGCGTCAACCGCGACGACTTCGCGCTGCACCTCGAGCTTTTCACCATCCGCCGTACGTCCGGCAAGCTGAAGTTCCTCGCGGGTTCCGAGTCCGGCATGAACGTGTTCATCAACGACGTGCCGCCGGAGCACGCGGCGAAGCGACTGCGAGAGGTAGCGAGTTGATGAGCGGCAAGTACTTGGTCACGGGCGGCGCGGGGTACGTCGGCAGCGTGGTCGCCCAGCACCTGCTGGAAGCCGGACACGAGGTCGTCGTCCTCGACAACCTGTCCACCGGCTTCCGCGAGGGCGTCCCCGCGGGCGCCGCCTTCGTCGAGGGCGACATCCGCGACGCCGGGAAGTGGCTCGACGCCTCCTTCGACGCCGTCCTCCACTTCGCCGCGTTCTCGCAGGTCGGCGAGTCCGTCGTGAAGCCCGAGAAGTACTGGGAGAACAACGTCGGCGGCACCATGGCCCTGCTCGGCGCCATGCGCGAGGCAGGCGTGCGCAAGCTCGTCTTCTCCTCCACCGCCGCGACCTACGGCGAGCCCGTCAGCACCCCCATCACCGAGACCGACCCGACCGCGCCGACCTCCCCCTACGGCGCGTCCAAGCTCGCCGTCGACCACATGATCACCGGCGAGGCCGCCGCCCACGGGCTGGCCGCGGTGTCGCTGCGCTACTTCAACGTGGCCGGCGCCTACGGCGCGCAGGGCGAGCGGCACGACCCCGAGTCGCACCTCATCCCGCTCGTCCTCCAGGTCGCGCAGGGCCGCCGCGAGGCGATCTCCGTCTTCGGCGACGACTACCCGACCCCCGACGGCACCTGCATCCGCGACTACATCCACGTCGCCGACCTGGCCGAGGCCCACCTCCTCGCCGTCGAGGCCGCCACCCCCGGCGAGCACCTCATCTGCAACCTCGGCAACGGCAACGGCTTCTCCGTCCGCGAGGTCGTCGAGACCGTCCGCCAGGTCACCGGACACCCGATCCCCGAGGTCGTGGCCCCGCGCCGGGGCGGCGACCCCGCCGTCCTGGTCGCCTCGGCCGCCACCGCCCGCGAGCGGCTCGGCTGGAACCCGTCCCGCGCGGACCTCGCGGGTATCGTCGCCGACGCGTGGGAGTTCACGCAGAAGATCGCAGAGGAGCGGTAAGTGGGGGCAGAACAGCAGGTCAGCGCCGGCTTCGCCGAGCTGTACGGGACCGCGCCCGAGGGCGTGTGGGCGGCCCCCGGCCGCGTCAACCTCATCGGTGAGCACACCGACTACAACGACGGCTTCGTGATGCCCTTCGCGCTGCCGCACACCGCGGTCGCCGCGGTCTCCCGCCGCACGGACGGCCGTCTGCGCCTGCACTCGGCGGACGTCGAGGGCGGCGTCACCGAGCTGCGCCTGGACGACCTCGCGCCCGAGTCGGACCGCTCCTGGACGGCGTACCCCGCCGGCGTGGTGTGGGCGCTGCGCGAGGCCGGGCACCCGGTCACCGGCGCCGACGTCCACCTCACCTCGACGGTCCCCTCCGGCGCGGGCCTGTCCTCCTCGGCGGCCCTGGAGGTCGTCGTCGCCCTGGCCCTGAACGACCTGTTCGAGCTGGGCCTGCCCGGCTGGCAGCTCGCCCGCCTGTGCCAGCGCGCCGAGAACGTCTACGTCGGCGCCCCCACCGGGATCATGGACCAGACCGCGTCCGCCTGCTGCGAGGCCGGCCACGCCCTCTTCCTCGACACCCGCGACCTGTCGCAGAAGCAGATCCCCTTCGACCTCGCCGCCGAGGGCATGCGCCTGCTCGTCGTCGACACCCAGGTCAAGCACGCCCACAGCGACGGCGAGTACGGCAAGCGCCGGGCCGGCTGCGAGAAGGGCGCCGCCCTGCTGGGCGTCGACGCCCTGCGCGACGTCCCCTACGCCGAGCTGGACGCGGCGCTGGAGCGGCTCGGGGACGAGGAGGAGGTCCGCCGGCTGGTGCGGCACGTCGTGACCGAGGACCAGCGGGTGGAGCGGGTGGTGTCCCTGCTCCAGTCCGGCGAGACCCGCGCGATCGGCCCCGTCCTGGTCGAGGGCCACGCCTCGCTGCGCGACGACTTCCGCATCTCCTGCCCCGAGCTGGACCTGGTCGTCGACACCGCCCTGGCGAGCGGCGCCCTCGGCGCCCGCATGACCGGCGGCGGCTTCGGCGGCTCGGCGATCGTCCTCGCGGAGGCGGCCGACGTCGACACCATCGGCAAGGCGGTCGAGGAGGCCTTCGCGGCAGCGGGCTTCACGGCCCCGAGGATCTTCGAGGCCGTCCCCGCGGCGGGCGCCCGCCGCCTGGCCTGAGACCCCGGCGGTCCCGAGCGACCCGCGCCCACCGAGGGCGCGGGTCGCTCACTCCTGGTGACGGCGGGCGACGACCGCGCCGGTCGCGGTGGACGGGCAGGCGCCGAGAACCCCGTGTCCGGCCGACGCAACGCACTCCGGACGTCCGGCCGACGCGCTCCGAACGCTCACCCCAGCCGCTTCGTCAGCGTGTACTCCGTGATGCCCGGCGGGTAGTCCTCGATCACGCACACCACCTCGTAGCCCTGCTTGCGGTAGAAGCGGGGGGCCTGGAAGTCCCAGGTCTCCACGCGGGAGCGCAGGCAGCCGCGGTCGTCGCGGGCCAGGCGTTCCGCCTCCGCGAGCAGGCGGGTGCCCAGGCCGGTGCCGCGGTGGCGTTCGTCGACCCAGAGGTAGGTGACGTGCAGCCAGGTCGTCCAGGTGTGGCCGACCAGGCCGCCGGCCAGTGCGCCGGTGTCGTCCGACGCCCACACGTGCAGCGGCGTATCGCGTTCGGCGGGGGTGCCGCGCAGCGCGCGCAGGACGGGAGAGGCCGCCGTGTTGGCGTCGCGCAGCCGGGAGCGGAGCAGATCGCGTCGGGACCTGTCGACTTCTGCCTCAAGACGGAACATGCGGCACACCATAAACGCGCGGGCCGACCAGTTCTGCGATTCCCCTTCCGCTCTCCCCGCACGGCCCTACTCTGTTCGACAGCACCGGTGGGGGCCGGTGCTGATCAGGGGGCGAGACAGCCGGGTACGGCGCCCGCGGTGGGGTAGCACTCTCTGCACGGCGGCGGCCGTGCGGTCGCACACCCCTCCCGGGCGTCGGGCCCGCGCCGGTCGTCGTTCTCCGGGCCTGGGGTATCCCCTGCTCCGTGGAGGAGCCTGGGGGAGGGGGGTTACGTGGTTCGCATCCGAGTTCTGGTCGTCGACGACCACCGCATCTTCGCCGAGTCGCTCGCCGCCGCCCTGGCGGCCGAACCCGACGTCGACGTCTTCGCCGCCGGCAGCGGCCCGGCCGCCCTGCGCAGCCTGGAGCGCGCCGCCGCCGAGGGGCGCCGCTACGACGTCCTGCTCGTCGACGCCGACCTGGGCGCCCGCCCGCCCGGTGTGCGACCGGCCGTGCCCGTGCGGGAGGTGGGGGAGGACGGGCTGGTCGACGGGCTCTCCCTCGTCGCCGGCGTCCGCGCCGCCCAGCCGTACGTCAGGATCGTCGTCCTCGCCGAGAAGGACGACCCGCGCCGCGCGGCCCTCGCCCTCCAGGCCGGCGCGTCCGGCTGGGTGGCGAAGGACTGCTCGCTGTCGCGGCTGCTCACCGTCGTGCGCGGGGTGCTGCGGGAGGAGACGCACCTGCCGCCCGCCCTGCTCACGGGCGTGCTCAAGGAGCTGACCGCCGCGCGCAGGCACCGTACCGAGAGCGAGCGGCTCGTGGAGTCCCTCACGCCGAGGGAGCGCGAGGTGCTGCGCTGCATGGTCGCGGGGCTCGGACGCAAGGCGGTCGCGGAGCGGCTGTTCCTGTCCCCGCACACCGTCCGCACCCACATGCAGAACGTCCTCGGCAAACTGGGCGTGCACTCCACGCTCGCCGCGGTCGCGCTCGCCCGGCGGGCGGGGGTCGGCCCGGCGGAGCCGGGACAGGCCCTAACCGGGAATGTTGTCGAACGGGGCGGTCAGCTGGCGTAGCAGCGCGGCCAGCTCGGCGCGCTGGGCGTGGGACAGCTCGGCGAGGATCGCCCGCTCCTGTTCGAGCAGGCCGGCCAGGGCCTGGTCGGCGCGGTCCTTGCCGCCGTCCGTGAGCCGCACCAGCACACCGCGCCGGTCGCTGGGATCGGGCAGCCGCTCGACCAGGCCCTTCTTCGCCAGCCGGTCGATACGGTTCGTCATCGTGCCCGAGGTGACCAGGGTCTGGGTCAGCAACTGCCCCGGCGACAGCTGGTACGGCGGCCCGGCGCGCCTGAGCGCGGTCAGCACGTCGAACTCCCAGGGCTCCAGCTGGTGTTCGGAGAACGCCAGACGGCGTGCGCGGTCCAGGTGCCGGGCCAGCCTGCTCACCCGGCTGAGTACTTCCAGCGGCTCCACGTCGAGGTCCGGGCGCTCCCGGCGCCACGCTGCGACCAGCCGATCGACCTCGTCCTCCATGACGATCAGTGTAGTGGTTGTGTCGACGTGAAGTCTCTTGATATGAAGTTTCTTGACGTCAAGGTAAATCGGCGGGACGGTGGACCCACCGCGAACGACGAACACACCGGCGGACACACCCGCGAAGACCCACGGGAAGTCCCCGACGAAGACCTCACCCCGAGGAGCCGCCCATGCCCTCCCCCGCCTGGGACCCCGCCCAGTACCTGCGCCACGCCGGCCACCGCGCCCGCCCCTTCGCCGACCTCCTCGCCCGCGTCCCCGACCTGCCCGGCACCCCGCCCCGCATCGCCGACCTCGGCTGCGGCCCCGGCAACGCCACCCTCCTGCTCACCCGCCGCTGGCCCACCGCCCGCGTCACCGGCTACGACAACTCCGCGCGGATGCTCACCGAGGCCCGCGCGCACGCCGGCGCCCGCCTCGACTTCGTCCACGCCGACCTCACGACCTGGGCGCCCACCGAGACCTACGACCTGATCGTCTCCAACGCCGCCCTGCACTGGGTCCCCGGCCACCTCGACGCCCTCCCCGCCTGGCTGGCCGGCCTCGCCCCCGGCGGCACCCTCGCCTTCCAGGTCCCCCACAACACCGACGCACCCCTGCACGCCCTCATGCGCGGCCTCGCCGGCGCCCCCCGCTGGAAGAACCGCCTCGGCACGGCGCTCCGCCCCGAGGACTCCGTCCACGCCCCAGGCGTCTACCTCGACCGCCTCGCCCGCCTCGGCTGCGACACCGACGTCTGGACGACGACGTACCACCACGTCCTGACGGGCGAGGACCCTGTCCTCGACTGGGTCCGGGGCGCCGGCCTGCGCCCCGTCCTCACCGCCCTCGCCGACGACCCCGAGGCCCGCGACGCCTTCGTCACCGACTACCGCGACCTGCTCCGCGAGGCCTACCCGCCCCGCCCCTACGGCACGGTCCTGCCCTTCCGCCGCCTGTTCGCGGTGGCACGGAAGGGGGCCTGAGGCGCGTCCCCGGTGACCGCCCTGAGTTCCGGGAGCCGGCAGTCGCACCGACAGACCCGCGGAGGTCGGCCTCCGGCCGAGCCAACAGCTCAGGGACAGAGCCCCAACACGCGTTCGACCTCCGCGTGCGGGATGCCTGGGCCGAGCGTGCTCTCGGCCTTGCGGCGCTCGTGGTCGGCGACGGCGAGGGCGTCTTCCAGGTCCTCGATCACCCGCGCAGGCACGAGCAGGGCCGCCGTCCCACCGTCGGTGAGAGAGATCGTCTCGCCATCGCCCGCGCGGCGGACCAGGTCCCCGAGCTGGGGGCCGGCCTCGGAGACCGGGATCTTCGTCATCCGCACGGCGTGCCACGCGCCGACGTGTGAAGGGTTGTTTCAACCGCGCCGCACGGGTCACCCGTAGTGACACGACAGGACCCCGTACCTCACTGGGAGTGATGGATCGTGGCAGGCGAGCAGAAGTCCAAGGCGAAGACGGAACAGGTCAAGGGCAAGGTCAAGGAAGCGGCCGGGCGGGCCGTGGGCAACGAGCGGCTCGAGGCCGAGGGACGCGCCGAGCAGGCCAAGGGCGACGCCCGCCAGTCCAAGGAGAAGGCGAAGGACGTCTTCAAGCACTGACCCGGATGCACGCAGGAGGGGCCCCGTCCGACGGACGGGGCCCCTCCACTCGCGTGTACGTCAGCTCTTGCGCCGGCCTATCAGGTGCGGCTTGGCCTCCAGGCCGTCCAGCCCGTGCCACGCCAGGTTCACCAGGTGCGCCGCCACCTCCGCCTTCTTCGGCCGCCGCACGTCCAGCCACCACTGGCCGGTCAGCGCGACCATCCCCACCAGCGCCTGCGCGTACAGCGGCGCCAGCTTCGGATCGAAGCCCCGGCTCTTGAACTCCCGGCCCAGGATGTCCTCCACCTGGGTGGCGATGTCCGAGATGAGAGAGGCGAAGGAGCCGGTGGACTGCGGGATCGGGGAGTCCCGGACGAGGATGCGGAACCCGTCCGTGTACTCCTCGATGTAGTCCAGCAGGGCGAACGCCGCCTGCTCGCACAGCTCCCGCGGATGACCGGCCGTGAGCGAACTCGTCACCATGTCCAGCAGCCGCCGCATCTCACGGTCGACCACCACCGCGTACAGACCCTCCTTGCCGCCGAAGTGCTCGTACACCACCGGCTTGGACACCCCGGCCTTCGCCGCGATCTCCTCCACCGACGTGCCCTCGAACCCCTTCGCGGCGAACAGGGTGCGACCGATCTCCAGCAACTGCTGGCGACGCTCCGCACCGGTCATCCGGGTGCGGCGCACTCGCCGCGGCTTCTCATTGCTCGGGGTGCTGCTGGAGTCGGTCGCCACGGCGTCCATCATGCCGCTTCCGCGGTCGCCTTCCGGCGCCGGGAGCCGTCCCCGCCCGTGTTCCGGCGCGAATCGATACGCGAGCGTGACGGCCAGCGCACGTCGTACGCCCAGCCGAGCATCTCGAACCAGCGGATGAACCGCGCCGAGGAGTCCAGCTGGCCACGCATCACACCGTGCCGCGCCGAGGTGGGGTCGGCGTGGTGCAGGTTGTGCCACGACTCCCCGCAGGACAGCACCGCCAGCCACCACACGTTGCCGGACCGGTCACGCGACTTGAACGGCCGCTTGCCCACCGCGTGACAGATCGAGTTGATCGACCAGGTGACGTGGTGCAGCAGCGCCACCCGCACCAGCGAACCCCAGAAGAACCCGGTGAACGCGCCCCACCAGGACATCGTCACCAGCCCGCCGATCACCGCCGGCAGCGCCAGCGAGAGCACCGTCCACAGCACGAACTGCCGGGAGATCGCCCGCAGCGCCGGGTCCTTGATCAGATCCGGCGCGTACTTGTCCTGCGGCGTCTGCTCCTCGTCGAACATCCAGGCGATGTGCGCCCACCACAGGCCCTTCATCAGCGCCGGCAGCGTCTCCCCGAAACGCCACGGCGAATGCGGGTCGCCCTCCGCGTCCGAGAACTTGTGGTGCCTGCGGTGGTCCGCCACCCAGCGCACCAGCGGCCCCTCGACCGCCATCGACCCCATGACCGCCAGCGCGATCCTCAGGGGCCGCTTCGCCTTGAAGGAACCATGCGTGAAGTACCGGTGGAAACCGATGGTGATGCCGTGGCACCCGAGGTAGTAGAAGAAGACCAGCAGGCCCAGGTCCAGCCAGCTCACCCCCCAGCCCCAGGCCAGCGGCACCGCCGCCAGCAGGGCCAGGAACGGCACCACGATGAAGACGAGCAGCGCGACCTGCTCGATCGAACGCTTCTGCTCACCGCCCAGCGTGGCGGTCGCCGTGGGAGGGACGTGGGAGGAGGGGGTACCGGAGCCGCCGGGCGCCGGTGAGGGGTCTTCGAACACGTCGGAGCTTGAGGTCATGCGCGTCCCCTGTGGGGTCGTGGGTGGAAAGGGGTGCCGGATCCGCAGGACCGCACCACACTTCCTACGGTTCCGTAACCTACGGTGACGTAAGTATGACAGTGCGGCACCCGGAGGCACGAGCCCGCCAGACCGCGCGTCCTCCCGGACACCTATCCTTGGATCGGTCGGACAGCGCGGTCCGCTCTGTTTTCTTCCCGGACGACAGACCCGCAAGCGGCCCCGCCGCCGGGCCTGACGGCCGAGTTCCCTCCCGGACGAGCTTCAACACTGCAAGGAGCCGCACCTGTGAGCAGTGCCGACGACCAGACGACAACCAGCCCCGAGCTGCGCGCCGACATCCGCCGACTGGGCGACCTCCTCGGTGAGACCCTCGTCCGGCAGGAGGGCCCCGAGCTCCTCGACCTGGTCGAAAAGGTCCGCCGCCTCACCCGCGAGGACGGCGAGACAGCCGCCGATCTGCTGCGCGGCACCGAACTGGAGACCGCGGCCAAGCTGGTCCGCGCCTTCTCCACCTACTTCCACCTCGCCAACGTCACCGAGCAGGTCCACCGCGGCCGCGAACTGCGCGCCAAGCGCGCCGCCGAGGGCGGCCTCCTCGCCCGCACCGCCGACCGCCTCAAGGACGCCGACCCCGAACACGTCCGCGAGACGGTCCGCAACCTCAACGTCCGCCCCGTGTTCACGGCGCACCCCACCGAAGCCGCGCGCCGCTCGGTCCTCAACAAGCTCCGGCGCATCGCCGCGCTCCTGGAGACCCCCGTCATCGAGGCAGACCGCCGCCGCCACGACACCCGCCTCGCCGAGAACATCGACCTCGTCTGGCAGACCGACGAACTCCGCGTCGTACGCCCCGAGCCCGCCGACGAGGCCCGCAACGCCATCTACTACCTCGACGAACTCCACGCCGGAGCCGTCGGCGACGTCCTCGAGGACCTCACCGCCGAACTCGAACGCGTCGGCGTCACCGTCCCCGCCGCGACCCGCCCCCTCACCTTCGGCACCTGGATCGGCGGCGACCGCGACGGCAACCCCAACGTCACCCCCCAGGTCACCTGGGACGTCCTCATCCTCCAGCACGAACACGGCATCAACGACGCCCTGGAGATGATCGACGAACTCCGCGGCTTCCTCTCCAACTCCATCCGCTACACCGGAGCCACCGAGGAACTCCTCACCTCCCTCCAGGCCGACCTCGAACGCCTGCCCGAGATCAGCCCCCGCTACAAGCGCCTCAACGCCGAGGAGCCCTACCGGCTCAAGGCCACCTGCATCCGGCAGAAGCTGGAGAACACCAAGCAGCGCCTCGCCAAGGGCACCCCCCACGAGCCCGGCCGCGACTACCTCGGCACCAGCGAGCTCATCGGCGACCTCACCCTCGTCCAGACCTCCCTGCGCCAGCACCGCGGCGGCCTCATCGCCGACGGCCGCATGAACCGCACCATCCGCACCCTGGCCGCCTTCGGCCTCCAGCTCGCCACCATGGACGTCCGCGAACACGCCGACGCCCACCACCACGCCCTCGGCCAGCTCTTCGACCGCCTCGGCGAGGAGTCCTGGCGCTACTCCGACATGCCCCGCGACTACCGCGCCAAGCTCCTCGCCAAGGAACTCCGCTCCAGGCGCCCCCTCGCACCCACCCCGGCACCCGTCGACGCCGCCGGCGAGAAGACCCTCGGCGTCTTCCTCACCGTCAAGCGCGCCCTGGAGGTCTTCGGACCCGAGGTCATCGAGTCGTACATCATCTCCATGTGCCAGGGCGCCGACGACGTCTTCGCCGCCGCCGTCCTCGCCCGCGAGGCCGGCCTCGTCGACCTGCACGCCGGCTGGGCCAAGATCGGCATCGTGCCCCTCCTGGAGACCACCGACGAACTCAAGGCCGCCGACACCATCCTGGAGGACATGCTCTCCGACCCGTCGTACCGCCGCCTGGTGGCACTGCGCGGAGACGTCCAGGAGGTCATGCTCGGCTACTCCGACTCCTCCAAGTTCGGCGGCATCACCACCAGCCAGTGGGAGATCCACCGCGCCCAGCGACGCCTGCGCGACGTCGCCCACCGCTACGGCGTCCGCCTGCGCCTCTTCCACGGCCGCGGCGGCACCGTCGGCCGCGGCGGCGGCCCCTCCCACGACGCCATCCTCGCCCAGCCCTGGGGCACCCTCGAGGGCGAGATCAAGGTCACCGAACAGGGCGAGGTCATCTCCGACAAGTACCTCATCCCCTCGCTGGCCCGCGAGAACCTGGAACTGACGGTCGCCGCCACTCTCCAGGCCTCCGCCCTGCACACCGCCCCCCGCCAGTCCGACGAGGCACTCGCCCGCTGGGACGCCGCCATGGACGTCGTCTCCGACGCCGCCCACGCCGCCTACCGCAGGCTCGTCGAGGACCCGGACCTGCCGACGTACTTCCTCGCGTCGACGCCGGTGGACCAGCTCGCCGACCTGCACCTGGGCTCCCGGCCCTCCCGCCGCCCCGGTTCCGGCGTCTCGCTCGACGGCCTGCGCGCCATCCCCTGGGTCTTCGGCTGGACCCAGTCCCGCCAGATCGTCCCCGGCTGGTACGGCGTCGGCTCCGGCCTCAAGGCCCTGCGCGAGGCGGGACTGGACACCGTGCTCGACGAGATGCACAAGCAGTGGCACTTCTTCCGCAACTTCATCTCCAACGTCGAGATGACCCTCGCCAAGACCGACCTGCGCATCGCCCAGCACTACGTCGACACCCTCGTCCCCGACGACCTGCGCCACGTCTTCGACACGATCAAGGCCGAACACGCCCTCACCGTCGCCGAAGTCCTCAAGGTCACCGGCGAGAAGGAACTGCTCGACGCCACCCCCGTCCTCAAGCAGACCTTCGCCATCCGCGACGCCTACCTGGACCCCATCTCCTACCTCCAGGTCACCCTGCTCAAGCGCCAGCGTGACGCGGCGGCCGCCGGCCAGGAACCCGACCCCCTCCTCGCCCGCGCCCTCCTCCTCACCGTCAACGGCGTCGCCGCCGGCCTGCGCAACACCGGCTGACCCGCACCACACCCCCCACACGTGAAGGGCGCCCCGAGAACCTCGGGGCGCCCTTCACACGTCGTACCGCGCCGCCGTGGCACGACCTCGTGGCACGACCTCGTGCCACGACCGCCGCCCTACACTGCCGCCCTACACCGCCACGAACGCCGCCGTCAGCAACGCCACCCCCGACCCCGCCAGCACCCACCCCCACCGCGCCCGCCCCAGACCACCCGCGACCACCACCGACGCCAGCAGCAACGCACCACCCATCGGCACCCACGCGTACAACACCCCCGCAGGACCGGACCGCACGACGTCGTCACCACCGCCCGGCTTGATCACCACCGTGTACGTCTGCCCCCTGCGCACCGCCACCGTCTTCTCGATCACCACCCGCGCCCGCGCCAACGACCCCGGCGACAACGGCGTGTACGGCCCCGAGCAACTGTCCGCACCACAGCGCGCCACCGCGATCGTGCCCTGCTCCCGGCCCTTCGTCAGCATCACGTGCTGCGCCGTCCCCCAGGAACCCCACACCCCCGCCACCAGGATCAGCGACGCCACCACCCACATCGCCGCCAGCCGCCCGAACCGCAACGCCGCGCCCGAGACCCCGCGGGAGGAACCCCGGCGCGCGGGACGCCGACGAGCGGGACGCCGATGGGACGTGGCGACGGTGGCAGGCATGGCCGGGATCATTGGCCATGCCTCTACGGCCCGTCAACCTCGGCGGGTGACACGTCGCGAGTTGTCCGCACCTGTCCACGCCCCGCACCCCCCGGCTCAGGAGTTGTACGTCCCCTGCGCCCGCTCCAGCCCGTCGATCACCAGACACTCCACCGCGTCCGCCGCCCGGTCCACGAACCAGTCCAGCTCCTTGCGCTCCGCCCCCGAGAAGTCCTTCAGCACGAAGTCCGCCACCTGCATCCGCCCCGGCGGCCGCCCGATCCCGAACCGCACCCGGTGGTAATCCGCCCCGAACGCCTTCGTCATCGACTTCAGACCGTTGTGCCCGTTGTCCCCGCCACCCAGCTTCAGCCGCAACATCCCGTAATCGACGTCCAGCTCGTCATGGACCGCCACCACCTGCGCCACCGGCACCTTGTAGAACTCCCGCAACGCGTTCACCGGACCGCCCGACAGGTTCATGTACGACATCGGCTTCGCCAGCACCACCCGGCGGTTGCCCGGCCCCGGCGGACCGATACGCCCCTCCACGACCTGCGCCTGCGCCCGCCCCGCCCGCTTGAACCTCCCCCCGATCCGCACGGCCAGCAGATCGGCCACCATGAACCCCACGTTGTGCCGGTTCATCGCGTACTCCGGACCCGGATTGCCCAGCCCCACGATCAGCCAGGGGGCATTGGCGTCGGTCGTCACGTCCATGTCTCCTCGATACACGCCAGCCGCTGCCCCCCGAGGGAACAGCGGCTGACGAACAAACGACGGCGGTACGGGATCAGGCCTCCGCGGAAGCCTCTTCGCCCTCACCCTCGGTGGGCTCCTCCGCCTGCGCGGCCAGCACCTGCAGCACGACGGTCTCACCGTCGACACCCAGCTTCGTGCCCGACGGCAGCGGAATGTCCTTCGCCAGGACCGAGTCACCGGCCGTCAGACCCTCGACGGAGACCGTGACCGACTCGGGGATGTGCGTGGCCTCGGCCTCGACCGGCAGCGCGTTCAGGACGTGCTCCAGCAGGTTGCCACCCGGAGCCAGCTCACCCTCGGTCTGCACGAAGATCTCGACGTTGACCTTCTCACCACGCTGGACCAGCTGAAGGTCGACGTGCTCCAGGAAACCCTTGATCGGGTCACGCTGCACCGACTTCGGGATCGCCAGCTCGTTCGTCTTGCCGTCGATGTCCAGGGAGATCAGGACGTTCGGCGTACGCAGCGCGAGCAGCAGCTCGTGACCCGGCAGCGTCAGGTGGATCGGGTCCGAACCGTGGCCGTACAGCACACCGGGAACCTTGCTGTCACGACGGATACGGCGAGCCGCACCCTTGCCGAACTCGGTGCGGGACTCAGCGGCGATCTTTACCTCGGACATGGCACTCACTCCTCGTAGAAACAGCGACGGCGGAAAAGTCACCCGGCCACGAACGGCCTGCTACGAAGAGCGCGTCGATAACGGACCGCCGTACACACGCGTCACACGCGTACGGCCTCCCTCGCCGAGCAACTCGCGCAGTCTACTCGGCGGGGGAGGCCGCAGAAAAATCGATCAACCCGGCAGAAGCGGGCGCACCGCCTACTGCTCGTCGAACAGGCTCGTCACCGAACCGTCCTCGAACACCTCACGCACCGCGTTCGCGATCGTCGGCGCGATCGACAACACCGTGATCTTGTCCACTTCCAGCTCACCCGGCGTCGGCAACGTGTTCGTGAACACGAACTCACTCACCTTCGAGTTCTTCAACCGGTCCGCCGCCGGACCCGACAGCACACCGTGCGTCGCCGTCACGATGACGTCCTCCGCACCGTGCGCGAACAACGCGTCCGCCGCCGCACAGATCGTGCCACCCGTGTCGATCATGTCGTCGACCAGCACACACACCCGGCCCTTGACCTCACCGACGACCTCGTGCACCG
Source organism: Streptomyces sp. NPDC048734 (assembly GCF_043198675.1). Classification (NCBI taxonomy): domain Bacteria; kingdom Bacillati; phylum Actinomycetota; class Actinomycetes; order Kitasatosporales; family Streptomycetaceae; genus Streptomyces; species Streptomyces sp. NPDC048734. Next base: position 113,488 of record NZ_JBICUZ010000008.1, on the reverse strand, counting down.
TCACCTGGTTCGCCACGTCCTTGTCACGCCGCTTGTGCACGATCGCCAGCGGCGCACCCAGACGGTCACACCAACGGTCCGCCACCCGCACCCGACCCGCGTCCGGCGACACCACCGTCAGCTTCGAACGGTCCACCTTGCTGCCCACGTAGTCCGCCAGCAACGGCAGCGCGAACAGGTGGTCCACCGGACCGTCGAAGAAACCCTGGATCTGGTCCGTGTGCAGATCCACCGTCAGGATCCGGTCCGCACCCGCCGTCTTCATCAGATCCGCGATCAGCCGCGCCGAGATCGGCTCACGACCACGGTGCTTCTTGTCCTGCCGCGCATAACCGTAGAACGGCACGATCACCGTGATCGAACGCGCCGAAGCCCGCTTCAACGCGTCGATCATGATCAACTGTTCCATGATCCACTTGTTGATCGGAGCCGTGTGGCTCTGGATCAGAAAGCAGTCCGCACCACGCGCCGACTCCTCATAACGGACATAGATCTCACCATTGGCGAAGTCGAAGGCCTTCGTCGGGACGACCCCGACACCCAGCTGGTGGGCGACCTCCTCGGCAAGCTCGGGGTGGGCGCGGCCGGAGAAGAACATCATCTTCTTCTCGCCGGTCGTCTTGATCCCGGTCACAGCACTGTCTCCTCAGAGGTGTCTCAACCGGCTGACCCAAGACCTCGCCACTGGGCGCGACGGGGCCGTCTCAGCTGGTGGGGGTGCGGATGTGCACTTACCACGGTACGCCGTCCACGACGCACCCGTTTCCGGTCAGTTCTCGCCCTCGCCCTGCCGGGAAGCCGCCTCGGCAGCCTTCGCCGCCGCACTCCCCGGACGCTTACGCGCCACCCAACCCTCGATATTCCGCTGCTGACCACGGGCCACGGCCAGCGAACCGGGCGGCACGTCCTTCGTGATCACGGACCCGGCAGCGGTGTACGCACCGTCCCCGACCGTGACAGGAGCCACAAACATGTTGTCCGAACCCGTCCTGCAGTGCGACCCGATAACGGTGTGATGCTTGTCCTGCCCGTCGTAGTTCACGAACACACTGGCCGCACCGATGTTCGTGAACTCCCCGATCGTCGCGTCCCCCACGTACGACAGATGCGGCACCTTCGTCCCCTCACCGATGACCGCGTTCTTCGTCTCCACGTACGTACCGACCTTCGCCCTCACACCCAACCGCGTACCCGGCCGCAGATACGCGTACGGCCCCACCGTCGCCTCCGGACCCACCTCGGCCCCGTCCGCCACCGTGTTGTCCACCCGCGCCCCCGCACCGACCACCGTGTCCTTCAGCCGGCTGTTCGGACCCACCTCGGCGCCCTCACCCACACACGTCGCACCAAGCAACTGCGTCCCCGGCAGCACCACCGCGTCCTGCCCGAACGTCACCGTCACATCCACCCACGTCGACGCCGGATCCACCACCGTCACCCCCGCCAGCATCGCCGCGGTCAACAACCGGTCGTTCAGAATCCGACGCGCCTCCGCCAGCTGCACCCGGTTGTTGATCCCCGCGACCTCACGATGATCACCGGCGACGGACGCCCCCACACGGTGACCGGCCTCCCGCAGAATCCCCAGGACATCCGTCAGGTACTCCTCACCCTGACTGTTGTCCGTACGGACCTGCTTCAACGCCTGAGCCAACAACCGCCCGTCGAACGCGAACACACCCGAATTGATCTCCCGGACCGCCCGCTGCGCCTCCGACGCGTCCTTGTGCTCCACGATCCCCGTGACCGCACCCGACACCTCGTCCCGCACGATCCGCCCGTACCCGGTCGCGTCCGGCACCTCGGCCGACAACACGGTCACCGCGTTCCCGTCCGCGTGATGGACGGCGGCGAGCTGCGCCAGCGTCGCACCGGTCAGCAGCGGAGTGTCACCGCAGACGACCACCACGGTCCCGTCCACCGCCCCGCCGAGCTGCTCCAGACCCATCCGCACGGCGTGCCCGGTGCCGTTCTGCTCCTCCTGCACCGCGGTCCGTACGGCCGGGTCGATCGCGGCGAGGTGAGCGGTGACCTTCTCGCGCGCGTGCCCGACGACGACGACCAGGTTCTCGGGGTCCAACTCGCGGGAGGCGGCCAGGACGTGCCCCACGAGACTGCGGCCGCAGATCTCGTGCAGGACCTTCGGTAGGGCCGACTTCATACGGGTGCCCTCACCCGCTGCGAGAACGACGACGGCTGCCGGGCGGATGGCGCTCACGGAGTTGCCCTTCGGCTGTGGAGAGGTGGGACGTCCGAAGGATACCGGGGCGTCTCCCGGCGGACATGAGAGTGGGCCCTGACAGTGCTGTCAGGGCCCACTCGGCAGCTCCGCCGGCTGGATTCGAACCAGCGTCTCAAGGCTCCAAAGGCCTGCGGGATGCCGCTACCCCACGGCGGACCGCTGCCTCAAACCTTACCGGAGGAGAGGAGGAGCATGATCCTGCACGGCGGAGTCCACGATCCCGGACCACCAGCCTTCGATGCGACGGTACAACTCGGCTCCTTGCAGGACGCGGATCACGAGGCAACCGCGGTAGTTCTCGCCCACGTTCTTCCGGACGGTCTTGGGGTTGTGCCGCTTCAGGGTCGTCTTGTAGAAGGCCGCACGGTCGGCGCCGACGAGGTCTGCCCAGTACTCCTCGGCGCCCGTGACGTCGGCGTTCTCGTGGATCATCACATTGAATCGCAGACGTTCCCGAGATACGCCGAGCAGGTCCAGCCAAGCCAGGTAGACCCTGATGACCCCGGGATCGCTGTTGACGAACTGCACGCTCTCCCGCCTGGCGTAGGGCTTGTCCTTCGACCCCTCGGCCCAGTAGAGGGCGACGCCGACCAGAAACAGGTCGCGGGCAGTCATCGTGCCGATCTCGCTCGCGGCGGCAGCCTTGGTCTGCTGCCTTTTCTCGTCCCGCACCGCGAGTTCGTGCTCCCACCTCTTCCGGCAGGCCAACCTCGCCTGCTCCGCCGCGTCCCGTCGCTCAGGTTTGGGCAGATCCCGCACCCACAGCGAGATCGAGCTTTTCGAGCAGCCCAGTTCCACCTGGATCTGGTCGTACGTCCAGCCCTGGAGCCGCAGCTCTCGCGCCTTCGCCCTCGGGCGCTTCGTCCACTCCGGGGGAGGCTCGCCCTCCAGGAGGCGGTTGAGGAGGTCGTTGTTGTCCACGTGCAGTCGGTCGCGGATCTGCCGTCGGCTGAGTCCCGCCCGTCGCAGCGCGACCGCCCGTTCCCGTAGGCCCTCGAAGTCCGCGTACTTGCCGAGTGAATGTGTCACAGGCATACCGTCCGGCCGGAATATGAGGTTCCGGGCTCGAACAGGGCTCATTCAGCAGTTCGAGGGATACCGGGGGGTTTCGATGCTGTTCGGTTGTGGGGTGTGGTGGGGAGGAGTCGGTGAAAGTCGCCGGAAAAGGCGGGGCGGGCGCCCGTAGGGTGGAGGTATGACCACGACGGGGGAAGAGCACGCCTCGGCTCGGGGAGGGCCTTGGTGGTGGAGCAGGCGCCGCAGTGCGGTGTTCGACTGGAGTCTCGCGGTGGGGTCCGCCGCGGAGTGCGCGGTGGAGGGGTATCCGTTCGCGCGGGACGCGGGTGTGCCGCCGGCGGTGGGGGTGGTGTTCGGGCTGCTCGCGGGGTCGGTGCTGCTGGTGCGGCGGAGGTGGCCGATCGCGGTGGTGCTGGTGGCGATCGCCGTCACGCCGGCGCAGATGGGCTTCCTGATGGGGATCGTCGGGCTGTACACGCTGGCCGCGTCCGAGCTGCCGCGGCGGATCATCGCCTCGTTGGCGGGGATGCAGCTGGTGGGGACGTTGATCGTGACGTTCGTGCGGGTGGGGCAGAGCATGGACCAGGGGCGTCTGACGATCGGTGACTGGTTCATCCCGTTCGCCGCGATCACGACGTCGCTGGGGCTGACCGCTCCGCCGTTGCTGCTGGGGTTGTACGTGGGGGCGCGGCGGCGGTTGATGGAGAGTCTGCGGGAGCGGGCGGACAGTCTGGAGCGGGAGCTGCAGTTGCTGGCGGAGCGGGCCGAGGAGCGGGCGGAGTGGGCGCGGGGTGAGGAGCGGACGCGGATCGCGCGGGAGATGCACGACGTGGTGGCGCATCGGGTGAGTCTGATGGTGGTGCACGCGGCGGCGTTGCAGGCGGTGGCGCGGAAGGATCCGGAGAAGGCGGTGCGCAACGCGGCGCTGGTGGGGGACATGGGGCGGCAGGCGTTGACCGAGTTGCGGGAGATGCTCGGGGTGTTGCGCAGTGGTGAGGGTGTGGGGGTGCGGGGTGTGTCGGTGCCGTCGGCGGCGGTGGGGGTGGCCGCGGTGGCTGTCTCCTCGGGGGTGGTGGAGGAGGGGGAGGGGCCGTGTCTGTCGGAGTTGGACGAGTTGGTGGGGCAGTCGGCGGCCGCGGGGATGGCGGTGGATCTGTCGGTGGAGGGTGAGGTGCGGGGGTATGCGCGGGAGGTCGAGCAGACGGCGTACCGGGTGGTGCAGGAGGCGTTGACGAACGTGCACAAGCATGCGGCGGGTGCGAAGACGTATGTGCGGTTGGCGCACCGGGTGGCGGAGATCGCGATGCAGGTGGAGAACGAGCCGCCGCCGGAGGCGGGGTCGGCGTCGTCGGCGCGGTTGCCGTCGGGTGGCAACGGGCTGGTGGGGATGCGGGAGCGGGTGGTGGCGTTGGGTGGGGTGTTCGTGTCGGGGCCGACGGAGGCGGGGGGTTTTCGGGTGTCGGCGGTGATTCCGGCGGTGTAGGGGGCGGGGGGCTCTCCGGTGGGGTGTGCCCGGTGCGGGGTGTGCCTGGTGTGGTGCGTGTCCTGTGGTGGTCAGCCGGCGGTGAGGCGGACGGGTTCGACGCCGGTGACGAGGGTGCCGAGGGCCTGGTCGATGTCGGGGCCGAGGTACCAGTCGCCGGTGTGGTCGAGGGCGTAGACGCGGCCTTCGGCGTCGATGGCGAGGAGGGAGTGGTTGTCGGTCTCGGTGCCGAGGGGGCTGACGTCGGTGTCGAGGGCGCGGCCGAGGTCGACGAGGGTGCGGGCGAGGTGGAGGCCGTGGAGGGGGTCGAGGTGGACGGCTGTGGGGGCGATCTGGCGGCCGGGTCCGGTGGGGGTGATGTGGAGGCCGCCGAATTCGGCCCAGGCCTCGACGGCGGCGGGGAAGACGGCGTGGCGGTGGCCGGCGGGTGAGGTGTGTTCGCGCAGGGTGTCGGCCCAGATCTCGGCCTGTTTGATGTCCCAGCGTCCGGGTTGCCAGCCGGCGGCGCGCAGGGCGGCGTCGACGGGGACGGGGAAGCGCGTGGTGGTGCGGTCGGGGTGCATCTGCCCTTCGTTCGTCGGGGTCGTGGGCCGGCGTGGGGCCGTCGTGCGGGGGTGATGTGTGCGGGGGGCGTGGGGGTGTGGCGTGGGGGTGCCGTGGGGTGGAAGGGGGGGTGGGGGTCAGCTGTCGTCGGTCGTGGGGTCGACGATGCGGACGCCGAAGTGGGCGCTGAGGGCGGTGCAGGCGCGGCAGGGGGTGGCGAAGCTGCCGTGGAGCGGGTCGCCGTCCTCGCGGATGCGCCGGGCGGTGAGTTTGGCCTGTTTGAGGGCTTTGCGCGCTTCGCCGTTGGTCATGGGTCTGCGGGCGGCGCGTCTGCTGCGGGTGGCGTCGGTGGTGGTGATGTGGCGGGAGATGAGGAGGGCTTCGGCGCAGCGGCCGGTGTAGCGGTCGCGGCGGTCGCTGGGGAGGGTGTCGAGGAATTCCTGGACGAGGGGGTGCAGGGCGGGGGGCTGGTCGCCGCGGGCGGCGGTGCTGGTGAGGGTGGCGCCGCGGACGGAGAGGGCGGCGGCGATGGTGGGGAGTATGCCGTCGCGGCGGTGGCGGAGGACGGGTGCGTGGGGGGTTTCGCTGCTGCTCCAGCCGATGCGGGGGTCGCCGGATCGGTTGGTGTGCGGTCCCGTTTGCGTGGCGTTCATGATCGTCTTTCCCCTCCGTGCATCCCCCCGGAAGTCATCAGGGTGCCAAACGGCGTGGCCGGTGTGGAAGCTGGGGCGGTGCGACACGCCCGGTTCGGGCTGGCTGTCACGACGGGGTGACGCCTGGTCACGCAAGTGGAGGGCCGGTGACCGGTGTCGTCGTACCGCATAGGCTGTCGGCACCGCCTGGCGCGCGGTTGACGCGCGTGGGAGACCGTTGGAGACAGTCGGATACGGGGCGTGGTGGTCGGTCCGGATGCGGATTCGGCCGCCGGGGTCCGTCCAGAGCGCCGCAGGGGGCAACCGCCATGACGACAGGTCGGCTCGGGCAGCGAGCCGCGCCGCCGAACGCGGCCTACGCCGGGCAGGTCGTGCATTTCCCGGATCCGGTCCGGGCCGCACGTCACCCGAGAGGGGTACGGGTCGACGAGCGTGGTTACCCGGATTTCTCGTCGTACGCGCGGGCGGCCGCGGAGATCGCGGAGCCGCCGGAGGGTTTCGGTGTCGACGAGCTGCGGCTGACGGACTACGTGTCGGCGAACGCGGCGTTGTCGGCGTCGGGGCACGAGCTGTGGGACACGGTGGACAGTGTGGCGACGCCGCACGGCTGGACGTGGCACCACGTGGTGGGTTCGCGGCGGCTGGAGCTGGTTCCGGTCGAGGTGAAGGCGTTGTTGCGGCATCACGGTGGGATCGCGACGGCGGTGGTGGATCAGGCGAAGCGCGGGACGCGGCCGTTGCAGGAGACGCGTCCGGCGCATTTCGGGTTGCCGAAGTCGGGTGTGGCGGTGACGGAGCAGCAGGTGCAGGGGGTCGAGGAGGACCTCGGGTACCGGTTGCCGGGCGCGTACCGGACGTTCCTGAAGGCCGCGGGCGGTTGTGCTCCGGTGGGTGCGGCGCTGGACGCGGAGTTGGGGCTGCTGGTGGACCAGCCGTTCTTCACGGTGCGGGACGAGGCGGCGGTCAATGATCTGGTGTACGTGAACAAGTGTCTGCGTGATCATCTGACCAAGGACTATCTGGGTGTCGGGTTCGTGCAGGGTGGTCTGCTGGCCGTGAAGGTGAAGGGCGACCGGATCGGTTCGGTGTGGTTCTGCGCGTACGACGACGTGCGGGACGTGGATCCGGCGTGGTCGCCGGCGGAGCGGGTGGAGCGGTTGCTGCTGCCGTGCGGTGAGGACTTCGACGTCTTCCTGTCGCGGCTGGCGGGGCGGCCGCCGGAGTTGGAGACGGTGGCGAATCTGATGGTGGACGGTGGTTTCGCGCGGGTCGTCCCCGTTGCTTCCGGTTCTTCCGCCGCGTCCGTGGGTGTGGGGGAGTGATTCGGTGATGGTGACGTTCGCGCAGGCGCAGGAGCGCGGTGAAGAGTGGGTCAACGGGGACGTTCCGGCGTATCAGCACCGTGAGGTGCGGGTGCGGGAGTTCGGGCTCGGGTTCGTGGTGTGGGCCGAGGACCGTGCGGAGGGGCCGCGTTCGGACGGGGGCGGGCAGCGGTTGGTGCTGGCCCGTGACAGTGGTGAGGTCACGTTGTGGCCGGCGTTGCCGGTGGGTGAGGTGATCCGCCGGTACGAGGAGGAGTACGGCCGTCCGGAGGGTGAGCCGGCGCCGGTGCCGCCGGCCGCGGTGCGGGTGGATCTGAACCAGACGTCGTTCCTGTTGTCGCCGCCGGAGTGGTTGCAGGAGGCGGCGGACCGGTTGGGGATCGGGGAGGCGGCGGATTCCTCGTCCTCGTCATCCGTGTCGTCTGCTTCGTCCGCGTCGTCCTCGTCTTCTCCGTCCGGGTCCGTTTCCTCCTCCGTTCCCTCCGCTTCCCCGGCTGCTTCCTCCCCGCCGGGACCCGCCGCTTCGGCGGGTGCGGCCGGTGACTTCGGCGATCCGTCGCTGCCGCGGACGCAGGCGGGGATCCCGACGCCGGCTCCCACGCCTGCCGGGGCCACGCCCTGGACGGGTACGGACACCAACGGCGATGCCGGTGACGACCGTTCCGTGCCGCTGCCGGCGACGGTGTTCGCGCCGCCGCTGAGCGGTACCGACGACGAGGCGCCGCCGCCCTCCGTCGCGTCGGAGGCCAAGACGGCGCTGATCTCGGGTGGCAGCCGGATTCCGCCCACGGCGGTCTCGCCGGCGCTCCCGGACGTGGACGGGCAGGGATCGTCGGGCGGTGCTCCCGCACCGTCGTCCGCCCCTATGCCGCCTCCGCCTCCGCCTCCGCCTCCGCCTCCGTCTGCGGCGCCGGGTGGGCCGGGGACACCGCCTCCGCCTCCGCCGTCGGCCGGGCCGCAGGGGACGCCTCCGCCGGGCCCGTCGTCCTACGGCGGTCCGCAGGCACCCGGTGTGCCGCAGCCGCCGGCCGGTCCGGGTGCCACGGGTACTCCGGCCCGGCCGCTCGCGCCGAACGCCGGGGACATCGCCGATGCGGCGACCAGCAAGGCGGCTCCGCCGCCGCGTCGCCGTACCGGTGGGGCGCCGCCGCCCCCGCCGGGTGCGCCGGGCATGCCCGGCGCGCGGCCGGGTGCCACACCTTCGCCGTCCGCCGGTCCGGGTGGGCCGGGCGCGTCGGCGGGCGGTTACGTGCCCACGCAGCTGGTGTCGGCGCTGGGTCCCGAGGGGCCGGCCGGACAGGGGGCGCCGGGCGGTCCCGGTGCTCCGGGTGCTCCGGGTGCCCCCGGTGGGCCGACCCCGCCCGCTCCGCCGAGCTCGCCCGGCGGTACGCCCCCGGGTGGGGTGCACCACGCCGCGACGATGTTCGCCGACCCGAGCCGGATGGGGCCGGGCGTGCCGCAGCCGCCGGGTGCTCCCCAGCCTCCGGGTGCTCCGGGAGTGCCCCCTGCCCCGGCCGCGCCCGGCGGGCCGGGTGCCCACGGCTCCGCCGGCGGGGCTCAGGGTGCCGCGCACCGGGCCGCCACGATGCTGTCCGGGCCCCCGCCGGGCGGTCCCGGTGTGCCGCCGCCTCCGCCGCCCGCTCCGGGTGTACCGGGTGCCCCCGGGGCGGCTCCGGGTGCTCCGGGAATGGCTCCGGGCGTCCCGCGGCCGCCGGTGCCGCCGCCCGGTGCGGTGCCGCCGCCCGGCGCCGTGCCGCCGCCGGGTGTGCCCGGTCCCGGGCAGCCGCAGGCGTACGGGTATCCCCAGCAGGGGCAGCCGACCGTCGGGCCGGGTTACCAGGCCGTGCTGCGCTACCGGGCGCACGACGGGTCGGAGCAGCAGGTGATCCGGCGTTCGGCGCCGGGCACGCCGCACCCGGAGTGGCAGATCTTCCACGAGCTGCGGGCGATGAACGTGCCGCCGGACCAGGTGCTGGAGCTGCACACCGAGCTGGAGTCGTGTGAGCTGCCGGGGGCGTACTGCGCGCGGATGATCCGCGAGCAGTGGCCGCAGGCGCGGATCACGAGCATCGCTCCGTACGGCACGGACCATGCGAGCCGACAGCAGGGGATGCGGCAACTCCTGGCCCATCAGGGTGAGTTGCATCAGGTCGCCGATGGCCCGGCGCGTCCCGCCCCGGTGCGCGCGCCGTTGCCGCCGGTGCAGCCGGTGCCGCCGGTCCCGCCGGAGGCGATCGCGCAGGAGATGGCCGCGGCGTTCGGGCCGGGGGTGTTCCGGTTCGAACAGGCCGCGGTGTCCCGGCAGGGTGTGCCGCCGATCGTGGCGCACACGCTGGTGGTGGCGGGACTGCCGGTGGACCTGGGTCCGTTCTTCTGGGCGCAGGCCCAGCCGGGGCGGCCGGTTCCGACGCTGGCGGAGCTGGCGGCGGAGCGGGGGGTGCAGCCGGCGGCGGACGCGGGCTCGTACCTCGTGATGGGCAGCGACTTCGGCAAGGCGCTCTGCGTGCAGTACGGCACGGCGCACATCGTCGCCGTGCCCGTGGAGGCGGGGCCGGGCGGGGCGCCCGTACCGCCGCAGTTCGTGAACAGCGGGCTGCCGGAGTTCGCGCGCTGCCTGGCGCTGCTGGGGCGGATGTGGCGGCTGCGGTTCGGTCTGAACCAGGAGCAGGCGGGCCGCTGGACCGTCGACTTCCAGGCGCAGCTGGCCGCGCTGGACCCGGCGGCGCTCGGTTCGCCGGAGAGCTGGTGGTCGGTGCTGCTGGAGGAGATGTGGGACGGGCTGCTGTGAGGCGTACGCCTCGCTGACGCGCGTGTGTGCGAAAGGGCCGGACCCGGTCGTGTGACCGGGTCCGGCCCTTTCGCGTGGGTGGCCGACCGTCACCCGCACGCGGAGTGTCGCGTTACGCACCTTTACGTCTCATACCTCAGGATATGCGGGAAATCATCTTTTCTGCGGCCGTCTGGTGGAGAGGGGTTCCAGGTGATCAGGGCTTCGATGGCGCCACCCGGGTTCATGACCGTTCGCGGGCGCGGTTACCGGCCCGAACAGGTCGACGCGTACGCCGCCGCGCTCTCGGCCGACCGGGACGCCGCCTGGGAGCGGGCCGCCCGGCTGACCGTGCTGGCCAAGGACATGGAGGCGGAGGCCGTACGGCTGCGGGACGCCGTGAGCGGGCTGGCGCCGCAGACGTACGACGCCCTCGGGGAGCGTGCGCGGCGCATCTTCCAGCTCGGACGGGAGGAGGCGGCGGCCGTGCGGGAACGCGCCCGGAGCGCGGCGCGGGAGCAGGTCGCGCGGGCCGAGGCGGACGCCCGGGCGGTGCGCGCGGCGGCGCGGGAGCGGGCCGGCGAGGTGCGCGCGGAGGCGGAGGAGCACGCCCGGCAGCACCTGCTCGCGGCGCGCGCCGAGGCCCACGGGATCCGCGTCGGTGCCCGTCGCGAGGTGAGGGAGCGCCGGGGTGAGGCCCTCGCGGCCCTGCGCGAGACGCGCCGGCGCACCGCCGCCCTGCTCGCCGAACGGGAGGGGGACGAGGCCGAGCGGTGGGCCGCGGCCGAGCGCGCGGAGGCCGGCCGGGCCGCCGCGCTCGACGCGCACCACGCGCGGCTGGTGGCGCGCGCCGAGTCGGCGCTGACCGCGGCGCAGCAGGCCTTCGCCGACGCCGAGGAAGCCGCCCGCGAGCGCCGGGAGGAGGCACACGCGCGTGCCGCCGAAGTCCTCGTCGAGGCACGCGCGCGTGCGGAACGGATCGCCCGCGAGACGGAACGGGTGCTGCGCGAGCACGGCGAGCGGTGGGACGAGGTGCAGGCGCAGATCGACTCCGTGCGCAGCAGCCTGAGCACCCTGACGGGGCACGCCGCGCGGTGAGCGTCCGCCGCGGTCCGTCCGGGGCGGGGTGCCGAGCCGGCCGGGGCGAAGCCGGGCGGGACGGTGACCGAACCGGTCGACGGGTGGGCGCTCGCCGCGCGAGTGCGGCGCCGAGCCGGGGTGTCACCCGTGTCGACGGGCCGGCGCCGGATCAGTCGCCCGGATCGGCCAGCACGGGGAAGCGGCGCGGGGCCAGGAACAGCAGCACCAGGAAGGCGAGCGCGGCGGCGCCCGCCGCGCCCAGGTACACCGCGTGCACGGCCTCCGCGACCGCGTGCCGGGTCGCCGCGGCGGCGGCGCCCGCGTCCAGGTCGCGCACGACGGAGTCCAGGTCGCCCGTGCCGCCCAGCCGGGCCGCCAGCACGCCGTTGGCGACCGCCCCGAAGACGGCCGCGCCGATCGTCTGCCCGCTCTGGCGGCAGAAGAGGACGGACGCGGTGGTGGTGCCGCGCTCCGACCAGCCGACCGTCGACTGCACGCCGACGATCAGCGGCAGCTGGAACAGGCCCAGGGCCGCGCCGAGCAGCAGCATCAGCAGCGCCGGCTGCCAGGCCGCCCCCGGATACGGCAGGAGGGGGAACGCGAGCAGGACCAGCGTCGCCGCGCCGATGCCGAGGAGGGCGGTGTCGCGGAAGCCGACGCGCCGGTACACGTGCTGGCTGAGGGCGGCCGACAGCGGCCAGCTCAGCGTCCACACCGACAGCACGAACCCGGCCGTCACCGGATCCAGGCCCAGGACCGCCTGGGCGTACGTCGGCAGGAACACCGCGGGCGCCACCATCAGCAGGCCCAGCGCGCCCAGCGCGAGGTTGACCGCGGCGATCGTACGGCGGCGCCACACCCAGCCGGGGATGATCGGCTCGGCGGCCCGGCGCTCGACGGCCACGACGAGGCCGGCCAGGGCGAGTCCCGCGGCGAACAGGGCGAACGACGGCGCCGACAGCCACGGCCAGGCCACCCCGCCCTGCACCAGCGCGGTCAGCAGCACCCCGCCGGTCGCGAAGACCGCCAGCGCGCCCGCCCAGTCGACCCGCCCGCGTGTCCCCGACGTCCGCTCCGGCTCGTGCAGGTGACGCACGATCAGCCACAACGCCACCGCCCCGACGGGCAGGTTGACGAGGAAGATCCACCGCCAGTCGGCGTACGCGGCCAGCAGCCCGCCCAGACCCGGTCCCGCGACCGCGGACACCGCCCACACCGTGGACAGCCTGGCCTGGATCCTCGGGCGCTCCTTCAACGGGTACAGGTCGGCGGCGAGGGTCTGCACGGTGCCCTGCAGCGCGCCGCCGCCCAGCCCCTGCACGACGCGGAACGCGATCAGCGCCCCCATGTTCCAGGCGAGCGCGCACAGCAGCGAGCCGAGCAGGAAGAGGACCGCGCCGGCCACCAGTACGGGCTTGCGGCCGAAGGTGTCGGAGAGCTTGCCGTAGACGGGCAGGGTGACGGTGACGGCGAGGAGGTAGCCGGAGAACAGCCAGGAGAAGACGGAGAACCCGCCGAGGTCGCCGACGATCTGCGGCACGGCGGTGGAGACGACGGTGGCGTCGAGCGCGGCCAGTGCCATGGAGAGCATCAGCGCGGCGACCACCGCTCCCCGCTTCCCGGTGGCCGTGCCCCGCCCCGCGGCTTCCCGTGTCGCGGGTCTGACGTCACCCATCCCGTACCCCTCCCCTGCCTGTCCCGTGCCCCTTGCACCTATCAGCCCCGGACAGCCTCCCACTTGACCCCGACCCGACGGGAGGGTGGAGCCTGAACGGGCCTGAGGGTGGACACGACCCCGAGGAACACTCCACCTCTCGGTGGACAGCCCCTAGGGGTATCTCCGTACTACGGCTCGGGGAGGGTTCGTACCGCCGGAGGACGAGAGAGGCCGGGACGGCTCCTTAACCTGGCTTTACGGCCCTGGGGCGGACAACCCCACCGGCCGGAGGTGGGGTTAACCCCCCACGAAGACGGGTCCGAGCCCCAGCGCGCCGCACGTGGTCGCACCGACAGACTCTTCGACGTGGCACCGAAGACGTGACACCAGGACGCGACACCGCACCACGTACCGACGCCGCACCACGTACCACGCGACACCGCACCACGCACCGACGCGGCACCACGCGCGTCCCGCTTGCTTCCTCACTTTCGACTTTTGGAGATTCACGTGACTTCGGCTGTGACCATTCCCAGGCACGGGGGCACTGGAGGGCGTACGGCCGTTGCCGCTCGGGCGCGGCAGGTCGTCAAGGCATACGGGTCCGGGGAGACCCGCGTCGTCGCCCTCGACCACGTCGACGTGGACATCGCCCGTGGCCGCTTCACCGCGATCATGGGCCCCTCGGGGTCCGGCAAATCCACCCTGATGCACTGCCTCGCCGGCCTGGACACCGTCACGTCCGGGCAGATCCACCTGGACGAGACCGAGATCACCGGGCTCAAGGACAAGAAACTGACGCAACTGCGCCGGGACCGGATCGGGTTCATCTTCCAGGCGTTCAACCTGCTGCCCACGCTCAACGCGATCGAGAACATCACGCTGCCCATGGACATCGCCGGCCGCAAGCCCGACAAGGCCTGGCTGCAGCAGGTCGTCGAGACGGTCGGGCTGTCCGACCGGCTCAGGCACCGGCCCACCCAGCTCTCCGGCGGCCAGCAGCAGCGCGTCGCCGTGGCCCGCGCCCTCGCCGCCCGCCCCGAGATCATCTTCGGCGACGAGCCGACCGGAAACCTCGACTCGCGGGCCGGCGCCGAGGTCCTGGGCTTCCTGCGCCGCTCCGTGGACGAACTCGGCCAGACCATCGTGATGGTCACCCACGACCCGGTCGCCGCCTCCTACGCCGACCGCGTCCTGTACCTCGCCGACGGCCGCATCGTCGACGAGATGCACCAGCCGACCGCCGAGCAGGTCCTGGACCGCATGAAGGACTTCGACGCCCGGGGGCGTACGTCATGACCGTGATGAGAACCTCGATGCGCAACTTCTTCGCGCACAAGGGACGCATGGCCCTGTCGGCCGTGGCCGTCCTGCTGTCGGTGGCCTTCGTCTGCGGGACGCTGGTGTTCACCGACACCATGAACACCACCTTCGACAAGCTGTTCGCGGCCACCTCCTCCGACGTGACGGTGAGCGCGAAGGGCGCCTCCGACACCGGTGAGACCACCTCCGGCAACGGCAAGCCGCCGGTCATGCCGGCCGACGTGGTCGGCAAGGTCCGCGCGGCGGCGGGCGTGAAGTCGGCGGAGGGAACCGTCTTCTCCACCTCCGTGACCGTCGTCGACGCCGACAAGGACAACCTGTCGCCGTCCAGCGGCGGGCCCACCATCGTCGGCAGCTGGAACGCCAACGAAGCCCGCACCATGAAGATCACCGAAGGTGCCGCGCCCGAGAACTCCGGCCAGGTCATGGTCGACGCCGACACCGCCGACAAGCACCACCTGAAGCTCGGCGACGAGATCGGCGTCATCACCGCGGTCGGCACCCACACCGCGAAGGTCTCGGCCGTCGCGTCCTTCACCGTCACCAACCCCGGCGCGGCGATCTTCTACCTGGACACCAGGACCGCGCAGGAGACCCTCGTCGGCGAACCCGACGTCTTCACCAACGTCAACGTCACGGCCGCGGCCGGAGTGAGCGACGCGCAGCTGAAGAAGAACGTGGCGGCCGCGCTCGGCGGCGACTACAAGGTGCAGACCGCCAAGGAGACCGCGGACGCCAACCAGAAGGACGTCGGCGAGTTCCTGAACGTGATGAAGTACGCGATGCTCGGCTTCGCCGGGATCGCCTTCCTCGTCGGCATCTTCCTGATCATCAACACCTTCTCCATGCTGGTCGCCCAGCGCACCCGCGAGATCGGCCTGATGCGGGCCATCGGCTCCAGCCGCAAGCAGGTCAACCGCTCGGTCCTGGCCGAGGCGCTGCTGCTCGGCACCGTCGGCTCCGTCCTCGGCGTCGGCGCGGGCGTCGGCATCGCCGTCGGCCTCATGAAGCTCATGAGCATGACCGGCATGAACCTGTCCACCGACGACCTCACGGTGGCCTGGACGACCCCGGTCATCGGCCTGGTCCTCGGCGTCGTCGTCACCGTCCTGGCCGCCTACCTGCCCGCCCGCCGCGCCGGCAAGGTCTCCCCGATGGCCGCGCTGCGCGACGCCGGCGCCCCCACCGACGCCAAGGCCGGTGTGGTGCGCGCCGTGCTCGGACTGCTGCTCACCGGCGGCGGCGTGGCCGGCCTCTACCTCGCCTCCGCCGCCGACAAGGCGAGCGAGGGCTCCCTGTGGCTCGGCCTGGGCGTCGTGCTGAGCCTGATCGGGTTCGTGGTGATCGGCCCGCTCCTCGCGGGCGGCCTGGTCCGGGTGCTCGGCGCGATCGTGCTGCGGGCCTTCGGCCCCGTCGGCCGCATGGCCGAGCGCAACGCCCTGCGCAACCCGCGCCGCACCGGTGCCACCGGCGCCGCCCTCATGATCGGGCTCGCCCTGGTCGCCTGCCTGTCGGTGGTCGGCTCCTCCATGGTCGCCTCCGCCACCGAGCAGCTCGACAGCAGCGTCGGCACCGACTTCATCATCCAGAACGACAACGGCCAGCTCGTCACCCCGCAGGCCGTGCAGGCCGTGAAGTCGGCGCCGGGCCTGGAGCGGGTCACCGAGTACAAGATCCTCGACGCCGACCTGACGACCCCGGACGGCAGGACGTCCAAGGGCGAGACCCTCAACGCCGCCGACCCGTCGTACGCCACGGACGTCTCCACCGAGACCGTGGCCGGCAGGCTCGCCGACGCCTACCGGCCCGACTCCATGTCCGTCTTCGAGGGCTTCGCGAAGGAGCACGGCCTGACGATCGGCTCGAAGGTCCAGGTCGCCTTCAAGGACGGCACCGCCGCCGCGCTCACCGTCCGCGCGATCACCAGCGACGAGGTCGTCATCGACAAGGGCGCCATGTACGCCTCCATCTCCACCGTCGCCAAGTACGTGCCGGCCGAGAAGATGCCGCTCGACCAGCTCGTCTTCGCCACGGCGAAGGAGGGACAGCAGGATGCCGCCTACACCGCGCTCAAGACCGCGCTGCACGACTACCCGCAGTACACCGTCCGCGACCAGACCGACTACAAGGAAGCCCTCAAGGACCAGATCGGCCAGATGCTGAACCTGATCTACGGCCTCCTGGCACTCGCGATCATCGTGGCGGTCCTCGGCGTGGTGAACACGCTCGCCCTGTCCGTGGTCGAGCGCACCCGGGAGATCGGCCTCATGCGGGCGATCGGCCTCTCCCGCCGGCAGCTGCGCCGCATGATCCGCCTGGAGTCGGTCGTCATCGCCCTCTTCGGCGCGCTGCTCGGCCTCGGCCTGGGCATGGGCTGGGGAGCCACCGCCCAGCAGCTCCTCGCCCTGGAGGGCCTGACCGTCCTCGACATCCCCTGGCCGACGATCATCGGCGTCTTCGTCGCCTCGGCCTTCGTGGGCCTGTTCGCCGCGCTGATCCCGGCGTTCCGGGCGGGCCGGATGAACGTCCTGAACGCGATCGCCACGGACTGACCTCCGGCCGGGCAAGCCGGTGCCGAGGAGCCACGGGGCTCCTCGGCACCGGCTTCGTCGTGTTCCGGCTGGGGCGGGGGTTGTGGTGTCGGGCCCTGCCGGGTGTTCCGGCTGGGTCGGGGGTTGTGGTGTCGGGCCCTGCCGGGCGCTCCTGCCGAGCAGGGGGCTGCTGTCCCGGACCCCGCCGGGTGCCCCGCCCCCGGACGCCCGGCCCGCGTCCACCCGCCACCCGGCTCGGTGAGCCGAAAAGCGACGGCGGTGCGATCCGGCCAGGCCGGGCGGAACAACCCGGCCCCGCCGCCCCCGCGTTGTCCACAGCCCCGGGCGGACCGCCCCGCCCCGTCGTACCCTGGACACCCCCGGCCCGTGACACGCGTCGGGCCCTTCGCGTTGCCCACCCGGGCGGGACCGCACCCCCGCCGACCCACCCAGCCAAGACCACCCACCTCGGACCCCCGGACGGAAAACCCCCTCCATGAGCCTGCACGGTCTGCTCGACGCCGTAGTGAAGGACCCCGCCCTCGCGGAAGCGGTCTCCGCCGCCGCCGACGGCAACCGCACGCACGTCGACCTCGTCGGCCCCCCGGCAGCCCGCCCCTTCACGATCGCCGCCCTCGCCAGGGAGACCTCCCGCACGGTTCTCGCGGTCACGGCGACCGGCCGGGAGGCGGAGGACCTCGCCGCCGCCCTGCGCTCGCTCCTGCCCCCCGACGGCGTCGTGGAGTACCCCTCCTGGGAGACCCTCCCGCACGAGCGGCTCAGCCCCCGCAGCGACACCGTCGGCCGCCGCCTCGCCGTCCTGCGCCGCCTGGCCCACCCCCGCTCCGACGACCCCGAGACCGGTCCGGTCTCCGTCGTCGTGGCCCCCGTGCGTTCGGTGCTCCAGCCCCAGGTCAAGGGGCTCGGCGACCTGGAACCGGTGGCCCTGACGGGCGGACAGACCGCCGACCTGAACGAGATCGTGGAAGCCCTCGCCGCCGCCGCGTACGCGCGCGTGGAGCTGGTCGAGAAGCGCGGCGAGTTCGCCGTGCGCGGCGGCATCCTGGACGTCTTCCCGCCCACCGAGGAACACCCCCTGCGCGTCGAGTTCTGGGGAGACGAGGTCGAGGAGATCCGCTACTTCAAGGTCGCCGACCAGCGCTCCCTCGAAGTCGCCGCACACGGGCTGTGGGCACCCCCCTGCCGCGAACTCCTCCTCACCGACGACGTCCGCACGCGCGCGCGTGCCCTCGCCGAAGAGCACCCCGAACTGGGCGAGCTGCTCGGCAGGATCGCCGAGGGCATCGCCGTCGAGGGCATGGAGTCCCTCGCGCCCGTCCTCGTCGACGACATGGAGCTGCTGCTCGACGTGCTGCCCAAGGGCTCGATGGCCGTCGTCTGCGACCCCGAGCGGGTCCGCACCCGCGCGGCGGACCTGGTGGCGACGAGCCAGGAGTTCCTCCAGGCGTCCTGGGCGGCCACCGCGGGCGGGGGCGAGGCCCCCATCGACGTCGGCGCGGCCTCCCTGTGGTCCATCGCCGACGTGCGGGACCGCGCGCGCGAGCTGGACATGATGTGGTGGTCGGTGTCCCCCTTCGCCGCCGACCTGGAGCTGGAGGCGGACACCCTCAAGCTCGGCATGCGCGCCCCCGAGGCCTACCGGGGTGACACCGCGAAGGCCCTCGCCGACACCAAGGGCTGGCTGGCCGAGGGCCGGCGCGTGGTCTTCGTGACCGAGGCGCACGGCCCGGCGGCCCGCACGGTCGAGGTACTGGGCGGCGAGGGCGTCGCGGCCCGCCTCGACGCGGACCTCGGCGAGATCTCCCCCTCGCTCGTGCACGTGGCGTGCGGCTGCATCGACCACGGCTTCGTCGACCCGGCGCTCGGACTCGCCGTCCTGACCGAGACCGACCTGACCGGACAGAAGGCGGCCGGCAAGGACGGCGCCCGGATGCCCGCCCGCCGCCGCAAGACCATCGACCCGCTCACCCTGGAGGCGGGCGACCACATCGTCCACGAGCAGCACGGCGTGGGCCGCTACGTCGAGATGGTGCAGCGCACGGTCCAGGGCGCCACGCGCGAGTACCTGGTCGTGGAGTACGCCCCCGCCAAGCGCGGCCAGCCCGGCGACCGCCTCTACATCCCCACCGACCAGCTGGAGCAGA
The DNA here is from genome assembly GCF_043198675.1 of Streptomyces sp. NPDC048734. Classification (NCBI taxonomy): domain Bacteria; kingdom Bacillati; phylum Actinomycetota; class Actinomycetes; order Kitasatosporales; family Streptomycetaceae; genus Streptomyces; species Streptomyces sp. NPDC048734. Next base: position 94,705 of record NZ_JBICUZ010000008.1, on the reverse strand, counting down.
TCACCAAGTACGTCGGCGGCGAGGCGCCCACCCTGCACCGCCTCGGCGGCGCCGACTGGACGAAGACGAAGGCGCGCGCGAAGAAGGCCGTCAAGGAGATCGCCGCCGACCTGATCAAGCTGTACAGCGCCCGCATGGCCGCGCCCGGACACGCCTTCGGCGCGGACACCCCCTGGCAGCGCGAACTGGAGGACGCCTTCCCCTACGCGGAGACGCCCGACCAGCTCACCACCATCGCCGAGGTCAAGGACGACATGGAGAAGACGGTCCCCATGGACCGCCTGATCTGCGGCGACGTCGGCTACGGCAAGACGGAGATCGCCGTCCGCGCCGCCTTCAAGGCCGTCCAGGACGGCAAGCAGGTCGCCGTCCTCGTCCCCACCACGCTGCTGGTGCAGCAGCACTTCGGCACCTTCAGCGAGCGGTACGCGCAGTTCCCGGTGAAGGTGAAGGCGCTGTCCCGCTTCCAGTCCGACACGGAGGCCAAGGCGGTCCTGGAAGGCCTGCGCGAGGGCTCCGTCGACGTCGTCATCGGCACCCACCGCCTGTTCTCCTCGGAGACCAAGTTCAAGGACCTGGGCCTGGTCATCGTCGACGAGGAGCAGCGCTTCGGCGTCGAGCACAAGGAACAGCTGAAGAAGCTGCGGGCCAACGTCGACGTCCTGACGATGTCGGCCACGCCCATCCCGCGCACCCTGGAGATGGCGGTGACCGGCATCCGCGAGATGTCGACGATCACCACGCCCCCCGAGGAGCGCCACCCGGTCCTCACCTTCGTCGGCCCCTACGAGGAGAAGCAGATCGGCGCCGCCGTCCGCCGCGAACTGCTGCGCGAGGGCCAGGTCTTCTACATCCACAACCGGGTCGAGTCCATCGACCGGGCCGCGGCGAGGCTGCGCGAGATCGTGCCCGAGGCGCGGATCGCCACCGCGCACGGCCAGATGTCGGAGGCCGCGCTGGAGCAGGTCGTCGTCGACTTCTGGGAGAAGCGCTTCGACGTGCTCGTCTCCACCACCATCGTCGAGTCCGGCATCGACATCTCCAACGCCAACACCCTCATCGTCGAACGCGGCGACAACTTCGGCCTGTCCCAGCTGCACCAGCTGCGCGGCCGGGTGGGCCGCGGCCGCGAACGCGGTTACGCCTACTTCCTGTACCCGCCGGAGAAGCCGCTCACGGAGACGGCCCACGAGCGCCTGGCGACCATCGCCCAGCACACGGAGATGGGCGCGGGCATGTACGTGGCGATGAAGGACCTGGAGATCCGCGGCGCCGGCAACCTCCTCGGCGGCGAGCAGTCCGGGCACATCGCGGGCGTCGGCTTCGACCTGTACGTGCGGATGGTCGGCGAGGCGGTCGCGGACTACCGGCGCCAGCTGGAGACCGGCGAAATCGAGGAAGAGGCCCCCCTCGAGGTCAAGATCGAGCTGCCCGTCGACGCGCACGTCCCGCACGACTACGCCCCCGGCGAGCGGCTGCGCCTGCAGGCCTACCGGGCCATCGCCTCGGCCAACTCCGAGGACGACGTCAAGGCCGTGCGCGAGGAACTCGTCGACCGCTACGGCAAGCTGCCCGAGCCGGTGGAGAACCTGCTGCTGGTGGCCGGGCTGCGGATGCTCGCGCGGTCGTGCGGCGTCGGGGAGATCATGCTCCAGGGCACCAACATCCGGTTCGCGCCGGTGGAGCTGCGCGAGTCGCAGGAGCTGCGGCTCAAGCGGGTCTACCCGGGGTCGGTGATCAAACCGGCCGCGCACCAGCTCCTCGTACCCCGCCCCAGGACCGCGAAGGTCGGCGGCAAGCCGCTGGTCGGGCGCGAACTGCTGGGCTGGGTGGGCGAGTTCCTGGTCACGGTGCTGGGGTAGTCACGGTGCGCGGGCAGCGGACAGGCACCGGTGCGCGAGGCCCGGCGCCCGAGGTCCGGGCGCCGGGGCTCCCGCCCCGGCGCCCCACGAACGAAGGACGGCGTGGGGCCGTCCGCGGGAGGCCCGCTCCGCGGACGGCCCGCCCCCGTGCGCCCCTGGCCTACGGTGTACACGGGTCCGGCGGGGGAAAACGCCCTGTGCGGGTGTCAGTGGTCCAGCAGGGGAGGGACGCGTGCGGCGTCTGAGCGGCAGAGCGGCGACGGCCGCGGTACTGGTGTGCGTCATGACCGGCTGCACCGACCAGGTCACCGGCACCGGCTCCACCGGCTCCGGACGCACGCAGGGCGGGGGAGCCGCCCTGGCGGCCGCCGAGTCGCTCACCGCGAAGGGGCGGGCGCCGCGCACCGGTTACGACCGGGACAAGTTCGGCAGGGCGTGGGCCGACACCGACTCCAACGACTGCGGGACCCGCGACGACATCCTCAAAAGGGACCTGGAGGACGTCCGGTTCACCGGCGGCACCTGCAAGGTGTCCTACGGCGTGCTGGAGTCGGACCCGTACTCCGGCAAGGACGTCACCTACCGGCGCGGCAGCAGCAAGGTCGACATCGACCACGTCGTCGCCCTGTCCGACGCCTGGCAGAAGGGCGCCAGGTACTGGGACGCGAGCAAGCGCATCGCCTTCGCCAACGACCCCCTCAACCTGCTGGCCGTGGACGCGAGCACCAACCGTTCCAAGGGGGACGGCGACACGGCGACCTGGCTGCCGCCCAACAAGGCCTACCGGTGCCCGTACGTGGCGGCGCAGGTCGCGGTGAAGAAGAAGTACCAGCTGTGGGTCACCGCCGCCGAGAAGGCCGCCATGGAGGAGGTCCTCTCCGGCTGCCCCGGCCAGAAACTCCCCACGGGCGGCAACCCGACCAGGGCGCCGGAACGTTTCCACGCCGGCTGAGCACACCGCCCGGCGACCGGCTCACGGCCGCGGGAACCCGTACCGCGGCCGCCTCGCCGCCGCCTGCCGTGCCCTCGTGGAACCGAAGGCGTCCTGCCTCGCCGAGCGGCCCGAGATGCTGGGGCCGGTGCGCTGCGAGCCGGAACGCGACCACGCGGTGTACGTCGAGCCCGACGTCTGGCTGCGGCACCCGCTGTGACCGGCGCCGCCGGACCCGGCCGGGACTACCGGCCGTACGGGTATCCCTGCTGGTAGGGGTGCCCCTGCGGCCCCGGCGTGCCGTACGCCATCGACGGCGTCGTCGGGACCCGCTTGTCGAACATGGCGAACAGCAGCATGCAGGCCGCCGTCACCAGCGCCACGATGATGGCGAGGCCCATGAACCCGTCCCCGTCGGAGCTGTCGTCCGTCGCCATCCACGGCACGGTCACGCACTCGTACAGCGCGTACGCGCCGAAGGCGATCCAGTCCGAGGAGCGCCCGCGGCGGATCGCCACGTACAGGAACGGCACCCACGCCAGCAGGCCGAAGGAGAGCCACGCCAGCGCCACCCAGGCGATCCGCTGGAGCCAGCCCGCCTCGAGCCGCTTGTCCGCATCCGTCATCACTGTCGTCATGTCGCCCCCCTGGTAGCCCGGGAGCAAGATTAGGCCACGGCGGGGCCCGCCCGGACCCCCTGTCCTCACCGTGACTCGTGGGCCGGCCCCCGCACGGGTGCGGGCGCGGCGGTGCCCGAAGTCCCGGTGAATCGTTGGTCCAATGGGTTGGCCCCAGCCCCGCCACTGCCTACCATCGATCACCGCAAGACCTTGTGCACCGCCGCACAATCTCCTCGGGAGGCTTCCTTGCACCGCCGTCGTCGCACCGCGCTCCTGCTGTCCGCCGCGATCGTCGTGGCGGGCCCCCTCCTCACGGCCTGCGGGAACGAGGCCCACCCCGGAGCGGCGGCCGTCGTCGGCGGCCAGCGGATCACCGTCTCGCAGCTGGAGAGCCGGGTGAACGAGGTGCGCGAGGCGCAGCGCGCCGCCGTCCCCGACGACACCCAGTACGCCCAGGCCGTCGCCCGCACCGGCACCCTCACCCGCGACACCCTGCACGGCATGGTCCTCGACCGGGTGCTGCACCGCGCCGCCGAGGACGCGGGCGTCAGCGTCAGCCGCAAGGAGGTCCAGGCGATGCGGGCCGGCCTGGAACAGCAGGCGGGTGGCGCCAAGGGCCTGGAGAGCACCTGGCTCCAGCAGTACGGCATCCCGCCGCAGCGCCTCGACGAGAACCTCCGCCTCCAGCTGGAGGCCCAGAAACTCGCCACGGGGCTCGGCACCGACACCAGCCGGCCCGAGTTCTGGAACGCCCTGTCGAAGGCGTCGAAGGAACTCGACGTCGACCTCAACCCGCGCTACGGCGACTGGGACGTGCAGAAGGTCAGCCGCGTCGACGCGAAGACCCCCTGGGTCCGCGACGTGACGACGGCGTCCCCGCCCCCGCAGACGGCCTGACCGTCCGGCGCGGCCGGGTGCCGCCGACGGGTTGGGTTACGTTCGGGGAGTGAACGCAACGAGTCCCGAAGGCGCCCCGTCCCCCGGCCGCGTCGTCCTGCTCACCACCAGCCACCGGGTCGCCCCCGGCCTGCTGTCCTGGCCCGCCTGGCAGACGCTGCGCGAGGCCGACCGGGTGATGTGCGCGGACGGCGCCCATCCCCAGCTGCCGTACCTGCGCGAGGCCGGCATAGCGGTGGCGGAGGCCGCCCCCACCGCCGAGGACCTCCTCACGGCCTGCGCCGGCGGCCGCACGGTCGTCGTGGTGGCGACCGGCGAGGGGGAGCCCGCCCTGACGGACGGGCTGGCCCGCCTGGCCGGCTCCGGCCGCGTGATCATGCCCGACCTGGAGCTGCTCCCCGCCTCCTACGACCTCCCCGGCGCCCGCCTCCTCGACCTCGTGCAGGTCATGGACCGCATCCGCGCCGAGTGCCCCTGGTCCTCCCGGCAGACCCACCGGGGCCTCGCGAAGTACGGCATCGAGGAGGCGTACGAACTCGTCGAGGCCATCGAGGACGGCGACCGCGACGAGCTGCGCGAGGAACTGGGCGACGTCCTCCTCCAGGTCGTCTTCCACGCCCGCATCGCCGAGGAGGACGAGGAGGCCCCCTTCTCCGTCGACGACGTCGCGGGCACGATCGTCACCAAGCTCATCCACCGCCACCCGCACGTCTTCGGCGACGCCACCGCGACCACCCCCGAGGAGGTCAAGGAGCACTGGCTGCGCACGAAGGCGGTCGAGAAGCGCCGCGAGTCGGTCACCGACGGCATCCCCCTCCACCAGCCGGGCCTGGCACTGGCGGCGAAGCTCGCGTCGAGGGTCCGCTCGGCGCACCTGGAGGTGCCGCTCCCGGAGGCGGAGGGCATCGGCTACGAACTGCTCGCCCTGGCGGTCCGCGCGGAGGCGGAGGGCGTGGACCCGGAGGCGGCCCTGCGAGCGGCGGCCCGCACCTACCGGGACGCGATCCGCTCGGCCGAAGGAGCGGGGGAGTAAGGAGGACGGGGCGCGCACGGGCGACGCGGGGCCCGGACCGCACAGGGCGCACACCGCACGGCACACGCAGCCCGCTGCCGCCGGGCGCCACCTGCCGGACGCGGACACCGAACGCCGAACGCCGGGCACCATCCGCCGGGTGCGGACGCCGATGCGGGTGCCGGGCACCACTTGCTGCCCGCTGCCGTCGGACGCCGGGCGCCACCTGCCGGACGCGGACGCCGAACGCCGGGCACCATCCGCCGGGTGCGGACGCCGATGCGGGTGCCGGGCACCACTTGCTGCCCGCTGCCGTCGGACGCCGGGCACCGCCTGCCGGACGCGGACGCCGAACGCCCAGCACTCCCGCCGGACGCCGACGCCGGGCGCGGTGCCGGGCACATCGGGGCGGCGCCTGCGAGGTGTGCGAGTGCATCGAGCGGAGTCGGGCCGGGGGAGCAGGACGGCCACGACGTGGCCCCGCGCCGGGCGCCGTGAGGCCGGAACGGAACCCCGCCTCCGCGCTCCGGGGTTCCGTTCCGCACAGGCCCCGAACAGGCCCCGCGACCGGCAGCCGCGACCGGCAGCCGCGGGCCGGGGCCGCGTCAGGCCGCGCGCGGCCGGCGCCCCGGTCCCGGTTACCGTCGGGGAGTGACCCAGCAGCCCGCACCCGAGCCGTCCGCGCCAGCCCTGTTCACCTGGGAGTTCGCCACCGACCCCTACCCCGCCTACGCCTGGCTCCGCGAGCACGCGCCCGTGCACCGCACGCGGCTGCCCAGCGGTGTGGAGGCCTGGCTGGTCACCCGGTACTCCGATGCCAAGCAGGCCCTCGCCGACCAGCGGCTCAGCAAGAACCCGGCGCACCACGACGAGCCCGCGCACGCCAGGGGCAGGACCGGGATCCCCGGTGAGCGCAAGGCCGAGCTGATGACGCATCTGCTGAACATCGACCCGCCGGACCACACCCGGCTGCGACGCCTCGTCAGCAAGGCGTTCACGCCCCGCCGGGTCGCCGAGTTCGCGCCCCGCGTGCAGGAGCTGACGGACGGGCTCATCGACCGGTTCGCGGAGCGCGGCACCGCCGACCTCATCCACGACTTCGCCTTCCCGCTCCCCATCCACGCCATCTGCGACCTGCTCGGCGTTCCCCGCGAGGACCAGGACGACTTCCGGGACTGGGCGGGCATGATGATCCGGCACGGCGGGGGCCCGCGCGGCGGTGTCGCCCGGTCGGTGAAGAAGATGCGCGGCTATCTCCTGGACCTCATCCACCGCAAGCGCCTGGAGCTTCCCGCGGATGCGGCCCCCGGCGAGGACCTCATCTCGGGTCTGATCCGTGCCTCCGACCACGGCGAGCACCTCACCGAGAACGAGGCCGCCGCCATGGCCTTCATCCTGTTGTTCGCCGGGTTCGAGACGACGGTCAACCTGATCGGCAACGGCACCTACGCCCTGCTGACCCACCCCGAACAGCGGGCCCGCCTCCAGGACTCCCTGGCCGCGGGCGAGAGCGGCCTCCTCGCGACCGGTGTGGAGGAACTCCTGCGCTACGACGGGCCGGTGGAACTCGCCACCTGGCGGTTCGCCACCGAGCCCCTGACCGTGGGCGGGCAGGACATCGCCCCCGGTGACGCCGTCCTCGTCGTGCTGGCGGCCGCCGACCGGGACCCGGAGCGGTTCGCCGACCCGGACGTCCTGGACCTGTCCCGCCGCGACAACCAGCACCTGGGCTACGGCCACGGCATCCACTACTGCCTGGGCGCGCCCCTCGCCCGCCTGGAGGGACAGACCGCGCTGGCCACCCTGCTGACCCGGCTGACCGATCTGCGACTGGACGCCGATCCGGCCGACTTGAGGTGGCGCGGCGGCCTCATCATGCGCGGACTGCGCACCCTGCCCGTGCGGTTCGGCCCGGCCGTTTCCGGTGAACCCCCCGCAGCCGTCCGCTGACCATCCGTTATGTGCCCAGATGGCGAAGCAGAAGTGACCATTCCTCACTTCTGTGATCTTCACGTGATCTGCGCGGCATTAACTTGTGACAAGTGATCGTCTGCCGATACGTTCACCTGTCAGCGCGGCGCCCTCGTTCTCCTGGGCCGCGCAAGCACTGCTGTCTCGAGAAAGGCCCCCGCATGCTCTCCGGGAACGGTCGACACCGGCGCCCCCGTCAGGCTCCGGCCCTCCTCGTCGCGGCCGGCGTGACCGGCTCCGCGATCGCCATCCCGCTGCTCGGCGCCACCGGCGCGAGCGCGGCCGACGGCACGGTGTGGGACACGGTGGCGGAGTGCGAGACCGGCGGCTCCTGGAGCGCGAACCAGGGTGGCGGCGAGTACGGCGGTCTGGCGCTGAGCCAGGAGGACTGGGAGGCGTACGGCGGACTCGACTTCGCCGAGCGCCCCGACCTGGCCAGCCGTAACCAGCAGATATCCGTCGCGCAGAAGGTCCTCGCCGACCAGGGCGTCGGCGCCTGGGGGACCTGCGGGCTGACGTCCGGGCTCAGCAAGGAGAACGGCGCGGGCAGTCTGGACACCGGGGTGGCGGACGACTCGTCCGAATCCCCCGTGTCGTCCGGCTTGTCCGACCTGTCCAAGGGTGCGTCCGGCTCCTCGAACTCGTCGAATTCCTCGAACTCCTCGAACGACAAGGACGCGTCGGCCTCCCCTTCGGACGAATCCTCCTCGGATGTCACGGACGAGGCCTCTCCGTCCACTTCGTCCCCTTCCTCCGGCAAGTCGGACGACTCCCCGGAGTCCGACGCGTCGGCGGACGCGGACGCGGACGCGGGCACCTCGGGGACGGACGACAGCTCGCCCACGGCCACCCCCGAAGTGGACGACTCGGACAAGTCGGTCCAGGAGGTGGGCTCTTGGAGCCTCGTCGACACCGGCTCCCTCACCTCCGGCCGCCACCGCGGCACCTCCGCCGACGAGACCGTGCCGGACGGCACCACCGCGGCCTCCGCCGGCCGGCACGCCGCGGGCGCCTCCGGCGGCGCGGTGGGCACCTATGTCGTGCGCGACGGCGACTCCCTCGTCTCCATCGCCGACTCCCTTGAACTCGACGGCGGATGGCGCGCGCTCTACGCCGAGAACAAGGACGCCATCGGCGCCGACCCGAACGACATCACCCCCGGTCAGACCCTCGACACAGGGGTGGAATAGGGCGGAAAAACGGGAAAAGCAGCGGGAGTTCACGTCACACTTCGGGCCGAATGTCCGTTTTGATCAAAGTGTGGGATGAGTCTCAGAAGGCGTGATCGTCTTTGAAATTCCGCCGAGCGCGTGTCTACGGTCGTGATCGCTCGGCAACCCGAGCCCCGGCTGCCGCAACGCCGAATCCTGCCAGTGGCAGCCCGGGAACAGTCGTCGCGTCAAGCGCCGTAGGCAGGAGCGGGGGACCCAAGGTAAGTGCCGTACCGGTCGGTCGACCGGAACGGCTCGGGGTGAAGCCACGCCTTTCGGGAGCAGTGCTCCCGGGCGGGAGTGGCCGGGCAACTCACACGGCCCGAACCCGACAGCTCACCTCGCAGGCGTCGGTGAGGGGATCCACCATGCTGTTTTCCGCCAAGGGCAAGCACCGTCGTCCGTCCAGGGCCGCCCGCGCCGCCGCGCTCGCCGGCGTCACCGGTGTCGCCATCGCCGCCCCGCTGATGGCGGCCGGCAACGCCTCCGCCGCCACCGCCTCCGAGTGGGACAAGGTCGCCCAGTGCGAGTCCGGCGGCAACTGGTCCATCAACACCGGCAACGGCTACTACGGCGGCCTGCAGTTCTCCGCCTCCACCTGGGCCGCGTACGGCGGCACGCAGTACGCCTCCACCGCCGACAAGGCCTCGAAGTCCCAGCAGATCCAGATCGCCGAGAAGGTCCTCGCGGGCCAGGGCAAGGGTGCCTGGCCGGTCTGCGGCGTGGGCCTGTCCGGCGCCGCGTACAACGGCGGCTCGGCCTCCACCGGCTCGTCCTCCAGCGGCTCGGCCTCCACCGGCTCGTCCTCCAGCGGCTCGTCCGACGGCGGCTCCTCGGAGACCTCCACCCGCTCCACCGAGAAGCAGGGCGCCTCCCGCTCCGCCGAGCGCCCGGCCGTCAAGTCCCAGAAGACCGTCACCACCCCGACCGGCGAGAAGGTCAAGAAGGGCGACGGCGAGTACAAGGTCGTCACGGGCGACACCCTCAGCTCCATCGCCGAGGCGCAGGGCGTCAAGGGCGGCTGGGCCGAGCTGTTCGAGCTGAACAAGGACATCGTCCAGGACGCCGACCTCATCTACCCGGGTCAGCAGCTGCACCTGAAGTGACATCCGGCCCCCGGTCGGACCACAGCCCCCTCACAGTCGAGGCCGTCACGCTGAAGGCCTCGTGAGGGAGCCCCCGTCCCCACGGTCCCCCCGCCCCGGTGCGTGTTCCCCCGTACGCACCCGGGCGGGGTTTTCTCTTCCCGTTCGCCGCCTTCTGTCGGCCACCTCCTTTGTTCCGGACTGAAACAATGGGTACCGTCTCCCTGTCCACGGGACGGTCGGTCGGCCGACCGACGCCCCGGGGCGGTTAGGCTCTAGTCGCAAGGCTCAGCAAGGGCTCCACACGGCCCGCTCGTGCCCCGCACAACCAGCGTCACATCCCAAGAAGGAGATGCTCGTGCCGTCCATCGACGTCGTCGTAGCCCGGGAAATCCTGGACTCCCGAGGCAATCCCACGGTCGAGGTCGAGGTCGGCCTCGACGACGGCAGCACGGGGCGTGCCGCCGTCCCCTCCGGCGCCTCCACCGGCGCCTTCGAGGCCATCGAGCTTCGCGACGGTGACCCGAACCGCTACCAGGGCAAGGGTGTCGAGAAGGCCGTCCTGGCCGTCATCGAGCAGATCGGCCCCGAGCTGGTCGGCTACGACGCCACCGAGCAGCGCCTGATCGACCAGGCCATGTTCGACCTGGACGCCACCGACAACAAGGGCTCCCTCGGCGCCAACGCCATCCTCGGCGTCTCCCTTGCCGTCGCCCACGCCGCCTCCGAGGCCAGCGACCTCCCGCTCTTCCGCTACCTGGGCGGCCCGAACGCGCACCTGCTGCCCGTTCCGATGATGAACATCCTGAACGGCGGCTCGCACGCCGACTCCAACGTGGACATCCAGGAGTTCATGATCGCCCCGATCGGCGCGGAGTCCTTCTCCGAGGCCCTGCGCTGGGGCGCCGAGGTCTACCACACCCTCAAGAAGGTGCTGAAGACCAAGGGCCTGTCCACCGGCCTGGGCGACGAGGGCGGCTTCGCCCCGAACCTGGAGTCCAACCGCGCCGCGCTCGACCTCATCATCGAGGCCATCAAGCAGGCGGGTTACGTCCCCGGCGAGCAGATCGCGCTCGCGCTCGACGTCGCCGCGTCCGAGTTCTACAAGGACGGCGCCTACGAGTTCGAGGGCAAGTCCCGCTCGGCCGCCGAGATGACCGAGTACTACGAGGAGCTGGTCTCCGCGTACCCGCTGGTCTCCATCGAGGACCCGCTGTACGAGGACGACTGGGCCGGCTGGAAGGTCATCACCGACAAGCTGGGCGACAAGGTCCAGATCGTCGGCGACGACCTCTTCGTCACCAACCCGGAGCGCCTGGCCCGCGGCATCGAGGAGGGCTCCGCGAACGCCCTCCTGGTCAAGGTCAACCAGATCGGCTCGCTGACCGAGACCCTGGACGCCGTCGAGATGGCCCAGCGCAACGGCTTCAAGTGCATGATGTCCCACCGCTCCGGCGAGACCGAGGACGTCACCATCGCCGACCTCGCCGTCGCGGTGAACTGCGGCCAGATCAAGACCGGCGCGCCGGCCCGCTCGGACCGCGTCGCCAAGTACAACCAGCTGCTGCGCATCGAGGAGATCCTCGACGACGCCGCGGTGTACGCCGGCCGCAGCGCCTTCCCGCGCTTCAAGGGCTGAGGCCCCGAGGCCGCGCGGCACCACAGGGTCGAACCGGCCCGGCTGAGCCGTTGAGGGCTCATCCCGAGCCAGTCGTACGTACGTCCCCGTACCGGTCCCGTACCGTGTCCGGGGACGTACGCACGTGTGAGACGGGAGGCGGGGACGACATGGCCGTGAAGGACCGGGACCGTTTCTCCACCACGACCAGGATCAAGCTGCTCGGCGAGCAGACCGCGGCCCGGGTCTACCGGTCCCAGACCAAGCGCCAGGCCCGCCGCTCGCGCCTGACCGGCCGCGCGGCCCTCCTCGCGCTGGTCCTGTGCACGCTGGTCCTGGCCCTGGCCTACCCGATGCGGCAGTACGTCTCCCAGCGCGCCGAGATCGCCGATCTCCACCGCGAGAAGGAGCAGGCCCGCGAGCGGGTGGAACAGCTGCGCGACCTCAAGGCACGCTGGCAGGACGACGCCTACGCCGAACAGCAGATCCGGCTGCGGCTGCACTACGTGATGCCGGGGGAGACGGGCTACATCGTGATCGACCCCGACGCCGCCGAGCAGTCCCGCGCCGATCAGGGGGCCGCCGACCGCCCCTGGTACTCGAACGTCTGGGACGCCGTCGACAAGTCCGACGCCGCCGCCGGCCGATGAACCGACTAGAGAGACTTCCGTACAGGCATGGAAACCCCTCCGCCCACCACTCCTCGCACCGAGCCCACCGACGCCGACGTCGAGGCCTTCGAGCAGCAGCTCGGACGGCCGCCGCGCGGACTGCGCGCCATCGCCCACCGCTGCCCCTGCGGCCAGCCGGACGTGGTGGAGACGGCCCCCCGCCTCCCCGACGGCACCCCCTTCCCCACGCTGTACTACCTGACGTGCCCGAAGGCGAACTCCGCCATCGGCACGCTCGAGGCGAACGGCGTGATGAAGGAGATGACGGAACGGCTCCAGGCCGACCCTGAGCTGGCGGCGGCCTACCGGGCGGCGCACGAGGACTACGTGCGACGGCGCGACGAGATCGAGGAGCTGAAGAACTTCCCCAGCGCGGGCGGCATGCCGGACCGGGTGAAGTGCCTGCACGTGCTGGTCGCGCACTCCCTGGCCGCGGGGCCGGGAGTCAATCCGCTCGGGGACGAGGCGCTGGGCATGCTGCCGCAGTGGTGGGCCAGGGGGACCTGCGTGACGTCGTCCCGGCCGCCGGCCGGGGAGGGCCGGCAGGTGGACACGTCGCAGGACGGGACGGGCCACTTCGCCTTCGAGCCGGTCGAGGGAGACGCCCGATGACGCGTGTCGCCGCCGTCGACTGCGGTACCAACTCCATCCGTCTGCTCGTCGCCGACGTCCACCCCGACACCGGTGAACTGGTCGAACTGGACCGCCGGATGACGATCGTGCGGCTCGGGCAGGGGGTCGACCGGACCGGGCGGCTCGCGCCCGAGGCGCTGGAGCGGACCTTCGCCGCGTGCCGGGAGTACGCGGCGGTCGTCAAGGAGCACGGCGCCGAGCGGCTGCGTTTCGTGGCCACCTCCGCCTCGCGCGACGCGGAGAACCGGGACGAGTTCGTGCGCGGGGTGCTGGACATCCTGGGCGTCGAGCCCGAGGTGATCTCCGGCGACCAGGAGGCGGAGTTCTCCTTCACCGGCGCCACCAGGGAACTGACGGGCCGTGACGACCTGACGAAGCCCTACCTCGTCGTGGACATCGGCGGCGGCTCGACCGAGTTCGTCGTCGGGGACGACCGGGTGCGCGCCGCACGCTCCGTGGACGTCGGCTGCGTGCGGATGACCGAACGGCACCTGGTCGTGGGCGGGGCGGTCACCGACCCGCCCGCCGAGGAGCGGATCACGGCGATGCGCGCCGACATCGAGGCGGCCCTGGACCTCGCGGAGCGCACGGTCCCGCTGCGCGAGGCGCACACCCTGGTGGGCCTGGCCGGCTCCGTCACGACCATCTCGGCGATCGCGCAGGAACTGCCGGAGTACGACTCGCGGGCCATCCACCACTCCCGGGTCTCGCGGGAACGGGTCCGTGAGATCACCGAGTGGCTGCTGCGCTCGACCCACGCCGAGCGGGCGGCGGTCCCGTCGATGCATCCGGGTCGGGTCGACGTCATCGCCGCGGGCGCCCTGGTGCTGCTGTCGATCATGGAGCGGATCGGCGCCGAGGAGGTCGTGGTGAGCGAGCACGACATCCTCGACGGAATAGCCCACAGCTGCGCCGCCGAGACGCGTTAAGGAGCGATCCTCGACGGCATCGCCCGGTCGGTGGCATAACCCCTCTGCTGAGCAGGTGGGAGAACGTTTGAGCGCCCTCGAGGGGGTCGGAAACGACCGGGAAGCGCCCCTCGGCGACACCTCCTCGGAAAACTTCGTGAAGTTCTTCACAAGGAAAACGGCCCTCTCGGATGACGAAGGGGGGCCGCTTGGCCCTTCCGGGGGTCCGGCAGTCGGGTGAACATGTTCAAAAGCGGAAGGCGCGGACGTTTCGCGAGGGTCGCGCGGGACGTGTTTCGGGGGCCTCACCCGGCACCCCGAAGCCCGGAGAGGCAGCTCACGCGGCATTGACAACGGCACCGGATGCACACGGGTTCCCGTCGCGCATCATGACATGGATCACGTGGGCGGCGGAGGATAGCACACACCCCGAGTAAGCTTGTGAAGGGGCGCACGAGCTACCCCCCTGGGGCGGGTGGATACTCGATGGCATGAGCACCACGGAGCGTCCCAGGATCCTCGTAGTAGGCGGTGGGTACGTAGGCCTGTACGCAGCTCGGCGTATCCAGAAGAAGATGCGCTACGGCGAGGCGACCGTCACGGTCGTCGACCCCCGGTCGTACATGACCTACCAGCCCTTCCTCCCGGAAACCGCCGCCGGCAACATCTCCCCGCGCCACGTCGTCGTCCCGCTGCGACGCGTGCTGCCCAAGGCGGAGGTTCTCACCGGCCGGGTCACCACCATCGATCAGGACCGCAAGGTCGCCACGATCGCCCCGCTGGTCGGCGAGGCGTACGAGCTGCCCTTCGACTACCTGGTCATCGCCCTCGGCGCGGTCTCCCGCACCTTCCCGATCCCCGGCCTCGCCGAGCAGGGCATCGGCATGAAGGGCATCGAGGAGGCCATCGGCCTGCGCAACCACGTCCTCGAGCAGCTCGACAAGGCCGACTCCACCACCGACGAGGAGATCCGCCGCAAGGCGCTCACCTTCGTCTTCATCGGCGGCGGCTTCGCCGGTGCGGAGACCATCGGTGAGGTCGAGGACATGGCCCGCGACGCGGCCAAGTACTACAAGAACGTGTCCCGCGAGGACATGCGCTTCATCCTCGTCGACGCCGCCGACAAGATCCTTCCCGAGGTCGGCCCCAAGCTGGGCGCCTACGGCAAGGAGCACCTGGAGAGCCGCGGTGTGGAGATCTACCTCTCCACCTCGATGGACTCCTGCGTCGACGGCCACGTGGTGCTGAAGAACGGACTCGAGGTCGACTCCAGCACGATCGTCTGGACGGCCGGCGTCAAGCCGAACCCCGTCCTCGCCCGCTACGGCCTCCCGCTGGGCCCCCGCGGTCACGTCGACACGGCCGCCACGCTCCAGGTGCAGGGCACCGACTACATCTGGGCCGCCGGCGACAACGCCCAGGTCCCCGACGTCGCCGCCCGCAAGGCCGGCGTCGAGAACGCCTGGTGCCCGCCGAACGCGCAGCACGCGCTCCGTCAGGCCAAGGTCCTCGGCGACAACGTGATCTCCGGCATGCGGGGCTTCCCGCAGAAGGAGTACGAGCACTCCAACAAGGGTGCGGTGGCGGGCCTCGGCCTCCACAAGGGCGTCGCGATGATCGTCATGGGCAAGATGAAGATCAAGCTCAAGGGCCGGCTGGCGTGGTACATGCACCGCGGCTACCACGGCCTGGCGATGCCGACGTGGAACCGCAAGATCCGCGTCTTCGCCGACTGGACGCTCGGCATGTTCCTCAAGCGTGAGGTCGTCTCGCTCGGCGCGCTGGAGTCCCCGCGCGAGGAGTTCTACGAGGCCGCGAAGCCGGCCCCGGTGGCGGCGAAGCAGACCGAGAAGACCGGCGAGAAGGCCAAGGCCTCCTGACACGGCTTCACCGAACCCCCCGAAGGGGCCGTCCGCCATCCGTGGTGCGGGCGGCCCCTTCGGCGTGAGCGGGGCGGGCGGGCAGGCCCGGGGCCCGGGGCGCAGCCCCGCGTCGGCAACCGGTCGCCGACCGGGCCGGGCGGGCAGAACCGGGGCCCGGGGCGCAGCCCGCGGCGGAACACGACCGACCCGGACGGTTTGCCCACCCACGCCCCCGGAGGGGACTGCGGGGAACCTCCGCGGGCGTTTACGCGACCGCATCCGCGTCGACCAGGCCCTGGCCGTCCGCACCCCGGGCTCCGGTACCTCCGGGCTCCGGTACCTCCGGGTTCCGGTACCTCCGGGTTCCGGGCTCCGGGTTCCGGTACCTCCGGGTTCCGGGCTCCGGGTTCCGGTACCTCCGGGTTCCGGGCTCCGGGTTCCGGGCTCCGGGTTCCGGTACCTCCGGGTTCCGGCATCCCCGGCCTCCGGCCTGCCGCTGCGCACCCGCGCCTGGAACCGGCCTGCGGCGGCGGACAGCGCAAGGGGCCCCGTCGTCCTACCCGACGGGGCCCCGAACCTACCTTCCCTCACTCCGACTTGATGGCCGTCAGCACGTTCAGCCGGGCCGCCCGCCGCGCCGGCCAGAGCGCGGCGAGCACTCCGACCGCGCCGGCCAGCGCCAGGAACACGGCCATCCGGCCCCACGGCAGGACGAGTTCGTAGGTCGGCATCGACGTGCCGATCAACTCGCCGGCCGCCCAGCCGAAGAACACGCCGAGCCCGATGCCGAGCACCCCGCCGAACAGCGAGATCACGAGGGACTCCAGTCGCACCATCCGCTTCACGGCCCGCCGGTCCAGCCCGATGGCCCGCAGCATGCCGATCTCCTGCGAGCGCTCGAACACCGACATCGCCAGCGTGTTGACGACCCCGAGCACCGCGACGATCACGGCCATCGCGAGCAGGCCGTAGAGCATGTTCAGCATCAGCGTGAACAACTGCGCGATCTCGTCGGAGAGGTCCTGCCTGCTCTGCACCTTGATGGCCGGGTTGGTGCCGAGGGCCTTCTCCAGCCGGTCCTTCACGGCGTCCGAGGCGCCACCGGACGTCTTGACCATGACCTGCATGTCGGTCGGGTCGTCCTGGTGCGGGGTGAGGGCGGTGTTGTCCAGGATGATGCCCCGGATCATCTCGTTGCCCTGGTAGACGCCGGCGACCGTCAGCCGCTGCTTGGCGCCGTCCTCGTACGCCACCGAGAAGCGTGATCCGGCCTTCCACCCGTACGACTCTGCGGTGTCCTCGTCCACGACTACCCGGCCGCCGTCGACCCGGAAGGCGCCGTCGGCGACCGTGAGGTCGGTGAGCCGCGCGATGGCGGAGCCGGTGACGCCGGTGACGTACTCGGTCGTCCGCCCGTCGATGCGGACGAGGGCGTTGCGCAGCGGACTGGTGGCGGCCACCCCGTCGGTCGCCTTCAGCTTCTCCTCGACGTCGGGGGAGAGTCCGCGGCCGTTCGCCATCGACACCACGTAGTCGGCCTCGATCGCGGCCGAGGCCATCTTGTCGATCGACTTCTGGAGGCTGCCCGCCATCACCGTCATGCCGGTGATCAGGGTGAGGCCCACCATCAGCGCGGAGGCCGTGGCGGCCGTACGGCGCGGGTTGCGCACCGAGTTCTGCCGGGCCAGCTTGCCGGACACGCCGAAGATCCGCAGGACCGGCGCGGCGGCCGCGATCAGCGGCCGGGACAGCAGGGGGGTGAGCACGAACACGCCGATCACGAGCAGGACCGCGCCGAGCCCCATGGGGGCCTGGCCGTCGGAGCCGCTCATCGTGGTGGCCGCGAGGACGACCGCGACACCCGCCGCCGAGAGCAGGGCGCCGAGGGTGTTGCGCAGCACCAGCGACCTGGTGGACGCGGTGGCGTGGACGCTGCTCATCGCGGCGACCGGCGGGATCTTCGCGGCCCGCCGGCCGGGCAGCCAGGCCGCCAGCACGGTGATGACGACGCCGACGGCCAGGGCGGTGGCGGCCGTGCCGGGCGACACGACCAGCGGGCCGTCGGGAACGGTCGCCCCCAGCGTGCCCATCAGCGAACGCAGCCCGGCGCCGATGCCGACGCCCGCGACCAGTCCGGTCAGCCCGGCGACCGTGCCGACCACGAACGCCTCGACCAGCACCGACCGGGTCACCTGCCGGCGGGAGGCGCCGACCGCGCGCAGCAGCGCCAGCTCCTTGGTGCGCTGGGCGACCAGCATGGTGAAGGTGTTGGCGATGATGAAGGTGCCGACGAAGAGCGCGATGCCGGCGAAGACCAGCAGGCCCTGCTTCAGGCCGCTCATCTGCGAGGAGATCAGTTCTGCCTGCTCGTCGGCGAGTTGCCCGCCGGTGGTGGTCTCGACGAGGTCCTTCGGCAGCGCCTTGTCGAGGGCGGCCTTCAGCGCGGCCTGCGAGGTGCCGGCGGCGGCCTTGACGTCGATCTCGTGGTAGGTGCCGGGCTTGCCCAACAGCCGCTGGGCGGTGGCCGTGTCGAAGAGGGTGAGGCTGCCGCCCGCGGCGACGTTGCCGTCGTCGGTGGTGAAGACGCCGGTGATTCTCGGGGTGAGGACGGGGCCGTCCACCGAGAGGCGCACGGTGTCACCGACCTCGTAGCCGGTGCGCCGGGCGGTCTCGGAGTCGAGGGCGATCTGGCCGGGGCCCCGCGGGGCGGTGCCCTCCTGGAGCGGGTACCGGGGGTCCTTGTCGCCCCAGTAGTTGCCGCCCTGCGACTGGAAGCCCTCGCCGACGAGCTTGCCGTCCTTGTCGGCGATCGCGGTGAAGCCGCGGACGACGCCGATGGCGGACGCGGCGCCGGGTGCCTTCGCGCTCGTGTCGAGAAGGGACGGGGTCAGATCGGGGATCCTGCCGATGCGGTCGCCCTCGTCCTCCTGCAACTCGGCCGTGACGGCGACGTCGACCTGGTCGAATCCCTTGGCGGAACTCTTCTGGTAGGCGTCGGAGATGGTGTTGGTGAAGACCAGCGTCCCCGACACGAAGGCCACGCCGAGCATCACGGCGAGCACGGTCATCAGAAGCCGGGCCTTGTGCGCGAGGACGTTGCGCAGGGCGGTACGGAACATGGGTTCTTTTCTTCTCGGTCCTGTCGGTCCTGTCGGTCCTTCGGTGTTGCCGGACCCGACCGGAATTCAGCTGGTGCGGCCCTTGGCGTCGAACCGCTTCATGCGGTCGAGCACGGACTCGGCGGTGGGGCCGTGCATCTCGTCGACGATCCGGCCGTCCGCGAGGAACACCACCCGGTCCGCGTACGCCGCGGCCACCGGGTCGTGGGTCACCATGACGACCGTCTGGCCCAGCTCGCGCACGGAGTTGCGCAGGAAGCCGAGCACTTCGGCGCCCGAACGGGAGTCGAGGTTCCCGGTCGGTTCGTCGCCGAAGACGATGTCCGGCCGGGAGGCCAGAGCACGGGCGACGGCGACGCGCTGCTGCTGGCCGCCGGAGAGCTGTGAGGGGCGGTGGCGCAGCCGGTCGGTGAGCCCGACCATGCGGATGACCTTGTCCAGCCACTCCTTGTCCGGCCTGCGGCCGGCGATGTCCATCGGGAGGGTGATGTTCTCCAGGGCGTTCAGGGTGGGCAGCAGGTTGAACGCCTGGAAGATGAACCCGATCTTGTCCCGGCGCAACTTGGTGAGCTGCTTGTCCTTCAGGGAGCCGAGTTCGGTGTCGCCGATGCGCACGGAGCCGGAGGAGAAGGTGTCCAGCCCGGCCACGCAGTGCATCAGCGTGGACTTGCCTGAGCCGGAGGGGCCCATGATCGCGGTGAACTCGGCCTGCCGGAAGTCGACGGAGACCCGGTCCAGGGCGACCACCCGGGTCTCGCCCTGTCCGTAGGTCTTGGACAGGTCCGTGGCGCGTGCGGCCACGGCGGTGGACCGGTCGGCGAGGGGCATGGTGGTCACGGCGGAGCTCCTGTGGGGACGACGGAGTGGTGCGTTTCGGGATCCGCACCATCGTCTCGGCCGCCCGGCGCCCTGGAGTCACCCGCTGCTCCGGTCTCGGGGGCAGACCTGCGAGGGAGCCCGGGCCGCCGTGTCATACCAGGGGATGACACGCGCCCCTGAGGGGCCGTCCGTCAAGAACAGGTGGAGCACCCTCGTTCGGACGGTGAAATTCCGTCATTCCGTCCACACCCGCCGACGGCGCGCATGAGGCTACTGGCACGTGCGGATGGCGAGTTCGCGGTCTGATGCACACTCAGAAGTCAATAAAATAAGACAACATCGGGTCGCCCGGCCCCTGTTGGCTTGAGGCCTCCCGATAGGCTCCATCCGCGACGCGGAGCCCATGGCCTGCCCGGATGGTGGAATGCAGACACGGCGAGCTTAAACCTCGCTGCCCCTCGCGGGCGTACCGGTTCAAGTCCGGTTCCGGGCACCACCCCAGCCACCGTGAGTGGCCAGTGGCAAAGCCGAGTTCTCGGATGCCGTTGTCCACAGAAGTGGTCAAGGGCTGCCGACAGAGGCCCTGGATGGGTGAAAGCCCTCGGTTGTATCGGTGCCGAGGTGACCGAGCCGCCGAGCGCCATAGGGCTTCAACGCCTGAGTACTCCTGCGTCCGTCGAGCAGCGAGGGCGCGGTCCGTAGGGCGGTCGGCGCAGGTTGCGCACCCGTGGGACCATGCACGCGTACAGCGGTGCCCCGTCCCACGGGTGCGAGACGCCGACCGTGCGGTAGCCCCACGACTCGTATGCGGAGCGGGCGGGCCCGGCTTCCGGTTCCGGCCGGACGGTCCCAATGACCGGCGCGGCTGAGGTGTCGGCGGGCCGCCGTGCACCGGGCAGAATGCGAATCGCTGAGGACGGCAGGCCGGTGGCGACCGAGGTGTTCCAGCGGAAAGGAGCCTCGGTACGCGACGCACGCCAGTTCGTGGCGGCGGTTCTGGAGGAACGGGAGCCGCCCGACGGGTTGGCCGACACAGCCGAGCTGGTCGTCTCCGAACTCGCCGCCAACGCCGTTCTGCACGCGCGGGCCGGGGTGTTCAGTGTGACGCTGCGGAGTCTCCACGACGACCAGGTGAGCATCGCGGTCGTCGACTTCAGCCACACCCCGCCGACGAAGACCTTCGCCGCCGACGAGGAGGGCCACGGCCGCGACTTGGCCCTCGTGGAGGCCGTCTCGCAGCAGTGGGGCACGGACCCGCTCAGGTGGGGGAAGCGGGTCTGTGCCGACTTGCGGGTGCCCGCCATGGCGGAGGCGCCCGCGCCCGGTATCCCGATATACAGCAGCCACCGTGCCCAGGTCGTCCACGTCCTGATGCTCCCCACGGTCGCCACCGCCGTCCTCGGCGGCCTGGCCACGCGTTCTTGACGCACCGTCCCGTCACCACGGACCCCGCCCCGGTCGCGGATGTCAACGGCCTCCCTCCGGCCGGGGCGGCCACCCTCCCTGCCTTGGAGTCTGCACTGGCGGTGGGCGACTGATCGTGTGGTGAACGCAGGCCCCGGTGGCAACACGAGCCGGGGCCTGCGGCATTGACGAAAGGGTGAGTAGCGTGCGCGGCATGCGCTTCTCCTGGGACCTGCTTGAGCCCGTGATGCCCGTGCCGTACGTACCCACCCTTGGCCCCGCCCACCGGGACGACCCGCTGCGCGACCCTTTCGAGGCGGTCGTCGAGAACGCCGGCACCGGCCGATTCCTGCCCTGGGACAAGGACCAGCGATGGTTCGACACGAAGACCGAGCGCGTCACCGCTGACGCCATCGAGCACGGCCGCGGGCTGACGCCGATCCCCACGCTCGCCGAGCGGGCCGGGGGCGTGGTCAAGGTCCACGTGTACGGGACGGCCGCCGACAGCCTGTCGGCCGGTGCCGACCCGGCGCGCAAGCTCGCCGCGGTCCACGACTCCGAACGACCGTAGCGGGCGGGCGGTCTTGCAGGACGCGCGTTCGTTCGGTCATCCGGCTTCCCGACCGGTTCGAGGCCGTCACGGAGACGGCGAGGACCGGCCGCTTCCTCTCGTGCGACGGGGATCGTCGGTGGTTCGGCACGAAGACGGTGGGCAGGGCGCGGATCGTGGGTCGTTCCTCGGCCCCGGCAGGCCCGGGGCGGGTGTCCATCACGGGGGCATGCGACCTTCGCGTACGGGGAGGTGCTGCCACCGTTGACACCCGGGGCACACGCGCGCAGACTCACGTCCGGCAAGAGTGAAGAAAACTTCACCACACGAACATCGTGTCGTGGTGTCGTGGTGTCGTGAGGCGTCAGGCACAGGACACCGTGGCAATGACGCCCGTCTGAAGGGAACGCCCGATGCGCACCACCGTCGGCATCATCGGCGCCGGCCCCGCCGGCCTCCTCCTCGCCCGGCTGCTGCACGACGCCGGGATCGACTCCGTCGTCCTGGAGGGCCGCGACCGGGCCTACGTCGAGCAGCGCCAGCGCGCCGGGATCCTGGAGCAGGGCACGGTGGACGTCCTGCGCGCGGCCGGGGCCGGGGAGCGCCTCGACCGCGAGGGGCTGCGCCACGACGGGATCGAGCTGCGGTACGACCGCAAGCGCCATCGCGTCGACTTCCCCGCCCTCACCGGCGGCCGGTCCGTCACGGTCTACGCCCAGACCGAGGTGTGCAAGGACCTCATCGCCCTCCAGCTGAAGGAGGGCGGCCCGCTGCTGTTCGAGGCGGAGGCGCTCGCCGTCGAGGGGGCCGACACCGACCACCCGCGCGTGCGGTTCCGGCACGACGGGCGCGAGGACGTCCTGGAGTGCGACTACGTCGTCGGGTGCGACGGCTTCTGGGGGGTCTCCCGTGCGGCCGTGCCCGCCGAGCTGACCCGCGTCTTCGAGCGCACGTACCCCTTCGGCTGGCTCGGCGTCCTCGCCGACGTGCCGCCCTCGCACGACGAACTGGTCTACGCCCGCCACGACCGCGGCTTCGCCCTGCTGTCCATGCGTTCCCCGTCCGTGTCCCGTCTCTACCTCCAGGTGCCCGAGGGCACGGACGCCGATGCCTGGAGCGACGAGAAGATCTGGGCCGAGCTGGAGCGCCGCTTCGAGACGGACGACGACTGGAGGCTGGAGCGCGGCCCGATCACCCAGAAGTCGGTCACCCCCATGCGGTCCTACGTCCACGAGCCCATGCGGCACGGCCGCCTCTTCCTCGCCGGCGACGCGGCCCACATCGTGCCGCCCACCGGCGCCAAGGGCCTGAACCTGGCCGTCGGCGACGTCGTCACCTTCGCCCGCGCCCTCGTCCACGAGCGGGAGACGGGGTCGGCGCAGCTGCTGGAGGCCTACTCGCGGACCTGCCTGCGCCGCGTCTGGCAGGCCGAGCGGTTCTCGTACGACATGACCACCCTCCTGCACCGCGCCCCCGACACCACCCCCTTCGAGGAACGCCTCCAGCTCGCCCGCCTGGACCGCATCGCCTCCTCCCGGGCCGCCGGGACCGACCTGGCGGAGGCCTACACGGGGTTCCCGTTCGAGTGACGCGAGTGACGCGAGTGACGTAGAAGCGGCGCCGGCGGGCTGTCGCCGTCCGGTACCGGGCCGGTCCCGGTCCGGTACCGAGTCGGTCCCGGACCGGTCAGGAATGAGGTACTCCATCGCGGGGAATCAGAGATCGACATAGCGTGTTGCCCAAGACGGCAAGGGAAAGATCCTCCCCAAGCAGTAGGGTCATTCCTTTGCCTACCTATTACTCTTGAGCCAAGGCCGCGCTGTGTGGCCATGGAGGAGTGAAATGAGGAGCAGAAACCCGGTCTTCTCGCGACGGGGGTTCAGCCGCGACAACGGCTACGCGGGCTTCAACGCCGCGCCGCAGGCCGGGGGTCCCGCTGTCGGCACGCAGCAGGGCAACCCGTACGCGCAGGGTGGCCCCGCCGCCCAGCCGGCCGGCAACCCCTACGCGCAGAACCCTTACGCCCAGCAGGACGTCCAGTACGGCGCACCGCAGGCCCCGGTCACCACCGGCGGCGTCATGACCATGGACGACGTCGTCGCGCGCACCGCGACCACGCTCGGCACCGTGGTCGTCACCGCGGTCCTGTCCTGGCTGCTGCTGCCCGTCGACGAGGCCAACCTCGGCAAGTCCTACGCCATCGGCGTCGGGGCCGGTCTGGTCGCGATGGTGCTGGCGCTCGTGCAGTCCTTCAAGCGCCGCCCGTCGCCCGCGCTGATCCTGTCGTACGCCGCCCTCGAGGGCGTCTTCCTCGGCGTGATCTCCAGCGCGGTGTCCACGTACATCGCGGACGGCGTCGTCGCCCAGGCCGTGCTCGGCACGATGGCGGTCTTCGCCGGCGTGCTCGTGGCGTACAAGGCGGGCTGGATCCGCGTCAACCGCCGCTTCTACGGCTTCGTGATGGCGGCGGCCCTCGGCTTCGTCCTGCTGATGGCGGTGAACCTGCTGTTCAGCGTCTTCGGCGGCGGTGACGGCCTCGGCTTCCGCAGCGGCGCCCTCGGCATCGTCTTCGGTGTCATCGGCATCATCCTCGGTGCCTGCTTCCTCGCCCTGGACTTCAAGCAGGTCGAGGACGGCATCGCCTACGGCGCCCCGCGCGAGGAGGCCTGGTTCGCCGCCTTCGGCCTCACGCTGACCCTGGTGTGGATCTACATGGAGTTCCTGCGACTCCTGTCGATCCTCAACAGCAGCGACTGACGCGAGCCGTCTCGGCGGCGACGCGCCGACGTCACGAAGGGCCCCGGGTCACCCCGGGGCCCTTCGTCGTGGGCGACATGGGGGATGCGGTGCGGGCGCGCTACCGGAACTTGCGCGCGGCCCTCCTCAGGTCGTACTCGTGGACGATCGCCTTCGCGTGGCCGTACGCGAGGTCGTACTCGTGGCGGAGCCAGCTCACCTTCTCCTCGAAACGGAAGAGGGAGGGGCCGTCCTCCACGGTGCGGAGCCAGTCGGCGACTTCACGACCGGTGCAGTGGGGGATGCGGGCGAGCATGTTGCGGTGGGTCTCCTCGGAGAGGACGTGGGACATCGGCGCCTCCGGACGCAAAGGGGATGTGAGCCGGTCCTTCAGGTCACCGTGCCTGAGCGTTCGCCCGTTGGCAACAGTCCCGGTACGGCGCGTACGCTCACGACGTGGTGGATACGAAGCGTCTGACGCAGGCCGTGGATCACTTCGCCGACCGGTTGCGGGCGGCACCGCAGAGCCGGCTCCAGCGGGGCGGCGCGGCCGAAGCGCTGGGGCTGGCCAGGGAGTTCGCCCGGCGGGCCCAGCTCGCCGAGGCGCCGGGAGCGCAGCCCCGGGAGATGCCCGACGCCGGGATGTTCGCCGCGGCCGACCAGATCACCGTCGCCGTGCACGACCTGGCCCTCGTCCTCACGGACGAGGGCCAGGTCGACGAGGCCGTACGGCTGGTGGAGGAGGCGCAGAAGCGGGCGGGGGTCTGAGGGCGGGGTCTGAGGGGGGACGGGCTCCGGGCCGCCGGCGGCGCCTCAGAGGCTGGCTATGACCCGGTCCGCCAGGATGTAGACGCTCTCCTCGCCGCAGGCGAAGGTCAGGGCGTACGCGCCCGAGATGCCCGAGCCGCCCAGCAGGTACGGCGTCTCGCCGGCCGTCAGGGCCCGCGCGAGGCGGTCCGCGGTCTCCCGGTGACCCGGGGTCATGCACAGGGTGGTGCCGTCGGCGAAGACGTAGACGTCGAGGGTGCCGAGCGGACCCGGCCGCACATCGGTCAGTTCGACGCGGGCGGCGGCGAGTTCCTCCAGCGCGGTCACCGTGCGCTCGTGGTCGTTCGCGAGGGGTGACTGGACCGGCACGAAGTCCGGGTGGGAGGGGTGACGGCGGCGGGCCGCGGCCAGTTCGGGGGAGTCGCCGGCGAACTCGTCGGCGTCGGCGGGCGGCTCGGTCACCGGCTCGAGCGGCTCCAGGCCCACGAAATCGGCCTGCCGGGGCAGGAACAGCTCGCTGTCGGGCAGACCCAGCAGGGAGGGCGCGTCGGAAGCGTCACGGGCCTCCTGGGCGGCCCAGAAGGCGCGCGCCTCGGCCAGCTCCCGCTCCCGCTCCTCCGCGAGGGCCTCGGCCACCGCCGCGCGTATCTCCTCCGTGTCGGCCGTGGTGCGGGCGGCCGGAACGAAACCGCGCGTCCCGGCGACACTCCCGGCGCTCTCCGCGAGCTGCGTGTGCAGGGCCGCGACCTGACGGCGCAGCTGCAGCAGGGTGCGCAGGACGGCGACGCCCACGGCGCCCGTGGCGGCCGTGGTGACCAGCAAGGCGATCGGCATGGCGCTCACTGACGTACTCCCGGTTCAAAGTCGACCCCCGACTTCCTACATCAGCTTGAAGGGCGGACTGTCCAGCTGTCAGTGCGTAACGTCACGAAACGGGCAGGGAATTGGACCCGGCCCCAGGTGGTGAAACGACTCTGAGCTGCGTAAATCCCTCCGGGGAGGGAGATAGGTCACATCCTGGGGGAGATTGGATCACAAAACGGCCCGGAATCCAGGTGCTTTCCGGACTCCGGGCCATCCGCTCACGACGGGTGCCCGGGCGGCTACCGAGAGGTGGCCGCCGGGGCCGCCGCGCGACTCAGCTGAGGCGCTCGACGACCATCGCCATGCCCTGGCCGCCGCCGACGCACATCGTCTCCAGACCGAACTGCTTGTCGTGGAACTGGAGGGAGTTGATGAGCGTGCCGGTGATGCGGGCGCCGGTCATGCCGAAGGGGTGGCCCACGGCGATCGCGCCGCCGTTGACGTTCAGCTTCTCCAGCGGGATGCCGAGGTCGCGGTAGGAGGGGATCACCTGGGCGGCGAACGCCTCGTTGATCTCGACCAGGTCGATGTCGTCGATGGTGAGGCCGGCCCGGCGCAGGGCCTGCTTGCTCGCCTCCACCGGGCCGAGGCCCATGATCTCGGGAGAGAGGCCGGAGACGCCGGTGGACACGATCCGTGCGAGCGGGGTCAGGCCCAGCTCACGGGCCTTGGTGTCGCTCATGATGACGAGCGCCGCGGCGCCGTCGTTCAGGGGGCAGCAGTTGGCGGCGGTGACCATGCCGTCGGGGCGGAAGACCGGCTTCAGGCCCGCCACGCCCTCCATCGTGACGCCGGCGCGCGGGCCGTCGTCCTTGCTGACCACCGTGCCGTCGGGGGTGGTCACCGGGGTGATCTCCCGCTCCCAGAAGCCGTTCTTGAGGGCTTCCTCGGCGAGGTTCTGCGAGCGGACGCCGAACTCGTCCATGTCCTGGCGGGTGACGCCCTTGAGGCGGGCCAGGTTCTCGGCGGTCTGGCCCATCGCGATGTAGGCGTCCGGGACCAGGCCGTCCTCGCGCGGGTCGTGCCAGGTGGTGCCCTCCTGCTCGGCGACGGCCGCGGTGCGGGCCTCCGCCTCCGCGAAGAACGGGTTGCGCGTGTCGGGCAGGCTGTCGGAGTTGCCCTTCACGAACCGGGAGACCGTCTCGACGCCGGCCGAGATGAAGACGTCGCCCTCGCCGGCCTTGATGGCGTGCAGGGCCATGCGGCTCGTCTGGAGGGACGAGGAGCAGTAGCGGGTGACCGTGCAGCCGGGCAGGTGGTCCATGCCCATCTGAACGGCGACGACGCGGCCGAGGTTGTTGCCCTGCTCGCCGCCGGGGAGGCCGCAGCCGAGCATCAGGTCGTCGATGTCCCTCGGGTCCAGCTCGGGGACCTTGGCGAGGGCGGCCTGGATGATGGTGGCGGTGAGGTCGTCCGGGCGCAGGTCCTTCAGGGAGCCCTTGAAAGCGCGGCCGATGGGGGAGCGGGCGGTCGAGACGATGACGGCTTCGGGCATCACGGCTCCAGAGAGGAAGGGGGCGGCGCGCGGCGCCTCGTCGAGGGGCGGCGGGCGGGCGTACGGGGTGGTTCTCCCGGACGGGACGTGACTGGAAGTTACCCGTACGTATGGGCCAGGTCACGGGTGTGGCGGTGTGACCCTGGCCGCAGTTTTCTAAGCGCTTGCTTTTTCGGTGTCCCTCCCTCCGGTCCCTTCGCACCCTCCGCCCCTCCCTCTCACGGCGACACCCGGGACGGCTCCGGCTCCGGGACGCGGCGGCGGCGCCGCCGCTTGAGCAGGGCCCACGGGCCCCTCGGGCCCGTCGGCATGGCCGCCGCGACCTCGGTGCCCGCCTCCTCCGCCGCCTCGGCCGCCGCCCGGGCCACCGGGAGGAAGCCCTCGCGGCGGGAGACGTCGGGACGCTCCTCCTCCGCCGGCCACAGCCCCAGTGCCGCGCAGACCGTCGGCAGGACCGCCATCGCCGCCGTGGCGTAGCCCTCCGCAGAGGGGTGGTAGTGGTCGGGGCCGAACAGCTCGCCCGGATTCGCCTCGAACTCGGGACCCAGCAGGTCGCCCAGCGACACCGTGCGGCCGCCCTGCTCGACCACGCCGATCGTCTGGGCGGCCGCCAGCTGGCGGGAGGCCCGTCTGGCGAGCCACCGCAGGGGCTGCCCGACCGGCTCGATGGTGCCCAGGTCGGGACAGGTGCCGACGACCACCTCCGTGCCGGCCGTGCGCAGCCGCCGTACCGCCGCAGAGAGATGGCGTACCGAGCGGGTCGGGGGCATGCGCGCGGTGACGTCGTTCGCGCCGATCATGATGACGCAGACGTCGGGCACCGGGCCGGGGTCGCCCAGGACGAGTGACACCTGACGGTCGAGGTCGTCGGAGCGGGCGCCGGGCAGCGCCACGTTCCGCAGTTCCACGGGCCGCTCGGCGACCGCGGCGAGCCCGGAGGCCAGCAACGCCCCCGGCGTCTGCCCGGCCCGGCGCACCCCCTGCCCCGCCGCCGTGGAGTCGCCCAGCAGCGTCAGGTGCAGGGGCTCCACGCCGGGCCCGGGGGTGTCGTAGGCGCGGCCGTAGCGGCCGTCCGCCCGGGGGACGTGCGGGTGTGTGCCGTTGCCGACCTGGCGCCGGGCCAGCCGCATCTCGGCCAGCACCAGGCCGACGGCCGCCGCGCCGGCCAGCCCGATCCCGCCGCCGCCGTAGGCCGCTCCGGCCGCGATGCGCCGGGCCACCCTTGCCCTGGACATGCTCGTCATGCCGCGCCGCCACCTCCTCGTGTCCGTACACCCACTCCTTGCCCCGTACGGACCGTCGGCCAATCTCCACGGGGAGTGAACGTCACGGGCGGGGTCGTAGGCTGGCGTGACCACTACGACCACTGTTTTGCAAGCAACCGGAGACAACGGTGCAATTCCACGACTCGATGATCAGCCTCGTCGGCAACACCCCGCTGGTGAAGCTCAACAGCGTGACCAAGGGCATCCGGGCGACCGTCCTGGCCAAGGTGGAGTACTTCAACCCCGGCGGTTCCGTGAAGGACCGCATCGCCCTGCGCATGATCGAGGCGGCGGAGGAGAGCGGCGCGCTCGGGCCCGGCGGCACGATCGTCGAGCCGACCAGCGGAAACACCGGTGTCGGCCTGGCCATCGTGGCGCAGCAGAAGGGGTACAAGTGCATCTTCGTGTGCCCCGACAAGGTGAGCACCGACAAGATCAACGTGCTGCGGGCGTACGGCGCCGAGGTCGTCGTCTGCCCGACCGCCGTGGACCCCGAGCACCCGGACTCCTACTACAACGTCTCCGACCGGCTGGTCCGTGAGACGCCCGGCGCGTGGAAGCCCGACCAGTACTCCAACCCCAACAACCCGCTCTCCCACTACCACTCGACCGGCCCCGAGCTGTGGGAGCAGACGGAGGGGCGGATCACCCACTTCGTCGCGGGTGTGGGCACGGGCGGCACCATCTCCGGGACCGGCCGCTACCTCAAGGACGCCAGCGACGGCCGCGTCCAGGTCGTCGGCGCCGACCCCGAGGGCTCCGTGTACTCGGGCGGCTCCGGACGGCCGTACCTCGTCGAGGGCGTCGGTGAGGACTTCTGGCCGACCGCCTACGACCGGACCGTCGCCGACGAGATCGTCGCCGTGTCCGACAAGGACTCCTTCCAGATGACCCGGCGGCTGGCGAAGGAGGAGGGGCTGCTCGTCGGCGGCTCCTGCGGCATGGCCGTCGTGGCCGCCCTGCGGGTCGCCGAGCGGCTCGGGCCGGACGACGTCGTCGTCGTGCTGCTGCCCGACAGCGGCCGCGGCTACCTCAGCAAGATCTTCAACGACGAGTGGATGGCCGACTACGGCTTCCTGGAGGACGAGGGCCCCAGCGCCCGCGTCGCCGACGTCCTCAACGACAAGCAGCACGGTGCCATGCCCTCCCTCGTCCACATGCACCCGGAGGAGACCGTCGGCCAGGCCATCGAGGTGCTGCGCGAGTACGGCG
This sequence comes from Streptomyces sp. NPDC048734, assembly GCF_043198675.1. Lineage (NCBI taxonomy): Bacteria > Bacillati > Actinomycetota > Actinomycetes > Kitasatosporales > Streptomycetaceae > Streptomyces > Streptomyces sp. NPDC048734. Next base: position 65,192 of record NZ_JBICUZ010000008.1, on the reverse strand, counting down.
TCTCGCAGATGCCGGTCGTCAAGCCGGGCGCCGGTCACCCCGACGTGATGGCCGCCGAGGTGGTCGGCTCCGTCGTCGAGCGCGAGCTGCTGGACGCCCTGTTCAGCCAGCGGGCCTCGCTGGAGGACCCACTGGAGAAGCACATGTCCGCCCCGCTGCCGCAGGTCGGCTCCGGCGAGCCGGTCGGCGACCTGATGTCCGTCCTGGGTACGGCGGACGCGGCGATCGTGCTCGTCGAGGGCAAGCCGACCGGTGTCGTCAGCCGGCAGGACCTGCTGGCCTTCCTCGCCAGGGGCGGGAAGTAGCTTCCGACGTGCGGGGGCGGAACAGCGGGGAAACCTGCGGTGAACCGCCCCCGGCGGCGTCGGACTTCCGTTTGTCCACCGAAAAGGTGGACTTCAAAGCGGACTTCGCGGAAGTGGTACGAGGGCGTCACGTCCGCGCAGCACACGCTTAACACGCGTCCGGCATATTCGTGGGTGTCGGCAGGGGGTGGGAGCGGCTCCCCGCCCCACCGGCAACAGAACGGCGTCACGGACCTCCGGAGCGGCTCCCGGACCTCCACCGACGCCACGGACGCGTAGGCCTGGCCCGACCTGGCCCGCGTCCCTCGCGGGGACCGCCGTCGTCCCGCCCCCCGTAAGGGGGTGCGGCGGTCCCCGCGCACAATCTCTTCCCGGCGCCCCGTGCGGCCGCCCGTCGCCCTCGGATCCGCGCGCCCCTGCCGTCCCGGAGGCCGTCGGACGTGCCCGGCCGGTGTCCGGGTGCCGGATTCGCGCCCGTACCACCAGCCGTCAGCCCTCCCAGTCGCCGTTCTGCGCGGATCCGCGCCGCCGGCCGAACAGGTTCGGGTTGATCCGGGCCGCCTGGACGACGTTGATGCCGACGATGCCGATCCAGGACACGATCAGGCCCGGCAGGTGGGCCACACCCGCGCCGATCGCGGACAGCGGGATCGCCAGCACCAGCGAGACGATCCCGAAGCCGAAGCGCTCGCCCCAGGAGTCGGTCGCCCCGGACGAGCGGCCGCCCCGGGCCGACACCGTCTGCTGCTCCGCGAACTGCCGGCGGACCCGGCGCTCGACCGCGCCGTCGATGCGCTGGTCGACCTTCTCCAGGAACGAGTCCACCAGCGCGGACTCGTACTCCTCGCCCAGCTCCCTGCGGGCCTGCAGAGCGGCGTCGAGTTCCTTCTTCAGCTCGGTGTCCCGCGCGTCCATGGTGGTCTCCCGTCCCGTCATGGGACCCACGGTAGGCAGCGGACGCGGTGCGGGCACTGGGGTTAGCCCCCGTGTTGGTACGGGGGTCCGCCGACGGCCCGGACGGCCCGGACGGCCCGGACGGCCCGGACGGCCCGGACGGCCCGGACGGCCCGGACGGGTCGGCCCGTCGGCCCGTCGGCATCCGGGCGGGACCGGCCGCCGGCATCCGCACGGGGTCCGCCCGCCGCCCGTCGGTGACCGGCGCCGCCCCGCCGGCCTTGCCCGGCTGTATGACGTCATGCAGAGTTACTGGCCGGTGAATAGCTCGGCGGGCGGACGGCCGGAGGGGAACGAGGCATGAGCGCGGACAGGGACACGGGAGCGGACGGGCAGCCGCCCGGCGCGGGTGCGGTGGAGGGCACCGGCCCCGGGGCCGCAGACAGTCCCGCCAACCGGCTCCAGACCCTCTTCGAGGGGCACCGGCTGACGCCCACCCAGCGGCGCATCGCGCACAGCATGGTGCGCCGCGCCGCCGACGTGCCGTTCCTGTCCAGCGTCGAGCTGGCCGAACTGGCCGGGGTCAGCCAGCCCTCCGTCACCCGCTTCGCGGTCGCCCTCGGCTTCGACGGCTACCCTGCCCTGCGCCGGCACCTGCGGGAGGTCGCGCCCGTCGAACAGAGCGCGGACTCGGCGTCGTACAACGAGTACCAGCAGGCCGTCGAGGCCGAGATCGAGAACCTGCGGCACCTCGCCGAGGCGCTCGCCGACCCGCGGCCGGTGCGGAAGGCGGGCAGGCTGCTCGCGGCCTCCCGGCCGCTGCCGGTGCTCGGACTGCGGGCCGCCGCCTCCCAGGCGTACGGGTTCGCCTACTTCGCCGCCAAGGTCCACCCCGACGTCCGGCTGCTGCACGAGGGCGGCACGATGGTCCACGACCGCCTCGACGCGGCGGTACGCGCGGGCGCCTCCGCGCTGCTGTGCTTCGCGCTGCCCCGTCATCCGCGCGAGGTCGTCGACACCCTCGCCTACGCCAGGGAGGCCGGGCTGACCGTGGTGACGGTCGCCGACTCCGCGTTCGCGCCGGTCGCCAAGGTCTCCGACCTGCTGTTGCCGGCAGCCGTCGGCACCGGCCTCGCCTTCGACACCGCGTGCGCCCCGATGCTGCTCGGGCGCGTGCTGCTGGAAGCCATGTGCGACGACCTGCCGGACGCCCAGGCCCGGTTGGAGGAGTTCGACGCCAAGGCGGCGGTGCGGGGCCTGTTCGTGGAGTGAGCCCGCCGTCCCGCCCCGTCGCGGGACCTCCCGCCCCTTCCCGTGCGGTTCTCATGGACATCTCACGTTCGCCCGCTAATCTGCCCGACCGGAACGGGATGTGATTCGTCCGGGCGACGAGGAGGCGGAACATGGCACGCGGAGGTCAGGGACTGGCTCGGGTGGCCGTCGTCGTACGGGCCGGGGCCGCGCCCCTGTGGTGGTGCGGAGTGCTCGCGGCCGGTGTCGGCGTACTGCCGCCCGGGATCACGGGACGGCGGATCGGGGTGATGGCGGGGGCCGCGCTGTTCGTCGTGGCGGCGGCCGTGGTTCTGTCGGCGCGGCGCAAGCGGTACACCGCGCTCGCCCGCGCCGCCGTCCGGGCGGGCAAGCACGATGTGCTCCAGGACCGCGGAGTGACCGTGCGCAACTGGCGCCGCGGTCACCGCTGGTGGCTGCTGCTCGCCCTCGTCGCCGCGCTGGGCAGCGCGTTCGCCGTGCCGGCCGCGGGCGGTCTGCTGCTCGCCGGGTGCGGCACGGGGCTGCGGCTCAAGGCCGCCTGGCTCGGGAGGCTGGAGCGGGCCGGGGACGCACTGCTGTGGGTGCGCGTCGACTGGCTCGCCGCGGGCGGCGGCCGGCCGGCCGGCAAGGCGGTCGGGTCCTACCGCGGCACGGGTATCGCGGCGGGCGACGCGGCCCCCGGTGGAGCGCGCCGCCGCACCGCGGCACTCGTGTAGCCCGGGTGGTCCGGGCGGCTCGTGCCCCGCGTGCGGCGCGGGTTCCGCGGCCTGTGGAGGGGGACCGGCCGGTCAGACCTCCAGGTCCTCCTCGATCCGCTTCAGCTGGTGGCGGGCCATCGCCAGGTTGGCCCGCTTGCCGTCCAGGACCAGGTAGAGGAAGAGGCCGTTGCCGCCGCGCCCGCTGATCAGGCGGATCAGGTGGTACTGGTCGGACAGCGTGATCAGGATGTCCTCGATCTGGGCCTTGAGCCCGAGGTGCTCCATGGTGCGCATCTTGGCGCGCACCACGTCGGTGTTGCCCGCGGCGGCGACGTTCAGGTCGAAGGTCTTGCTGCCGCCCAGTGTGCCCAGGGCCATGCCGCTGGTGTAGTCGACGAGCGCGACACCGGTGGCGCCCTCGATGGCGGCGAGACATTCCTTGAGTGTGGTTTCGGTGTTGGCCATGACTGTTCCTCGGTTCCTCTCAACTTTCGGTGGTGGTACGGGGCTCGGTGGTCGTGGGGCGGGGGGTGCGGACGCTCCTGGCCCGGGTGGCGGCCGGCACGGCCGGGGCGGGGGCACGCGCCCGCTCGGCGGCGTCGACGAGTTCGCCGACGCGGATGCCGGACCGGCGGCTCTCCAGATGCAGCCGGCCGACGTTGACGCGGTCCTGCGCGAGCACCGTCAGCACGGCGCTCTCCCCGGCCGCGTACGTCGCCACGTAGCCGTACACGCCGCGCACGAGCAGCTCGCGGAAGTCGCCCTGGCCGGTGGTGTCCGCCAGCCGCACGGCGACGGCCAGGGCGGTCGCGGTGAGCGCGGCCACCCCCTCCGCCTCCACGCCGGGCGTGTCGTGGGCGAGGACGAGGCCGTCCACACCGGCCACGAGCGCCCCGGTCAGCTGGGGCACCCGCGCCCGCAGCCGCCGCAGCTCGGCGAGCATCTCGGGTCCCGCCGCCATCAGCTCGCTCCTCTCGGCCCGCGGTCGCTGCCGTTCAAAGGGCCTCCAGCGCATCCCTGAGCCTCTTCAGCAAGGTGATGTCGGGGTCGTTGACGTGGGGCAGGGAGAGGGCCGGCGGCGGTTGCGGGACGGGGGGCGGGAACTGCGCGGTCACCAGCCCCGCCGCCGCCAGCCGCCGGACGTCCACGAGGGTGGGGAACGCCCGCCGGCCCAGTTCCCCGGCGATGTCCGACGCCGTGCGCACACCGTCCACCAGCGCGAGCACCGCGCGCTGCCGGGCGGACGGCGGCGGTGCGGCGGCCGGGTCGGCCCGCAGCAGCGGGGCGCTGTCCGGCAGCGGATCGGGCCACAGGCGGTGCAGCAGCTCGCGGCGGCGCAGCGTCTCCCGCTCCACCGCGTCGACCGGGACCGGCCGCAGCGCGCCGAACCAGTGGCCGGCTCCGTACCGGAAGCGGCCCGGGGAACTGCTCGGTGCGAGCGCGAAGTACGCGGCGTCGTACAGCGCCCCCAGGTGGCACAGCTCCAGCGCGCTCCGCCCGATCAGGCCGGCGTCGAGCAGCAGCCGGGCGACGCCGCGCGCCTCGTCGGCCCGCTCCACCGCCTCCCACCAGACGCGGGGCTCCAGTGTGCCGTGGGTCAGGAGGAGCACGTCGAGGCCCGGGGCGAAGGGGCTCTCGGCGTGCACCACCCGGCCCTCGGCCAGGTAGAGCGCTCCGCGCTCGCGCTCCAGGACGCCGGTGGCGCGCTCGGCGGCCAGCCGGGTCAGCATCGGCGAGACCGCGCCGCTCGCGTACTGCCGGCCGGCCACTCTGTCCCGCATGGGCAGCCGGGGCGGCGGGGTGGTTTCCACGACGGTCATCCCAGCACCAGCCGTCCGGCCATCTCGCTCAGCCGGATCCGGGCCAGCGCGAGATTGCCGTCCGACCGGGCCAGCCACACGTGCAGGAACACGCTGCTGTCGAAGGACGTGGGCACGAACCGCAGGACGTGGTAGCTGTCCCGGTTGCTGATGATCAGGTCCTCGACCGGGGGGTCGGCGTGCTCCTCGGCGCCGTCGGGCGTGAACGCCCGCTGTTCCGCCGTGAGCCGCGCGACCTCCGCGGCCTCGGCGGCCGCGGCCTCGTGGTCACCGCCCGGGAACTCCCCGACCGTGCCGAGGGCCAGCCCGCTGGTCCAGTCGACCAGCGCGGCTCCCCGGGCTCCGGGCAGCCGCATGGCCTCCAGTAGACACTCGTCGATTCCGGGCACCGTTGGCTCCCCTCCTGCCTGCGGTTCGGCTGAGTGAGGAAGAAGCTACGCAACGTGTGCGACATGGGTGAGTCTTCTGGCATTTTCCAGCGGAACATGCTCGGCGGTGACTAGGGTGGGTCGACTGACCTCGTTTTTCCGCACAGTTCAACACCGTGCCGCCGGGCGCGCGTCAAGGGCGCGCGGGCGGAGGGCGGGTGGTACGGGTGTGGCCGGGTGGTGTGGTGGCGGTTCGCGCGCCCCGGCCACTGCTGGGGGTGCCCGGTTGCCGGGGTGCCCGATCCCTGATCGCCGGCCCGCGGCCGGGGCTTCGCCGACGCGCTGCCGCCCCTGGGCGATTCGCCCGCGGCCCCGTCGGCGCCCGCCGCGCCGGCTCCCCCACCGTGCGTCCGGTCCGGTCCGGGGTGCCCTCCGTCCGGAAGTGCCCCCTCCGTTTCGAGGCCCCCTGTCCCGGCCGTGCCTGCTCCCTGTTGCTCCCCGTCGCCGCCTCGCTCGCCGCCCGTGCCGCGCCCCCACGTATTGACTAGTCCTATTCATCAAGTCAGGATGTGAATGGACACTGCAACAATCCGTCGGGATCGCCCACCCTCCAGGAGGCAGACCATGTCAGGACCCCGCCCAGTCCGAGCGCCGCGCGGTACGGAACTGAGTGCCCTGGGATGGCAGCAGGAGGCCGCGCTGCGGATGCTCCAGAACAACCTCGACCCCGAGGTCGCCGAGCACCCCGACAAGCTCGTCGTCTACGGCGGCACCGGCAAGGCGGCCCGCGACTGGCGTTCCTTCGACGCGATGGTGCGCACCCTGCGCACGCTGAAGCAGGACGAGACCATGCTCGTCCAGTCCGGCCGCCCGGTCGGCGTCATGCAGACCCATGAATGGGCCCCGCGCGTTCTCATCGCCAACTCCAACCTGGTCGGCGACTGGGCCAACTGGGAGGAGTTCCGCCGGCTCGAGCAGCTCGGGCTGACCATGTACGGCCAGATGACGGCCGGCTCCTGGATCTACATCGGCACCCAGGGCATCCTCCAGGGCACCTACGAGACCTTCGCCGCCGTCGCCGCCAAGAAGTTCGGCGGGACTCTCGCCGGGACCATCACCCTCACCGCCGGCCTCGGTGGCATGGGCGGCGCCCAGCCGCTCGCCGTCACCATGAACGACGGCGTGGCGATCTGCGTCGACTGCGACCCCCGTGCCATCGACCGCCGCATCGAGCACCGCTACCTGGACGTCAGGGCCGACAGCCTGGAGCACGCCCTCCGACTGGCCGTCGAAGCCCGCGACCAGCGCAAGCCCCTCTCCATCGGTGTCCTCGGCAACGCCGCCGACCTGGTCCCGCGGCTCCTCGCGACGGGCGCCCCCATCGACATCGTCACCGACCAGACCTCGGCCCACGACCCGCTTGCCTACCTGCCCACCGGCGTCGCCTTCGAGGACATGGCCGACGCCGCCGCGAAGGACCCGGTCGGCTTCACCACCCGGGCCCGCGAGTCGATGGCCCGGCACGTCGAGGCCATGGTCGGCTTCCTGGACGCCGGCGCCGAGGTCTTCGACTACGGCAACTCCATCCGCGGCGAGGCCCGACTGGCCGGGTACGAGCGGGCGTTCGCCTTCCCCGGTTTCGTCCCCGCCTACATCCGCCCGTTGTTCTGCGAGGGCAAGGGCCCCTTCCGCTGGGCCGCCCTGTCCGGCGACCCCGCCGACATCGCCAAGACCGACAAGGCGATGCTGGACCTCTTCCCCCGGAACGAGTCCCTCGCCCGCTGGATCAGGCTGGCCGGCGAGCGCGTCCACTTCCAGGGCCTGCCCGCCCGCATCTGCTGGCTCGGCTACGGCGAGCGCGACAAGGCCGGTGAGCGGTTCAACGACATGGTCGCCGCCGGTGAGCTGGCCGCGCCGCTGGCCATCGGGCGGGACCACCTCGACTGCGGTTCCGTCGCCTCGCCCTACCGCGAGACGGAGGCCATGCTCGACGGCTCCGACGCGATCGCCGACTGGCCGCTGCTGAACGCGATGGTCAACGTGGCCTCGGGTGCCTCCTGGGTGTCGATCCACCACGGCGGTGGCGTCGGCATGGGCCGCTCCCTGCACGCCGGCCAGGTGACGGTGGCCGACGGCACGAAGCTGGGCGGCGAGAAGATCCGGCGCGTGCTGACCAACGACCCCGGCATGGGCGTCATCCGGCACGTCGACGCCGGATACGACACCGCCGAGGCGGTCGCCGACGAACGGGGCGTACGGGTGCCCATGCGCGAGGGCGACGACGCGTGACCCGTACAGGAGACGAACCGGGCGGCAACCGCGCGGCCGGGACCGAGGCCTCGTCGCAGGGCACGGGCGCGGGCGCGGGCGTGGACGGAGGCGCGGCCGCGCGCGAGGACGCCGGCGCGGGCCCGTGCCTGGAACCGGGCCCTGGGGCGGCGGACGGGGCGCCGCTCGCGGGCCACGGCGTGTCACCGCACGGGCCGGCGTCACCGCACGGGCCGGTCGGGGAGTCCTTCCACCGGATGTGGCGTGACCTGCGCCCGATCGGACGGCACCCGGACTCCGGCGGCTACCGCCGCTACGCCTGGACTGCCGCCGACGCCGACTGCCGGGCCTGGTTCAAGGAGCAGGCCGAGGCACGAGGGCTGGTCCACGAGGTCGACCGCAACGGCAACCAGTGGGCCTGGCTCGGCGACCCCGCCGCCGGGGACGCCGTCGTCACCGGGTCCCATCTCGACTCGGTGCCCGACGGCGGCGCCTTCGACGGACCCCTCGGCGTCGTCTCGGCCTTCGCCGCCCTCGACGAACTGCGCCGCAGGGGAGCGCGCTTCACCAAGCCCCTCGCCCTCGTCAACTTCGGCGACGAGGAGGGCGCCCGCTTCGGGCTCGCCTGTGTCGGCTCCCGGCTCACCGCCGGACACCTCACGGCCGAGCAGGCCCACCGGCTGACCGACGGCGAGGGCATCACCCTCCCGCGCGCCATGGAGGCCGCCGGGTACGACCCCGGCGCCATCGGACCGGATCCCGAGCGGCTCGCCCGGATCGGCGCGTTCGTCGAACTCCACGTCGAGCAGGGCCGCGCCCTCGACCTCAGCGGCGACCGGGTCGGCATCGCCAGCGCCATCTGGCCGCACGGCCGCTGGCGGTTCGACTTCCGGGGCGAGGCCAACCACGCCGGCACCACCCGGCTGACGGACCGCCGCGACCCGATGCTGCCTTACGCCGAGACCGTGCTCGCCGCCCGCCGTGAGGCCCGGCTCGCGGGTGCCGTCGCCACCTTCGGCAAGATCTCCGTCGAGCCGAACGGCGTCAACGCCGTCCCCTCCCTGGTGCGCGGCTGGCTCGACTCCCGCGCCGCCGACCAGGAGAGCCTCGACCGGGTGGTCGGCGGCGTCGAGGAGGCGGCCCGCGCGTACGCGCGGACGCACGGCGTCGACCTGGACGTCGTCCGCGAGTCCTTCACGCCCGTCGTCGAGTTCGACCACGCGCTGCGCGACGAACTGGTCCGGCTCCTCGGCAAGGACACCGACCTCAAGGTCCCCGTCCTCGGCACGGGCGCCGGACACGACGCCGGGATCCTCTCCGGGAGCATCCCGACCGCCATGCTGTTCGTGCGCAACCCCACGGGCGTCTCGCACTCCCCGGCCGAGTCGGCGGCCGAGGACGACTGCGTGGCCGGGGTGCGCGCACTCGCCGACGTACTGGAAGGGCTGGCCTGCACGTGACCCCCACGCAGCGGACACGGACGTACTGGCTGGAGCACGCCTGGCTCGACACCCGCGTCGAGCCGGGCGTCGCCCTCACGGTGTCGACGGGCGGCTCCGCCGCGGGCGCGGACGGCCGCATCACCGCCGTCCGCACGGGTGTCGCCACCCCGCCCCCCGGCGCCGAGATCCTGCGCGGCCTCACCCTCCCCGGGCTGGCGAACGCCCACAGCCACGCCTTCCACCGCGCCCTGCGCGGCACCGCCCAGGTCGGGTCCGGGACCTTCTGGACCTGGCGCGAGGTCATGTACTCCGTCGCCGACCGGCTGACCCCGGAGACCTACCACCAGCTCGCCCGCGCGGTGTACGCCGAGATGGCGCTGGCCGGCATCACGGCCGTCGGCGAGTTCCACTACGTGCACCACGCGCCCGGCGGCACGCCCTACGCCGACCCCAACGCGATGGGCGAGGCCCTGATCGAGGCCGCCGCCGACGCCGGCATCCGCATCACCCTCCTCGACACCGCCTACCTCTCCGCCGGCTTCGGACAGCCACCCACCGCCCACCAGCTCCGCTTCTCCGACGGCGACGCGCAGGCCTGGGCCGAACGCTGTTCACTTCTCAAGGAACGGGATCACGCACGGATCGGGGCCGCGATCCACTCCGTACGGGCCGTGCCCGCCGGGCAGTTGACGACCGTGGCCCGCTGGGCGCGGGAGCGCGGGGCGCCCCTGCACGTCCACCTGTCCGAGCAGACCGCCGAGAACGACGCCTGCCGCGAGGCCCACGGCCGCACCCCGACGCAGCTCCTCGCCGAGCACGGCGTCCTCGGCCGGGGCACCACCGGTGTCCACAACACGCACCTCACCGACGAGGACATCGCCCTCCTCGGCCGCTCCGGCACCGGCACCTGCATGTGCCCGACGACGGAACGGGACCTCGCCGACGGCATCGGCCCGGCCGTCGCCCTCCAGCGGGCGGGCTCCCCGCTCTCCCTCGGCTCCGACAGCCACGCCGTGATCGACCTGTTCGAAGAGGCCCGCGCGATGGAGCTGAACGAGCGGCTGCGCACCCGCACCCGGGGGCACTGGACGGCCGCCGCCCTCCTGCGGGCCGCCTCCGCCGACGGTCACGCGGCCCTCGGCCGGGACGACGCGGGCACCCTGCGGACCGGCGCGGCCGCCGACTTCACGACGATCGCGCTCGACTCGGTCAGGACGGCAGGGCCGCTTCCGCGGCTCGGGGCCGAGACGGCGGTATTCGCCGCGTCGGCAGCGGACGTGTCGCATACGGTCGTGGCCGGCCGGCACGTCGTACGGGACGGGGTCCACCGCCTCGTACCGGATGTGCCGAAGGCCCTTGCGGACGCCGTCGCAGCCCTGCGCGGATGACCGCGGGCCGCCCCTTCGCACGGCCCGTCCCCGTCCCCGAACCCGACCCCACCGCCGACCAGGCCAGCAAGGACGCCATGAGCAACGCGACGACCGACAGCCCCGCCCACTCCGCGAGCACCGCGAGCACGCTCGTCACCAACATCGCCGTCCTGGTCACCAACGACCCCTCCCTGGGTGACTTCTCCCCCCTCGGACTGATCCAGGACGCGGCCGTCGTCATCGAGGGCGACCGCGTCGTGTGGACCGGTGGACAAAGCAAAGCACCCGCCACTGACAACCGGGTCGACGCCGGCGGCCGGGCGGTCGTCCCCGGCTTCGTCGACTCCCACTCCCACCTCGTCTTCGCGGGCGACCGGACCCAGGAGTTCAACGCCCGGATGTCGGGGCGGCCGTACGGCGCGGGCGGCATCCGCACGACCGTCGCGGCCACGCGGGCGGCGAGCGACGCCGACCTCGAACGCAACCTCGCCCGCTACCTCGCCGAGGCACTGCGCCAGGGCACGACGACCTTCGAGACGAAGTCCGGCTACGGCCTGACCGTCGCCGACGAGGCCCGCGCCCTGCGCATCGCCGCCGCCCACACCGACGAGGTCACCTACCTGGGCGCCCACATCGTCCCCCCGGACTTCGCCGACGACCCCGCCGCCTACGTCGCCCTCGTCACCGGCGAGATGCTCGACGCCTGCGCCCCGCACGCCCGCTGGATCGACGTCTTCTGCGAGCAGGGCGCCTTCGACGGCGACCAGGCCCGCGCGATCCTCACCGCCGGCAGGGCCAGGGGCCTGCACCCCCGCGTCCACGCCAACCAGCTCTCCCACGGCCCCGGCGTGCAGCTGGCTGTCGAACTGGACGCGGCCAGCGCGGACCACTGCACCCACCTCACCGACGCCGACGTGGACGCCCTCGCGAACAGCGCGACGGTCGCCACGCTGCTGCCCGGCGCCGAGTTCTCCACCCGGGCCGAGTGGCCGGACGCCCGCCGCCTGCTGGACGCCGGCGTCACCGTGGCCCTCTCCACGGACTGCAACCCGGGCTCGTCCTTCACGTCCTCGGTCCCGTTCTGCGTCGCGCTCGCCGTACGCGACATGCGGATGACCCCCGACGAGGCCCTCTGGGCGGCCACGGCGGGCGGCGCCGCGGCCCTGCGCCGCACGGACGTGGGCCGCCTGTCCCCCGGCGCCCGCGCCGACCTGGTCCTCCTGGACGCCCCGAGCCACGTCCACCTGGCCTACCGCCCCGGCGTGCCGCTCGTCTCGGAGGTGTGGCGACGGGGCGTGCGGGTGGCCTGAGAGGGCTCGCTCACGGTGTCGCGCCCCTCGCCCGTGCCCCCGCGCCTCTCGCTCACGGTGTCGCGCTCCTCGCCTGCCGCCGTGCGCCCCCGGTCCGCCACCGACCGCCCCCACGCCGTACCGACGAGGACCAGCACCGCGCCCGCGAACCCCGGCCACCCCGGCCGGTCCCCGGCGAGCGCGATGCCCACGGCCGCCGCCCACACCGGCTCGGTCCCCAGCAGCAGGCTGACCCGGGACGGCGACGTACGGCGGACGGCCCACATCTGCACGAAGAACGCGAACAGCGTGCAGAACACGGAGAGGTAGACCAGGCCGGCCCAGTCCCCGGCGTCGAAACCGGCGGCGGCGGCCCACGGCGAGGCGCCCGTCCCCGGCATCGTCACCAGCACCGTGAACACGGCGACCGCCCCGCCCAGTTGGACCGTGGTCAGGGACAGCGCGTCCGCTCCCCGCACGGACTCCATCCGCGCCATCGCCAGCACGTGCACGGTCCGGGCGACCGCCGCCCCCAGCATCAGCAGATCGCCCCCGGACGGAGCGGTGAACCCGGCGCCCTGCGTCAGCAGCGCCACCCCCAGCACCGACACGCCCGCCGCCGCCAGGAACGCACCCGGCAACCGCACCCCGCGCACCCGGCTCTCCGCGAGCGGCGTGAACACCATGGTCAGGCTGATGATCAGCCCCGCGTTCGTGGCCGAGGTGTGCACCACCCCGTACGTCTCCAGCAGGAAGATCCCCGCGAGGACCAGCCCGAGCAGAGCGGCCCCCCGCCACTGCGCGCCGCTCAGCGCCCGCAGCCGCCGCCGGCCGACGGCCACCAGCACCGGGAGCACCACGGCGAACCGCAGCACGAGCACGGCCGGCACGGTGGCGGCGGTGGTGACGCCCTTCGCGGCGAGGTAACTGGACCCCCACACCGCGGCGACCAGCAGCACGGGAACGTCGATGAGCGGGCCGAGGCGGCCGAGGCGGGCCGGGACGGCGGGGGAGCCGGGCATGGGGTTCCTCACGAGCGGACGACGTGGCCGACCCAGCAGCGCCGCTGGTCATGGGACGGGGACAGCGTAGTCACCGGGGGGAATCCGGCCAGTGGGTTTCCACCATGAGGACACCCGACGTGGCACCCCGCGTGCGTACGGCTCCGCACGGCAAGGCCGCGCCCGGGTGGCGGCGTCCGACCGCTCACCCGGGCGCGGACCGCACTGGTCTCCGGCCGGCCCCGGTCCCCACCGGGGAGGCGCGCTCACTCCTCCAGCGTCAGGCCCTTGCGCAGCCGCACCAGCGTGCGCGACAGCAGCCGCGAGACGTGCATCTGCGAGATGCCGAGTTCCTCGCCGATCTCCGACTGGGTCATCCCGGCGACGAAGCGCAGCGAGAGGATCTTCCGGTCGCGGGGCGCGAGTCCGGCGATCAGCGGCTTCAGCGACTCGACGTACTCGATGCCCTCGAGTCCGTGGTCCTCGTAGCCGATGCGGTCGGCGAGGGCGCTCTCCGCGTCGTCCTCCTCCGGCTGGGCGTCCAGCGAGGCGGCGGTGTACGCGTTCGAGGCGGCCATGCCCTCGACGACCTCCTCGCCGGCGATGCCGAGGCGCTCCGCCAGCTCTGCCACGGTGGGGGCGCGGTCGAGCTGCTGGGCGAGTTCGTCGCCGGCCTTGGCCAGGTCGATCCGCAGCTCCTGGAGCCGGCGCGGGACGCGCACGGACCAGGACGTGTCACGGAAGAACCGCTTGATCTCGCCCACGATGGTTGGCATCGCGAAGGTGGGGAACTCCACACCACGGCTCAGCTCGAAGCGGTCGATCGCCTTGATCAGGCCGATCGTGCCGACCTGGACGATGTCCTCCATGGGCTCGCTGCGGGAGCGGAAGCGGGAGGCCGCGAACTTGACCAGCGCGAGGTTCAGTTCGACGAGGGTGTTGCGCACGTACGAGTACTCGTACGTGCCTTCCTCCAGCGACTCCAGTCGCTCGAAGAGGGTCTTGGACAGGGCCCGCGCGTCGACCGGTCCGACCTGGTCGTACGGCGGGATCTCCGGGAGTCCGGCGAGGGCGTCACGGGGATCGCCGCTCCGCTCGATGGGATTCAGCTGTTCCGGAGGGGGTGTCGACGTCGCCCTGTGGGTATGCGGAGCGTCGAGCCGGGGTGACATGATGTCCTCCATCGTTCTCGGCATATGGCTGCCGAAGCCAGTGCGTGCACTACGGTGTGCGGCGCCTCCAAAGCCGGCCGTGTCGGGTGTGTTCCTCTAGCCCTACCCGCTTTACTCAACCGATCGCAAGTATGGTTTGTTGGGTTATGTCCGTTTGTGGGTGATTGTTCGGCTGTTGGAGTGCGGATCGAAGGCGTAGTGTTCGAGGGCGTCAGCAGCAGTCACGACCTCGGGAGAGACACGGCATGGACCGCGGGACGGTCGGCAGCGCACAGTCTGGCCGGCTCATGGTGGAAGTGCGGGAAGAGGGCACCAGTGCCGTCGTGACCCCCGCCGGTGAGCTGGATCACCACACGGCCGATCTGTTGCGCGAGCCACTCGACGAGTGCCTCGCCAAGGGGCTGAGCCGGCTGGTCGTGGACTGCTCCCGGCTGGAGTTCTGCGACTCCACGGGGCTCAACGTCCTGCTCGGCGCCCGCCTGAAGGCCGAGGCCGCGGGTGGCGCGGTGCACCTGGCGGGCATGCTGCCCGTGGTGGCCCGGGTGTTCGAGATCACCGGCGCGGACGCCGTCTTCACCGTGCACGACACGGTCGAGGCGGCCCTCGTGGACGGCGACCGCTGACTCCGGGACCCGCCCGTCGGCCCTCACGGCGGCCGGGCGCGACCGGGACTCCCGCGCGCCACGGACGACCGGGGACGGACGGGCCGGTCACCTGTGGGCGAACGAGGGGTGTCCCGCCGGTCGTGTCGGGCAGGAGACACCTGAACATGTCGGTGGCACAGCACGAGGAGAGGGCGGGATGCGCAGACCGACCGTGCAGCGGCCGCTGAACGTGTGCAGGGACTCCGGTGCCGCCGGGGTGTCGTGCACCCTGGGGATCCCCCGTCGTGCGAACGATGAACCGCGGCACGAACTGAACGCTGAAGTGAACCCTGAACTGGTGAATCGGTGAGGTGAAGCGCTGATGAGCACCACCCGGCCTTACTCGCCGGGCGACCGCGGCCCGGAGCCCAGCGGCGCTTCCGGAGCGTCGTCGGGTCGTCAGGTCCGTACGCTGAGCTTCGACGGCGAGAGCGGTGTCGTCCCGCTCGCCCGCGACTTCGCCCGTCAGGCGTTGTACGCGTGGGGCTGGCTGCCCGCCGGAGGCGCCGACCAACGGGCCGCCGCCGAGGACGTGCTCCTCGTCGTCTCCGAACTGGTGACCAACGCCTGCCTGCACGCCGAGGGGCCCGACCGGCTCCAGATCGGCTGCGACAACAAGGTGATCCGCGTCGAGGTCTCCGACCGCGGCAGCGGCCAGCCCGCCCCCCGCAACCCCCACCGCGCCGGCCGCCCCGGCGGCCACGGCATGTTCATCGTGCAGCGTCTCTGCCTGGACTGGGGGGTCGTACGGACCCCGGGCGCCGCGGGCAAGACGGTCTGGGCGGAACTGGGCGCCCCGGCCTGAGCCGCGGCGCCCCTCGCGGCGCCGCCGTGGCCTCCCCTCCCGCGCTGCCGCCACGGCGCCCCCTCCCCGCGGTGCGTGCGTGCCGTACCGGATGCCGCCCGCGCCCCTGGCAAGACGGCGCCGGCGCCGCGGCGCCCCGCTGAACGCGCCGAGGGCCGCCGCGACCGGAGTCGTGGCGGCCCTGCGGGAACCGTGAGGGACGGGAACCGTGCGGGAGGGGACGTCAGCGGACGTCGCCCATGAGTTCCTTGACGCGCTTGCGGTACATCCACACCGCGACACCGGCGACCACCGCGAGCGTGGCCTCCGTCGCGACGATGCCCGTCCTGTTCAGGTCGACGCCGGCGATGGAGAGCAGACCGGTGGTGGCGTCGCCGGCGGTGACGGCCAGGAACCAGACGCCCATCATCTGCGAGGCGTACTTCGCCGGCGCCATCTTCGTGGTGACCGACAGGCCGACCGGGGAGAGCAGCAGCTCGCCGACGGTCTGCACGAAGTAGATCGCCACCAGCCACATCGCGGCCGCCTTGTGACCGCCCTCGGCGATCGACAGCGGGGCGAGGAAGAGGAAGAAGGACGCGCCGACCAGGACCAGGCCCGAGGCGAACTTCACGATCGTGCTCGGCTCCTTGCCGCGCCTGTTCAGCGCGAGCCAGAACCAGGCGAAGACCGGGGCCAGGGCCATGATCAGTACCGGGTTGACCGACTGGTACCAGGAGACCGGGAACTCCCAGCCGAGGACGGTGTTGTCGGCGGAGGAGTCGGCGAAGATCGACAGGGTCGAGCCGCCCTGGTCGTAGATCATCCAGAACACGGCGGCGGCCACGAAGAACCAGATGTACGCGGACATCTTCGACTGCTCGGAGCGGTCGAGCTCCCTGTCCCGCTTGATGTTGACCAGCACCATCACCGGGATGATCACACCGAGCAGGGTCAGCGGGACCAGGATCCAGTTCAGCGTGTAGTGGCCGGAGAAGCCGACGATCGCGTACGCCACGACGGCGATGCCGGCCCAGATCGCGGCCTTGCGCAGCGTGCCGGCCTTCTCCTCGGCGGACAGCGGCTTCGGCACGACGCTGGAGCGGTCGGCCAGGTGGCGGCTGCCGAGCAGGAACTGTGCCAGGCCCAGCGCCATGCCGAGCGCGGCGAGCGCGAAGCCGAAGTGCCAGTTCACGTTCTCGCCGATGGTGCCGATGATCAGCGGGGCGGCGAAGGCGCCGAGGTTGATGCCCATGTAGAAGACGGTGAAGCCGCCGTCACGGCGCGGGTCGTCCGGGCCGTCGTAGAGGTGGCCGACCATCGTGGAGATGTTGGCCTTCAGCAGCCCGGAGCCGATCGCGACCAGGCCCAGCCCGGCGTAGAAGGTCCCGGAGGACGGCAGGGCCAGGGTGAGGTGGCCGAGCATGATCACCGCACCGGCGACGGCGACGGTCCTGCGCGGCCCCCAGACGCGGTCGCCGAACCAGCCGCCGGGCATGGCGAGCAGGTACACCAGCGACACGTACACGGAGTAGATCGCGGTCGCGGTGCCCGCGTTCAGGTGCAGGCCGCCCGGTGCGACCAGGTACAGCGGGAGGAGAGCCCTCATGCCGTAGTAGGAGAACCTCTCCCACATCTCGGTCATGAAGAGAGTGGCCAGTCCGCGGGGGTGGCCGAAGAAGGTCTTCCCGGTTCCGGGGGTTCCCGGACTGACCGAGTCCTTCGTCAGGCTGGACGCCATGGTCGTTCCTTGCTGGTCGGGACGCGCGGTGAGGCGTGCGCGCCCGGTTGGGGCGGCCGGCACCGGCTCGATCGGCCCGTCCACCCACGCCCACGGGCAGGCCGCTCCGGGTCACGGAACGGCGGACGGCGACCACCGGGATCCACGCCCCGCGAGTGGGGGCCCGGCCACAGGTCGTTCCTTTCGAAGGCCGGCGGAGAGCCGGCCCGCACACAAAAGAGACCCTCAGCGTCAAGTCGAGCGCCAAAGGTCCCCGTGGTGCTACAGGCGTCCTTTCACCATACGGCAGGACAGAACCGGATATGGAAGGACTTGAGGCGCACATCACAGGCCAGACAGGAACCAGGGCGAGGTTTCCAAGGTCCATACCAGGATGGCATCCCGCGACCTCAGGTCCGTACCAGGGGCGGCGAGGCCGTCGCGGGCGGGTTGTCCGGCATGTCCCCGAGTAAGAGCCGGGGTCGGGCATCACACCCTTGGCCCAGTCCCACGCGGACTACCATCGCCTCATGACCCGTGTACTGCTCGCCGAGGACGATGCGTCCATTTCGGAGCCGCTGGCCCGCGCCCTGCGCCGGGAAGGGTACGAGGTCGAGGTGCGTGAGGACGGACCCTCCGCGCTCGACGCCGGAATGCAGGGCGGCATCGACCTGGTCGTGCTGGACCTCGGGCTCCCCGGCATGGACGGCCTGGAGGTCGCCCGGCGACTGCGCGCCGACGGCCACGCCATCCCCATCCTGATCCTCACCGCGCGCGCCGACGAGGTCGACACCGTCGTCGGACTGGACGCGGGCGCCGACGACTACGTCACCAAGCCGTTCCGGCTCGCCGAACTCCTCGCCCGCGTCCGGGCCCTGCTGCGGCGCGGCTCCGTCGAACCCCAGCAGCCGCCCGCCACGCACGGGGTCCGCATCGACGTCGAGTCGCACCGCGCCTGGATGGGCGAGGAGGAACTCCAGCTCACGGCCAAGGAGTTCGACCTCCTGCGGGTCCTCGTGCGCGACGCCGGCCGGGTGGTCACCCGCGACCAGCTGATGCGGGAGGTCTGGGACACCACCTGGTGGTCCTCGACCAAGACCCTCGACATGCACATCTCGTGGCTGCGGAAGAAGCTGGGGGACGACGCGGCGAACCCCCGCTACATCGCCACGGTGCGGGGCGTGGGCTTCCGCTTCGAGAAGAGTTAGCCGCTCCGAGGAAAACCGGCCGGTTCGAGAAGAGCCGGCCGCTTCGAGAAAGGCCGGCCGCTTCGAGAAAGGCCGGCCGCTTCGAGAAGAGCCGGCCGCTTCGGGAGAAGTGGGACGCTTCGAGAGGATCCGGCCGGCGAGCGGCCGGCCGGGGATCCGGCCGGCGAAGGGCACGACCGGCGGCGGCCCGGTCGGCGAGGTGCCCGGTCGCCGAAGGGCCGGCCGGCGGCAGCCGCGGGTCACCGCCGCCGGGGCCGGGCCGTCCGCGCCCCGCGTCAAAGCCGTGCGCGGAGGCGGCCCCACCCCGGGCGAGCCACCCCACCCGTCCCGTGAAGCCACCGTCCGGAGGGCCCTGTGCGTCGCCGTCTGATCCAGTCCACGCTGGCCGTCGTGCTCGTCGTGATCGCCGTGTTCGGGGTCTCCCTCGTCATCGTCGAGACGCGCACGATCAGCAACAGCGCACAGGAACGCGTCGAGCTGGAGGCGTCCCGCCTGGCCAGCATCGTGGACAGCCGGCTCGCCGGTGCCGGGACCGTCGACGCCGAGGTGCTGCGCAGCCAGCTCACCCACGAGCGGTACGCGGTGGTCCGGATGCCCGGGAGACCGGTCATCGCGGTCGGCAGCCGCCCCGAGGGCGACGTCATCCGGGGCGAGGCCCGGGGTGAGGAGGGGGAGACCGTCGTCGTCGAGGAGCCCCGCTCCTCCGTGACCCGCGAGGTCGGCCGCACCCTGCTCATCATCGGCCTGGTGGCGCTGCTCGCGGTGGTCGCCGCGGTCCTCCTGGCCATCCGCCAGGCCAACCGGCTCGCCTCCCCGCTCACCGACCTCGCCGAGACCGCCGAACGCCTCGGCTCCGGCGACCCCCGCCCCCGCCACAAGCGGTACGGCGTCCCCGAGCTGGACCGGGTCGCCGATGTGCTCGACTCCTCCGCCGAGCGCATCGCCCGCATGCTGACGGCGGAACGCCGGCTCGCCGCCGACGCCTCCCACCAGCTGCGCACCCCGCTCACCGCCCTGTCCATGCGCCTGGAGGAGATCACCCTCACCGACGACCCGGACACGGTGAAGGAGGAGGCCACGATCGCGCTGGCCCAGGTGGAACGCCTCACCGACGTCGTGCAGCGCCTGCTGACGAACTCCCGCGACCCCCGCACCGGCTCCGCCGTCACCTTCGACCTCGACGAGGTCATCCAGCAGCAGCTCGCCGAGTGGCGCCCGGCCTACCGCGGTGTGGGCCGCGCGATCGTCAGCTCCGGCAAGCGGCACCTCCAGGCGGTGGGCACCCCGGGCGCGGTGGCCCAGGTGCTGGCGGCCCTCATCGAGAACTCGCTCATGCACGGTGGCGGCACGGTCGCCCTGCGCACGCGGGTCACCGGCAACCAGGCGGTCATCGAGGTCACCGACGAGGGCCCCGGCGTCCCCCCGGACCTCGGCGCCCGCATCTTCGAGCGCACGATCAGCGGCCGCAACTCCACCGGAATCGGCCTCGCGGTGGCCCGGGACCTCGCCGAGGCCGACGGCGGCCGCCTGGAGATGCTCCAGACCAAGCCGCCGGTCTTCGGCCTGTTCCTGTCACGAACGCACCCGGAGAAGAAGTCGCACCAGGACACGGAACCCACGGTGAGGTGACCGGCCGGCCCGTCCGGGAGCCGCGGCCCCGGGCCCCTCAGCCCACCCGCTGCTTCGCCGCGGCCCCGGCCGCCGTCACCCGTGATTCCCCGACCGCGGACCCCCGTCGGGGCATCGCCTTGAACACCCACGTCCGGTACGACCAGAACCGGAACAGCGTGGCGATCCCGATCCCGAGGAACTTGAACACGTTGCTCTGCAACGGGCTGTCCCACCCGAACCCGTACGTCGCCAGGAACAGCAACCCGTTCTCGATGACCAGCCCCACCGCGCTGAACAGCAGGAACAGCGACATCTCCTTCGTACGCCCGCTCTTGTCCCGGTCCCGGTAGGTGAAGTACCGGAACCCGACGTAGTTGAAGGCGATGGCGACCACCGTGGCGATGACGCTCGCGCGCACCACCTGGAGATCGGTGACGTGCCGCACGAAGTTGAACACACCGAGGTTGACCAGCAGGCCCGCCCCACCGACCGCGCCGAATTTGGCGAGCTCGCGGGCGACCCTCCGCAGCCGTCCTTCCCCCGAGGAACCATGTGCCATGGTCGTGCAGGCCCCCGTCCGGGTGTCGGTTTCGTCAACCCAGCCATGCTAACCATCCCCCCTCGCGAGTTTCCTGTGCTGCCGCCCCACCGCCGCGGAACGGCCCGGTGGGAAGCCGGGAAACCGCCGCCGGCGGGCCGCCGAGGGCCCGGTGGGAGGCGCGGGACCGGCCGGTGCGGCGTGGCCGATACCCTAGGGGCGTGACGTTCCCGGTAGTCGGCATGGTCGGCGGGGGCCAGCTCGCTCGTATGACACACGAGTCGGGCATCCCGTTGGGCATCAGGTTCAAGCTCCTCAGTGACACTCCTCAGGATTCCGCGGCCCAGGTGGTGAGCGATGTCGTCGTCGGCGACTACCGCGACCTGGACACGCTGCGCGAGTTCGCGCGGGGCTGCGACGTGATCACCTTCGATCACGAGCACGTCCCCACCGAGCACCTCCGGGCCCTGGAGGCGGACGGCATCCCCGTCCGCCCGGGCCCCGAGGCGCTCGTGCACGCCCAGGACAAGGGCGTGATGCGCGCGAAGCTCGACGCGATCGGCATCCCCTGCCCACGGCACCGCATCGTGGCCGACCCGGCGGACGTCGCCGCGTTCGCGGCGGAGGGCGGTGAAGGTTTTCCGGTCGTCCTCAAGACGGTCCGCGGCGGCTACGACGGCAAGGGCGTGTGGGTCGTGAACTCCGCCGAGGAGGCCGAGGACCCCTTCCGCGCGGGCGTCCCCGTCCTCGCCGAGGAGAAGGTCGACTACGTCCGCGAGCTGGCCGCGAACGTCGTGCGCTCCCCGCACGGCCAGGCGGTCGCCTACCCGGTCGTCGAGTCCCGGCAGGTCGACGGCGTCTGCGACACGGTGATCGCCCCCGCCCCCGGCCTCGACGAGACCCTGGCGCTCCGGGCCGAGGAGATGGCCCTGACCATCGCCAAGGAACTCGGCGTCGTCGGCCACCTCGCCGTCGAGCTGTTCCAGACCCGCGACGGCCGCATCCTCGTCAACGAGCTGGCGATGCGCCCGCACAACTCGGGCCACTGGACCATGGACGGCGCGATCACCTCGCAGTTCGCCAACCACGTCCGCGCGGTCCTCGACCTCCCGCTCGGCGACCCGCGCCCGCGCGCCAGGTGGACGGTCATGGTCAACGTCCTCGGCGGCGACTACCCGGACATGTACTCCGCGTACCTGCACTGCATGGCCCGCGACCCCCAGCTGAAGATCCACATGTACGGCAAGGACGTGAAGCCCGGCCGCAAGGTCGGTCACGTCAACACCTACGGCGACGACCTCGACGACGTGCTGGAGCGCGCCCGTCACGCTGCCGGCTACCTGAGAGGCACGATCACCGAATGAGCCCAGTCGTAGGCATCGTCATGGGGTCGGACTCCGACTGGCCCGTCATGGAGGCCGCCGCCCAGGCCCTCGACGAGTTCGAGATCGCGTACGAGGTCGACGTCGTCTCCGCGCACCGCATGCCGCGCG
Source organism: Streptomyces sp. NPDC048734 (assembly GCF_043198675.1). Taxonomy (NCBI): domain Bacteria; kingdom Bacillati; phylum Actinomycetota; class Actinomycetes; order Kitasatosporales; family Streptomycetaceae; genus Streptomyces; species Streptomyces sp. NPDC048734. The sequence goes on along the minus strand of NZ_JBICUZ010000008.1, from coordinate 43,295 downwards.
AGATGGTCGCCTACGGGGAGCAGGCCGCCGACCGCGGGCTCAAGGTGATCATCGCCGGCGCGGGCGGCGCCGCCCACCTGCCCGGCATGCTCGCCTCCGTCACCCCGCTGCCGGTCATCGGTGTGCCCGTGCCGCTGAAGTACCTCGACGGCATGGACAGCCTGCTGTCGATCGTGCAGATGCCGGCCGGCGTTCCCGTCGCGACCGTCTCGGTCGGCGGCGCCCGCAACGCCGGTCTGCTCGCCGCCCGCGTCCTCGCCGCGCACGACGAGGACCTCCTCGCGCGGATGCGCGACTTCCAGCAGGACCTCAACGACCAGGCCACCGAGAAGGGCAGGCGCCTGCGCGCCAAGGTCGAGGGCGGCGCGAACGGCGGCGGCTTCGGCTTCGGGAAGTGACGGCGATGACCTTCCTGGAGCAGGCCCGGGAGCTGCTGCGCGAACACCCGGTCGTCGACGGCCACAACGATCTGCCGTGGGCGCTGCGCGAACAGGTCCGCTACGACCTCGACGCCCGTGACATCGCCACCGACCAGCACACCCACCTGCACACCGACATCCCCCGCCTGCGCGCGGGCGGCGTCGGCGCGCAGTACTGGTCGGTGTACGTCCGCTCGGACCTGCCGGGCGCGGTCCCGGCGACGCTGGAGCAGATCGACTGCGTACGGCAGCTCATCGACCGCCACCCCGGGGCGCTCAGGGCCGCCCTGACCGCGGCCGACATGGAGGCGGCGCGCGCGGAGGGCCGTATCGCCTCGCTCATGGGCGCGGAGGGCGGCCACTCCATAGCCAACTCGCTGGGCACCCTGCGCGGGCTGTACGCGCTCGGCGTGCGGTACATGACGCTCACCCACAACGACAACGTGGACTGGGCGGACTCCGCGACCGACGTGCCGAAGGCCGGCGGGCTGACGGCGTTCGGCCGCGAGGTCGTCCGGGAGATGAACCGCGAGGGCATGCTCGTCGACCTCTCGCACGTCGCGGCGACGACGATGCGGGACGCCCTCGACGTCTCCGCCGCGCCGGTGATCTTCTCGCACTCCTCCTCGCGGGCGGTCTGCGACCACCCGCGCAACATCCCCGACGACGTGCTGGAGCGGCTGCCCGCCAACGGCGGCGTCGCCATGGTGACGTTCGTGCCGAAGTTCGTGCTCCAGGCGGCCGTGGACTGGACGGCCGCCGCGGACGAGAACATGCGCGCGCACGGCTTCCACCACCTCGACACCACCGCCGACGCGATGGCGGTCCACCGCGCCTTCGAGGAGGCGAACCCCCGCCCGGTCGCCACCGTGGCGACGGTCGCCGACCACCTCGACCACATGCGCGAGGTCGCGGGCGTCGACCACCTCGGCATCGGCGGCGACTACGACGGCACCGCCTTCACCCCCGAGGGCCTCGGCGACGTCTCCGGCTACCCGAGGCTCCTCGCCGAACTGCTGGAGCGCGGCTGGTCGAAGTCCGACCTCGCCAAGCTGACCTGGCAGAACGCGGTCCGGGTCCTGGCCGCCGCGGAGGACGTGGCCCGCGACCTCCGGGCCACCAGGGCACCGTCCAACGCGACGATCGAGTCGCTCGACGGCTGAGGCCGTCCGCAGCGGTACCGGAATGTCGTACGAGTGCGGTACGGTGTTCCGGTACCGTATTCGGAAGGGGTGGCCGTCCATGACCATAAGCGCCAGCGAAGCCCGCCGGGACCTGTTCCCCCTCATCAAGCGGGTCAACGACGACCACACGCCGGTCCGGATCAGCTCGAGGAGCGGTGACGCGGTGATCATGTCGGCGGACGACTACGAGGCGTGGCAGGAGACGGTCTACCTCCTGCGGTCACCGGCGAACGCGCGACGCCTGATGGAAGCCGTCGCCCGGGACAGGGCGGGAGCTTCGACCGTCGCCATGACCGTCGAGGAACTGCGGGACCTTGCGGGGGACGGGTGAGGAGCGTCCACTTCGACCCGGACGCCTGGGAGGACTTCCTCTTCTGGCTCGGCTCGGACCGTGGAATGGCCCGTCGGATCACCCGCCTGATCGGCGAGATCCAACGGGACCCCTTCACCGGCATCGGCAAGCCCGAGCCCCTCAAGGGCGACCTCTCCGGCTACTGGTCCCGCCGGATCGACGACGAACACCGCCTCGTGTACCGGGCCGACGACAAGGAACTGAAGATCCTCAAGGCGCGCTACCACTACCACCACTGAGGCCGGCGGCTTCGTGCCACGCCCACCCGACCGGTCCCGGGAGGCCCCGGCACCGGACCCCGCTCCCCGATCAGGCCCGACCCGAACGAAAGACCCCAGGGCCTCCCGTCCGGATCCGGTCGGGCCCCCGGGCCGGCGCTCACGACGAGGCGTGCTCGATGCGGCACAGGCAGAACGGGTGTCCCGCCGGGTCGGCGTACACCTGGAAGTCCTTCTTCTCCCGGTCCTCCAGGTCCAGCGGCCGCGCGCCCAGCTCCAGCACGCGGGCGTGGGCCGCGTCGACCTCCTCCCAGGTGGCGCCGGCGTCGAGGTCGAGGTGGAACTGCTGGGAGTTGCGGTCGGAGCGCGGCCACTCGGGCGGGGTCAGCCCCTCCGCGCGCTGGAAGGCCAGCCGGGGCCCGCCGGGGACCTGGAGCACGTACCAGTCCCCGTCCCCCTCCTCGGCCTGCGGGGTGCCGCCGACGACGGCGGCGTAGAACTCGGCCAGGGCAAGCGGGTCGGGACAGTCGAGCACGACGGAACGCAGACGGGCGGCGGGTGCCATGACAGCCTCCTCGGTCGGGGTGCGACGGATGCCGAGGCGGACGGGTGCCCGGAGGGGCCGCCGCCCTAACGCACAGGGAGTTCACATGTCGCGCACCGCGCCCGTGCGGCACAATGCACACAGACGACGGTTCGGCCGACTGAGCCTCGGCCGAACCGGCGTCACCCGCGCGCCGGACCCGCGCGCCGGACCCGCGCGCCGGACCCGCGCGCCGGACCCGTGTGCCGGGCGCCCGTGTGCCGGAGGCCCGCGTGTCAGGTGCCTCCGTGCCGCGTGCCCCCCGTGTCAGGCGGTCGGGCGGCCCATCGCCCGGTACGTCCAGCCGGCCTTGCGCCACAGCACCGGGTCGAGCGCGTTGCGCCCGTCCAGGATCAGCCGCGCCGCCGTGACCTCGCCGAGCTGCGCCGGGTCCAGCTCCCGGAACTCCCGCCACTCGGTCAGGTGCAGGACGACGTCGGCGCCCCGGACGGCCTCCAGGGCCGAGTCGGCGTAACCGAGCGTAGGGAAGACGCGGCGGGCGTTGTCCATGCCCTTCGGGTCGTAGACGGTCACCTGGCCGCCCTGGAGGTGGATCTGCCCGGCGACGTTCAGCGCCGGCGAGTCCCGCACGTCGTCCGAGTCCGGCTTGAAGGTCGCGCCGAGCACGGCGACCCGCTTGCCGAGGAACGGCCCCCCGCCCAGCGACTGCCGGGCCAGCTCCACCATCTGCCCGCGCTGGCGCATGTTGATCGAGTCGATCTCGCGCAGGAAGGTCAGCGCCTGGTCGGCGCCCAGCTCGCCCGCGCGGGCCATGAACGCCCGGATGTCCTTCGGCAGACAGCCGCCACCGAAGCCGATGCCGGCCCGCAGGAACTTCTTTCCGATCCGGTCGTCGTACCCGATGGCCTCCGCCAGCTTGGCCACGTCACCGCCGGCGGCCTCGCAGACCTCCGCCATCGCGTTGATGAAGGAGATCTTGGTGGCGAGGAAGGAGTTCGCGGAGGTCTTCACCAGCTCGGCCGTCGGGAAGTCCGTGACGACGAACGGGGAGCCCTCCCCGACCGGTCCGGCGTACACCTCCCGCAGCGTCCGCTCGGCCCGCTCGCTGCGCACCCCGACCACGATCCGGTCCGGGTGCAGGGTGTCCTGCACGGCGAAGCCCTCCCGCAGGAACTCCGGGTTCCACGCCAGTTCCGCGTCCTCGCCGGCCGGCGCCAGCTCGGCGATCGTGCGGGCCAGCCGGTCCGCGGAGCCCACCGGCACGGTCGACTTGCCCACCACCAGCGCGGGCCGCTCCAGATGCGGGGCGAGCGAGGCGATCGCGGACTCGACGTACGACATGTCGCAGGCGTACTCGCCGTGCTTCTGCGGGGTGTTCACGCACACGAAGTGGACGTCGCCGAACGCGCCGACCTCCGCCCAGTCCTGGGTGAAGCGCAGCCGCCCGCTGGAGCCCTCGAACCCGGCGACGTGCCGCCGCAGCAGCTCCTCCAGGCCCGGCTCGTACATCGGGGTCTCGCCCCGCTCCAGCATCTCGATCTTCTCGCGCACGACGTCGAGCGCCAGCACCTCGAAGCCCAGTTCGGCCATGGCCGCGGCGTGCGTGGCACCGAGATAACCGGTGCCGATCACGGTGATCTTGAGGGCCATGCGTGCTCCTGGGCTGGGTCGGGCGGGGGCCGGATGCGCGCAACGAGCATAGTCGGGGCGTACGGGCGCCCCTCACCGGGCAGTTCACCGGTGCGGAGACCTGTCGCCAAGCTCACGTATCACTGTCGTGGGCAGGCCTCTAAAATTTGAGTTACTTAACGGTAATTAGCGAGATCACACCCAGCGTTCTTGGAGCGTGAGAGACCTTGGCCGGATCGGCTGACTTCGACCTGTACCGCCCGTCCGAGGAGCACGACATGCTCCGGGACGCCATCCGCTCGCTGGCCGAGGCGAAGATCGCGCCGTACGCCGCGGCGGTCGACGAGGAGGCCCGCTTCCCCCAGGAGGCCCTCGACGCGCTGGTCGCCAGCGACCTGCACGCGGTGCACGTACCCGAGGAGTACGGCGGCGCCGGCGCGGACGCGCTGGCCACGGTCATCGTGATCGAGGAGGTGGCCCGCGCCTGCGTGTCCTCCTCGCTGATCCCGGCCGTGAACAAGCTCGGCTCGCTCCCGGTGATCCTGTCCGGCTCCGAGGACCTGAAGAAGAAGTACCTGGCGCCGCTGGCCAAGGGCGACGCGATGTTCTCCTACGCCCTGTCCGAGCCCGACGCCGGCTCGGACGCGGCCGGCATGAAGACCCGCGCCGTGCGCGACGGCGACCACTGGATCCTCAACGGCGTCAAGCGCTGGATCACCAACGCGGGCGTCTCGGAGTACTACACGGTGATGGCCGTCACCGACCCCGAGAAGCGTTCCAAGGGCATCTCGGCGTTCGTGGTGGAGAAGTCCGACCCGGGCGTCTCCTTCGGCGCCCCGGAGAAGAAGCTCGGCATCAAGGGCTCCCCGACCCGCGAGGTCTACCTCGACAACGTCCGCATCCCCGCCGACCGCATGATCGGCGAGGAGGGCACCGGCTTCGCCACCGCGATGAAGACCCTCGACCACACCCGCATCACCATCGCCGCCCAGGCCCTCGGTGTCGCCCAGGGCGCCTTCGACTACGCCAAGGGCTATGTCCAGGAGCGCAAGCAGTTCGGCAAGGCGATCGCCGACTTCCAGGGCATCCAGTTCATGCTCGCCGACATGGCCATGAAGATCGAGGCCGCCCGCCAGCTCACCTACGCCGCCGCCGCGAAGTCCGAGCGTCTCGACGCCGACCTCACCTTCCAGGGTGCGGCCGCCAAGTGCTTCGCCTCCGACGTCGCCATGGAGGTCACCACGGACGCCGTCCAGCTCCTCGGCGGCTACGGCTACACCCGCGACTACCCCGTCGAGCGCATGATGCGCGACGCCAAGATCACCCAGATTTATGAGGGCACGAACCAGGTCCAGCGGATCGTCATGGCCCGCAACCTGCCGTAACGCCTTCGCGCCGCACGACTGTCGCCCCCGGCCCGCGGAACGGGCCGGGGGCGACAGTCGTGTGCGGACACGCCCTAGGCGAACAGCGGCTCCAGCGCCTTCTCCAGGTCGGCCGCCGTGCGGAAGTGGACGGCCGTCATGCCGAGGGCGGCGGCCGCCTCGACGTTCTCCTCGGTGTCGTCGACGAACAGGCAGCGGTCGGGGCGTACGCCCGCCCGTGCCGCGCCCAGCTCGAGGATGCGGCGGTCGGGCTTGACGAGGCCGACACGGGCGCTGCTGACGACCTCGTCGGCCAGCTCGGTGAGGCCCATGGCCTCCAGGTCGCGCTCCAGCCCGAGCGTGGCGTTGGTGACGAGGACCAGCGGCACCCGGACCCGTGCCCGGCGCAGCAGTTCCAGCACCGTCACGTCGGCCCGGAAGGGCGACTCCAGCAGGGCGGTGCCCAGCGCCCAGCCCGTCTCCTCGTCCACCAGCCCGGCCAGCCCGGCCGCGATGGACGCCACCCACTCCTGCTCGGTGATCCGCCCCAGCAGCAGCGGTCCGTCGACCTCGGGCGAGAACGCCACCTTCTTGGTGGTGCCCTCCGTGACCCCCGCGACCCGTTCCAGCGCCTCCAGGTGGGTGGAGTCGAAGGTCCGGATCACGTTGTCGACGTCGCACAGGACCGCGTCGAAGGGCCGCGCGGCGGTGGACCGGTCAGTCACTCGACACCGTGACCTTCTCGTCGTTCTTCAGCTGGCTCACCAGCTGCTTCACCTTCGCCTTGTCCCAGACGAGGTTGCCGCCGCTGGACCCCGAGATCGGCATGTTCATCGACTTCCCGTCGCCGCCGTTGACGCCCTTCATCGCGAAGAACATCGACCCCAGGTCGTACAGGCCCATGTCCTTGTCGACGACCAGGGTGTCCAGGCCGGCGCTCATGGTCGGGTACAGCTTGAACGGGTTGAGGACCGTGCCGGGCGTGGCGACCTGGCCCGCGAGGGCCGCGAGGAACTTCTGCTGGTTCTTCGTACGGTCCAGGTCGGAGCCGGCGAGCGCGTACCGGGTGCGGACGAAGGCGAGGGACTCCTCGCCGTTCAGGGTCTGCTTGCCCTTCTTGAGGTCCGCGCCGGACTTGGTGTCCTTGATGTCCTGCGGGATGTCGATCTCGACGCCGCCGACCGCGTCCACGATGTTCGCGAAGCCGGCGAAGCCGATCTCCACGTAGTGGTCGATGCGCAGCCCGGTGTTGAACTCGACCGTGCGGACGAGCAGCTCCGGGCCGTCCATCGCGTACGCCGCGTTCAGCTTGGTGTGCCGGCCCGTGCCCGCGTACCGCTTGCCCGACTCCGAGCCCACGAACGACGGGATCTCCACGTCCGAGTCGCGGGGCAGCGAGATCAGCGTGTCGCCGTTGGACCCGGTGTGCAGGATCATCATCGAGTCCGTGCGCTTGCCCTCGGCGGAGCCGGTGTGCAGCGCCTTCTTCTCCTCGGCGGACATGCCCTCACGGCTGTCGGAGCCGACGATGAGGAAGTTGGTGCCCTCGCCGGCCTCGGGCCGGTCGATGACCTTCGACAGGTCGACCTCGCGGTTCAGCTTGGAGTCGGCCCAGAAGTACGTCCCGACGGTCGTCACGACCAGCACCGTCGCGACGCTGATCGCGGTCCACTTGATCCGGCGGCGCCAGTCGGGCGCGGGGCGCGGGGCACCGGCGTCGCGGCCGCCCGGCCCGTCGGATCCGCCGCCGCCGTAGACCTGGCCCGTGCTGTAACCGCTGTCGTATCCGGTGTTCCGGGCGTTGGTGTAGTCACCGTTGCCGTCGCCGCCGTATCCGTGGCCGTCGACGTACGACGGCTGCGGCGGGACGCCGGCGCCCTGCGGCGGGGCGGCCGGACCGCGGCGGACCTGTCGCATCACGCGCGCGCTCTCGGGCCGTGCGCTCGCGCCGCCGCGTCCGTAGCCGCGGTTGTTGTCGGACCATCCCTCGGGCCAGTCATTCATGCGCCCAGTGTGCCGGGAAGCGCTGTGTCCCTCACAGGGGCGTCGGAGAATCAGCGCCCCGCTGTTGCCAACCTGACACAAAGTCCCGGCTTGTCCGCCTCGGCATAAGGTGGAGGCCATGACAGACCAGGTCACCCCAGGGGACTCGGACACCCCGGACGCCTCGGACATCCCGGGCAAGCCCACGTCCGCATCGCGCACCACGCTCAGCCACATCATGAGCCACAACGACACCAACCTCCTGGGCACGGTGCACGGTGGCGTGATCATGAAGCTCGTCGACGACGCGGCGGGCGCGGTGGCCGGCCGGCACTCCGGCGGACCCGCCGTCACCGCGTCGATGGACGAGATGGCGTTCCTCGAGCCGGTCCGCGTCGGTGACCTGGTCCATGTGAAGGCCCAGGTCAACTGGACCGGCCGGACCTCCATGGAGGTCGGTGTCCGGGTGCTGGCCGAACGCTGGAACGAGTCCGCGCCGCCCACCCAGGTCGGGTCGGCCTACCTCGTCTTCGCCGCCGTCGACGCCGACGGCAAGCCCCGCCGCGTCCCTCCGGTCCTGCCCGAGACCGACCGCGACCGCCGCCGCTACCAGGAGGCCCAGATCCGCCGCACCCACCGCCTGTCCCGCCGCCGGGCCATCCTGGAACTGCGCGAGCGCCGGGCGGCGGAGGGCTTCGACCACTGAGGCGACCGGGGCGACCGGGGCGAGCGGGGCGGCCGAGACGACCGGGGCGACCGGGGCGGCCGAGACGGCCGAGGTGACTGAGACGGCCGGGGCGGTGGTCGATCCGCCCGTCCAGGTGTCCCCTCGGCCCGGCGGAACCGGGCGGTCAGGCGCAGCCCACCTCGTCGCCGCGGACCACCGCGGACCCGCCCCGGTCCGGGGTGTCCGCCCGGACCTTGCGGACGTGGTGGGACTCCGTGCCGGTGGTGACCTTCAGGGTGGGGCCGAGGCCCGGGACCGGGCGCAGCACGCTGCCGGGGAGGGCGGCGGCCAGGGACTTCGCGGAGCGGTCCCAGCGGGGGTCGTGGGAGATGACCGTGCGGCGCACCGAGGTGTCGCGGGCCGTGGCCGGCTGTCCGGTCGTACGGAAGCCGGTGGCGCGCAGCGCCGTGTCGACCTGCTTGGCCAGGCCGGGCGTACGGGTGCCGTTCTCCACCTGGACGCGGATCTGCTGCGGGGGCACCTCCACCCGCACGGCCCGGCCGCGGGAGCGCGGCGCCGCGGCGAGGGGCTTGTCGTCTCGCAGGGCCCTGAAGAGGCGCTCGGCGCGGACCGGGTCCCACTTCACGGTCGAGCCGATGCCCTTCACGGCGTACCCCATCCGCCCGAGGGGGACGGTCGCGAACTCCGACGAGGAGGGGGAGAAGGTGCGCATCGCCCGCCCGAGGTCCAGCAGCTCGTCGGTGCCGAAGCCGCGGTCGGCCCGCACCGAGCCCAGTACCGCCCGCGTCACGTCGCGGAACTTCAGCGGGTTCAGCAGGATCCCGGAGGAGGTCGCCCGCTCCACCAGCCCGGCCAGGAACTGCTGCTGACGTTTCATCCGGCCGAGGTCGGAGGAGGCGTCGGAGTGCCGTGAGCGGACGTACTGGAGGGCCTCGCCGCCGCGCAGGATGTGGTCGCCGGGCGCGAGGTCGAGGCCGGTGTAGGAGTCGGTCAGCCGCCGGTCCGTGCAGATCCGCACGCCGCCGAGGACGTCGACGGTCTTCATGAAGCTGGTGAAGTCGACCTCCAGGTAGTGGTCGATCTTCACGTGGGTCATGTGCTCGACGGTCCGCACGGTCAGCTGCGGTCCGCCCTCCGCGTACGCCGCGTTGAGCTTGACGGGGTGGCCGTGGTGCTTCTCGCCGGTGGTCCGGTCGGTGTGCGGGGGCGTCTCGGCGTAGGAGTCGCGCGGCAGGCTCACCACGCTCGCCCGGTCCCGGTCCTCCGAGATGTGCACGATCATCAGCGTGTCGGTGCAGTGGCAGGGCGCGCCCCCGAGCCGGTAGCGCCGCCGTTCGGCCTCGGTGATCCGGTCGCGGCCGTCGGTGCCGACCATCAGCACGTTCATGCCGTGGCCGGCCCGCGGGCGGTTCTTCATGTCCTTGAAGGGGTCGACGCGGGCGATCCCGGAGTCGAGGCCGCTGACCAGGATGTGGCCGATCCCGGCGGAGGCCAGCACGACGACCGAGAGCGTCATGGTCGCCCGCACGGCCCAGCGGGGACGTTTCCCCGGTGCGGGGCGGGCCGGCCGGGGCCGCGGGCGGCGGGCCGGCCGGGAGGCGGGGGACCGGGGCGGGGCGGGAGACAAGCGGGTCACCTCCGGGCGACGGCCGTACGCGGCGTACGAGGGAGCCGTGAGCACCGTAGGCCGATGCGATCTGCCGCCCGCCGCACGCACCCGGCGGCGCGCACCGGTGTCCCCCGTTCGCGGTAACGTGATGCTCCTATGAACGCGAAGTCCGACGTGCAGCTCCCCGCCGTGTCCGTCATCATGCCCGTCCTCAACGAGGAGCGGCACCTGCGCGGAGCGGTCCAAGCCATCCTCGCGCAGGAGTACGCAGGCGAGATGGAGGTCGTGATCGCCCTCGGTCCGTCCACGGACCGCACGGACGAGATCGCCGCCGAACTCGTCGCGGACACCGCGGCCGACCAGAACAAGCGCGTCCACACCGTCCCGAACCCGACGGGCCGTACGCCCGCCGCCCTGAACGCCGCGATCAAGGCCTCGCGCCATCCGGTCGTCGTCCGCGTCGACGGGCACGGCATGCTCTCGCCGAACTACATCGCCACCGCCGTCCGGCTCCTGGAGGAGACCGGCGCGCAGAACGTCGGCGGCATCATGCACGCCGAGGGCGAGAACGACTGGGAGCACGCGGTCGCCGCCGCGATGACCTCGAAGATCGGGGTCGGCAACGCCGCCTTCCACACCGGGGGACAGGCCGGCCCGGCCGAGACCGTCTACCTCGGCGTCTTCCGGCGCGAGGCGCTGGAGCAACAGGGCGGCTACAACGAGGAGTTCATCCGCGCCCAGGACTGGGAGCTGAACTTCCGCATCCGCGAGGCCGGCGGACTGATCTGGTTCTCGCCCGAGCTGAAGGTGTCCTACCGCCCGCGGCCCAGCGTGAAGGCGCTCGCCAAGCAGTACAAGGACTACGGCCGTTGGCGGCACGTCGTCGCCCGCTACCACGAGGGCTCCATCAACCTGCGCTATCTCGCCCCGCCGACCGCGGTGTGCGCGATCGCGGCCGGGACCGTGGTCGGTGCCGCCCTCACCCCGCTCGGCTTCCTGGTCCCGGGCGGCTACCTGGCGGCGATCGCCCTCGGCTCGCTGCCGGCCGGCAGGGGACTGCCGCTCAAGGCGCGCCTGCAGATCCCGGTGGCCCTCGCCACCATGCACATGTCGTGGGGATTCGGCTTCCTGACCAGCCCGAAGTCGCTGGCGAAGAAGGTCATCGCCTCCCGCCGCCCCGCGGTCCTCAGCGCGAACTGAGCACCGCGCGGCGGCCGGTGGGCCCGGTCTACCAGGTGTAGGCCGGGTCCACGTGCATGCACTGGCTGGTGTCGGCGGCGTTCATCGTCTCCGCCGAGGCGGGCGTCCTGTCGTCCTTCACCGGCGCCTTGTACGCCGTGCCCGAACGCCAGTCCGCGCCCACGAAGAGGGTGACCCCGGAGACCTCGGTGGACCGCTTCACCTGGCCCGTCGGGACCCCGAGGACCTTCGCCACCCGCAGCGCGTCGGCCTGGAGGTCGGCGCTCGGGTAGCGGATCACCGTCGTCTTCTCGGGGGTGGCCGGCGAGGTGTCCGCCCTGGCCCCGGTGAAGCCCTTGCCGACCAGCAGCTCCGTCACCGAGGCCGCCCGTCCGCGGGCCGCGCCCAGCGTGTCGGTGTACGTGCCGTTGTGGACCCGCACGGCGATCTCGTCGTCCGCGGCGGCCGCGTCCGTGACCGACGGGGACGGGCTCGCGGTGGCCTTCGCGGCGTCCTTGCCGTCCAGGGCGATGTCCTCGCGCACCAGCCGGAACAGCTTCTCGGCGTCCTCGGTGGGCACCACCCGGCCGGGCTGCGCGGTGTCGTACCGGTTGGGCATCGTCGTCATGGTGATGCGCTCGGTGGGCACCTTCTGCAGCTCGGTCGCCAGGTCGTACATCTTCTTGATGCTGTCCAGGCCGTCGTCGACGGTGATCGCCCGCGTGGCCGCCTCGGCGAGCTTGCGCAGTCCGTTCGGGTTGGTCAGCTTCGCCTCCGAACGCAGCTGACGGACCATCGAGTTCATGTACATGTGCTGCGCCTTGGCGCGCGCCAGGTCGGTGTCGTCCTCGAAGCCGTAACGCGTGCGCAGCCACTGCAGGGCCTGCTCGCCCTTGATGTCGTGGGTGCCCTCCGCCAGCTTCAGGCCGGAGCCCTTGCCGGTGCTGGTGTGCGAGTGGATGTTGGCGTCCACGCACACCGGGACGCCGCCGATCGCGTCCGCCATCGACACCACGCCGGCGAAGTCGATCATCATGAAGTGGTCGATGTGGATGTCGGTGAGCTTCTCCCAGGTGGCCACCGTGCACCCCGGACCGCCGCGCCCCAGCGAGGAGTTGGTGATCTCCCGGGTGAGCGCCCGGTACACCTCGCCGGTGTCCGGGTCGGTGCACTTGGGGAGGTCGAGCAGGGTGTCGCGCGGCATGCTCACCACCGACATGTTGCTGCGGTCCGCGGACACGTGCAGCAGCATCTGGACGTCGGCGAGAGGCGTGCCGTTGAAGGTGTCCTTGGCCCCGCCGAGCTTCTGGTTCTCCGCGGTGTCCCGGGCGTCCGAACCGATCAGCAGGATGTTCAGCGCCTTCTGCCCGGCCTCGTTGGCCTTGGTGTCCGCCGCCCGGTCCTTGGCGTCGCCCAGGTTCAGCTCGTCGCTCTTGATGTTGGCGTTGAGATGCTCGTAGTAGAGGTATCCGGCCCCCGCGCCGCCCAGTATCACCAGGGTGAGCACGGTCGCCGACCAGCGCAGCGCACGCCGTCTGCGCCCTCTGCGGCCGGTGCCGCGGCCGCCGTCACCGGCCCCGCCCGCGCCGCCGTCCCGGGCGCCGTCCCCCGCGCCGCCGCCGTCCCGGGCGCCGTCCTCCGCGCCGCCGCCGTCCCGGGCGCCGTCCTCCGCGCCGTCGTCCTCGGCCGTCGTCCCGTCGTCCTCGGCCGTCGTTCCGTCGTCCGCCGTCGTGGACGTGGTGTCCCCGGTCCCGGGAACCGTCCCCCGTACAGTGCTCCGCCCCACTGGCCCTGCCCCTCCCCGCCGTGCGCCTGACATGACACGGGCCCGTCCCGCGTCAAGTCAGACGCTTGACGGGCCCGCAGGGTTACCTACTTGGCGCACTGGACCTTGTCCGCCGTGGACTTGTCGACCGTGTCCGGCACGGCCGTCGGGGCCGTGAGTGAGACGCCCGCGCCCTTGAAGTCCTTGCCCAGCGTCAGCGTCATCGTCGGCAGACCCTGGGCGTTGGTGACGCTCTCGCCCGGCTTCAGCGCGGTCCCCGGCAGCCCCATGACGGCGGCGAGCTTGCGTGCCTGGGCGGCCTGTTCCGGCGCGTACTCGAGCGTCGTCCTGCTGAGTTCCTCCGGCGCGTTGCCGGCGTTCTCGGACTTCGTCACGCCCTGATCATTCTGCAGCCAGCTGAGAGTGGCCTGTGCGCTGCCGCCCTTGGCGCCGCCGTTCATGATCCGCACCCGCACCTCGGAGGCCGCGGACTGCGTTCCCTTGAGCCGGGCCGCCGCGGCCGCGGCGGCCGCGTCCTTCGAGGCCTTCGCCTGCTCCTTCACCTCGGTGAAGGACACGTCGTCCTGGATCATCCGGAAGACGGTGGGCGCGGTCGACTGGTTCAGGACGACCGTGGCCTTGACCTTCTCGGCCGGGTTGTCGACGACCGGCACGGTGGTGAAGGTCAGGTTCTTGGTGTTGAGCTTGCCCAGCTCCAGACCGAGATCCTTCAGCTTGGAGATGCTGTCCAGCTGGGAGTCGACGGTGAGCGCCTTCGTGCCCGCCTCCGCCAGCTTGATCATCTTGGTGGGGCTGGTGAGCGTGTCGTTCGACTTCAGCTTGCGCATCAGCGAGCCGAGGAACTGCTGCTGGATCGCGATCCGGCTCAGGTCGCCGCCGAAGCCCACCGAGTGCCGGGTGCGCAGGAACGCCAGCGCCTGCTCGCCCTGGACGGTGTGCGTGCCCTTCGACAGCTTCAGGTGGGAGTCCGGGTCGTCGATGTCCTTGGCCAGGCACACCTCGACCCCGTCGACCGCCGTCGTCAGGGTCTTGACCGCGTTGAAGTCGGCCACCATGAAATTGTCCGCCTGGACGCCGGTCAGCTCGGTCACCGTGCGCACGGTGCAGCTCGGCGTGCGGCCGTCCTGGCCGAGGCTGGTGTTGAAGCGGGCGCCCTCGGTGCCCTTGATGACCTTGCTGGTGCCGTCCTCCTGCTCGGTCGGGCAGTCCGGGATGTCCACGATCAGGTCGCGCGGGATGCTCAGCGCGGTCGCGTTCGTCCGGTCCTTGGAGACGTGCAGCAGGATCGTGGTGTCGGCGTGGCCCGCGCTGCCGGCGTCGCCGTAACCCTCGTTGCCCGCGCCGGTGCGCTTGTCGGTGCCGATCACCAGGATGTTGATCGCCTTGTCCTTGCTGAAGCCACCGGTGCTCGCGCCGTCGTCGGAGACGGAGGTGATGTTGTCGTTGAGGTGCTCGAGGTAGAGGTAGGCCGCACCGGCGGTGCCCACCAGGACGAAGGCCATGACCCCGCCGGTCCACAGCAGGATCTTCTTCGTGTTCGTCTTCTTCGCCGGCCGGCGCCCGCGCCTGCCCGGCGACGGCTCCTCCGGCGCGCCGCGGCGGCGGCGCGGCCCCGGAACCTCCGGGGCGTCCCGTTCCGGAGCCGCCGTACGGCTGCCGGTGGCGGGTTCGGAGCCCGGCCCGCCGCCCGCCGCACGGGCGGGACGCCTACGGGGCCCGGGCACAGCCGGCTGCGGTGCGGAATCAGCCAGTCGCAGTTCGTATTCGCCGGTGTCCGGGTTGAGTACCCACTGGTCTGCGGGGTCGATGTTCTCCGCCCGCCCACGGCCTTGCGCGTCCACGGTTGTCCGAATCCTCCGTCGGGGCCACGCGGCGCCTTTCCCCCTCTGAGGCGCTCGGGTCTCGGTCACACAGTGCTCGACCCCAGAACGGTCCTCAGGCCGGGTGCACCGGATCGCTCACACTATCCGCCAAGTTCGGCGCGCAGCGACGACGGTGACAAATTCCACGTCCCTACAACCGGGCAATACGGGCCAATTCCTTGAACTGGAGTTCGCCGTGGCCCGGCGGTTTGGGAAGCGCTTTACCCGCGGTCGTGCGCGCGGCTCACGTGCAGGTGTGATCGCCGGCCGTGTTCCCCCGGAAAGTCGGTTCGGCGGGACTCGGCGACGCGTACGCATCGTGATCGGGCGACTCCGAAGAGGTCGGATTCCCCGGCTCTTTCCCGGTGACGGAGACGGGTGCGTCCGTCCTCAACCGCTCGAAGAGTTTCTCCGCCGCGGGCTCCACCAGCTGGTCGCGATTGGCGTTGTAGACGTACGACTCCCGCGGGACGGTCAGGAAGCGCACCTGTCCGGTGGGAATCTCGCGCAGGCCGCGCACGAGGTCGTACAGACTGCGCAGGCTCGCCAGGGCCGGGTCGGTGGTGAGCGAGGACGTGGCCGCGTCCAGCACCGGGTACAGCTTCACCGGGTTCAGCAGGACGTCGTTGCTCTGCGCCTTGTCGACGAGCGCGCCGAGGAACCGCTGCTGGCGGTCCATCCGGTCGGTGTCGCTGCCGTCGCCGAGGGTCTTGCGGGCGCGGACGTAGCCGAGGGCCTGCTCGCCGTCGAGCGTCACCCGCCCCGCGGGCAGCCGCAGCTTGGCCGCCTTGTCGCGGATCGGCTCCTTCAGGCACACCTCGACGCCGTCGAGGGCGTCGACCATCTTCTTGAAGCCGTGGAAGTCGACGACGACGTGATGGTCGATCCGGACGCCCGTCAGCTTCTCGACCGTGCGGATCGTGCAGGCCGAACCGCCCGTCTGGAAGGAGTGGTTGAACATCGCGAACATCGGCGCCGACCGGGAACCGTCCGGCCGTCGGCAGGCCGGCACGTCCACCATGAGATCGCGGGGTATCGACACGGCGGTCGCGCTGCGCCGCCCGGCGGACAGGTGCAGCAGGATCGTCGTGTCCGACCGCTCGGTCCCCGAGTCCCGCCCGTACGCGCTGTTGCCGTCCCCCGCGCGCGAGTCCGAACCGATCAGCAGCACGTTCCGCGCGTCCTTCACCAGGGCGGTCGGCCGTTCCTTCGCGTACCGCGCCAGCTCCGCCGCGGCCGCCTCGTCCGGCGTGATGTTCCCGTCGAGCTCGGCGTACGCCATCCACCCGGCCACCCCGGCCCCCACCACCAGCAGCGCCACCGTCCCCAGCCCGGCCCCCGCCCACCGCCGCCGACGCCGACGCGCGAGCCCCGCGCCGAGAGCGGACGCCCCGCTCCCCGGCCCGAGAGGCCCGTCCGCACCGCCGGCCGGTCCGAGAGGCTCTGCCGCGCCCTCATTCCCACTCACGCCGGCACCCACCCCTCCCGCTCACCGTACGAAAACGCCGTGCAGTCCCTACGACGATGCCGCGAGCGGAGGCGAAGCGCGGTCGGGGGAGGCCGAACGGGCGACGGGGTGGGGAGCGGGCCGGGCGGACGGCCGTCCGTGGCGCCGGCGGCCCCCGAGGCCGGGATCCGGGCAGTGGGGACGCCCGTCGGCCGGTGCGTCGCGGCTACCGTGCCGTGGCGGTCACCCGTTCGCTGTCGATGCGCCTGGCCAGGGTCTCCTCCGACGCCTCGGCCAGGTTCCGGCACAGCACGACCGAGCCGCCGGTGGCCAAGGGGGCGTACAGGCCGGCGCTGAGACCCTCCCAGGTGTCGTACGGCAGGCCCGACAGGAGGCGGGAGCCGGGGCCCGTGAGGCCGAGGGCCGGCGCGTCGGCGCGGGCGCGCTCCACCAGCTCCGCGCCCGTGTACTCCGCGCCGGCCACGATCAGCGCCGGCGCCTCGGGGTCGACGGGCGCGTACGGCGCGAAGCGGTCGCCGTGGGTGGGGACGTCCACCGCGTAGTCGGCGTACCCCTGCGGCGGCGCCGGGACGAACCGGCGGCCCAGCGGCGCGAGCGACAGCGCGTACCGCTCGCCCCGGCACGCCAGCCCCGCCTCGAACCGGCCGGGACCGGCCACGACGAAGTCCGCGCGGGCCGGGTCCCCGGCCGCGTCCGCGACGACCCCGACCGAGGAACACGCCACCAGCCACACCGCCGTCTGCCAGTGCGCGGGCAGCAGCAGCGCGACGCGGTCACCGGGCTCGGCGGACAGCCCGTCCTGGAGGAGGTTGGCGGTCTTGGCCACCCAATTGGCGAAGGTGGCCACGGACAATTCCACCCGTTCGCCCGTGGTGTCGTCGTAGAAGGTCACCAGGGGACGGGCGGGATCCGCGGCGAGCGCGGAACGCAGCAGGTCGGCGGGGGTGCGGTCAGTGGCGTTCACCCGCGTCAGCGTACGCGCAGCCCTCGGGTGAACGCCCGCCGCCGGGCCACCGGTTCGGCCGAACGCCCTCCGGCACCCCGTCAAGACCCCGATGGACAGAAATGTATGACTATGTCCACGATCGGTGGCATGCGTGGACTGCTTGCTTCCTCGATCGGCGTCACCTGTGCGGCCGCGCTGGCCCTCCCGCTGACGCCCCCCGCCTCCGCGGTGACGACGCGTCCGGCGTCGACCGCGCAGGCGGCGCCCGCCGCGGCCCGGCCCGCCGGCCCCGCCGCCCCGCTCGCCGGCAGCACCCAGTCGCTGCCCCTGACCCCCCTCGCCCGCGACCGCGCCGGCGGCGGCACCGGAGCCGAACAGGGCCTGCCGCCCCGCGACGTAAGGTCCTTCTCCCTCCTCGGCGTCGTCTGGGACGACCCGGACGCCGAACTGCACGGCCGCGTCCAGGTCCGTACGCGCGCCGCCGGCACCGGCACCTGGTCCGGCTGGCAGGACGTCGAGACGCACAACGCCGACCACGGCGCCGACCCCGACACACCCGAACGCGCCTCGGGCCACGTCCGCGGCGCCACCGCCCCGCTGTGGGTGGGGGAGTCGGACGGCGTCGAGGTCCGCGTCAGCCCGGACGCTGAGCGGCGTACGGAGGACACCGCGGACGGCTCCCGCACCATGTCCTCGTCCCTCGGACTCCCCGCGGGGATGCGCCTGGAACTCGTCGACCCCGGCAGCACCGCCCCCGCCCCCGCCCCCGTGGGCCCGCTCCGCGGCCGGGCCGCGCCCGCTCAGGCCGCGGCCGGCGTTCCGGTCGACGCCCCTGCTGACGCGGTGGCGGGCGCGGCGGCCGACACGGCGGCGGGCACGGCGGCGGAGCCGGCCGCCGGCACGACGGCCGAGCCGGTGGAGGCCTCCGTCACCAACGCCGCCCTCGCCCCCCTCGGCACCACCGAGATCCCCGCCCTCGACCTCGCGGGCACCGAACGCGAACTCCTCACCCTCCGCTCCGGCGAACTGACGACGGCTCAGCGCGCGAAGCCGTACATCGGTCCCCGCCCCGGCATCGTCACGCGCCGCGGCTGGGGCGCCGACGAGAAGCTGCGGGAGAAGAACTTCGTGTACACCACGAAGGTCAAGGCCGCCTTCGTGCACCACACGGCCTCGGGGAACACGTACAAGTGCTCACAGGTCCCGTCCCTCATCCGCGGTATCTACCGCTACCACGTCAAGAGCATGGGGTGGCGGGACATCGGCTACAACTTCCTCGTCGACAAGTGCGGCACCATCTACGAGGGCCGCGCGGGGGGCGTGGCGAAGCCGGTCCTGGGTGCCCACACCCTCGGCTTCAACAGCAACAGCATGGGAATCGCCGTCCTCGGCACGTTCACGTCCACCAAGCCGACCGCCGCGGCGGTCAAGGGCATCGCCCGCCTCACGGCATGGAAGCTGGGTCTGTCCGGCGCCGATCCGAACGGAAAGACATACCTGAAGTCCGGCGGTGGCAATCTCTACCGAAAAGGTAAGAACGTACGACTGAACGTGATCTCCGGACACCGGGACGGCTTCGCCACGGAATGCCCAGGACGGCAGCTCTACGGCAAGCTCGGCTCGGCCCGTACGACCGCGGCCGGCTACCAGGGCCGCTGACGTCGAGAAACCGGAGCCCCGGGGCCGGGGAGGCCCCGCCGGGCTCCGGCGGTACGGGGACACGTTCAGCGGGGGGCACCGTCCATAGCCGTCGGGGGGACTGCGCGTGGGACACCGCACGGCCATCGAAGTTGCCGCACCACCGTCTGCATACACTGGCCGGCCGAAAGACAGTTCGGCCGGTCCCGGCAGGAAGCAGAGACGAAGGTGACAGAAGCGATCCTCCTGGTCGGCGGCAAGGGCACCCGGCTGCGCCCGCTCACGGTGCACACGCCCAAGCCCATGGTCAGGGCGGCGGGGGTGCCGTTCCTCACGCACCAGCTGGCGCGGGCGAGAGCGGCGGGCGTGGACCACATCGTCCTCGCGACGAGCTATCTGGCCGAGGTCTTCGAGCCGTACTTCGGCGACGGCTCGTCGCTGGGCCTCCACATCGAGTACGTCACGGAGGAGGAGCCCCTCGGCACCGGCGGCGCCATCCGCAACGTCGCGTCCCGGCTCCGCTCGGGCCCCGACGAACCGGTACTCGTCTTCAACGGCGACATCCTCACCGGCCTGGACATCAAACGGTTGGTGGCCACCCACGAGGAGACGGCGGCGGACGTCTCGCTGCATCTCACGAGGGTGACGGACCCCAGGGCGTACGGCCTGGTCCCCACGGACGACACGGGCAGGGTGCTGGCCTTCCTGGAGAAGCCCCAGACCCCCGAGGAGATCGTCACCGACCAGATCAACGCGGGCGCCTACGTCTTCCGCCGCTCGGTCATCGACACGATCCCGGCCGGCCGCCCGGTCTCGGTGGAACGCGAGACGTTCCCCGGCCTCCTGTCCGCCGGCGCCCACCTCCAGGGAATGGTCGACTCGACGTACTGGCTGGACCTGGGCACCCCGGCGGCCTTCGTCCGGGGCTCGGCGGACCTGGTGCTCGGCCGTGCCCCGTCCCCCGCGGTCCCCGGCCGCTGCGGCGACCGCCTGATCCTGCCGACGGCCACGGTCGCGCCCGACGCCAAGCTGACCGGCGGCACGGTGGTCGGCGAGGGCGCGTTCGTCGCGGAGGGCGCGCGCGTCTTCGGCTCGACGATCCTGCCCGGCGCGGTGATCGAACCCGGCGCGGTCATCACCGACTCCCTCATCGGCACCCGGGCCCGCGTGGGCGAACGCTCGGTCCTCACCGGCACGGTCATCGGCGACGGCGCGGTGATCGGCGCCGACAACGAACTCCGTGACGGGGCGAGAGTGTGGTGCGACGCGAGAATCCCGGCGGCGGCCCTGAGATTCTCCTCGGACCGGTAGCCGCCCCGTCGTTCAACCCGCCCGAGCGGTGGAGGCGGAGGAGAGCGGTGGAGGCAGGGGCGGCGGGGGTGGAACATCCCCCGGTGCCTCTCCTCAGAGCCTCCCGATGTCCCCCACCGGCATCCGGGGACCCCGCCGCTCGGGCGTCCTCCCGCTCAACAGGATCAACCGCGCGGCCCGGTGCCGCTGCCCCGCGTACGGCTCCAGCAACGCCAGCATCACCGCATCGTCCGCGTACCTGTCCCGCGCCAGTGCCCACCCCACGATCCCCGGCAGATGCAGATCCCCCACGGTCACGGCGTCCGCCGCCCCGTGACTGCGCTGCACGACCTCCGCGGACGTCCACGGCCCGATCCCCGGCACGGCCTCCAGCCGGGCCTGCGCCCGATCCGGCGGCATCCGGACCGTCTCCTCCAGCCGCCCGGCGACCCGCACGGCCCGCAGGACCGTCGACGCCCGCTTGTCGTCGACTCCGGCCCGGTGCCATTCCCACGAGGGGATCAGCGCCCAGGTCCGCGGCGCCGGCATCACCCACAGCCGTCCACCCGCCGCGGGTCCGGGCGCCGGCTCCCCGAACTTGCGCACCAGCGTCCGCCACGCCCGGTACGCCTCGACCGTCGTGACCTTCTGCTCCAGGACCGACGGGATCAACGACTCCAGCACCAGCCCGGTCCGCAGCAGCCGCAGCCCCGGCCGCCGGTGCCGGGTCGTGGCCACCAGCCGGTGCCGGGCCACGAAGGCGCCGGGATCGTCCGCGGCCCCGAGCAACTCCGGCAACCGCTCCAGCAGCCACTCGGCCCCCGGCCCCCAGGCCTCCCCGCGCACCGCGCTCTCACCGGGCACCACCGAGACCCGCAGCGTCCCCGGCCCGCCGGGCGTCAGGCTGGCCCGCCACACCGACCCGTCGGGCATCGCCCGGAACGTCGGGTCCGCGGGCCCACGCCGGAGCGGCCCCAGCACCAGCCCGAGATCGAGCGGCCCGTCCGGCACCCAGGTCCGTACCCGCCCGGCCGCGGACACCTGCCGGGACACCCCGGCGCCCCCGCCGGCAGTCCCGCCGCGCACGGGCACGGGGGCCCCTCCCACGCCCTTCAGGCGGTGGGGGAGCGCGGGCCGGGGATCGAAGCGTCCTGCCACGGGTGAGGTCCTAGCTGGGCGGGGTCGGGCGAGCGGACCGGGAGGGGCCGCGCCACGCGACGACCGGAGCCCTACGAGGGTAGGCGCGAAACCGCCCGAGGGTCACCGCACCTCCACGAAGCCCGCCACCTCCCGCACACCCCGGACCTTCGGCTCCTCCGCCGGATGCCCGACCGCCACCGCCCCCATCGGATCCCAGTCCCCGGGCAGCTCCAGCACCTTCCTCACCACGTCCCGGCAGAACATGGTCGACGACACCCACGCGGACCCCAGCCGCTCCCCGGCCAGCGCGACGAGGAAGTTCTGCACCCCGGCCCCGGTCGCGACGACGAACATCTCCCGCTCGGCCGCGTCCCGCCGCGCGTCGCCGTAGGTGTGCGAGCCGTCCATCACCAGGCACGGCACGACCAGACAGGGCGCGTTGCGCAGGACGTCCCCGCGCCGCACCCGCTTGGCGATCGACTCCTCGGACCTGCCGTCCCGCCGCAGGTCCTCGATCCACGCGTCCCGCATGGCGTCCAGCAGCCGGACCCTGGAGCCCGCCGACTCCAGGAGCACGAACCGCCACGGCGTCGTGTGATGCGGCGCCGGCGCCGTCAGGGCGGCGGCCACGGCCCGCCGCAGCGCGCCGGGATCGACCGGCTCGTCGGTGAAGGAGCGCACGGTCCGCCGCTGGGTGACCGCCAGCCGTACGGCCTCGGACGTCCCGAGCCGGAACATGTCGTCGCGCGCGCCGCGCACCATGGCACGGGCGCCCTCCCCGTCGCCGTCGGCCATGACCTGGGGCAGACCCCGCACCACGGCCACGGGCAGCCCCGCGGCCTTCCCCTTGACCAGATCGCCCGCGGCGGCCAGCTCGTCCGCCGTGGCGACGACGGTGGCGCCGAGCGGGTTGCCGTACGCGTCCGTGCCGCCCCGCAGGTCGTCCAGCACGCGGACGCCCGCGGCGCCGATCGCCACATCGGTGAGTCCCGCGCGCCAGGGCCGCCCGAAGGTGTCGGTGACGAGGACTCCGACGTCGACGCCGAGCGTGTCGCGCAGCCCGTCGCGGATCGCGCGCGCGGAGGCGTCCGGATCCTCGGGCAGCAGCAGTACGGTCCCCGCGGGGGTGTTGGAGGCGTCGACGCCGGCGGCCGCCATGACCAGGCCCTGCCGGTTCTCGACGATCCGTAGCGCCCCGCGGCGGGCCACGACCCGCACGGTCTCCGCGTCGATGGCGGCCTCCCGGTCGTCCGCCCGCACGACGCGTCCTTCCGCCTTGGACACGATCTTCGAGGTCACCAGCAGGACGTCCCCGTCGGCGAGCCCCGGCTCGGCGGCGGCGATCAGCTTGGCGAGGTCGTCGCCGGCCCGCACCTCGGGCAGCCCGCCGACGGCCCAGACCCGGTAACCGGTCTCCGCGCTCACGCGCCCCGCACCTCCTCGGCCAGCGCCAGCGCCTCCGCGGCCATCCGCGCGCTCGCCTCGACGTCCGTCATCATCAGCGGGACGGCCCGGCAGCGGATCCCGGCGGCCTCGATCCGCGCCACGCAACCCGCGTCGACGGTGTCCACGAGCCAGCCGTCCAGCAGCCCCGAGCCGTAGTGCTCGGCGACCGCGGCGGCCGTCGACTCGACGCCGACCGCCGCCAGCACCTTGTCGGCCATCCCGCGCACGGGCGCGTCCCCGACGATGGGGGAGAGGCCCACCACCGGCACCCCGGCCTCGGCGATCGCCTCACGGATGCCGGGCACGGCGAGGATCGTGCCGATGGACACGACCGGGTTCGACGGCGGGAAGACGATGACGTCCGCCTCGGCGATCGCCTCCAGCACACCGGGCGCGGGCTTCGCCTGCTCGGCGCCGACCGGCACGATCGCCTCGGCCGGCACCGACGCCCGCAGCCGCACCCAGTACTCCTGGAAGTGGACGGCCCGGCGCTCGCCGTCCACCTCGACGGCGACATGCGTCTCGACGCGGTCGTCGCTCATCGGGATCAGCCGGACCCCCGGCTTCCACCGGTCGCAGAGCGCCTCGGTGACCGCGCTGAGCGGATACCCGGCGCCGATCATCTGCGTCCGCACGATGTGCGTGGCGAAGTCCCGGTCGCCCAGCCCGAACCACTCGGGTCCCACGCCGTAGGCCGCGAGCTCCTCCTTGACGCGGAACGTCTCGTCGGCCCGCCCCCAGCCCTGCTCCTCGTCGATGCCGCCGCCGAGCGTGTACATCACCGTGTCGAGGTCCGGGCAGACCTTCAGCCCGAAGAGGTGGATGTCGTCCCCGGTGTTGCCGATGACCGTGATGTCCGCGTCCGGCGCGGCCCGCTTCAGACCGCGCAGGAACCGGGCACCACCGATGCCGCCTGCCAGAACCACAATGCGCATGCGCCAAGTCTTGCAGGCGGGTACGACAACCCGTCACACAGTCACCGCCCACCGCCCCCGGCCGGTGGGCGACGGGTCACGCGGTGACGGCACGCCCCTCGCAGGACGGCGCCGCGTGCATAGGCATCTCCGTCAGGCCGGGGAAGTACACGTGCAGGCTCACGGCCGGCTCCAGCGTGTCGTTGACCACCTCGTGGACGTACCCCGGAGCGAACACCCTCCCCCACTCCCGGCTCCGCTCGGGCCCGGTGGCCCCCACCGGACGCGCGGACAACGCGCGCGTGCCGTGCTCCGTGCGCTCGGTCAGCGTGCCCTCCAGGACGGTCAGCACCCCGGAGGAACGGCCGTGGCCGTGCGGTCCGGTGCCCTGTCCGGGCACCCAGGACAGCAGCCACACCTCGTAGCCGGGGCCGGTGCGCAGCCGGTGGTACCAGCGGCTGGTCGCGTCGTACCGGACGAGGTGCTCCCACTGGGAGCGGTCGGCGGCGATGGACCGGGCCAGGCCGGCGAACTCGGCGACGGTGGCCGGGTGCTCGCGGGGGGCCTGGAGGAGGTGCGGGACTTCGAGGATGTCGCCGGCGATCTGGAGGTCGCTGTCGCTGTTCATGGGATGCGGTGGTCCTCGGCGGGAGAAGAGGCGGGGGGCTGGGTGTCACGTGCCGTCCGCCCGGATCACGGGCGAGAGGGGTGCCCTGGTGAGGGCGTGGAACAGGCAGCCGAGTCGAGGTCGGACTCAGGAGCAGCCGGAGCGACGGAACAGGCTCAACAGCTGGAACGGCGACAACAGCTACAGCGCGCCCGGGCAGCACCGTGGGACCCGGCGGTACGGGTCGAGGTGAGCGCCAAGTTCGCGAGCATGCCCACAAGGACAGCGGTTTACACCCTCGGTGTCAACTCGGCAGCCGTCGGGCGAGACCGGTTCACCTCATCAGGTTCATCTGCGAGGTGAAAGGTTTGTGCATGCCCTCACCGGGACACATGGCGCACAAGCCGGGCGCGAGGACCCGTTGCGATCCCGTGGTCCGACTGTGATCCGGTTCGCTTCCGGGCGCGTGTCGGAACGAGATCGCCCCCCTGGGCGTCCTTCCCGCACAGGAACTGTGTGGGGCGGAGGCCCTCCGGGGCCTCATCTGCGTGTCAAGGTTTATGACGATTTGAACACTTAACGCATGGCCTTGGTTCCGCAGAGTGAATAAGAGGCCCAATAGCAGATCTCAGCTTGACTCGCCCGGAGCAGCACACTTGTAATTTCACTCGTGTCGTTCAGCCGACATCGGTAACGGCCACGTCACGGGGACGCGAAAGACAGAGCGAGGGGCGCACATGACCGAGCTGGTGCAGCAACTGCTGGTCGACGTCGACGACACGGACGAGGAACTCGGCTGGCAGGAGCGCGCACTGTGCGCCCAGACCGACCCCGAGTCCTTCTTTCCCGAGAAGGGCGGCTCCACCCGCGAGGCCAAGAAGGTCTGCCTCGCCTGTGAGGTCCGCTCCGAATGCCTCGAGTACGCCCTTGCCAACGACGAGAGATTCGGCATCTGGGGCGGACTGTCCGAGCGGGAGCGCCGCCGACTGAAGAAGGCGGCCGTCTGAGCACGGCCCGGCCCGGACTTCGAACGGCCCGTCGCGGGCGGCTTGTCCACAGGCGGCGGGCCGCCGTCGTGCACAGCCGATAGTGTGGGCGCTCGTCCGAGACGCCCCGCCGCCCCCGTGCGGCGCAGGCGTCCACCGCAGTCCACCGAACCGGGGCCCGTACCTCGATGTCCGTGCACAGCCAAACGGCAGGTCAACGCGACGCTGCCACTCCTGAGTTCCCGCGCCACGTGGTGACCGCGGTCCTCGTCTCCCACGACGGCGCCCGCTGGCTGCCCGACGCGCTCGCCGGGCTGCTCGGCCAGGAGCGTCCCGTCCAGGCCGTCGTGGCCGCCGACACCGGCAGCGCGGACGACTCGGCCCAGCTGGTCACCGACGCCCTCGGCGCCGACCACGTCCTGCACCTCGCCCGGCGCACCGGCTTCGGCCAGGCCGTCGAGGAGGCGAGCCGGACCGCCCCGGTCCTCACCCCCGACGAACTGCCGTACCTCAGACGCCCGAGCGGCTGGGACCCCGTCACGCGCACCTGGCACGACGACGCCTACGACCTGCCCGACCTCCCGCACGGCGAACCCGTCCAGTGGCTGTGGCTGCTGCACGACGACTGCGCGCCCGAACCCGACGCCCTGGCCGAACTGCTGCGCGTCGTGGAGAACGAACTCGCACTGGGCCGTGACGACGTCGCCGTCGTCGGCCCCAAGCTCCGCGGCTGGTACGACCGCCGCCAGCTCCTCGAGGTCGGCGTCACCATCGCCCACTCCGGCCGCCGCTGGACCGGCCTGGACCGCCGCGAACAGGACCAGGGCCAGCACGACCACGTGCGTTCCGTGCTGGCCGTGTCCACCGCCGGCATGCTCGTCCGCCGCGACGTCTTCGAGGAACTCGGCGGCTTCGACCGCCGGCTGCCCCTCATGCGCGACGACATCGACCTGTGCTGGCGGGCGCACGCCGCAGGCCACCGCGTCCTCGTCGCCCCCGACGCCGTCGTCCGGCACGCCGAGGCCGCCTCCCGCGAGCGGCGCGCCGTCGACTGCGCGGGCCGCACCACGTCCTCCCCCCACAAGGTCGACAAGGCCGGCGCCGTCTACACCCTCCTCGTCAACAGCCGTACGGCCCTGCTGCCCTGGATCCTGGTCCGCCTGGTCGTCGGAACCCTCCTGCGGACCGTCGCCAACCTCGTCGGCAAGGTCCCCGGACAGGCCCTCGACGAGATCCGCGGTCTGCTGGGCACCCTGCTGCGACCCGAGCGGATCATCGCCGGACGGCGCCGGCGCGGCAGCTCCCAGATCGACAAGGACGAACTGCGCCCGCTGTTCCCGCCGCCCGGCGCGACCGTACGGGCCACTGTCGAACAGGTGGCGGGCAACCTCTTCGGCGCCACCGACACCGAGACCACGACCGGAGCCGGCCGGCACGGCGGCGCCGTCGAGTCGGGGCCCGGCGGCGACGACGCCGACTTCCTCGAGGTCGAACAGTTCGCCCGCCTCAAGCGCATCGCCCGCAAACCGGGCCCGGTGCTCTTCCTGGTGCTGCTGCTGGTCTCCCTGGTCGCCTGCCGCAACCTCCTGGGCGGCGGCGCCCTCGCCGGAGGGGCCATGCTGCCCGCCCCGGCCGACGCCTCCGAACTGTGGTCGCGCTACCTCGACGCCTGGCACCCGGTCGGCGCCGGCGGCACCCCGTCCGCCCCGCCGTACCTCGCGGTCGTCGCCCTCCTGGCCTCCCTGCTGTTCGGCTCGACCGGCCTCGCCGTCACCGTGCTGCTGGTCTGCTCGGTGCCGCTGGCGGGCCTCACCGCCTACTTCGCCTCCCGCCCGCTCATCGGGTCGAGCCTGCTGCGCGCGTGGGGCGCCGTCGTCTACGCCTTCCTGCCCGCCGCCACCGGCGCCCTCGCGGGCGGCCGCATCGGCACCGCCGTCCTGGCCGTCCTGCTGCCGCTCATCGCCCGCGCGGGCATCGCCGCGAGCGGCCTCGCCCACACCTCCGGCGCTCGCGGCAGCTGGCGCGCCACCTGGGCGTACGCCCTGCTGCTGACGCTCACCACCGCCTTCACGCCGATCGTCTGGCCCATCGCGCTGGTCCTCGGCCTCGCCGTCCTCGCCGTGCGCCGCACCGACATCCCCGCCCACGGCCTGCGCTTCCTGGTCCAGCTCGGCACCCCCCTGCTGGTCCTCGCGCCCTGGTCGCTGTCGCTGCTCCCGCTCGGCTTCTTCACCGAAGCCGGCCTGGAGTACGGCCCCTCGGCGGCCTCCGCGACCGACCTGCTCGGCATCAGCCCCGGCGGCCCCGGCACGGTCAGCGGCCTGATGCTCATCGGCGTCGTCCTGGCCGCACTGGCCGCCCTGCTGCGCACGGAGCGCCAGTTCGGCATCTGGACGGCCTGGGCGGTCGCCCTGGTCGGCCTCGTCTTCGCGGTCCTGTCCAACACCTCCGCCTGGGCCGGCCCCGCCACCCTCGTCTACGGCATCGGCCTGCTCGCCGCCGCCCTCATGGGCGCCGACGGCGCACGCACGCGTGTCGCCGAGCAGAGCTTCGGCTGGCGCCAGCCGGTCGCCGCCCTCATCGCCTTCGCCTCGGCCGCGGGTCCGCTGCTCGTCGCCGCGGGCTGGATGCTCGGCGGCGCCGACGGCCCCCTGGAGCGCCGCACCCCGGTCCAGGTGCCCGCGTTCGTCGCCGAGGAGAGCAACACCCGCGACCAGGCCCGCACCCTCGTCCTGGAAAGCGACTCCGCCGCGCACGTCGGCTACATGCTGGTCCGCGGCTCCGGCGCCCGCATGGGCGACGCCGAACTCGCCACGGCCGGGGGGGAGAACGCCCCCCTCGGCAAGGTCGTCGCCAACCTCGTCGCCGGCTCCGGCGCCGACCAGGCCGACCAGCTCGGCAAGTTCGCCGTCCGCTACGTCCTCGTCCACAAGGGGGCGCCCCGCGAGGTCACCCGCGTCCTGGACGCCACCCCCGGCCTGTCCCGGCTCAGCCAGCAGGACGACAGCGCCCTGTGGCGCGTCGACCAGGAGGTCTCCCGCGCGGCGATCGTCACCGACTCCGGCAAGGGCACCCCGACGGCGGTCGCCGCAGGACCGGTCGACATCCACACCACGGTCCCCGCGGGCGCCGACGGCCGGATCCTGCGCCTGGCCGACGCCGCCGCCGACGGCTGGACCGCCACCCTCGACGGCGAGCCGCTCACCCGCACCACCGTCGACGGCTGGGCCCAGGGCTTCGAACTGCCCGCCTCCGGCGGCCGCCTGGACGTCACCTACGACGACCCGTTCGGCCACACCGCCTGGCTGTGGGCGCAGGGCCTCCTCGCCCTCGTCCTGGTCGTCCTCGCCCTGCCCGGGCGCCGCCGCGACGTCGACGACGACCTCCCCGAGGAGCAGCCCGTCCCGGCCCGGGCCGTCGAGGGCGAGGGCCGCCGCGCCCGCCGCCTGCGCGCCCAGGCCGAATCCGAGGACCCCGGCCGGGACGAGGACGTCACACCCCCCGCGCCCGAGGAGACCCCGGCCGCGGTGCCGCACCAGCAGTCCTACGACGACTGGGAGGCGCCGGCCGACCCGCCCACCCGGTACGACGCCTACGGTAACGAGCAGTACCAGGGCGTCCCCCAGCAGTACGCGGCCGGAAACTACGACCAGGCCTCCTACGACCCGTACCAGGCGGGCCGGTACGACCCGTACGCCTACGAGGCCCGGCCCGAGGCCACCGCCGCGTACGACCGGGCCTACCAGCAGAGCTACGACCCGTCGGCGTACCAGCAGGGCGGCCACGACCCCGCACACGACCCGGCGCAGCACCCCCACGGCACCGGCAGCGAGCGCCCCGACGGGAGCCAGCAGTGAACCGCACCACCCTGTCCCTGATCGCCGGCACGGTCGCACTGGCCGCCGTCACCGGTTTCGCCACGCTCAGCGAGCCGGACGCGTCCGGCACGGACACCGCCGAGGCGGCCGCGGTCCTGCCCGTGGAGCGCACCGGCCTGCTCTGCCCGGCACCCAGCGCCTCCGACCTCGCCGAGACGACGTACACGTCGTTCACCCCCGTCACCAAGGGCACCGGAAGCGACGGCTCGGCCGAACTCCTCGCCGTCTCCGAAGAGTCGACGGACACGGCCGTCGACGAGGACACCGGGGAGCCGGCCGGGGACGACGAGAACACGGACGGGACCGGCACCGGCGAGACGGACACCGACAAGGCGGCCGACGGCGAGAAGGCCGACGACAAGAAAGCCGACGACCAGAAGACCGCGGCCGAGCCGGTCCTGACCCCCAAGGCGCCCGGCACCCCCGTCACCGCCGAGACCTCCGGCGCCGACGAGCCCGCGCTCGTGGGCACCGCCGAAGGCAGGTTCGCGCCCGGCTGGACGGTCCAGCAGACCACCCAGGTCACCGCCGGCAACGGCCGCGGCCTGCTCGGCGTCACCTGCACCGCCCCGGACACGGAGTTCTGGTTCCCGGGCGTCAGCACCGCGGCCGACCGCACGGACTACGTCCACCTCGTCAATCCCGACGACTCCGCGGCCGTCGCAGACATCGAGCTGTTCGGCAAGGACGGCACCGTCACGACCACGGTCGGCGAAGGTCTGACGATCCCGGCGCACTCCAGCAAGCCCATCCTGCTGTCCACCCTCACCGGCGAGAAGCAGGACGACCTGACCGTCCACGTGAACGTCCGCAGCGGCCGCGTCGGCGCCGCCGTACAGGCCCTGGACGACAAGCTCGGCGGCGACTGGCTGGCCGCGTCCACCGACCCCGCGGGCACCCTGGTCGTCCCCGGCATCCCCAAGGACGCCACGGCGGTCCGCCTCGTCGCCTTCGCGCCGGGCAACGCCGACGCCGACCTCAAGGTGCAACTCGCCTCCCCCACCGGCCTGATCACCCCCGCCGGCCAGGAGACGATGCACGTCAAGGGAGGCATGACGACCGCCCTCGACCTGGGTGACGTCACGCGCGGGGAGGCCGGCTCGCTGGTCCTGACACCCACCGACGGGTCGGCGCCGGTCGTCGCGGCCGTCCGGGTCGTGCGCGGCAAGGGCGACAAGCAGGAGTCGGCGTTCATCCCCGCCACCGGCCCGGTCGGCACGCGCGCGTCCGTCGCCGGCAACGGAGCCAAGGACGCCACGCTCTCCCTGACCGCGCCCACCGCCACCGCCAAGGTCGAGGTCACCGCGTCGGCGGGCACCGGCGGAGGCACCGCGGTCTCCAAGACGTACACGATCAAGCAGGGCACCACCCAGGACGTCCCGCTCCCGGTCCCCGCGGGCCTCAAGGGCACCTACGCCCTGACCGTGGAGAACCTCACCGCCGCACCCGTCTACGCCGCCCGCACCCTGACGGCGACGGAGAGCGGCATCCCCGGCTTCACCGTCCAGACCCTGCCGGACGACCGGGGCACCGTGGCGGTACCGGAAGCCGACGAGGACATGACGGTGCTGCAGAAGTGAGTACGGCGAGGACTGAGCGCGCGGCCGCCCGCGCGCTCAGTCCTCGTCGTAGCGGGGATCGACCGTCTCCGGAGTCAGCCCCAGCAACTCCGCCACCTGTTCCACGACGATCTCGTGCACCAGCGCGGCCCGCTCCTCCCGCCCCTTGGTGCGGATCTCGACGGGCCGCCGGTAGACGACCACCCGCGCGCGGCGGCCGTCCCGCGCGGAGACCGTGCCGCCCAGCGGAACCGCCTCGTCGTTCCACGGCTCCCCGGAACCGTCCAGCCGCGGCACCTCGAGCACCACGAAGTCGATGTCGGCGAGCTGCGGCCACCGCCGCTCCAGCCGGTCCACCGAGTCCTGCACCAGATCCGCGAACACCTCGCCGCGGCTCGCCGCCAGCGGTACCTGAGGGGGCGCGATCGGCCCGCGCATCCCTCTTCCGTGGCGATCACGACGACGAGGGCCGGGGGCTGCGGCACGAGGCGGTACGGGGCTGTCCATCACCACCGCAGAGTAGTCCCCGCCGCCACCGGCCGCCCGGCTCCACGCGGCAACCCGGCCACCGTCCGGCCGCTCGCTCCGCATGTCCCGGGACGGCCGTTCCGGCCAAGGTCCGGCTCGATTCCGTATCTCTCCGAGACCGTCGAACTCGCGGCAAATGACGGTGTTTGTCCGCTCCGGCGACCGGGCCTGGACACCTTCCTCACCCTCAGGACTGGTGTTCGCGCAGGTCAGCGGGGTATGACTGGAGTCGTCTGTGGGGCGTTTCACAACCCGACACGGTGGAGTGACCTGGTGGAGAGTCGTCGCGGCCCGCTCAAGAGTGCGGTACCGTCCAACATCGTGAGCCCTGTACGTCGCTGTTCGCGAACCGCCTGCGGCCGACCCGCCGTCGCGACGCTGACGTACGTCTACGCCGACTCGACCGCGGTCCTCGGCCCGCTCGCCACCTACGCCGAACCCCACTGCTACGACCTGTGCGCCGAGCACTCCGAGCGCCTCACCGCCCCGCGCGGCTGGGAGGTCGTCCGGCTCCTCGACGGTTCGGCTCCCACCCGTCCCAGCGGCGACGACCTCGAAGCGCTCGCCAACGCCGTCCGTGAGGCGGCCCGCCCACAGGGACGCGTGGCCGGCGCCGGCGGCGCGAGCCGCGGGGCGGACCCGATGGAGGTCGCCCGCCGCGGCCACCTGCGGGTGCTGCGCTCGCCGGACAACTGACCCGCCCGCTCTGTGCCGTCCGGCCGACGCACGGCCACGGCCCTGCCGTCGCGGCGGACGGAACCGGATCGAAAGCTTCCCTTCCCCGTGGCTCCGACCTGAGGTGACGGCGCGCGTCACGTCTGCGGGCCGGAGCCGGCGGACCCGCGACGGCCTGTCGGTCGCGCCGGGTAGTTTGTGGTGACTGACGAGACTTTCAGGAAGGTTTGGCCGTGGCTGCTGATCTGTCGCAGATCGTGAAGGCGTACGACGTACGCGGGGTGGTCCCGGATCAGTGGGACGAGTCGCTGGCCGAACTGTTCGGGGCGGCCTTCGCCCAGGTGACCGAGGCCGAGGCGATCGTCGTCGGCCACGACATGCGCCCCTCGTCCCCCGGCCTGTCCGCCGCGTTCGCCCGTGGCGCGGCCGCACGCGGCGTGCACGTGACCGAGATCGGCCTGTGCTCCACGGACCAGCTGTACTACGCCTCGGGCGCGCTGGACCTGCCGGGCGCCATGTTCACCGCCTCGCACAACCCGGCGCAGTACAACGGCATCAAGCTGTGCCGTGCCGGCGCCGCCCCGGTCGGCCAGGACACCGGCCTGACACAGATCCGCGAACTGGTGCAGACCTGGTCCGAGACGACCGGCCCCGAACCGGCCGCGCGGCCCGGCACCATCACACGGGCGGACACGCTGGACGACTACGCGGCCCACCTCCGCTCCCTCGTCGACGTCACCTCCATCCGCCCCCTGAAGGTCGTCGTCGACGCGGGCAACGGCATGGGCGGCCACACCGTCCCCACCGTCCTCGAAGGCCTGCCCCTGACCGTCGTCCCCCTGTACTTCGAACTGGACGGCACCTTCCCCCACCACGAGGCCAACCCCCTCGACCCCGCCAACCTCGTCGACCTCCAGAAGCGGGTGCGCGAGGAGGGCGCCGACCTCGGCATCGCCTTCGACGGTGACGCCGACCGCTGCTTCGTGATCGACGAACAGGGCGACCCGGTCTCCCCGTCCGCGATCACCGCCCTCGTGGCCGCCCGCGAACTCGCCCGGTACGGCGGCAAGGGCACCGTCATCCACAACCTGATCACCTCGTGGACCGTCCCCGAGGTCGTCAGGGAGAACGGCGGCACCCCCGTCCGCACCCGCGTCGGCCACTCCTTCATCAAGGCGGAGATGGCCCGCACCGGCGCGATCTTCGGCGGCGAGCACTCCGCCCACTACTACTTCAAGGACTTCTGGAACGCCGACACCGGCATGCTGGCCGCCCTCCACGTCCTCGCGGCCCTCGGCGGCCAGGACACCCCCCTGTCCGCCCTCGTCGCCCAGTACGACCGCTATGCCGGCTCCGGCGAGATCAACTCCACGGTCGACGACCAGAAGGCCCGCATCGCCGCGATCAGGTCCACCTACGGCGCCCGCCCCGACACCACCCTCGACGAGCTGGACGGCCTCACGGTCACCACCCCCGACTGGTGGTTCAACGTCCGGCCCTCCAACACCGAACCCCTCCTCCGCCTCAACGCGGAGGCCCGCGACGAGGCGACGATGAGGAAGATCAGGGACGAGGTCCTGGCGCTCATCAGAGGCTGAGACACGAGATCGCCGCGCCGACGGTTCACGGACGCGGCACGCTGGCCGACACCGGTGGCGTGTGCACGGGGCTGAGCCGGTTGATGTCGGCGGGTCGCGTACGGGGCTGAGCCGGTTGATGTCGGCGGGTCGCGTACGGGGCTGAGCCGGTTGATGTCGGCGGGTCGCGTACGGGGCCGAGCCGGTTGATGCCGGTGGGTCGCGTACGGGCGCGCCGGTTGATGCCGGTGGCGTGTGCACGAGGCCGAGCTGGTCGACGCCGGTGGCGCGCACGGCGGCGAGACCGAGGTGAGGGCCGAACTCGTCGACGGCGCCCTGGAGGTCACCTTCACCGAGCCGGTCCGCGGCGGGCGGTTCTTGGACGGGTGCGTGCTGGTCGACGCCGGGTGCTTTCAACCCGTCCGGGGCATCCCCTCCGGGGGAGCTCGAGAACGAGGCCGTCCAGACCGATCGGGGGTCCAGGGGGTGGATCCCCCTGGCGGGGCGCTGAAGGGGCAGAGCCCCTTCAGGACGGGACGGGAAGGGGCGGCGGGGGCGACAAACCCCGCACCGGACCACCCCACACCCCACCCCCACCAGCGGTACCCTGACCAGGCACATCCACCCCGGACCCACCAGCCACATCCACCCCGGACCCACTCCGAAAGGACACCCCATGCCGCTCGAAGCCGGCCTCCTGGAGATCCTCGCCTGCCCCGCCTGCCACGCCCCCCTCAAGGAGCAGGACACCGAGCTGATCTGCACAGGCCAGGACTGCGGCCTGGCGTACCCGATCCGCGACGGCATCCCCGTCCTCCTCATCGACGAGGCCCGCCGCCCCGCGTAACGGTGCCCGGCCCGCCGTACGGGCCGAAGCCGACCGCACGCGAGGCGACCCGCACGCGAGGCGACCCGCACGCGATGCGCACGCCAGACGATGCGCACGCGAGGCCACGCTCACACGAGGTCACGCGCACGCTGGGATACGCGCACACGACGCGACCCGCACGCTGGGCCACACGCACGCGAGCGACCGCACGCAAGACGACCCGCACCGCTCGCCCGCGCAGCGCCCCGCACACCGACGACCACAGGCGATCGGAGACCTGACGCCATGCTCGACGAATCGCTGCTCGACACGCCGGAGGCCCTGGCCGAGGCGGACCACCGCGCCCTCCTGCGGGGAGCGGCCGAGGCCGGCGCCCGCGTCCGCACCGCCGTCCGGCACGCCACCGAGGCAGGCGTGCAGCGGCTCGAACCGGACGGCCGCCCGCGCGCGATCCTCCTCGCGGGCCCCGGCGCCGCCGCCACCTGCGTCGCCGACCTCCTCGGCACACTCGCCGGCGCCGCCTGCCCGGTCACCCGCCTCGCCCCCGCCGGCGTGGCCCCCGCCGCG
Organism: Streptomyces sp. NPDC048734; assembly: GCF_043198675.1. Lineage (NCBI taxonomy): Bacteria > Bacillati > Actinomycetota > Actinomycetes > Kitasatosporales > Streptomycetaceae > Streptomyces > Streptomyces sp. NPDC048734. The sequence goes on along the minus strand of NZ_JBICUZ010000008.1, from coordinate 8,430 downwards.
GGCGCCCTCCGCTGGGAACTCCCCGGCTGGGCCGGCTCCGTGGACCTCCTCCTCATCACCACCCCCGACGGCACCGAGCCCGGCCTCTCCCTCCTCGCCGAGCAGGCGTACCGCCGCGGCTGCACCGTCGTCGCCGTGGCCCCCGCCGGCTCCCCGCTCGCCGAGGCCGCCGACGCGGCGCACGGCCTGTTCGTCCCGATGGCGACCGCCCCGTACGAGCAGGACGAGCAACCCCCCGTCGCGGCCTCCGCCCCGGGGGTCCTGTGGGCGCTCCTGACCCCCCTGCTCGCGCTCCTGGACCGCATCGCCCTGATCTCCGCTACGCCCGAGGAACTCGAGAAGGTCGCCGACCGCCTCGACCACGTCGCCGAACGCTGCGGCCCGGCCGTCGCGACCTACAGCAACCCCGCGAAGACCCTGGCCGCCGAACTCGCCGACTCCCTCCCCGTGATCTGGACGGAGGGCACCTCGGCCGGTCCGGCGGGCCGCCGCTTCGCCGCCGCCCTCGCCGAACTCGCCGGCCGCCCCTCCCTCGTGGCCGAACTCCCCGAGGCCCTCGCCGCGCACAACGCCCTGCTCGCCGGCCCGCTCGCCGCCGGCGCCGATCCGGACGACTTCTTCCGCGACCGCGTCGAGGAAGCGCCCGCCCTGCACGCGCGCGTGGTGCTGCTGCGCGACCGCCCGATCGGCGGCCTCACCGCCGCCCCTGCCGCCCGCGAGCTGGCCCTCAGCCACGACACACCGATGAGCGAGCTGGAACCGGAGGCCGGCGACGAACTCGTCGCCCTCTCCGAACTGATCGCCATGACGGATTTCGCCGCCGTTTACCTGGCGCTCGCTTCGGGAGCCTGATCTGACGACGACTGTCCGCCCGGCCCCCGAAAGCCGGCACGGACCGTCGCCCCGGACAGCAGCAGGCAGCCGGCCGGCCGCCGCACACCTGACGGCCGACAATGACCGCCGGTGGCCGGTGGCCGCCCGCCGGCAACGGCAGCCGACCGCCGCCCGCCCGACCGCAGGACAGACAGAACAGGCAGGCAGACACCCGCATGGACCGCCTCGACAACACCATCCGCCCCTACGCCTGGGGTTCCCCCACCGCCATCCCGCACCTGCTCGGCGTCGAACCCACCGGCGAACCCCAGGCCGAGATGTGGATGGGCGCCCACCCCGGCGCCCCCTCCCGCACCGGCCGGGGCGCCCTCGGAGAGGTCATCGAGGCCGCCCCCGAGCGGGAGCTGGGCGAGAAGACCGTCGCCAAGTTCGGCCCCCGCCTCCCCTTCCTCCTCAAGCTCCTCGCCGCCGGCGCCCCCCTCTCCCTCCAGGTCCACCCCGATCTGACCCAGGCCCAGGAGGGCCACGCCGACGAGGAACGCCGCGGCATCCCCGCCGACGCCCCGCACCGCAACTACAAGGACGCCAACCACAAACCCGAACTCATCTGCGCCCTGACCGAGTTCGACGGCCTCTGCGGCTTCCGCGACCCGGCCCGCGCCGCCGACCTCCTCGACGCCCTCGGCGTCGACTCCCTCAAGCCGTACGTCGACCTGCTGCACGCCCAGCCCGAGGAGGCGGCCCTGCGCGAGGTCCTGACGGCGATCCTCACCGCGGACCCGGACGAGATGGCCCGCACGGTCGCGGCCGCGACCATTGCCTGCGACCGGCTCGGCGGCGACCACGCCCCCTACGCCGGCCTCGCCCACCACTACCCCGGCGACCCCGGCGTCATCGCGGCGATGCTCCTCAACCACGTCCGCCTCCAGCCGGGCGAGGCCCTCTTCCTCGGCGCAGGCATCCCGCACGCCTACCTCAACGGCCTCGGCGTCGAGATCATGGCCAACTCCGACAACGTCCTGCGCTGCGGCCTCACCCCCAAGCACGTCGACGTCCCCGAACTCCTGCGCGTCGTCCGCTTCGAGTCCGGTGATCCCGGCGTCCTGCGCCCCGAGGCCGCCCCCGACGGCGAGGAGGTCTACGAGACCCCCATCGACGAGTTCCGCCTCTCCCGCTACGTCCTCCCCGAGGGCGCCGCCCCGCACGACCTCACCCTGACGACCCCGCAGATCCTGCTCTGCACGGCCGGCACCGTACGGGCGGGCGAGCACGACCTGACACCCGGTCGGTCCGTCTTCGTCCCCGCGGGCGAAACAGCCGAAGTGTCCGGAACCGGCACCGTCTTCAGGGCCACCGTGATCGCCTGACGCATCCCACCCGCCCGTCCGGGCACACGCACGACGGGCCGGACTGCAACAATGACCCACCGCAAAGGTCGGGCAAAGCCGAAGACGGCGTACAGCCCGGCCGGCACCCGCACGAGGCGACCCAGGGGCGGCATCCGAACCCGCCCCGGGACGACCCCGAGAACGACCCGAGGACGAAGGGACCACGCGACCACATGAGCGCGTCAGGCGGCACCAAAGCGATCGTTGCGGCACTCGCCGCCAACCTCGCGATCGCGGTATCGAAGTTCGTGGCGTTCCTCTTCAGCGGCTCGTCGTCGATGCTCGCCGAGTCCGTGCACTCGCTCGCCGACTCCGGCAACCAGGCCCTCCTCCTCGTCGGAGGCAAGAAGGCGCAGCGCGAGGCCACCCCGCAACACCCCTTCGGCTACGGCCGCGAGCGCTACATCTACGCCTTCCTCGTCTCCATCGTCCTGTTCTCGGTCGGTGGCATGTTCGCCATCTACGAGGGCTACGAGAAGATCAAGCACCCGCACGAGATCGAGCACTGGTACTGGCCGGTCGGCGTCCTCGTCTTCGCGATCATCGCCGAGTCCTTCTCCTTCCGGACGGCCATCAAGGAGTCCAACACCCTGCGCGGCAAGAAGTCCTGGAAGGAGTTCGTCCGCCACGCCAAGGCACCCGAACTGCCCGTCGTCCTCCTGGAGGACCTCGGCGCCCTCGTCGGCCTCATCCTCGCCCTCGGCGGCGTCGGCATCGCCCTGGCCACCGGCGACGGCGTCTGGGACGGCATCGGCACCCTCTGCATCGGCGTACTGCTCATCCTCATCGCGCTCGTCCTGGCCGCCGAGACCAAGTCCCTGCTGCTCGGCGAGGCGGCCGGCGTCGAGGACGTCCAGAAGATCGAGGCCTCGGTCGTCGACGGAGCGACCGTCACCGGCATCATCCACATGCGCACGCTCCACCTCGGCCCCGAGGAACTCCTCGTCGCGGCCAAGATCGCCGTACGGCACGACGGCACCGCCACGGAGATCGCCGACGCCATCGACGCCGCCGAGTCCCGCATCCGCCAGGCCGTCCCGATCGCCCGCGTCATCTACCTCGAGCCCGACATCTACAACGAGACCGAGGCCGCCAAGGGCCCCGACCCCGAGGCCACCCCGGGCGGCCCGGCCCACCCCCCGGCCGACCACTGACCCCGCCCCCCCTTCCGGCCGACCACCTGCCCGGACCGCCCGACGGGGCCCGCCGACCACCGGCGGGCCCCGCCGCCTTTCCCGGACCAGGCCGGTCACATCGGCGTGATCTGTTCGCCGACGGACTGGGGCCGCCCGCCGCGTCCGGTGTAGCTTGGAACGGAGCCAGACGTCGCTGCTGATGGCGGTCGGGCGGTCGCACACGGACCGTCCGAGGGAGAGAGGGCCTCCGACGGACTGCGCTGCGCGCACGCGGGCATGCCTGTGTCCCCACGGGGCACCCCTGTGTCCGCTCGCCGCGCAGACCAGCCGTACCCAGACCTCTCCCCAACCCGAGGAGCAGCTCCACATGACCACTGTCGACAACCGGCAGGACTTCAAGGTCGCCGATCTCTCCCTGGCCGAGTTCGGCCGCAAGGAGATCACCCTCGCCGAGCACGAGATGCCCGGCCTGATGTCGATCCGCAGGGAGTACGCCGAGGCCCAGCCCCTCGCCGGCGCCCGCGTCACCGGCTCCCTGCACATGACGGTGCAGACCGCCGTCCTCATCGAGACCCTGGTCGCGCTCGGCGCCCAGGTCCGCTGGGCCTCCTGCAACATCTTCTCCACCCAGGACCACGCGGCCGCCGCCATCGCCGTCGGCCCCGACGGCACGCCCGACAACCCGCAGGGCGTTCCGGTCTTCGCCTGGAAGGGCGAGACGCTGGAGGAGTACTGGTGGTGCACCGAGCAGGCGCTGACCTGGCCGGACAGCCCCACCGGCGGCCCGAACATGATCCTGGACGACGGCGGTGACGCCACCCTGCTGGTCCACAAGGGCGTCGAGTACGAGAAGGACGGCAAGGTCCCCTCGGTCGACACCGCCGAGAACGACGAGCACCGCGTCATCCTCGAGCTCCTCAACCGCACCATCACCGACGGCTCCCAGAAGTGGACGCAGCTGGCCTCCGAGATCCGCGGTGTGACCGAGGAGACCACCACCGGCGTCCACCGCCTGTACGAGATGCAGCGCGACGGCGTCCTGCTGTTCCCCGCGATCAACGTCAACGACGCGGTCACCAAGTCGAAGTTCGACAACAAGTACGGCTGCCGTCACTCGCTGATCGACGGCATCAACCGCGCCACCGACGTCCTGATCGGCGGCAAGACAGCCGTCGTCTTCGGCTACGGCGACGTCGGCAAGGGCTGCGCGGAGTCGCTGCGCGGCCAGGGCGCCCGCGTCATCGTCACCGAGATCGACCCGATCTGCGCGCTGCAGGCGGCGATGGACGGCTACCAGGTCACGACCCTCGACGAGGTCGTCGACAAGGCCGACATCTTCATCACCACGACCGGCAACAAGGACATCATCATGGCCTCGGACATGGCCAAGATGAAGCACCAGGCCATCGTCGGGAACATCGGCCACTTCGACAACGAGATCGACATGGCCGGCCTCGCCAAGGTCCCCGGCATCGTCAAGGACGAGATCAAGCCGCAGGTCCACACCTGGACCTTCCCCGACGGCAAGAAGATCATCGTGCTGTCCGAGGGCCGCCTGCTGAACCTGGGCAACGCCACCGGCCACCCGTCGTTCGTGATGTCCAACTCCTTCGCGGACCAGACCCTGGCCCAGATCGAGCTGTTCACCAAGCCCGGCGACTACCCGACCGGCGTCTACACCCTGCCCAAGCACCTCGACGAGAAGGTCGCCCGCCTCCACCTGGACGCACTCGGCGTGAAGCTCACGACCCTCCGCCCCGAGCAGGCCTCGTACATCGGCGTCGACGTCGACGGCCCGTACAAGTCGGACCACTACCGCTACTGAGTCCACCCGGCCGCTGAGGAGCACGTCCGCGCACGAACGCACTCCTCAGCACCAGGTCCTCCGAGGCAGGCCCCCGCACCCCCGTGTCGGGGGCCTGCCCCGTCGGCCTCCGGCCGGACCGGCCGTCACCCGCACCGGCCCGGCACGCCGAGGTGACCGGACCAGACCGTCACACCCCAGGACCCCCATGCCCCGCGGCCGCTATTCGCTCCACGATCCGCACGATCACACCCCCCTCGCACACGAACACTTCCAATGCGCCCCCGGTCCCTCCGGCTGGCGCTATGTCTCCCGGCTGACCACCCCCACCGGCGACCACCACGGCTCCGTCGACCTCACGCTCGACGCCCTCGGACGCCCTCTCCGCCTCGAACTCCACGCGAGCGACTGGCAGGTACGCGGCGCGGCCCTCGACGGCGTCACCTGGGTCCGAACCGACCCCAACGGCACCCACGCCACGGAAGGCAACGTCCCCGCCCACGCCTTCACCGGCACCTCCCCCGCGTTTCTCGTCGCCACCACCCGCCTGCTGCGCCTCACCCCCTCCGCGTCCGCGACCCGCGTACGCCTCGTCGCCTTCACCGACCCGGTCCTCGCCCCGCGCACCGTGGACCAGTCCTGGGCCTTGGTGAGAAGAGAAGCACACACCACTGACAACGGGCCCCTGACCGTTGACGAATACCAGGTCACAGCCCTGGACACCGGTGAACAGCACAGCGTGCACATCACCGGGGACGTCGTCCTCGCGGCGCCCGGCATCGAGCTGGAAGACCTCGAGTCGCCCCCGTCGGCCTTCGACTGAGCCCACCCCGGCGACGGCTACGCGGGCGGGACGAACCCGGGGCCGGACCGCTCACCCGACGGCGGCTCCACCGGAGAAGCGCTCTCCGGCGCCGCAGCCGGCGCCCGACCCGCCCCGACACCCCCTTGCACGACCGGCGGACCCGGGACCGGCGCGCCCGACGGCCCGGCCCAGGCCGCCGAGCCCTGCCCCGCCACCGGCCCTCCGCCGAACGCCCGCCGCGCCTCCCGCACCTGCCGCTCCTGCACCACCGCGGCCACATACGCGGCCGGCGCCACCCCCGGCGGCACCGCGGCCCCCGTACGCTCCGCGAGATCACCGGCCAGACGCTCCGCCATCGCCCACCCCACCTGCGGATCCAACTGGTTCATCCGCCCCAGGTACTGCCGGGCCGCCAACCACAGCCCGTCCGGCACCGCCGACAGATCGAGCCCCGAGAACCTCCCGGCCAGCCACGGCGGAGGAGGCGGAACGAAACCCACCCGCGCCGCGGGCACCCGCTCCCGCACCACAAGCGTTCCCGCGAACACATCACCCAGCCGACGCCCCCGCGCCGACACCAGCGAGGCGACGCACGCCACCACCCCGGCCGTCAGCAGAATCTCCACCACCCCGAGCGCACCCCGTACCAGCGCGTGCCGGAACCGGATCGGCCCCCCGTCGTCCCGCACCACCCGCAGCCCACAGGCCGCCTTCCCGAGGGACCGCCCATGGCTGAGGGTCTCCACCGCTATCGGACCCCCCACCAGCACCAGCAGGAACGTGGCGATCGACACCGCCGTGCGCGCCGCCTCGTCCAGGGACGCCGTCGCCACCAGCAACGCGACACTCACCGCCGCATAGGCCACCAGAGCCACGGTCAGATCCAGCGACACGGCCAGCGCCCTGCTGGGCAGCCTGGCAGGCTGCAGCTCCAACGCCACCGCCTCACCCGTCACCAGCTCGCTCATGCCCGCGCCCCTTCCCTGACCTGCCGCGACACCGGCCAGTCTGCCAAGCTGAGAGCGCATCGCGCCGCAGTACGACAAGCTGACCCCGACCGGTCCGCCGACGAGCAGCCGAGGAGCAGGCACCCCGATGGACCTCGACGTCTTCGTCTCCGCCCACCGAGCCGAATGGGACCGCCTCGACGCCCTGCTGCGCCGCCGCAACCTCACGGGCACCGAGGCCGACGAACTCGTCACCCTCTACCAGCGCACCGCCACGCACCTCTCCCTCATCCGGTCCAGCGCACCTGACCCGCAGCTCACCGGCCGACTGAGCCAACTGGTGGCACGCGCGCGCAGTGTCGTCACGGGCACCCGTAAAGCCTCCTGGCGTGACGTCACCCGCTTCCTCACCCGGAGCTTCCCGGCGGCGGTCTACCGATCCCGCCACTGGTGGGTCCCCACCGCCCTGGCCTCCACGGCACTCGCGGCGCTCCTGGGCTGGTGGATCGGCACCCACCCGGAAGTCCAGTCCTCCATCGCGGCCCCGGACGAACTCCGTGCGCTCACTCGCCCCGGCGGTCAGTACGAGACCTACTACTCCAGCCACCCCGCAGCGTCCTTCGCCGCCCAGGTGTGGACGAACAACGCCCAGGCCGCCGCGATGTGCCTGGTCCTGGGGGTCTTCCTCGGTCTCCCGGTCCTCTGGATCCTCTTCCAGAACATGCTCAACCTCGGTGTCGGCATCGGACTGATGTCCTCGGCGGGCCGACTCGACACCTTCCTCGGCCTGGTCCTCCCACACGGCCTGCTCGAACTGACCGCGGTCTTCGTAGCCGCGGGGACCGGCCTCCGGCTCGGCTGGAGCGTCATCGATCCCGGCTCCCGCCCTCGCCGCACGGCTCTGGCAGAGGAGGGCCGGGCCGCCCTCGGCATGGCGATCGGCCTGGCCCTGGTCCTCTTCGTCTCCGGTGCCATCGAAGGTTTCGTCACCCCGTCGGACCTGCCCACCTGGTCCCGCATCACCATCGGCATCACTGCCGAGCTGGTCTTCCTCGCCTACGTCTACGTCCTGGGCGGCAGGGCGGCCCGAGCCGGCGACACGGGCGACCTCGAAGCAGCCGAACGCAGCGCCACGGTGCCGACCGCCGCCTGATGTGCATGTACGGCGGATGAACTGCTAGTCTCCTCTTCGCCCCGCAAAACCTGTTGACACAGGTCGTGTGGGGAGGTAGATTCGAACAGTTGCCTGGACTGGACTGAACCGGTCGGCGGCAAGGTTAGTATCTATAGAGCCTCTCGGAACTGGATTCCGTAGAAGCACCCCGAATGCATCGGAAATAAGTGGCCGGTCAGACCGGCCCGGAACTTCTGATAAAGTCGGAACCGCCGGAAAGGAAACCGCGAAACAAAAGCGGGAGCCCGGAAAGCGCCGAGGAAATCGGGCCGGGAAACGGTCTGGTAGAGTCGGAAGCGCAGGACCGAAGGGAAGCGCCCGGAGGAAAGCCTGAGAGAGTCT
>NZ_JBICUZ010000007.1:121663-465382 GCF_043198675.1 Streptomyces sp. NPDC048734 | reverse complement strand
CTCACCCACCACATGGCCGGCGGCACCGAACTCGCCACCCTCAAACACGAACTGGCCCAGGTCCGCGGCGTCGACGTCGACGAACTCCCCGAGGACCCCGACGAATCCGAGGACAAGGACCTCACCGCACCCATCGCGGCCACCGCACCAGAAGGCGTGTGAGGGCCGTGCCGGCGAGTGACGTAGGGGTCATTACGAACAACGCCGACGACTGCCCACAAGGCGATCACCGCCGCCGACGAGGCCGCCACCACGGTCACCGGCCGCGAACACGTCCTTCCCTCCTGCGAGCGGGGCACCGGACTTCCCCCGGACCGGGTGCCCGGCCACGTCGACCTGTGACGGACCAGCGCCGGCGAGCATGACAGCGTCGCGGGAACGTGACGCACGACCGGCGAGGGCACCGACAGCGCCCTCGCCGGTCGGTCTACGACACCTTCAGCGCCGACCGCCGGCTGCCCCACTGATCGACGCTCGACCCGTCGACGGCGTCGTCCCGCACCCCGCGACGGCGCCTTTGTCCTGCCCACCGCAGCAACCTCGGCGACTGCGGCTTGGACTGTTCTCCACCGCAGCCCCGCTCATTCGCACTGCTGCATCATCTGTTCCCCAGCATCGCCGTGCCCTCCGTGACCCTGCGGGCCACCCCGTTCGACTGGCCGCGCCGGGGAGGGGCGGGCCGGAGGCCTGCTCCTCACCACTGGTCGCCACCGCCTCCGCCTCGCCAAGCATGGCCTTCGGCCCGACGTGGTCCCCCATGCCCTGGACCGGCTTCACGCCCTCCCGAACCCCAGCCGACCAGTACGTTCCCATCCCTGCGGGCAGCACCAGCCCACCGGAGCCGTGGAACCCGGCGCATGCCCGACGCGACAGCCGGGCGCTCAACCTGCCCAGACCTCGAGAATCCCCACCAACACCCACCACAAAGAGGCCGTCAGCAAGCTGACTGGTCGAGGCCAGCCCGCGCTTGCGTCCTCGCCTCGCCATCAACACTCCCTAACGATCAAGAAATGTCGCGACAAGCGTCAGAACTCAAGCGTCCCCCTCTCCCGCTGGTCCACTTCTCAGCCGTCGCCGACAGAGTGGATCACTCCTGGTTCGCCGAGGACGACTCCGTGGTGATGACCTTGCGATGGCCTTCTGTCTCTGGATACGCCGTCCCCGACGAGGAGGGCGCGGCACGACCGAAGTGAACCATTGGCCTCATGTGGTCCGCTATCTTCAGGCAAAGCCCTTGATGTCGCACGCCGAACGCAAACAGCATTCCGCCACCGAATGGGTGTGGCGTTGGTCACGGTTGACCATCCAATCGGAGCGCACTTAGCATCGACGGAAATGAGCCACCGCACGGGCGGCCGAATAAACAGGAGCGTCCGCAATCGCTACTCCGCGTGCACCTCGCGCAATTCCATGGAGCCCGGGCAGGCAGATGGCGATTCCCAGAAGCCGGCGCGAGGCGCCGCCGAGTCCGTGAAAGTCCGGTCCGAAATCTGGAACAGCACGGCCTCCGCGCTGTTCGCCCAGCAGCGCGGCCAGAGCCTGAACCAGGCTGTTCAGCTGATTCTCCCGGCTGGGTCCCCGCCGAAGGACCTGGACCCGTAGGCATTGCCTTCAGGGCGCACTTTGATTACAACGCACACATTCCGGACGTCAGCCTGACGGCTCCGGGAACGTCGGAACCGATTTCCGCCGCGTTCTCTTCTCGTGAAGGGTAATCCGTGTCTTTACCCCGAATCGCAGTCAGTAATCATTCCGGCGAAGAGAGAAAATCCGCGCCTTTGTCACTGGCGCAGGAACGTCTGTGGGTCATGGCGCGCATGGACGGAGACGCCAGCGCCGCCTACAACGAGCCGATGCCCTTCGATATCCGGGGACCGCTGGACCGGGACCTGCTCATCGAGGCGATTCATCTGCTCGCGGCCCGGCACGAGGCCCTGCGCACCCGGCTGGTCCCCTCAGAGGGTTCGGCGCTTCAAGTCGTCGATCCGCCGGACACGTCGTTCCCGGTGGCCTTCGAGGATCTGACGGGACTGCCGGACGCGGCCGAACGGTTCACGCGAATACGGCTGGAGGTGGAGAGCACCCCGTTCCGCCTGGGCGAGGAACCGATGGCGCGCGGCTGCCTGGTGGCGCTCCAACCGGACCACCACGTACTGATACTGGCGGTGCATCACATCGTCTTCGACGGCTGGTCCCGCTCCCTGCTGCTGAGAGAGCTGGGCCAGGTGTACTCCGCGCTTCAGCAGGGGCAGGAGGCCTCGCTGCCCGAACTGACATGGCAGTACAGCGACTACACGCGCTGGCAGTGGGAGTGGATGTCGGGAGACGAGCCGGTCTCGCACGCCGACTACTGGACCACCGCACTGGCCGACACCCCGGCCGTGATCTCCCTACCCACCGATCGGCCCCGCCCACCCCAACAGGACTTCCACGGCGACCGGTTGTCCGTGACCGTCGACGAGGACCTGACGCGGGCCCTGCGCGCGCTGGCCTCGGACAACGATGTCTCCCTCTACGCGACCGTCCTCACCGGCTGGTCCGTGCTGCTGTCCTTGCTCTCCGGGCAGGACGACATCGTGGTCGGCGCCCCCACGTCGAACCGCCGACGCGGTGACGTCGAGGGTCTGATCGGCTTCTTCGTCAACACCCTCGCCCTGCGCGCGGACCTCTCCGGCTCACCCAGTGTCAAGGATGTCCTGAAGCGGGTGAACCAGCGGATCCGTGACGCCCTGGGGCACGTCGACCTCCCCTTCGAGCGAGTCGTCGAACTGGTCAACCCACCGCGTAGTCCCGCCTGCACAGCCCTGTTCCAGACCATGTTCGCCTGGGTCCCCTCCATGCGGAAGGAACTCGAACTTCCCGGTTTGAAGGTCGAGTTGCGGGATGACGCCGCCCACGTACCCGCGAAGTTCGACACGGTCCTGGCCCTGGCCGACGAAGGCCGGCACCTCACCGGGGAGATCGACTACGCGGTGGCGCTCTTCGACCGGGCGACGATCGAACGGTACATACGTCAGTTCCTCCGCGTGCTCCGTCTGATGACCGAGCAACCCGACGCCGGGATCGCCGACCTGACGCTGCTCGACGAGGACGAGCAGCGGGCACTCCTCGCCACCTTCAGCACAGGGCCCACCGTGACCGACCAGGCATCGCCGGGCGTGCTGGAGCGCTTCGCCGCGCAGGTCCGCGAACGACCCGCGCAGTGTGCGGTAGTGGCCGATGACACGGAGCTGGACTACGCGACACTCGACCGCCGGGCCAACCGTCTCGCCCATGCGCTCATCGCGCGCGGTGCCGGTCCCGACCGTGTGGTGGGCCTGCACGCCGGACGTACGGCCGAACTCGTCGTCGGGGTGCTCGGGATCCTCAAGTCCGGAGCCGCCTACCTGCCCCTCGACCCCGGTCAGCCCCCGGAGCGGCTCACCGCCATGGTGAGCGACGCCGCAGCGGTCCTCGTGCTGACCGACCAGGGGGACACCGCGGACGACGACGGACAGCCGTGGGAACACCTGGCGAAGGTCGAGGCAGAGGGGACGCACGACGAGGCACCGGCCCTCGACACGGACCGGACTCGGCTCGCCTACGTCATCTACACCTCGGGGTCGAGCGGCCGGCCCAAGGGCGTGGCGGTGACGCACCGCAGCGTCGTCAATCTCCTCGATCACTGGCGCGAGCTCATGGGGGATGCCCCCGGCGAGGCGTCCTCGGCCTGGTCGAGCATCGGTTTCGACGCGTCGGTGCACGAACTCCTCGTCCCGTTGACCACCGGCGCCGTGCTCCACCTGGTTCCCGACGAACTCCGCGGGGACCCAGGGGCATTGCTGGACTGGATGCGTGCACGCAAGGTCACCCAGGCCTTTCTGCCCCCGTCCTACGTCCTGTGGATCGGCGAGGATCCGGCCGTGCGCCTGGCCGGATCGAGCCTGCGTCAGCTCCTCACCGGAGTGGAGTCCCTGCCTGAGAGCACCCTGCACCGCATGCGTGAGCTGATGCCCGGCCTGCGCATCTGCTTCGGCTACGGACCGACCGAGGCCACGCTCTACTCCACCGCCTACACCGACCCGCAACCGTACGAGCGGTCGTGTCCCATCGGGCGGCCGCTGCGTGGCACGCGGCTGTACCTGCTCGACGACCGGATGCGCCCGGTACCCGTGGGAGTTCCCGCAGAGGTCTACCTCGGCGGAGCGAGTCTGGCCCGTGGATATCTGAACCGCCCCGACCTCACCGACGAACTCTTCGTGCCCGACCCCTTCGTCCCCGGTGAACGCCTCTACCGCACCGGCGACCTGGCGCGTTGGCTGCCGGACGGCAACGCCGAGTACGTCGGCCGCCGCGACGACCAGCTCAAGCTGCGCGGCTTCCGTATCGAACCCGGCGAGGTCGAGGCGGCACTGCTGGCGGTCCCCGGGGTGCGGGAGGCCGTCGTCCTGGCCGATCGCGACACACCCGGTGGCCCTCACCTCGTCGCCGGCGTGGGATGTGACGCCGAGGCCGCGCGGATGCCGTACGAGTGGCGCGCGGCCCTCGAGGACCGCCTGCCCGACTACATGATCCCCGCCGTGGTGGCCGAGTTCCCGCGACTTCCGTTGAACCGCAGCGGCAAGGTGGACCGGACAGAGGTGCTGCGCGCCGCGGCCGGAACCCGTGCGGGGCGGGTCAACACGGCCGCGCCCCGCGACCATGTGGAGATGGCGCTGTACCGGATCTGGCGCGGGGTGCTGCTGCACCCGGACATCGGCATCGGTGACAACTTCTTCGAACTGGGCGGCACTTCGATATCGGCGATCAAGATGGCGTCCGCCGTCCAGGAGGAACTCGGCGTCGCCCTGCCCGTCCGGGCCGTCATGCTGCACCCCACCATCGAGGCGCTCGCCGAGCGGGTGCGCGCGGGCGGCGGGGATGCCACGCGGTCCACGGAACTCGGCAGCCTGGTCGAACTGCGTGCTGGCGGCGGCCGACAGCGCGTGGTGTGTGTGCACCCCGCCGGCGGCACCGCGTTCTGCTATCTGCCACTGGCCGCCGAACTGCCCCACGATGTCGGCGTGGTGGGGCTTCAGGCGCCCGGCATCAATCCCGGCGAGTCCACCCTGCCCGGTGTCGAGGCGATGGCCGAGGAGTATCTGCGGCTCGTCGTTCCCCGCGCCGACGAGGCACTGGTGCTGTGCGGGCTCTCCTACGGCGGTCTGATCGCGTACGAGATGGGCCGCCGCCTGACGGCGGCCGGACACGGGAAGGTGAGCGTGGTCCTCCTCGACACCCACGGCGCCCGGGACGACGAGCGGCGCGCCGTGATCGCGCCGGTCGGCATGGCGGAGTTCCGGGAGAAACTGGTGCGCTTCAACGGCATGTACCCGGGTATCGACGACGACCAGGTGGCCCGGTACCTGAACGTCTACAACCACCATCGCGAGACGGCGCGCGACTACGCCGTACCCGAATCACCCGCCCGTGTCGTACTGATGCAGGCGACGGCCGTGGAGGACGAAGACGCGGACGTCGAGGGTGCCGCCGCTCGTCTGCGCGCGTTCTGGCGGCATCGCGTCAGCGGTGAGTTCGTGGTCGAGCCGGTCGCCTGCGGTCACTGGGACATGTTGGAGAGCGACGAACTGCCCCGCGTCGCCGCCGTCCTCATCGCAGAACTGCACCGGCTGACATCCGGCCCCGGCCAGGGCGAGACGGAGCGCACCACACCTTCAGGTACGTCGGAGGCACGATGAAACCGCGCGTCGAAACGTCCCCCACCGACGTGGCCGAGGACGTGAGCGCCCCGACCGGGATAGCCCTCGAGATTCACCGCCGGGCTCTTCGCACACCACACGCCGAGGCGGTCGTCGACGGCGAAGTCAGGCTCGACTACGCGACGTTGAACGTGGCAGCCGCCGCCGTCGCCCAGGAGCTGGGGCGCCGGGGCGTCACCGCGGGGCAGGCCGTGGCGGTGGCGCTGCCGCGGTCGTGGCGGCTGCTCTGCGTGATGCTGGGCGTTCTGCGGCTGGGAGCGCATGTCGTGCCCCTCGACACGCAGAGCCCTGCCGAACGCCGTCACTTCATCCTCCGGGATTCCGCCGCGGTCGCCCTGGTGCATCAGACGATCGAGAGCGTCACCGGGCTGCCGCAGGGCGTGAAGGCCCTCACCGTGGACACCCTTGTGCCCGAACTTCCGGACGTCGCCGAAGCCGTAGAGGAACCATCCGTCCCCGGCGAGGTGTCCTTCCTGTTCTACACCTCCGGAACGACGGGGCAGCCCAAGGGAGTCGAGGTCCGTGACACCGGAGTCCGGCGACTGGCACAACCGGGCTACATCCGCGTCGAGCCCGGTCTGCGCTATGCCTGCCTGGCCAATCCGGCGTTCGACGCGCTGAGTTTCGAAGTCTGGGTGCCCCTGCTGACCGGTGGCTGCTGCGTGGTCCTGAGCGACGGGGACGCACAGACTCCCGAGCGGCTCGCCGCGGCGCTGCGGCGCGGGCGCGTGGACACCGTCTTCATCACCACGGCGCTGTTCAACGCGGTGGTCACGGCTGTGCCGGACTGCTTCGCCGCGGCCGGCGAGGTCCTTGTGGGCGGTGAGCAGCTCAACCCCCGGGTGATACGCCGCTGGTACCGGGACAACGCCGCCAGCGGCACCCGTCTGTTCAACATATACGGGCCGACGGAGTCCACCACCTTCGCCCTGTGCCATCCGATCCCGCGGGACTTCGACGGGGACGTGGTGCCGATCGGTCGGCCCCTGCCGCAGAGCGGTGCGGTCCTGGTCGTACCGGGCCAGGAGCGGGTCGCCGCGCCCGGTGAGGTCGGCGAACTCCTGCTGAGCGGAGCCGGACTCGCCGTCGGATACCGCAACCTTCCCGAGGAGACCGAGCGGCGTTTCGTACGGCTGCCGTGGCTCGACGGTGGCGAGGAGCGGTACTACCGCACCGGTGACCTCGTACGGGCCGATGACCAGGGTCTGGTGGAGTACGTCGGACGAATCGACCGCCAGGTCAAGGTCCGTGGCTTCAGGATCGAGCCCGGCGAGGTGGAACTGCACGTTCTCACCCACCCCGCGGTCCGGCGGGCCCACGTGTGCACGCGCCGCGCCGGCCAGGAGGGGCCCAACGAACTGCTGGCGTTCGTCGTCCTCGGCCGGGCGCTGTCCTACGAGGAGTTCGACAGCCACCTCGCGACCCACCTGCCCGCCTACATGCGCCCCCACCGGGTCCACCTCGTGGCCGAGCTGCCGCTCAACGCCAACGGCAAGGTCGATCAGGCCGCCCTGTTGCGGCGGGCCGGCCGGCCCTGGCGGCCCGCCGCCTCCGCATCCGGCGGACCGGCCATGACGGAGACGGAGCGCCGGGTCGTCGAGCTGGCCGAGGAGGTACTCGGCACCACCGGTCTCGGGCCCGGTGACCGGTGGATCGCCAGCGGCGGCGACTCGCTGAAGGCGCTTCGGTTCTGCTTCGCCGTACGACAGCGCTGGGGCCGCGAGCTGACGCAGGCGGCCGTCCTCCACGGCGACCTGGCCGCCGTCGCCCGGTGCCTGAGCACAGTCGCTCCCGGCGAGGAGAGCACCCTGCCGGCACCGGTGGTCTCCGGTGCCCGGTCTGCGCCCGCCACCAGCGAACAACAGCGGCTGTGGCTGGTGCAGCGCCGCGCCCCCGGCTCCCGGGCCTACTCCGTCAACCAGGCCTTCCGGGTGGACGGACCCGTCGACACCACTGCCCTGCGGGGGGCGCTGCGCAGCCTGGTGGCACGTCACGAGGCACTGCGGACGGGCTTCGGTCTCGGGCCGGACGGCCTGGAGCAGACCGTCGGCGAGCCGTACGACCCCTGGCACGAGCCGAAGCCCCGGCAGTCCTGGAGCGAGCAGGAAGCGCACGCCTTCGCCGACGCCTTCTTCGCCGAACCCTTCGACCTCGCCGTCCCCCGCCTGCTCCGAGCCTGCTGGCTGCCGCGTGACGGCGGCGGCACGCTCCTGCTGCACCTGCACCACATCGCCGTGGACGGCTGGTCGTTGAGCATCCTGTTGCAGGACCTCTCGGCCGCCTACGCCGAAAGCGGCCGGCCCGAGGAACCCGCTCCGACCCCGCTGGACTTCGCCGTCTGGCAGAGCGACCGGTTCGCGAGCACGGCCTACCAGGTGCAGCGCGACGAACTGCTCACGTTCTACCAGGGTTTGGAGGACCCACAGGAGCCGCTGCCCGCCCAGGAGACGGGTCCGGCACCGCGGGCGCACCTGCTGCACACGTCGCTCGACGTCGCCCGGCTGGCCCAAGTGGACGAGCTGTGCGCCGAGTTCGGACTGACCCGGTTCCAGGTCCTGCTGACCGTGTTCTCCTGGTGCCTGTACGGCGTGACCGGCCTGGTCCGTCCGCGCATCGCCGCCCCGGTCGCGGGCCGCCCCGTGCGCGAGTTCGAGAACAGCGCGGGCATGATGGCGAACACCGTGCTGCTGCCTCTGACCGTCGCGCCCGGTGAGGACCTGCGCTCCCACCTCGCCCGCACCAGGACGGTCACAGGGGAGGTACTGGGACGTCAGGACGTGGCGCTCACGGACGTCCTGACCGGCTGGGAGGCCGTCGGCGACAGCACACCGTTCGACTTCCTGTTCGTCCTGGAGAACACCGACTTCGGGGCGCTGCGGCTGCCCGGCTGCGCCCAGCGCCCCCTGTGGTGGGCGGCACCGGAGGCCAAGTGCCCGATGACCGTCTCCGTGGTCGAGCACGCGGACGGCTGCGACGTGCTGTGGGAGTACGCCGCGGACCGGTTCGCCGGCGAGGCCGTCGAGGCGATGGCGGAGCTGTTCCGGCGGGGCGTGGACGCGCTCGCGGCCGGTGGCCGCTCCACCGCCCGTGACCTCGTCGTGCCGTACCGGCGGTCCCTTCCGGAGCACGGGCGCGGCCCCGCCCCGGAACCCGGCTTCACCACGGTCGCCGAAGGCTTCGGCCGGCAGGTCGCCCGCGCTCCGGGCGCCCCCGCCGTCGTCACGGCCGACGGCGGCGTCCTGAGCTACGCGGCCCTCGACGCCCGTGCCGCGGCCCTCGCGACGGAACTGGCCGACCGCTATCCGATCCCGGCCGACGGCAGCCCCTGCCGGGCGGCCCTGTACCTGGACCCCTCCGCCGAACACGTGGTGGCGCTGCTGGCACTGGCACGGCTGAACGTCACCGCCGTCCCCCTCGATCCCTCCTACCCTGCCGACGTGCTGCGCCGCGTCCTGGAAGAGATCGACCCGCTGTGCGTCCTGGCCACGCGGGACGGCTCGCCGACGCTGGACACCCTGCTCCCGGACGGCGTGGTGCGCCACCTGGTCGCACCGGTGGAACCGGCGCCACACAACGGCGACGGCACGAGTGCCTCGTACGGCGGGCACACGTATGACCGGCGCACGGTCGACGCGCCGGCACACGACGGCGCCCGCCCCCTGTACGCACTGTTCACCTCCGGCTCCACCGGCGTCCCCAAGGGCGTGCAGATCCACGACCGCACCCTGTGCGACCTGATCAGGTGGCAGTCCGGCCCCGGCGGTCTGACCGCCCCCGCGGCCACCCAGCAGTTCTCGATGCTGGCGTTCGACGTCTCCTTCCAGGAGATCTTCGGGACACTGTGCACAGGTGGCAGCCTCCAGCTCGTACGTCCCGAGTGGCGTCAGGACGCGCCCGTGCTCCTGGACCGGCTGGAATCCGCGGGCACCGAGCGGATCTTCATGCCCTACGTGGCCCTGCAACTGCTCGCCGAGTACGCCGTCCGTCTGAACAGGTACCCCTCCCGGCTGCGCGAAGTGGTCACCGCGGGCGAGCAGTTGGTGTGCACCGAGAGCATCCGGCGCTGGTTCGCCGGGCTTTCCGGCGCGCGCCTGTTCAACCACTACGGACCGACGGAGACCCATGTGGTCAGCGCCCTGTGCCTGGAGGGAGACCCTGGGCGATGGCCCGAGCGGCCCGCCGTCGGACGCCCGGTGGCCGGCGCCGACCTGCGTGTGGTGGACGCCCAGGGCGACCCGGTCCCGACCGGGTGCACCGGCGAGCTGCTGATCGGCGGCACCATGACCACCCGCTGCTACCTCGGCGAACCCGCACTCGACGACACCCGCTTCGTCGAACTCCCCGGCGCGGGTCTGTTCTACCGCAGCGGTGACCTGGCGTTCTTCGACCGTGCGGGCCTGCTTCACTACGCCGGCCGCGACGACCAGCAGATCAAACTGAGCGGACACCGGCTTGAACTCGGCTCCGTCGAGGCGGCCCTGCTGCGCCATCCGGCGGTGGTCAACGCGGTCGTCACCCGTGAGGGAGACCGGCTGACGGCCGGCCTGGAGATCCGTGGCGAAGCGCCGTCCGCCGACGACCTGACCACGCATCTGTCCGCCCTCGTGCCCTCCTACGTACGTGTGGACCGCTTCCGCAGACTGGAGGGACTGCCCCGCACACCCAGCGGCAAGCTGGACCGGCAGGCGGTCGTCCGGGCACCGGGGGAAGAGATACGTCGTTCCGCGATCGCCCGCACGGGCCTGTCGGCCGAGGAGGAACGCCTCACCACCGCCTTCGAGGAGGTCACCGGGTCGTCGATCGCACCGGACCAAACCTTCTTCGAGGCGGGTGCCTCCAGTCTCGCCCTGATGCGCTTCCACCTGCGCTGCACCACGGCACTCGGTCTGCGCTTCAGTGTCGCGGACCTGTTCGAGCACGTCACCGTCCGCTCACTGGCCCGCCACCTCACCGCCCCGCGGCCACTCACCCCGTCGGCCGCGAAGGACAACGGGACCCCCGAACCCGGCGAGCCGATCGCGGTCGTCGGCATGGCGGTACGGGTGCCCGGCGCCCCGGACCTGGCCGCCTTCTGGGAACTCGTGGTCTCCGGCGGCACCGGAATCCGCCGCATCGACGCGCCGGACGGAGTCGTCGGCGCGCACAGCACGCTCGACGGCATGCTCGACTTCGACCCGGGCCACTTCGGCATCAGCCCGCAGGAGGCCCGGCTGATGGACCCCCAGCAGCGTCACCTGCTGATGGCCGGGGTGCAGGCCCTGGCACACGCCGGAGTGGCGGACACCTCGGCCACCCGGGTGGGCCTGGTGGCCGGCGCGGGGGAGAACACCTACTTCCAGTCCCTGCTGCGCGAGGCCGACCCCGACCGGCTGCCCGACGGCTTCCAGCTCGCCCTGCACCATGAGAAGGACTTCCTGGCCACCAAGGTGGCGTACCACCTCGGGCTGACCGGCCCCGCCTTCAGCGCGCAGACCGCCTGCTCCAGCTCTCTGGTCGCCGTGCACCTCGCCGCCGGGCTGCTCCGGCAGGGCGAGGCCGACGTGATGCTCGCCGGAGGGGTCCTCATCGACCCCGGGCTGACCAGGGGCTACCGCTACCGCCCTCAGCACATCTTCTCCGCGGACGGCGACTGCCGGCCCTTCAGCGACGACGCCACCGGCACGGTCGGCGCGAGCGGCGTCGGCGTCGTGGTCCTCAAGACGCTGCGGCAGGCACGGCGCGACGGCGACACCGTCTACGCACTGATCACAGGCTCCGCGATCAACAACGACGGCGCGGCGAAGATGAGTTACACCGCGCCGTCCCTGACCGGACAGCGGGAGGTGATCCGGACCGCCCTGGCCCGCGCCGGACGCACGGGCGCCGACCTCGGCTACGTGGAGGCCCACGGCACCGGGACCCGGCTGGGCGACCCGATCGAAGTGGGGGCGCTGCGGCAGGCGTTCGACGTGAGTGAGTCCGGCCGCTGCGCTCTGAGCTCCGTCAAGAGCCAGCTCGGCCACATGGGCGCGGCCGCCGGTGTGGTGGGCCTGGTACGCGCGGTCCTCGCCGTGCATCACGGGACGCTCCCGCCCAACCTCAACTTCCGCGCCTTCAACCCGGAGATCGGCCCCGATCCCACTCCCTTCCACGTCCCGGCCGAAGCCACGCCCTGGCCCGGGGGACGCGAACGGGTGGCCGCGGTCAGCAGCTTCGGGATCGGCGGCACCAACGCCCACGTCATCGTGGAGCAGGACACCGCGCCCGGACCGGTGGCGGCCCGCGAGGTGCCCACGTGCCTCGTGCTGTCGGCCTCCAGCGCGGACGCCCTGGCCGCCGACGCCGCTCGGATCGCCGACTACCTCCACCTGCGCCCGGAGCGGTACGGGTTCGTGCTGCGTCATCTCCAGGCCGGGCGGGTCGCTCGGCGCCTGCGGACCGCGGCACCCGTGGCGGACGCCGCCGCGGCCGAGCACTGGCTGCGCGCGGTGGCCACGGGAGCGGTGCCGCCCGGTACCGCGGACCCGGACGCCGTACCGGTCTCCGCGGCCGGTCGCACGGCCCAGGACCTCGCCGAGGACTGGGCCGCCGGACGCCCCGTCGACTGGGGGGCAGGCCCCGCTCCGGCGCCCTGGGACTTCCCGCCCCCGTCCTTCTCCCTGGCGGAATACGACGTCGACCGACTGCCCGAGAGGCCGCGCGAGGCTCCGGACGCCACACCCCGGCGGCTGCCCCGCGAGAACTGGCTGCACCAACCGCACTGGGTCCGACTGCGCCGTGCCGCCGTCGCGGACACCACCGTGCCGGCCGGCCGCGCGTCCGCCGTGGTCGTCGTAGCCTCCGAGAGCACTCCGCGGGCAGCGTTCGCGCCCTTCGAGGCGGTGGCGTCGCGAGTGATACGGGTGCGCCCGGCCGGCACCTTCGCCCGCAGAGGACCGGACGCCTACGAGGTGGACCCTGCCGATCCGGCGTCCGTGCGCCGGCTGCTCGACGCGCTGTCCGAGGACGGCGTCCCGGCCTCCGCCGACACGGAGTGGGTGCACGCCCTGCCCCTCGGCGTGACAGGGCCGGTCGGTCCCGGCACCCTGGAACACGCCCGTCACACCTGCTTGGACAGCACGGCGGCCCTGGCCCAGGCGCTGACCGGGCGAAACGGCTCCCCACGCGTGTGGTGGCTGTCGTACGGCGCCCGGCCCGTGACGGGAACGGTGGACAGACCCGAACTGGCACTTCTCGCCGGGCCGGTCGAGGTCGCCCATCAGGAGTCCGCCCTGAACGGCCACTGGCTCGACCTCCCCGACGGCGACCTCACCCGCTGGGCCGGACACGTGGCCTCGGTCGTCGCCGAAACACATGGGGCCGGTCGTCCCGGCGGACCGGCCCTACCGCGCCAGCTCGCGCTGCGGCAGGGTTACTGGTGGCGGCCGGGCACCATACCCGTACCGGAGCCAGAGGGCACGCGGCCCCTCGTGCCGGCCGGAGCGGACACCGTCCACCTGGTGCTCGGCGGCACGGGCGGCATGGGCCGCGCCATCGCCGCCTGGCTGCTCGAGCACACCCGCGGTCGCGTCCTGTTGCTGTCGAGAGACCCGCGGCTGCCCGAGGAGTTGACCGGATGGCCCCACCGCGTCGGCCTTGTCCCGGCGGATCTCACGACCATGCCCGTTCACGAAGTGGCGGCGGCCGTCGCCGCTCACACGTCACGGCTGGACGGCGTCATCCACGCGGCCGGTCTCGGACACGGCGGGCTGCTCGTACGACGTGACGCCACCGCGATGCGCGACGCCGCCGCGGTCCGCGAGAGGGGCGCGCTCGTCGTCGAGCACCTGATCGGGGCCTTCCGCCCGGAGATCGCGGTCTACTGCTCCTCGATGTCCGCCTTGCTCGGCGGTGTCGGTCAGAGCGACTACGCGGCCGGCGCGAGCCTCCTCGACGGATTCGCCCACCACCGGGCCACCGAGACGGAGACGACCGTCCGGATCGGCATCGACTGGGACATCTGGCGCGAGACCGGAATGGCGACCCGGGTCCTGAACGCGGACAGCCGTCATCAGGCCCACCTCGCGTTCGGCCTGACCGTCGAGGAGGGCAAAACGGTCTTCGCCCATGCCCTGGCCCTGCAACTGCCTCAACTCCTCGTGTCCACCACCGACATCGATGTCTCCCGGGCCTTCTACGCTCCTGCCGGGATCGCGGACCGGTCCTCGCGCTCCGGATCGGTGCACCCGACGGACTCGGAGAAGGAGGCATCCGCCGCCGGCGGTCCCGGGGAGCGGGCGGACGCCATGGCCCGGGTGATCCAGGATCTGCTGGGCGTGGACGAACTGGACCCCGAGGACTCCCTCTACGACCTGGGCGCCGACTCGCTGACCCTGATCAGCCTGATCGCCCAGATCGAGGACGACCACGGCGTCGAGGTCGACCTGGCCTCCTTCAGCCACCGCGTCAGCCTCACGGAGGTCCTGAAACACATCGAGGCGGCCCTCACCTGCGCCGAGCCCACCACCGAGGCGGTCGCAGGCACCTCCCGGGTCGTCCTCGACATCTGGCAGGAGGGAACCGGTTCGGCCGTCCTGTGCCTGGTGCACCCCGTGGGCGGAGACATCCAGGCCTACCGCTCCCTGGTGGCGGCGCTCGGACCCGCACCGACGGTGTGCCTCATAGCCGACCCGGCACTCCGCGACGCCGAGATGCCCGCATGGTCACTGGCCGAGCGGGCTCATCACTACGACGCGGAGCTACGTGAGCGCTTCGACGGACCGGACCACCGGCTTCACCTGGCCGGATGGTCCTACGGCGCCCGTGTGGCGATGGAGATGGCGGGCCTCGCCGAGTCGGCCGGCCGGCCACCGGAAGCGCTCTACCTCCTGGATCCGCCACCGCCCCGGGCAAAAGCACTGGTCACCGCCTACGACGAGGCTCACCTGGAAAAGGTGTTCGCCGCCGAACTCGGCGCCGGGACCTCCTCGTTGCCGACCGAGCAGGCACAGGCGTACGCCGAGAGGCTGGCCCGCTGCTGCCGCGCGAACCTGCGCAGCCTCGGGGAACATCGCGTACGGCCGATCGTCTCCGTCCCCACGTATCTGTGGCTGGCCGAACACCCCACGGCGGGCATGCCCGCTCCCGCAGACCCTCAGGACCCGGACCGGCAGTGGAACGCCTGCCTGCCCCCGTCCGCCGTACGCAGGTATCTGCCCACGGACCACTACGGCATCGTCGCGGCACCCCACGTGGACACGGTGGCCGAGACCATCAGGGCGACGCTGGCGTCCCCGGGTGCCGGTGTCCGCGGGACCGCCGACCTGTAAACCCCACCCCGCCCCTGGAGGACGGCATGGAGTCATACGAACTCGAAGCACTGGAAGCGGTGACCACGCGTCCCGCGTACGCCTACCGCACGCTCACCGTCGAACGGATCACTCCCGTTCTGGGAGCGGAGGTGTCAGGCGTCGACCTGTCGCAGGAGATCCCATCGGAGCAACTGGAAGAGATCCGGGCCGCCTTCCGCGACCATCACGTCCTCGTCTTCCGCGATCAGACGATCACCGCCGAGCATCACAAGCGCTTCGCCGCCGCCTTCGGCGAACTGCGCCCCGTCAACCCGCCGCCGCCCGAGGGCGATCCCCACATCCTGGAGATCCGCACGACGTCGGCCGCGGCGGACGTGGCGGGCAACGGCTGGCACGCGGACGGCACCGCCGACGCCGAACCGTCACTGGGGTCGATGCTCCACATCACCGAGACACCCGAGCCGGGATGCGGCGGCGACACCCTCTTCGCCAACATGCACCTCGCCTACGACATGCTCTCACCGGCGATGCGCGCCCTGCTGGACCCGCTGACCGCGATACACGACGGCGCGCAGGCCCTGGCGGGATACACACCGCCCGCGGACTACGTCGTCCCCAAGAGCGAACACCCGCTCATCGCCCGGCACCCCGAGACCGACCGCAAACTGCTGTACGTCAACAAGGCCTACACCAGCCGCATCCCGCAGCTCTCCGCCGACGAGAGCCGGGCCCTGCTCGACGTGCTCTTCGACATCATCGCCCGCAGGCCGGTCCTGCACTGCCGCGTCCGCTGGACCCCGGGCACGCTCGTCTTCTGGGACAACCGGTGCGTCCAGCACCACGCGACGTACGACTACTACCCCTACGCCCGCCACGGCCGGCGCGTCGCCATCAACGGCGGCCCCGTCAAGGGCTGACGTCCTGAACGGGTGAGGCGTCATGCACGGACCCGGTCCCGCGTACGACGCCTCACCGCGCTGCCTGAGGTGGCTGCCTGCGGTAAGTGCCGTTCCGGATCGAACTCCAGCACCTGCGTGAGCCGGACGCAGGACCGCACGGTCGGCGGGTCGTTGCCCCAAGCAGGGCGCGCGACGGCCGCCTCCGACCAGTCGTCGCAGTCTGCCCTGCGCCAGAGCAACGGTCTCCTCGCGCGAGGCGTGTACCTGCTTGGCGTAGCGCGCCCGCCGGTGTGGCCATGAGGGCTGCGGTGCCGGCAACTGGCCGCGCCCCGGGTCCTGGATGCGGCCCCGGCGGAGGTCGAGGGACTGTGGTCGAAGGCGAAACGCCAGGTGGAACGAGGGCGGGCACTCCAGACACGGCCAGGGGTGTTCACCCCGCTCGGGACGCCAGCCGGCTGAGAACCCACCGCCCGCCCCGCCGGACCCGGGATCGCCTGTCGACTGGCCGACCCCGGCGCCAAGGTCCTCGTTCACCTCCTCCCTTCACGCTTGGGCCCTCCATGGCGGCGCGCGGTGGTCGGGCGTCTCCGAGACCGCTCCGCTGCAGGCAGCCGACCGTCTGCGCCCGACGAGGACCAGGCTCATTCATGTGAGAGCGGCGAGAAGGTTTTCGATCAGCTGCCTCTCCGCGCGCTTGACGGATTCGACCGTCCGAGCCGCGTAGAGATTGCGCACCTCGACCCCTGGAATACGTAGCGTCGCATCTGCGGTGGCATGGGCGGCACAGAGGTCCATGACCGTGTGCCCGTCCCGCGTCGACTGCCAGGTGGCGAAGTCGGATTCGGCCATGGGCAGACCCAACGTGGTGATGACAACCAGCGTTGCCGACGAGATCAGTCTCAAGTCCTCGCACGCGACCACGTGTTGGTAAGCGGGTGAGTGAAAGGACAGGATGTCCGCGGACCGGAGCACCTCGCGCAGGGGCAGCCACCGAGGCTCCCCCTCCCGGGTCTGTCGGCGTGTTGGAGTGTGGAAGACCACATCCATGCCCAGTGCCGCCGCGACCCGGCCAACGCCCCTTGCCACAGCACCGTGCCCGATGAGCCCCAGGCGACGGCCCGCCAGTTCACCGGGCGTCCCCTCACCACTCCGGGCGTGCTGGAGCATCTGCTCGACGACGAACTCGACGGTCCCTGTGTCACCGTATCCATAGATCGGCGACACGTTGATGCCACGCCGACGTGTGTACTCCAGGTCGATTCCGTCAGTCGACGTCGAGCGGAGGCCTATGTAACGCAACGAGGGCAACCGGCTCAGCCGCGCGGCGTCGAGCTTGTCCTTCCAACCCGCCAGCAGGGCGTCCGTGTGAGCGAACGGCGTCATCGCCGCCCCCGTGGGCGGCCACTCGGTCAATTTTATGAGCGGCATCTCGCTGATGGGCCCGAGCTCGTCGAGCAGGCCGGGGGAAGGCCAGACCCCGGGAAGGACGGATACCTGCCGAAAGGTGGGGGTTCGCACAATGCTCCTTCTGCGGACCTGTTGGGTACTGGATCGACGGATGCGCGGTGGCCTCGGGCCCAGGGGATCACCCGGTGGAAGGGGCGGCATCGGCGGCGTCACCGAAGGGATCCAGCACCTCGTGCACGGTGGCGAGCAGACCGCCCATCGTCACCGAGGGCTGGAGCTCTTGGCCATTGGTGCGGATCTCGATGGATTCCGCGACCTGTCGGGCCCGGTGCTCGGCTGCCTCGCTGCTGTCGGCACGGGCGATCACGGCGCCGGACCGGTCTTCCGACCAGCACAGTGGGCGCACGTCCTGTCCGGGCCGGACTTTGATGTCGACCTTGACCACCCCGTGCGCCGCGCGGGCCTGGTCCACGCCCCGGATGTCTTCGACCCGGCCTGCGGGCGGCGCGAGGAATCGCACGGCCGCGGCGCCCTGCCCGCGCTCCCGGACCCGGGAAGGGCCCGGGTTCCGGGCCAGCAGGTAGGTCGTCCGCTCCATGTCGACGCCGTACACCAGCTCGACGAGCTCATTGATGTAACCGCCGGCGCAGCGGTTGTGGGACTCCACGACGCGGGGTCCGTCGGCGGTGAGGATGACCTCCGTGTGAGCCGGGCCCTCGGTCAGACCCACGGCGTCCAGCATCCGCAGCGTGATGTCCTCGACCGCTGACGCCTGCCGGGTGCTCAGCACGGCTGGAACCACATGTCCGAGGGCCACCACTCCCCCACCGTTGTCCTTGCCGGTGATCGCCACCACCGAGTGGCGTCCGCCGACGGAGAATGTCTCCACACTGAGTTCGGCGCCGACGAGCAACTCCTCGACCATGAAGTCACGGACACCGAACGAGGCGAGCCAGTCCAAGGTCGCCGGCACCTCGGAGGCCGAGAGGACCTTGCGCACACCCAGGCTTCCTGAGCCCATCGTCGGCTTCACGACAGCAGCACCATGACGGTCGACGAATCGCTGGAGCGTCTCGCGGGAGCTTCCCCGCGCAACCTCGACCCTTCCGATCCCCCGTTCGTTGAGCAGTGAACGCAGCGCGAGTTTGTCGTGGAGCAGACGGGTCACGGCGGCGCTGTTCCCCGGCAGCCCCAGGACTGTGGTGAGATGCCCGGCGACCAGGGGACCGGCTTCCGTCTGGCTGAAGACCCGCGTGAACGGTGTGTGTGCGTGCAGCGCCCGCGCCAGGGCCGTGACCAGACCGATGTCCTGGTAGTCGAGCAGGTGGGTCTGAACGCAGTGCTCCATGGCACCGCTTTCGAACAAGGCCGGCTTTTCGATGTTCACCACGCCGAGACCGCATGCCGCCGCCTTGCGCGTGCTCGTTTCCGTGCCGCCCAGGAGGAGTACTCGTGGTCGGTCCATATGTGTGTTCAACGCATCGCACCTTCGTGGTCCGCAGACGGCAGGAACCCGGATTCGACGAAGTACTGCACGTACCTGGTGAAGAGCTTTTCGTCGATGTCCGGGCAGGTGATCCCCCTGTCGGTCAGGAGCGCCGCCGTCCCACCGGAGTCGTAGCGGGTGCTGCCCTCGGGGTCGTCGTCGTGTCCGTCCATGCCGAGCACGCCCAGCAGGGGGAACGCGGCGCTGTCCGGTCTCTGCTCCACCGCACGCACCCACACCGGCAGAGGTACGTCTCTGAGCCGGTAACCGAGCCCCCGCAAGCTGTCGACCGCCGTGCCGAACGACAGCAACTGTTCGCTGGAGAGATGCATGTTCCTGCCCGCCGCGCGGGGATGCCGTGAGAGCGCGACGACCGCCCGGCTCACGTAGTCCACGGGGACCAGGTCGAACGCCACGCCGGGGAGCAGGGGAGCCAGCCCCACCTGCACACACCCCTTCAGCAGCAGCCACAGAAAGTCGGCGTCCTGACAGGCACCGGTGGAGGTGTCGCCCGCGATGCGCGTGGGCCGGTAGACGGTCACCGGCAGGCCGCGCGCACGAGCGGTTTCGACCAGTTGCTCGGCGACCCACTTGCTCTGCGTGTAGCCGTGCATCAGCCCCTCGACCGGGGTGAGCGGAGTGTCCGGGCCGATCCGGCGCCCCCGGATGCGGGGTCCCGAGAACACGCCGACTGTCGAGATGTGGTGAACGGGAACCGTATGGTGGGCTGCCGCGAGCCGTAGCACCTCGACGGTTCCCACGACGTTCGCTCCTCGAGACTGCGCGTACGACTGGGCCAGGTTGACGGCGGCACCGGCGTGGTAGACGGCCTCCACCTCGCGCGCGAGCAGGTCGTAGGTCTGATCCGGCAGCCCGAGACGCCGCGGCGCCAGATCGCCGGCGTGGACGACGATCCGGTTCTCCGTCTCCTCGTCCCAGATCCCGTACCGCTCCAGCGTCGCTCGCAGCCGGCCGGCCGCCTGCACCTGGTCGGCCCCGCGCACGAGGCAGTGCACGCGCGCCGCCGTACGGTCGATGAGTTCGCGCAACAGGAACGCCCCGAGGAACCCGGTGGCACCAGTCAGCAGAACCTGCCGCGGTGCCCTGACGACGCTCACTGCCTCGGCTGCGGGGACGATGTCCCTCGGCAGGACGGCGTCGTCCCCCAGCCCGGGGAGTTCCGGGCGCTGTCCCAACCGGTCGACGAGCACCGACATCGCGGCCGGAGTGGGTGCTGTGAACACAGCGTTCATCGGCACCTTGACCTCGCATTCCGCGCGCAGTGCGAGGGCCAGCCGCACCGCCAGAAGGGAGTCGCCGCCGTGGGCGAAGAAGTCGTCGGCGCTCCCGATCCCGCAGACTCCCAGGACCTGGGCGTACACCGCGCGGATCCGCTGTTCGGCCACCGTTGCGTGCCCGTCCGGTGCTGCCGGCGGCGGGGCGGGCGACCGTCGTAGCCGGGAGATGGCCGCCCGATCCACCTTGCCACTGGGCGTCATGGGGAAGGAGTCCAGTTGCACGAAACCGGTCGGCACCATGAAGGAGGGCAGACGTTCGTGGAGCGCCGCACGTATGTCCTCGGGTGTGGCACCGCCCGCCGCGGCGGGTAGACAAGCGGCGATCAGCCGCAGGCCGTCACCTGGTGCCGCGTTGTCGGTCACCACCACCGCGTCCTTCACGCCAGGGACGGCCTTGACGGCCGACTCCACCTCGCCGACCTCGACCCGGTGGCCTCGGACCTTGACCTGGTCGTCGGTACGGCCGACGAACTCGATACGGCCGTCGGGGAGCACCCGGGCCAGGTCGCCCGTGCGGTACACGGGTCCCGGATGCGGGGAGTTGGGATCCTCCACGAACCTCTCGGCCGTTGACGACGGAAGTCCCAGGTATCCCTGGGCGGGTGCGGTTCCTCCGACGTAGAGCTCGCCGACGGCGCCGATGGGCCGCGGGTACATCCTCCCGTCGAGCACGTACACCCGGGCGCCGGGGACGGGACGGCCTATGGCAGGCCGTTCGGGCCACTCGGAGGGTGGTCCCGTCAGGCGTTCGGCGGTCACCACGTGCGTTTCCGTCGGACCGTACTGGTTTTCGAGCCACGCGTCGGTGAGGTCCGCGAAGAAGCGTCTGATCGCAGAGGTGACGAACAACTGCTCGCCGGCCGTCACCACTTCCTTCAGCGTGGGACAGGGGCGCGCCTCCGCACAGGCGTACCGGGCGAGTTGGTGCAGGGCGACGTACGGAAGGAAGATTCTGTCGATCCGGTGTTCCGAGAGCGTGTCGAGCAAGCGCTCGGGGTCACCGCGCACCTCATTCTCGACCAGGACGACGGCTCCCCCCGATGCCCAGGTGGAGAACAGTTCCTGGAACGACACGTCGAAGCTCAGCGGGGCGAATTGCAGGGTGCGGGAACCGGCGCCGCAGCCTGATCTTTGCCGTTGCCAGTCGATGAGGCCGGCCAAGGAGCGGTGGGGCATCGCCACACCCTTGGGCCGGCCGGTGGATCCGGAGGTGTACAGCACGTAGGCCAGATCGTCCGCCCCGGGGTTCGGCAACAGGGCCTTCGGGTCTGTCGCCGTCCCACGCGCCACCGCCTTGTCCAGGGAGATCACGGGGAGGCTGTCGGGCAGCCGCATCCGCTCGATCACCGCCGGGGGGCCCACCACCGCGGTGGAACCGCTGTCGAGCACCATGTGGGCGAGACGCTCAGCCGGATATCCGGGGTCCAGCGGGACACATGCGCAGCCCGCCTTCAGCGTGGCAAGCACGGCGATCACCGTGTCGACGGACCGCTCCGCGCACAGCGCCACACGGCTGCCCGCGTGGCCTTGTTCCACCAGGGATGCGGCCAGGGCATCGGACAACATGTCCAGTTCCCGGTACGACAGCGTCCGCCGACCCTCCAGGACGGCGGGCGCGTCCGGGGTGAGCCGGGCCTGCTCGACGACGGTCTCGTGCGCCAGGGGCACGGTGCCGTCCGGGAGGGAACCAGACGTCCACGAGCTCTGGATGACGTCCCGCTCCGCCTCGGGCAGGAGGGACAGCTCACCGAGTGCCCGCTCCGGGTGAAGGACCGCGTCAGCCAGCAGAACCCGGTAGCGCTCCGCGAGCCGCTGCGCGGTCTCGTGGTCGTAGAGGTCGGCCGAGTACTCGAGAACGCCCCGGAATCCGCGGCCTTCGGGTACAAGGTTCAGGAACAGGTCGTATTTCGATGTGCCGTTGTGCAGGGGCAGCCATTGCGCTGTCGCGCCCGGCAGATCCAGCCCGGGCGGCTCACGGCGGTCGGAGGTGAAGACGATCTGGAAGATCGGAAAGCGGCTGAGCGTCCGCTCGACTCCCAGCTCCGCCACCAGGCGGCTGAAGGAGACGTCACGATGCTCGACGGCGTCCAGGACGACGTTCTGCGTCGCGGACACCAGGTCCACGAATGTGTCGGCGGGCGAGACACGCTGCCGCAGGGGCAGGACCTCGGCCATACACGCGATCATCGAGTCCAGCTCGGGTTCGTCGCGGAGCGACACCGGGGTGCCGATGACCAGATCCTCCTGCCCGTTCAGGCGGTGCGTCAGCGCGGTCAGTGCCGCGAGCATGACCACGAAGGGGGTGGTGCGCAGTCGTTCGGCGAGGCGGCGGACACCGTCCGAGACGGTGTCGTCCAGAGTGAACCGCACGTCCCCGCCCCGATGGCTCAGCACGTCCGGCCTCGGCCGGTCGGCGGGCAGACCGGTCTCGTGCGGGGCGCCGCTCATTGCCGCCTGCCAGTGAGCGAGGTGGGCGCTGCCCAGCAGCCGATCGGCTCGGCGCTGGCGCGCGGCGTACGGGCCCACCTGGCGCTCCGGCGCGGGCAGGTCGGGCTCCGTACCGGCGAGCGCGGCCCGGTAGCAGGCGCTGAACTCGGCGTCCAGCAGGTGGAGGCTCGCACCGTCCATGGCCGCGTGGTGGAGCGTGACGACGAGCACTGCTTCGTCTTCGGACTCCTGTGGCACGGCGCCGATGTGCTCCCCGTCGCCGGCCTGCTCGAAGAGCCAGGCCCGCAGCAGGGGCGGGTCGTCAAGTGGCAGCGGCTCGGCGAGGGCCTCACGCAGAGCGTCCTGCATACGGCGTGCCGGTACGCGCCGTCGGCTGACCGTGACGGGCCGGGCCGGCAACACCGTCTGCACCGGGCGGTCCGCCTCCAGATGCAGTCGGCTGCGCAGCCCCTCGTGGCGCCGGACCAGCTCGGACAGCGCGGATTCGACGGCATCGATCTCAAGACGACCGCGTATGCGGTGTGCCCACGGCTCCGCATACCGGGATCGCCCGTCCTGGAACTGGTCATTGAGCCAGATGGATTCCTGCTGGAACGTCATGGGATAGGTGCGTGGCGAATCGTCCCGCGGGGGCCGGCCACGGAGTTGGCTGGTCACAGGCATCCAATCTGGTCAGGCCGAACGTGTGGACACGGACCGGACATGTGCGAGGTAGTCGTCGAAGCGCGGATGCGAGAACACCGACTTCACACCGACGGCGAGACCGGTTTCGCGGAGCAGGGCGCTGGACAGCCGGGTCGCCGCCAACGAGTCGCCGCCCAGCACGAAGAAGTCGGTGTCAGGGCCTACGTCGGAGGCGCCCAGCAGGTTCTGCCAGAGCCGCCGCACCACGTGGCGCACCTCGGCGAGGCCGACGGGGGTGGTGAGGCTGCCGGACAGCCGTTCGGCGACCGCCGCGCGGAGCGCCGACAGGTCCACCTTTCCGCCGTCGGTCAGAGGGAAGGTCTCCCACCGCACGATCGCGACGGGCACCATCACGGGTGGCAGCACGGTGCGCAACTCGCCCAGCAGGGCATCCTGGTCGACGGGCTCGGCCGCGCATACGCAGCCGACGAGATTCTCACCGATCTTCAGCACCTTGGCGTCGGTCAGCGCTTGATGACCGATCAGGGCGGCGGCGATCTCGCCGGGTTCGACCCGCACGCCGTTGATCTTCACTTGGTCGTCCAGGCGCCCGAGGTAGTACAGCAGGCCGCGCTCCTCGCGGACCCGGTCGCCGGTCCGGTACCAGGGGCCTTCTCCGGCTTCGGCGATGGGGCCTTCGACGAAGCGGTGCTGCGGTCGTGGGGTGTCGCCGCAGTACCCGACGGCTACTCCCGGTCCGCCAATGAGCAGTTCGCCGTCCACTCCGGGTTTCACCCGTTCGCCTCGCTCGTCGACAACCACCGTCCGCACTCCGGGCAGGGGCGCCCCCAACGGGGCACGTTCCCCGGTCGTCAGCGCCGGGGTCAGCTCGCAGGCGACAGAGGTGATCGTCGCCTCCGACACCCCGTACGCATGGATGAGCCGCGGACGTCCGGGGTCGGAGCACCAGTTCCTCGCGACATCGACGGGCAGTTCCTCGCTGCCGGTGACGACCAGACGCAGAGCGGGCAACTCTGTTCCGTACGCGTCGAGATGGGCCGCCCACCCGCTGAAGTAGGAGGCCGGGATGTTGCACACCGTGATCCCCCGTTCGAGGACCACCCGGGTGAGCTGGTCGAAGCTCACCTCGCCGAGACGGCCGGGCAGGAGGGTGACGCAGGCACCCGTGGCCAGGGTGGGCCAGATTTCCTCGGCTGACACGTCGAACGCCAGGGATGAGGCTTGCAGGACGCGGTCATCGTCGCGCAGCCCGAAGAGGTGACGGACCGCCTCGGCGTGCTGTGCCAGAGACCGCCTCGCGATGACGACCCCCTTCGGCGTACCGGTGGTTCCGGAGGTGAACACGATGTAGGCGGGTGTGTCTCCGCGCATCGCCCGGTCGGGTTGCCCTTCGTCGGCCGACTCGCCCGGCGCCCAGTCCTGCGGGGTGAGCACCTTGGCCTCGCCGCCGTAGAACCGCTTGGGCTCTTCTGCCAGGATCAGGCGCGGCGACGTCTGTTCGAGCACGTGGCGCAGCCTGGAATCGGGCACGTCGTCCCCGATGGCCACGTACGCGGCGTCGGCCAGCAGGACACCGAGGAGCGTCGCCACCGTCTGCGGACTCCTGCGGCCCTGGACCACCACGGCGTCTCCGGCTCCGGCACCCCAGGTGCGCAGGCACCGCGCGACGCGCCGGGCGTACTCGCCCAGTTCGGCGTACGTCCAGGTCCCGGACTCGCCCGTCACCGCCGGAGCACCGGGGGTTCGGAGTATCCGCTCGAGGATCGACGCGACCGGATCCATCGGCTCCGCCACTTCACGGTTCTTCATCGCTCTGCCCTTCATCCAGCGGGGGAAGTCACGGACACGGATGTGCCGCCGCCTGTGGTCCTCGTCCGCAGCGCCCACGCCGTGGCCGGCGCCACGCCCGCCGCTACCACCAGGAAGCATCCGGAGAGCAGCACCCAGCCCAGCGCGGCGTACCGTTCGACGAGCAGCGTGACCAGTGCCGGACCGACTACGAGATTGATCGAGCTGCCCAGGGAGAAGACCCCTCCCCAGGTGCCCTGAGCATGTGCGGGCGCCAGGTCGTAGCGGATCTTCCAGCCGGCGGCCGAGCTCCACACCTCGCTCAGCGACAGCAGGACGACCGCCAGCACGAGGGCGAGGACGTCGAGGAGGTCGGAGGCGGTGGAACTCGCGGCCACGGCCAGGCACGACGCCGTGGAGGCGAGGCTCGCGACGAGCAACAGACGACGGACCCCTTCGAAGGTCTCCGCGCCCCTGCTCAGCGGTACCTGCAGCACCACGACCAGCACCGCGTTGAGGCCGTACAGCCACGCTCCCAGTCCCTTGGGGAGTGTGGAGTGGGAGACGACCCACAGGGGGAGTCCGACACGCAGGATGATGTCACCGACGGCCAGCAGGCCGTAGAGGAGCGACATCACCAGATACGGCACGTCACGCGCCGCGTGCCTCAGCCTCACCGTGCCGGCCCGCACCCCCGCCGCCGGCCCCGGTGGCAGCGACGCACACAGCACGGTCGCTGCGGCCTCCGCCAAGGCGCTGCCCAGGACGAGAGCGAGATAGACCGGTCCGCTGTCCCACGTGAGAGCGAGCCCGCAGGCGAGCGCGCCCAGGATGACACCGATGTTGAACGCGCTGCGCAGACAGGCGGAGGCCCGGACCCGGTCCTCGTCGGACACCAGATCCGCGACCAGCGCCTCACGGCAGATCCAGCCGCCCTGGACGAAAACGCCGAGCAGGGACACCACGACGACGAAAGCCGTGAACCCGCGGATCTGTGTCGCGACCAGCAGCAGCACGACCTGGCAGACCCCCATGATCAGGGTCGCTCCACGCGCCCCGACGCGATCGGAGAAACGCCCGAGGTGGATCGACAGGGGGAGCCAGACCAGACCTGCGACGGTCAGGCCCACACCGACCTGCGACACGGGAAGGCCGACGTGACGGGTAAAGAACAGCGCACTACCCGACGCGTACATTCCGAATCCGATACTGGCAAGCAGGTTCACGGCCACCAGCCGCGGCAACGGTCCGGAAGGTGCGGTGCGCAAGGCACCGGACAACAGAAACATGACGACTCGACTCACGTACGGACAGGTGGTCAGGCAGGCCGCACGTCGGCCCGCGCGGGGACGGTCGCGGTCACGGGAGGGACGACGGCCTCGATGAGGTGCGGGCCGGGCTCCGCCAGGGCCAGGCGCAGCTGCTCGGCGAACGCCTCGGCCGTGCGGGCGCGGGTGGCGGGGACGCCCATGCCGTTCGCGAGGGCGACGAAATCGAGCCCGGGGATGTCGATCATGGTTCGACTGCGTTGCGCCGCGGCACCGTCGAATCCCCCTAGGCGCCGCAGCTCCCCCTCCAAGATCGCGTACGAGGCGTTGTTGAAGATGACGGTGGTGACGTCGAGCCCCTCGCGGGACTGGGTCCACAGGGCCTGGAGGGTGTACATGGCGCTGCCGTCCGCCTCCAGACTGATCACCGGCCGGTCCGGGCAGGCCACGGCGGCTCCCGTTGCAACCGGCATGCCCATGCCGATCGAGCCGCCGGTGATGTTGAGCCAGTCATGCGCCGGCGCCCCGGCGGTTGCTTCCGGAAGCCACTCGTCGCTGGTCATTGCCTCGTCGACGACGATGGCCCCTTCCGGCAGCAGTGCGCCGAGGACGGCGGCGGCCTTCTGCGCCGTCAGGTTCCCCCTGGGCAATCGGGGCCGACTCGCGGCGGCGAGAAGCGGCGGGACACCAGGCGCGAGCAGGTCGGCCACCTGCTGCAGAGCCCCGGGATCGGCTCCGAGATCGTGCACCTCGCAGCTGTCGGGGACCAGTGTGCTCGGCTTGCCCGGATAGGCGAAGAAGGAGACGGGCGGCCGGGCTCCAGCGAAGACGATGTGACGTGCACCCGCCAGCTGCGCGGCCGCGAGATCCCGCGGGTAGGGCAGACGATCCACGCAGGGAATCCCCGCTCCCCGCTCGTGGCGAGCCGGGGACTTCTCCGCCAGCAGGCGTGCACCGGTCGCCTGGGCTATGCGGCTTGCCGCGGCCAGCGCATCCCGCCGCATCGCGCCGCCGCCGATGAAGAGCAGGCAATCGCTCTCACTCCGCAGAACTTTGGCGACTCGCTCGACGGTGTCCGGGTCGATCGGCGCCGAATCGACGGCCGTGACGGCAGCCGGCGTGCCACCCTCCGACCAGCAGACGTCGGAAGGCAGGACCAGTGTGGCGACCCCACCCGGCAGATGTCCGACGGGGGTACGGGCAGCGGTGATCGCGGCCGCGGTGTCGATCCCGGCCCGGGCGACACTGTCGGTCCGGCGCACCCACTTCGACACCGGAGCGGCCATGCCCTCGATGTCCGAGTCCAGCGGCGCGTCGAACGGTTTGTGGTAGGTGGCGTGGTCACCGACCATGTTCACCACGGGTGTGCCCGCGCGACGTGCGTTGTGCAGGTTCGCCAGGCCGTTGCCGAGCCCGGGGCCGAGGTGGAGCAGGGTCGCGGCCGGTGCTGCGGCCATCCGGCCGTATCCGTCGGCGGCCCCGGTCGCCACTCCCTCGAAGAGGCAGAGAACCCCCCGCATCTCGGGGGTGGCCACCA
The DNA here is from genome assembly GCF_043198675.1 of Streptomyces sp. NPDC048734. Lineage (NCBI taxonomy): Bacteria > Bacillati > Actinomycetota > Actinomycetes > Kitasatosporales > Streptomycetaceae > Streptomyces > Streptomyces sp. NPDC048734. The sequence continues at coordinate 437,599 of NZ_JBICUZ010000007.1, read as the reverse complement.
TGCCCGCCACGAGGTGCATCTCAGAGGTGCCCGGGTTGCTGAAGCATGTGGTGATGCCTGCGCCGATCAAGGTCCGCAGGACAGCTTGGGCACCGTTCATGACGAGATCTGCACCCGCTTCAGGTGGCGGGTGGGATCCTCGAATGCGTTACGGGAGTGCAGCATCCGCCAGTTGTCCCAGACCACCATGTCCCGCTTCTCGTACCGGACGGCGATGTGCTGCTCCTCGTAGAGGGCGTTCCCGCGTTCGATGAGCCTGCGAGCCAGCTCGTCACCTTCCGGGATCACCAGGTAGCTGGTGGAGAAGCGGAAGACAAGTTCGCCCTCGTGCTCTTCGAGCACCGGGTGCTCGGCGGTCGGCACCACGCCCTTGCGCGCCAGGCCCTCGGTGGATCCCCAGCGATAGACCGTGTCGCGGAATTGACGCAGCTCGCTTTCGTCGAACTCGGCGAGCACGCGGTTGCCGTCGAACATGGTGGTCTCCCCACCCGGACCCTCCGCCGGCTTGACACACCACAGCGCGAGGTAGCGCGGGGGCCTGCCGCGGAACTCGTAGCCCTCCGTGTGGGGCTGCAGCGCACCGCGGTTCTGGCCGTGGTTGACGTCGTCCATGCCACGTTCCGGCTTCACGTCCCCGACGAGTGTGCCGGTCGGTGTGGGCTGGAATTCCCCCAGATGCTTCAGGAAGGCGACGTGGTCGAAGGACTCCGGGACATTCACCAGGTGCACGTACCCGTTGTTGCCGAGGAGTTGGTGAAAGACGTACCTCAGTACGTCGTCGGACAGTGCTTCGCCGTTCATGTCAACACACGACACGACGCTGTCGGGCCACTTGCCCACGAGAGCTCCACTTCGTCGTTACACCGGCATGACGCCGCTAGTACGTGATCAGCACCTTCAGAGCGGTGCGTTCGTCCATCGCCCGGTATCCCTCGGGCACCTTGTCGAGATCGACGGTCAGGTCGAAGACCGGGGAGGGGTCGAGCCTTCCTGCCAGGACGTCCGGCAGCAGCTCCGGGAGATACGTCCGAACCGGGGCGACGCCCCCGCGCAGAGCGACGTTCCGTTCGAAGATCTCACTCAGATCCAGACCCGTGTCACTGCCGTGCGGCACACCGACGCACCCGATGGCACCGCCGTCCCGGGCGATTCCCACGGCCGTCTGCATGGACTGCTCGGTTCCCACCGCTTCGATCACGGCGGGCACGCCGTGGCCACGCGTCAGTTCGCGCACGGCCTCGACCGCGGCCGTGCCCCGCTCCGCGACGACATCCGTCGCGCCGAAGACTTGTGCGAGATCCGTGCGTGCCCGGTGACGGCCGAGCGTGATGATCCGTTCCGCCCCCAGGCGCCTGGCAGCCAGTACCGCGCACAGCCCAACCGCGCCGTCCCCCACCACGGCCACGGTGCTGCCGCGGCGCACCCCGGCGGTCACCGCCGCGTGATGCCCCGTGCCCAGGACGTCGGAGAGGGTCAGCAGCGCGGTCAGCAGACCGTGGTCCGAGGCGGCGTCGGCCGGCAACCCAACGAGCGTGGCGTCGGCGAACGGCACCCGGACCGCTTCGCCCTGCCCGCCGTCCGAACCCGGTGAACCCCAGAACCCACCGTGTTCGCAGGATGTGGTCAGGCCCTCGAGGCAGTAGTCGCAGATGCCGTCGGACCAGACGAAGGGTGCCACGACCAGGTCACCGACGGCGAAGCGGGTGACGTCCGCCCCGACATGCTCCACCACACCCAGGAACTCATGGCCCGTACGCTGGCCTGGACGGCTGCCGGCCACCCCTCGGTACGCCCACAGATCGGTGCCGCAGACGCAGGAGAGCACGACACGCACGACGGCGTCGCTCGGATCTCTCACCACGGCGTCGGGCACGTGCTCGACGCGGATGTCGCCCGGGCCGTGGATGACTGTTGCGCGCACGGGTGGTGCTCCTTATCGTCGCTCAGATATGTGCGTGCGGCTCGGTCGCGCCGACCGCCGCGTCGGCGACCTCGCGAAGCACATGGCCGAATCTGTTCTCACAGTCGGCCACCTCGGGACTGCGCAGCTCCGCCGGACGCTCGTCGCCCTCGTGGCCCAGCGGATACAGGCCCTGGCGGGAGACGTCCAGCGCCACCGCCCGCAGCCGATGGAGCAGTTGCGCGACGATGCCCTCCTCGCTGACCTCGGCACGCAAGGTCATGAAGAAGTTGTCGTACAGCAGCGCCGTGCGCTGCGACAGGCGGACCGTGCTCCCTTCCATGGCCTGCTGGAGCAACGACCTCCCCTCGGGCACCAGCCGGGCTGCGATGCCGTCGTGGATGGTCTTGTTCAGCTCCACCGCGCGGGCCAGCCCCGTCGTCTCCGGCACTTGGGAGCCGGCCAGGCCGCGTCCCCGGAACAGACCTCGTACCGGTACGAAGTCCGAGGCCCACGTGCCGCTGAAACCTCGGTGCTGGAGGTACATCCGCGGCCGGATCAGAGAGTGATAGAGCTCGCGCGGACAGGACCCGGTGTACAGCAGCATCGCGCAGTACCCGTGGGTGTACGTCTCCAGCCGGGTGAGGGCGCGTTCGTCCAGCAGGTTCCTGTCCCCGGTCCTCTCCAGTAGCCGGCCCATCAGGTGCCAGATCAGGAAGGTGATCTGGTGGCCGGTGATCCAACGGAACCAGAACAGCTGTTCCTGCGAGGGCTCGTCGCCCTCGGGTGCGCCGACCGGTGCGCTGTCCGCGAGCACACTCAGCTGGAGGAGGACGAAGTCGCGGTCGCACTCCGGCACCGGGTGCGGGAGTTCGGAGAACGAGGCGGTCGCATGTCCGACGGACGGCATGGTCAGCGGTTCCAAGCCGTAGGGGAAGTCGCCGAACTCCCATACGCTGGTGCGTGGGTCAACCACCAGGGTGTTCTCTCCGGACGGCCTCACCGGTCGCCGTCCGGTATGTAGCTGAGTTCGTATTCGAGCCCGTTGACGTCGAACAGATAGAGGCTGTGCACCCCGTCGTCGTCCACCACGATGTCGGTCGGCAGATCGGCCCGGGCGAACGCGAAGCGTCCCGACTCGTAGAGCTCGATCCACTTCTGTCGCCTGGCGACCAGTTCTTCGGGCGATGCGACGGCTACGCAGGCGTGCTGGAAGACGAAGCCGTCCGGATCGGCCTGCTTCCCGTTGTGACCCGCCCGGTCGAAGAGGTGGATGCGCAGCTCGCCGACCGCGATCTCGATCAGTCGTCGAATACCCGGCAGTCTACTGACCGTGAGGTCGGAGAACCTGTCCAGCTCCCATTTCTTCTCCGCGTCGAAGAACTCCTGGTACCAGGACAGACAGTTGTCGAGGTCTGCTGTCTGCACACCGAGGTGGTGAATTCTGGTGCTTGCCAACTGGGGCACGTTTCAAGCCTTCCTCTCGGGGTCTTTCCTCCTAGCGCGGCCGACCGGGGGGCCGGTCGGCCGCGCGGGCGGGAAGCGGCGGCGACCGGGAAGACGCAGCGGGTCACCACGGTCTCCGGCGTCCCTCAGGCCTTGCTGTAGAGCACTCCGTCGGCCCAGACGTAGTCGGTACGGCCCCACTTCATGGCTGACGCGGCGTCCGGGAAGAAGCCGCTGCCGTGCAGATTGGCACTGGTGTTGCAGAGCACCGGAACGCCACTCAGCCGGTGGTAGGCGCGCAGCAGTTCCGCGAGCACCGGATCGTCCTCCGAGCTGACGGTCTGCAGCCGGGCGGTGCCGTCGAGGTGAGTGATGGCGGGAATCTTGTCCAGCCAGTCCGGACGGACGTCGTGGTCGAAGAGCATGTACGGGTCGGGCGTACCCGGTTCGAAGATCTCGGGGGCGTGCTCAGTCAGGCAGATCGGGGCGACGGGCCGGTAGTACTCACGGTCCTTGACCTCGTTCAGCACGTCCTTCATGGCCGGATCCGTGGCGGCTCCGAGGATGCTCCGGGCACCGAGGGCACGCGGGCCGAGTTCGGCGCGATCCCGCAGGAAGACCAGCGGCTTGCCGCTCTCGTGCAGGATGCGGGCAACCTCGGCCGGTGAGCACTCCCGAGACGTCCAGCCGGCCGGCACTTCGGGGGTGGCGACCAGCGCCGGGCCCAGCCGGGCGTGCCACCGCATCGCTGAGAGGCCCTGGGTGTGGGCGTAGGAGGCGCAGGCGGTACCGATGGCGGAGCCCGAGTCGTCCGGGAAGGGCGGCACCCAGACGTCGTTGAACAGCGGGTGCGCGCGAAGAGCGCTGTTCCACTTGATGTTGAGCGCGCAGCCACCCGCGAAGGCCAGGTTCCACGGCCCGTCCCCCTTCCAACGGCGGATCTTCTCGACGATCCGCTCGACGAGGAGGTCTTCCATGAACTGGTGCATGCTGGCCAGGACGTCCTCGTCCGACACGCCGAGCTCAGCGATCCGCTCGGCCGCCTCGCTCAGGTACGCGTGCACGTATCGATGCGAGGGCTCACCGTTGCTGCCGCAGCCGATGACGCTGCGGCGGTATTCGGCAACGGCCTCGGTGGGGGCCTCGAAGTGCTTGCGGAAGGTGTCCCGGATGGTCTCCTGGACGGCGTCCTTGGGCTGTCCGAGGGCGATGTAGGCCATCAGCTTCCCGGCCACCGAGAGGTCGTCCACGACCTCGGACCGCTCTGCGCTCTTGCGCGCCCACGGGCCGAAGTACTGGGCCGCCATCGCGTACGAGTGACCGATCAGCGGGAAGACCTCGTCGCCGTTCTCGACGGTGCCCTTGGCGGCATCGACGAAGTACAGCCGGGGGAAGCAGCCTCCGTCCCAGACGAGCACGAAGGAGTCCTCGCCGCGCGCCGCGAAGGGGCTGGAACAGTAGGCGGCGGCGAAGTGGCTCGACATGTGCACGAAGCTCTCATACGTCACCAGGCCGCCGCCGATGGGTATCTGACCCGTGAAGCCTGGCCGGACGAGGCTGTTGATGGTGTCGTTCTCGCGGTAGGGCGCGACCTTCAGCTCCAGGGGTGTGCCGTTGTCGAGAACGGAGAGCCGACCGAACTCCGCCCCGTCCCAGCCGTCGAGAGCCCAGTGGTCGACGTCGGACACCTTGAAGCCGTACTCGGAGAGGATCTCCGGGATGAGTCGGAGATCGGCCACCGGGCTGTAGCGAGCGTTGTTCGCCAGCTTCTGAACCTCGATGTTGAAGAGGAGTTTGTCGTCCTCCAGCAGGGCCAGGCCGCCACTGTGGGTGAGCTTGAGGCCGGCTGTGATCATAATTGCGTCTCCTAGGAAGTCTGCGTGCGCAGCAAGTTGGCGTTGCGGGCGTTGACACGGATTTCGTCCGCGCACCGCTCCAGTCCTGCGGAACTGCCGGAAAGCAGAGTGAAACCGGTGGGGCGGAGTTTGAGTTCGACGCAGTGCAGTTGGGCGACCGGATCCATACGTTCGAACACGGCTCGCAGGCGCTCATTCGGAAAGAGCACGCCACTGGTCAGCGTGCCGAATTCACCTGCGTCCCAGCCATCGGTGTTGATGAGACCTGAGCCGCCGTCCCAGTTAATGCCGTGAACGATAGTCCATTCACAGCGACTACGGAAGAAGTCAGCGGCTTCCCGGAATCGGTAGGCGTTGACGATGGGGTGAATGAAAGCGTCTACATCAGCAGCGAGTTGCGCTTCCGTCGACGCTTCGGAGAAGGACGTACGAGTGCCGTACTGCTCCACGGAGAGGGTCAGCCCCAGATCCGCCAGAACGGTGCCCGATATGTCTTCCGGAGAATTCTTGAGAAGCACTTGGACCAGCTCGCGGCTCAGCAGCCTGTCGAATTCACCGTACGGGTGATAGTACCAAGTGTAGGCGATTCCATCTCTTTTGAGGTGCTGTTGCAGCCAGTCGGCACCGCCGGCCGGATCGGCCAGATGATGGATGACGCCTGTACTGGTTATGAGGTCGAAGCTGCGGCCCAGCAACTCACCGCCGATCTCAGCGTGCTGGAACTCGACGTTGTCACACTGGTGCCTTTTGGCCAGTTCACGGGCCACCGAAAGAGAATGCTCACTGAAGTCTATGCCGAGGAATTTGGTGTCCGGGTACTGAAGAGCGGTTCCTACGAGTCGATGTCCCGTTCCGCAACCGGCGTCCAGCACGTGGCAGCCGTCGAGTTCCGGCAGCACCGAATCCAGCCCCATGGCCACGTCATAGATCGGGTCCGTGTCGGAGTTGGGCAGTGGGTACGGGAATTCCTCGTACATGGCGCGTACGTTCGCCGAAGACGGCGGAAGCGCCCCGGCAGGGGAAGTCGTCATGATGTGAGTCCTGTTGTGGGTCCGATGGGAAAACACCGGCCGGCAGGGGGGCCGACGAACGGCGCCGGCCCCCCTGGGGCGCTAGAGGTGCGCGATCACCTTGGCGATCTCCTGTGCCATGCCTTCCACATGCGGCGAGCGCAGGAAGGTGAGGTGATCACCAGGCGTGAGCCGGGCATCGAGCCGGCCGGTGAACGGTGCCCAACTGTCCGCGACCGGAAGCCTCCAGGGCGACCCCTCCGCCTGGTAGAGGAGTACGGGGCAGGAGATCTTCGGCGGCCGGTAGCCGAACAGCGCCCGCGTGTGAGCCTCCATCGTCCGCAAGTGGGCGACCAGTTCGGAGCGACGGAGCGCGAGCATGTCGGCGGGCAGGTTCAGTTCGGTCATCAGTGCGCTGATCGTCGCGGGGTCCGCCTCCGGCTGGTCCAACCGGGCAAGCAGCTGGGTGACCGCGGTGTGGTCCTTCTCGACCAGTTCCATCGTGCCGCCGACCGGAAGACAGGAGTCCAGCGCGATGATGAGCTGGACCTGCTCGCCGGCCTCCTCGATCAACCTCGTGACCTCGACGGCCAGCGCGCCGCCGAAGGAGTAGCCGGCCAGCAGGTACGGCCCGGTCGGCTGGAGGGCACGGATCGACTCCCAGTACCGACGGGCCATTGCCGCAACGTCGTCCTCCGGCTCGGCACCGAACGCGACGCTGCGGGACTCGATACCGACCACGCGCACCACGGGGGCCAACGCCTCGGCCAGGTGCATATAGCCGCTCACGTTGCCGCCGCCCTCGTGGAAGGCGAAGAGCGTCCGCTCGGCCGTGCTGCGGCCCAGGACCACGGTGGAGACCCGGGTGTCCTGCTCCCGGGAAGCCGACCCGTGTACCACGAACGGCTGTCCATCGTCCTGCTGCCGCCCGGCAGGGGTGACCGGGGCGCCCCGCTCGGTCAGCCGCGCCGCCAGTTCGGCGATCGTCTGGCTCTGGAAGAGCAGCCGCGGAGTGAGCCTGACGCCGCGGCGCCGCGCTCGGGCGATGACCTGCATGCTGAGGAAGGAATCGCCGCCCAGCTCGTAGAAGTTGTCCGACGTGCCGATCCGGTCGGTCTTGAGTACCTCGCACCAGATCTCTGCAAGGAACTCCTCGGTCGGGTTCGCCGGGCCCACGTACGGGGTGCCCACGGTTCGCTGGGCCGCCTCGGGCGCCGGGAGCGCCTTTCGGTCGACACCCTTGCCATTGGTGGTCACGGGGAGTTCGTCCAGGAAGACGAAGACGCTCGGGACCATGAACTCGGGCAGAGTGCGGGCGCACCACTCCCGCAGTTCGGCAGTGTCCGGGGCGTGGCCGGGGACCGCCAAGCAGTAGGCCACCAGTCGGCGCACGCCCGGTTCGTCCTCGCGGAGCAGCACGACACCCGCCCTGATCCGCGGATGCGAGGTGAGCGTCGACTCGATCTCGCCCAGCTCGATGCGGAAGCCGCGCAGCTTGACCTGGTCGTCCATGCGTCCGAGGAACTCGATCTGCCCGTCGGGCAGCCACCGCACCAGGTCGCCCGTGCGGTACATCCGTCGTGTGCCACCGGCGGAGCGCGGGTCGCGCACGAATCGTTCGGCCGTGAGATCGGGCCTGTTCACGTAGCCACGGGCCACGCCCTTGCCGCCGATCCACAACTCGCCGGGGACACCGATCGGCACCGCACGGCCGGCTGCGTCGACCACCAGGACATCGGTGTTCGCCACCGGTGCTCCGATCGGCACGATCGGCGAGGGCCCGGTGAGCAGGCAGGTGGTCATGTTGACGGTGGTCTCGGTCGGTCCGTAGATATTGAACAAAGGCACCGAGGTCTTGGCGAACCACCTCTCCACCGAGGCCGCCAGCACTCGCTCGCCACCCATGCTCATCAGTCGTAGGTGGTCACCCAGTTCGCCGGAGTCGGTGAGTTGCGACGTCAGCTCGTTCCACACGAAGGGCGGCAGCTGGCAGACGGTGATCTTCTTGGCCCCGATAATCTCCAGCACCTTGGCGGGCGTCCAGTCGTCGCCCCGGGGAACGAGTCGCGCGCCGGCGATCAGGGTCGGGAAGATCTCGCCCACTGATCCGTCGAAGGTCACCGAGGAGAACTGCAGATAGGCGTCCTCGGGGGTGAGACCGTACTGCCGGCGCATCTCCTGGACCCGGTCGCTCATCGACCGGTGTTCGATCATGACGCCCTTCGGCCGGCCGGTGGAGCCGGAAGTGTAGATCACGTAGGCGAGGTTCTCCGGCCTCGCCATCGGCTCCGGGTCTGTCACCGGTTCGGCGGCCAGCTCAGCGCGGTCGGGTTCGTGGTCGAGGCAGACCAGCCGCACGGCCTCCGCCGGCAACTTGTCGATCAGGTGCTGGTGCGTGACCACGATCGGCAGCCTGGTGTCCTCGACCATGAAGGCGATCCGGTCGGCCGGGTACTGGGTGTCCAGGGGGACGTAGGCGCCACCGGACTTCATGATGCCGAGCAGGGCGACGAGCATGTCGAGACCGCGCTCCAGGCAGAGGCCGATCATGACCTCCGGCCCCGCGCCCAGCGCCCGGAGCCGGTGCGCCAGTTGGTTGGCCCGCTCGTTGAGCTGCTGGTAGGTGAGGATGTCGTCGTCGAATTCGACGGCGACCGCATCGGGCCGCAGTCCGGCTTGACGCTCGATCAGCTCATGTACGGGTACATGGTCCTCGTACGGCAGATCCGGGCCGCTCCAGGTGGCCAGTTGGGAGCGGTCCTCCTCGGTGAGCAGGTCCAGCGAGCCGACCGCGTCCTGTGGTCCGGCACTGATGATCCCGTCCAGCAGGTGCGGCAGCTGGACGGCCATCCGCCGGGCCGTGGCGTCGTCGATCAGACTCCGGTCGTGCACCAGGTGCAGATGGAGCAGGTCGTCCGAGTACGCGGCGCCGAGCACGAGAGGGTAGCCGGTGCGCTCGACGTAGCCGAGCCGGCGGCGGGCGAGCCCGTCCGGCAGATCGGCGCCGCTCAGGAGCTTCGGGTAGTTCTCGAAGATGAGTATGGAACGGAACAGTTTCTCGTTCGCCGGTACGCCGCTCCACCTCTGGATGTCCGTGAGCGAGCTGTACTCGTACTGGCGCAGCTCCACGTGTTCGTCCTGCAGGGTCCGCAGCCACCCGAGGACGGGCGCGTCTGCGGGTACGGCGGTCCGGACCGGGAGGGTGTTGATGAACAGGCCGACCATCGACTCCACTCCGGGCAGGTCGGCGGGCCGACCGGAGACCGTGGAGCCGTACAGGACGTCCTCGCTCCCGCTGTACCTGGAGAGCAGCAAAGCCCACAAGCCCTGCAGGACGGTGTTCACCGTGAGCCGGTTGGCCTTCGCGAACTCGCCCAGCCGGCCGGAGAGTTCACTGTCCACGGTGAACTCCGTATCCCCGAACCCGGTCAAACCGGTCTCCCGGTCGATCCCGAGCGCGGTGGGCGTCGTGAAGCCGTTCAAGCGGTGTCGCCAGAACTCCTCCGCCTCGGCCTGCGAACGCTCTGCGAGCCAGTCGAGGTAGCGGGAGTACGGTACGGCCGGGGAGGATCCGCCAGGCGTACCCTTACCGGCCCACCGGTATCGGGCGTAGAACTCCTGTTGCACCAGCTGGGCACTCCACCCGTCCAGCAGCAAGTGGTGGAACGACCAGAGCACCACGGTGCGGCCCTCCGCCACCCGGGCGAGGGTGAAACGCATCAGCGGAGGTTGCGCCAAGTCGAAGCCACTGCGCCGGTCCTCGTCCAGCAGCCGCTCCAGTCGTTGCCGCTGTGTCTCCGCATCGGCGTCCCGCCAGTCGACCTCGGTGAACCGGAGCGCGGCCTTCGGCCGGACCAGTTGCCGTCCGTTGCCCTCGTCGTCGAGGAGGAAGGCGCTGCGCAGAATCGTGTGCCGGTCCACCACCTCCTGCCAGCCACGGCGGAAGCGGTCGTGGTCGAGCGGGCCGGTGAACTCGTCGACCATCTGCACCACGTACGGGCGCACCTCGTCGCTCTCGACGGTCTCGGACAGCGAGTGGTAGAGCATCCCCGCTTGCATAGGGGTCACCGGATGAACCTCGTCCGCCTGGACCGCGGCCGCCGGTTCGGCCTCCTGCTGCGCCCGGATCAGGGCGCGCAGCACGGCGGCCGTACCCTCCACCAGTTCGCGCGCCGTCCGCTCGTCGTGCACATTCCTGCTGTACAGGACGCTGAGCGACATCCGGGTGCCGTGCACACCGACGAGGACGTCGAGGAGGTGGGCGCGGTGTCCGTCGGGATCGGCGGAGGCCCCCCTGGGCTCGCTCTCGACCGCCGCCCGGCCCAGACCGGTGATCTCGCGGTCGAACTGGCCGAGGTAGTTGAAGCTGATCTCGGGCCATGTCTGCCCGGCCAGCTCCCGGCGGATCGCGTCCGGGCCCAGGTAGCGCAGGATTCCGTACCCCACTCCACGGTGGGGAACTGCCGCCAGCTGTTCCTGGACGCTCGCCAGCGTAGTCGCCGGTCCGCCGGGGGCAGGGCTCAGCTCGACTGGGAAGATGCTGGTGAACCAGCCGACGGTGCGAGAGAGGTCGACGTCGTCGAACAGTTCCTCACGGCCGTGGCCCTCAAGGGCGATCGCGACGCTCTGCTCGCCCGTCCAGGCGCAGACCGCCTGCGCGACGGCGGTCAGCAGGACGTCGTTGATCCGGCTGCCGAAGGTGCGCGGCACATCGCGCAGCAGGGCGGCCGTTTCGGCCTCGTCCAGGGAGACGGTGGCCGTGGCGTACGAGGCGTTCGTGTTCTCGCCCTCCCGGTCCCTCGGAAGCAGTGTGGTGCTGCGGGGGCGTGTCCAGTGGCCGGCTTCGGTGAGGGCCCGGTCCGCCCTCGCGTACTGCTGGAGCCGGGTCGCCCATGCCTGGTAGGAGGTCGTCTTCAGGGGAAGGATCACTCGCTCCCCCAGGGAGAGGGAGCGGTAGGTCTCGGCGAGGTCCTCCAGGAGGATGCGCCACGAGACGCCGTCGACAGCGAGGTGGTGGATCACCAGAAGGAGCCGCTGTCCGCGGTTCTCGCCGAGGTCGAACAGTACGGCGCGCAACAGCGGGCCGGCAGTCAGGTCGACGGCTCGCTGCGCCTCGTCCGCCGCGGCGCGGAGTTCCTCCCACTGTTCCGCCTCCCTCAGCGGGGAGAGGTCGCGGTGCAGGCTGAGCCTCGCGGTCTCCTCGGCCGCATGGGTCTGGCTCCATGCCTCGGGACCGCCTTCCAACCGCAGCCGCAGTGCGTCGTGGTGTTCCACGAGCCGCGAGAGCGCAGCCTCCAGGATCTCGGGGTCGAGCGCGTCGGTCTCCAGCAGCCGCGACTGGTTGAAATGGGCGTGGTTCGGCAGGTCCAGCTCGAGGAACCAGCGCTGGATCGGGGTCAGGGCCACCTCGCCCTGGACGGGTCCTTGCTCCGCCCAGACCACGGTGTTCTCTTCGGCATGCCGGGCCACCTCGGCGATGGTCTGGTGTCGGAAGAGCATGCGGGGAGTGAGGTGCAGGCCATGTCGCTTGGCGCGGGAGACGACCTGGATGCTGAGGATGGAGTCCCCGCCGAGCTCGAAGAAGTTGTCGTGGACGCCGACCCGCTCCACCCGCAGGACCGCGGCCCACACACCTGCGATCGCCTCTTCCACCGCAGTGCGCGGAGCGACGAACTCCGTTCCCGTGTGGGGGCGTTCCCCGCCGGGAACGGGCAGCTCCCTGCGGTCGACCTTGCCGTTGCCGGTCAGCGGTATTGTCTCCAGCACCACGAACGCGGCCGGCACCATGTACTGCGGCAGCGCGCGGGCGCACCATTCCCGCAGCTGGGCCACCGTCGGGTCCGCGCCCTCGGCCGGCGCCAGGTACCCCACCAGGCGTTGCTGTCCCGGCACGTCCTCGCGCACCACCACCGCCGCCGAGACGACCTCGGGATGCCGCACCAGCACCGACTCCACCTCACTCAGTTCGATCCGGTGCCCGCGGATCTTGACCTGGTCGTCCAGCCGGCCCAGATATTCCAGCTCGCCGCCACCCACGCGCCGCACCAGGTCACCCGACCGGTACCAGCGTTTGGTGTGGCCGCCGACCTCTCGCTCGACGAACCGCTGTGCTGTCAGCTCCGGCCGGTTGAGGTAGCCGCGCGCGACACCCGCACCCGAGACCCACAGCTCACCGGCGATGCCGACCGGCACTGGCCGCCCGGCCCCGTCCACGACGGCCACACCGGTGTCCGCCAGCGGCCGTCCGATGGGTGAAACAGTCCCTCGCGCCATGTCTGCGGGCGTGATCTCGCGCGACGTCACATGCACGGTGGTTTCGGTGATCCCGTACATGTTCACCAGTCGCGGGCCTGCTTCGCCAACCGCGTCCCACCAGGATGCCAACCGTGCCGGGACCAGTGCCTCGCCACCGAAGACCACCAGGCGAAGGGCCAGCTTCCGGGCCCGGTCACAGTCGATCTCCTGCTGCAGCAGTGCGAACGCCGACGGGGTCTGGTTCAGGACCGTCACCCGCTGCTCGATCAGCAGGTCGGCGAAGGCGTCCGCGTGGCGAACGGTGTCCCGATCGACCACGACCAAGCGTCCGCCGTAGGTCAACGCGCCCCATATCTCCCAGACGGAGAAGTCGAACGCGAATGAGTGGAACAGCGTCCACACGTCATCGGGACCGAAGCCGAAGTCCCCGTCCGTGCCGCGCAGCCGGTTGACGACACTGCGGTGCTCGACCAGCACGCCCTTGGGCACACCCGTCGAACCCGACGTGTAAATCACATACGCCACGTCGTCCGGAGCCGCCGCCTGGGCCGCCAGGTCTTGCGTCGACTCGCTCGTCGACTGCGCATCGACGCAGACCACTTCCGCACCGGCATCGGGCAGTCGGTCACGCAGAGCCTCCTGGGTGACCACCACTGCGGCCGATGTGTCGCGCAGCATGAACGCCAGTCGCTCGGCCGGATGGTCCGGATCCAGTGGCACATAGGCACCGCCGGCCTTCAACACCCCCAGCAGTCCGGCCACCAGGTCCAGACCACGCTCCAGACACACCCCGACCAGCGAGCCAGGACCCACCCCGAGGCCGCGCAGCCGACGCGCCAGCCCGTTCGCCCGTGCGTTCAGCTCTCCGTAGGTCAGTGACTGATCGCCGACGACCACCGCCACCGCATCCGGACGCTCCCGCACCCGCTCCTCGAACAGGCCGTGCAGGGTCGCCGCGTCGGCAACCCCCACCGCAGCGGCCTCCCACTCCGCGGTCAACTGGGCCAGTTCGGCGCCCGACAGCATCTCCAACTCGCCCACACGAGCAACCGGGTCAGCCACCAACGCCGACAACAGCACCACGAAATGCCCCGCCACCCCCTCCACCGCAGACCGCTCGAACACACCACGGTCATAAGCGAGGTTCAGCTTGATGCGGTCGCTGTCGTAGACGATCGCGGTCAACGGATATCCGGTCCGCTCGACGTCGAGGCAGGACTTGCGTACCAGCCCGTCGGGGAGCTCGTCGGCACCAAGGCCAGGGAAGTTCTGGAAGACCAGCAGCGACTTGAAGAGCTGTTCCCCCTTCGGGACGGCGCTCCAGCCCTGCGCGTCCACCAGTGAGGTGTACTCGTACTGCCGCAGCTCCACATGCTCGCGCTGAAGCTCCCGCAGCCACTCCACCACCGGCCGCTCGGCCGCCACACGGGCCCGCACCGGCAGCGTGTTGATGAACTGACCGATCATGGATTCGGCATCGGCCAGGCCCTCATGGCGGCCGGAGACGACAGAGCCGTAGACGACGTCGTCGCTGCCGCTGTACCGGGACAGCAGCAGGGCCCAGGCCCCCTGGACGATGGTGTTCACCGTCAGCCGGTGCGCCCGGGCGAACTCGCCTATTCTGGTGGTCATCTGGCTGTCGAGGCGCACCGCCACGTCGTCAAATCCGCTCTCGCCGGTGGCTCCGCCGATGCCGAGCTCCGTCGGTTCGGCGAAGTCACCGAGATGGCCGTGCCAGAACTCCTCCGCCCGCTCGCGCGACTGCTCCGCCAGCCACTCGATGTGGCGGGCGTACGGGACCGGCTCAGGCAGTTGTACGGGAGAGCCCTGCAGGTGGCTGCGGTAGTGGGCGAAGACTTCCTTCATGACGAGCTGGCCGCTCCACCCGTCCAGGATGATGTGGTGGAAGGTCCACAGCACCATGGCCCGCTCGTCCTCGAACCGCACCACCGTCAACCGCATCAGCGGCGCCGAACCCAGATCGAAGCCCCGGACCCGGTCCTCCTCCAGCAACTCCGCCAGCCGGCTCTCCTGCTCACCGCTCACCCACGAGCGCCAGTCCAGCACCTCGAACGGCAACTCCACCCGCCGCTGCACCACCTGCACCGGCTCGTCCAAGCCCTCCCACACGAACGCACTGCGCAACGCCGAATGCCGATCCACCACCGCCTGCCAAGCCCCCCGCAACCGCTCCACATCAAGCGGACCCGAGAACTCGTCGAGGAACTGAACGGTGTACGGGTTCACCTCGGATGAGTCGTAGAGAGTGTGGAAGAGCATCCCGGACTGGAGGGGAGCGAGCCCGTACCGGGTGGGTGCGGGACGCGTCGGCTGCTGGGCCGCCGCGGCCCCGTCCCGAGTGATCGCGGCCCGTTCCTGCTCGGCGATGCCGGCGATGGTTTGGTGTCGGAAGAGCATGCGGGGGGTCAGGTGCAGGTCGTGTCGCTTGGCGCGGGAGACGACCTGGATGCTGAGGATGGAATCGCCACCGAGCTCGAAGAAGTTGTCGTGGATACCGACCCGTTCCACCCCCAGCACCTCCGCCCACACCGTGGCGATGGCCTCCTCGACGGGGGTGCGGGGGGCTTCGAAGGCGATGCCGGTGCGCGGGCGCTGGTCGCCGGGTGCGGGCAGCGCCCTGCGGTCGACCTTGCCGTTGCCGGTCAGCGGGATGGACTCCAGCACCACCCACGCGGCCGGGACCATGTACTGCGGCAGCGTGCGTGCGCACCACTCCCGCAGCTGGACCACCGTTGGATCCACACCCTGCCCGGGCACCACATATCCGACCAGACGCCTCTGCCCGGGTATGTCCTCACGCACCAGCACCGCCGCCGAGGTCAGCTGCGGATGACGGGCCAGCGCGGACTCCACCTCACCCAGCTCGATCCGGTGCCCACGGATCTTCACCTGATCGTCCAGTCGGCCCAGGTACTCCAGCTCCCCGCCGCCCAGCCGCCGCACCAGGTCACCGGACCGGTACCAGCGCGTGCGGCGCCCGCCGACCTCCCGTTCGACGAACCGCTGCGCCGTCAGCTCCGGCCGGTTGAGATACCCACGAGCGACACCCGCCCCGGACACCCACAGCTCGCCCGCGACACCGACCGGCAGCGGCCGCCCGGCCGCGTCCACCACCGCCGCGCCCGTGTCCGCCAACGGCCGCCCGATCGGAGACACCGCCCCCCGCGACGTGTCCGCCGGTGTGATCTCCCGCGAGGTGACATGCACCGTCGTCTCGGTGATGCCATACATGTTCACCAGCCGAGGGCCGCCCTCACCCACCGCCCTCCACCACGACGCCAGCCGCGACGGCACCAACGCCTCACCACCGAAGACCACCAGCCGCAACGCCAGCTCCCCGGCCCGGCCGCGATCGATCTCCTGCTGCAACAGCCCGAACGCCGACGGCGTCTGGTTCAGCACCGTCACCCGCTGCTCGATCAGCAACTCGGCAAACGCACCCGCGTGACGAACCGTGTCCCCGTCGACCACGACCAGACGCCCGCCGTACGTCAGCGCTCCCCAGATCTCCCACACCGAGAAATCGAACGCGAACGAATGGAACAGCGTCCACACGTCATCACCCGAGAAACCGAAATCCGGGTCGGTGCCCAGCAGACGGTTCACCACACTGCGATGCTCGACCAACACTCCCTTCGGGGTGCCGGTCGAACCAGAGGTGTAGATCACGTACGCCACATCATTCGGCGTTGCCCCAGCCGGCAAGTCGTCGGTGTGCTCGTCCGCCGGCAACGTGTCCACACAGACCACGTCCGCACTGACATCCGGCAGCCGACCACGCAGTTCCTCCTGCGTCACCACCACACCCGCCGCCGTGTCCCGCAGCATGAACTCCAGCCGCTCCACCGGATACTCCGGATCCAACGGCACATACGCACCACCGGCCTTCAACACCGCCAGCAGCCCCACCACCAGATCCAGACCACGCTCCAGACACACCCCCACCAGCGAGCCCGGACCCACACCAAGCCCCCGAAGCCGATACGCCAGCCCGTTCGCCCGCGCGTTCAACTCCCCGTACGTCAGCGAACGATCACCAAAGACCACCGCCACCGCACCCGGACACTCCCGCACCCGCTCCTCGAACAGACCATGCAACGTCGCACCGTCCGCGACCCCCACCGCGGCGGCCTCCCACTCCGCCGCCAACTCCGCCAGCTCGGCGCCCGACAGCATCTCCAGCTCGCCCACACAAGCCGCCGGATCAGCCACCAACGCCGACAACAGCACCCCGAAATGCCCCGCCAGCCGCTCCATCACGGACCGCTCGAACACACCACGGTCATAGGTGATCTCGGCGAGCAGCCGCTCCTTCGTGTGGCTGACGGCGACGGTGAGGGGGTAGCCGGTACGGGCGACACCGGTCTGATGCCGTACGTCGAGCCCATCGGGCAGATCTTCGTCGCCGGTCAAGTGGGGGTAGTTCTCGAAGACAAGAATGGAATCGAACAGTCGCTCGCCCTTCGGGACGGCGCTCCAGCCCTGCGCGTCCACCAGTGAGGTGTACTCGTACTCCCGCAGCTCCACATGCTCCTGCTGAAGCTCCCGCAGCCACTCCACCACCGGCCGCTCGGCCGCCACACGGGCCCGCACCGGCAGCGTGTTGATGAACAGACCCACGATCGACTCGGCATGTGGCAGATCAGCCGGTCGACCGGAGACGGTCGAACCGTAGACGACGTCGTCACTGCCGCTGTACCGCGACAACAGCAGCGCCCAGGCACCCTGCACGACCGTGTTCACGGTCAGCCGGTGCGCACGCGCGAACTCGCCGATGCGTGCGGCGGTGTCCGAGTCCAGTTTCAGTTCGACGTCACCGAAGCCGCTCTCGCCGGTCGATGGGCCGAGGGCGATCTGCGTCGGTTCGGCGAAGTCACCGAGCCGACCGCGCCAGAACTCCTCCGCCCGTTCCCTGGACTGCTCACCCAGCCACTGGAGGTAGCGCACGTAGGGCACTGCCGTGTCCAGCCGGGATCCGGTGCCGGCCAGTCCGTCGCGATAGAGGGTGAAGACCTCCTTCTGGAGCAGTTGATTGCTCCATCCGTCAATCAGCAGGTGGTGGAAGGTCCACAGCACCATGGCCCGCTCGTCCTCGAACCGCACCACCGTCAACCGCATCAGCGGCGCCGAACCCAGATCGAAACCCCGGACCCGGTCCTCCTCCAGCAACTCCGCCAGCCGGCTCTCCTGCTCACCACTCACCCACGAGCGCCAGTCCAGCACCTCGAACGGCAACTCCACCCGCCGCTGCACCACCTGCACCGGCTCGTCCAAGCCCTCCCACACGAACGCACTGCGCAACGCCGAATGCCGATCCACCACCGCCTGCCAAGCCCCCCGCAACCGCTCCACATCAAGCGGACCCGAGAACTCGTCGACGGACTGGGCGACGTAGTGGTTCGCATCCGTCGTGTCGTACAGGACGTGGAAGAGCATCCCGGACTGAAGAGGGGCGAGCTTGTAGATGTCTTCGACGTTGCTCACTTCGAGAACCTTTCGAGGACGGAGGCCAGACCCGCTTCGTCGAGGCCGGCGAGCGGAAAGCTTGTGCTGGACGCGGGGTTGGGGGTCTCCCGGGACTTCTCCCCCAGCAGTTCCTTCAGGTACTTGTGCAGGCTCTGGACGAGGTCCTGGACCGTGTTCGTGGCATGACTGTGTTCTGCGTAGGCGAGTTCGAGTGCGAGTCCTCTGCCGTCGAACCGGGCGGTCACCTCGACGGAGTTCCCCGGAACGCGAACCGGCCTGCGGCCCTCGGGCCAGGGGAAGGGAAGGTCGCTCCTGAATGCCCTGGGAAGCTCGTGATGTTCGCGCACCACGGTCAGTGCGACGGCGGGCCGGGGGGCGCCGGAGGTGAAGACATCGGCCGGCGACGCGGCCAGTTGCTCTCGTACGCCCGTCATCGCCGAGTGCACGTCCACGGTGTCCGCGTCCGACGGCTCGATGCGGAGGCAGTGTGTCAGACAACCGACGGTGCGGGTGAGGTCCGTGCCCTCACGGGGATGTTCACGGCCGCTGACCCGAAGCTCCACCGGCACGGGCTTCCCGAGCCAGTCACGGGCCGCCCACTGCAGCGCCGTGAGCACTGCCTCGGTCAGCCGGGTGTGCCGTTCCTCGGAGGTGTCACCCGCCGGGGAGCCGAACACGGCCATGTCCTCCGGATCGATGTCCATCCGCGTCCGTAGGCGCGCGGCGGTCTCTCCCGCGGCAAGGGGCGGCTCGGCAGCCGCCTCTGTGCACCGGACCGACCAGGCGGCGAAGGAAGTGCCCCGCAATGGCAGGACGACCTCCTCGTCCGCCGCCAGGGCCTGACAGGCCAGTTCCAGGCTGTCCAGCAGAATGGGCCAGGATTCCTCATCCACCACGGCGGCATGGGCGACCAGGAGCAGATACCTGCCGAGCCCACCGCCCAGGTCGAACAGGGCGCCACGCACCAGCGGTCCGTTCCACGGCCCCTGCGCCAAGTCCTGGGCAGCCGCGTCCAGAAGTCTCCGGCTGTCTTCCGCCGTCCGGTCCGTGAGGTCCTGGTACGGCAGTTCCACGCTGTCATCGGCGCTCACGCGCAGCCGCGGGGAATCCTCCGGGACGCGGCGCAGACGCAGCGCGTCATGGTGGCGGACCACCGCCGTCAGTGCCTGCTGCAGCAGTTCCCGGTCGAAGCCCGGGCAGGCCAGCAGTCTGTCGACCGTGCGACCGTATGCGAGGAGCGTGCGCTGGTACGGGGTCGCGCGCAGGTCGTCGCACGCAGTGGTGCCGGTGGCTTCGTCGGGCACCGCGTGGGTCGCCAGCTGTTCGACAGTGGGGTGGCGGAACACCATCGGCGGCGTGAGTTCGAGGCCGTACCGTCGTGCGCGGGTGATGAACTGGATACTGAGGATGGAGTCGCCACCGAGCTCGAAGAAATTGTCATGGACGCCGACCCGGTCCACTCGAAGGGCATCCCGCCAGAGCCGGGCGATCACCTTCTCGGCCGAGGTACGCGGAGCCACATAGCTTCCCTCCAGCGCGGGACGCAGCCCGTCCGGGGCGGGCAGCGCCTTACGATCGATCTTCTTGTTCGCCGTGAGCGGCAGCTCGTCCAGCAAGACGAACGTGCTCGGCACCATGTACTCGGGCAGGCTGCGCGTACACCAAGCCCTCAGTTCGGTCGTGTCCGGCCGGTCCGTGTCATGGGCGGGGTCATGGGCGGGCACGCAGTACGCGACGAGTCGCTTGTTCCCGGGGCTGTCCTCTCGGACGACGACCACCGCGGTGTCCACGGCATCGTGGGCCATCAGGGTCGACTCGACTTCTCCGAGTTCTATCCGGTGCCCGCGGACCTTGACCTGGTGGTCCATCCGTCCGAGGTACTCGATCGCTCCGTCGGGCCGGCGTCGGACCAGGTCGCCGGTGCGGTAGACCCTGGCGTCGGCATCGCCGGAGAAGGGGTGCGGGACGAATCGTTCCGCCGTGAGCTCCGGGCGGTTCACATACCCACGGGCGACGCCCGTCCCACCGATCCACAGTTCGCCGGGCACTCCAACGGGAGCCAGCTGGTGGCCGCGATCCATCACGAACAGCTCCGTGTTCGCGATCGGGCCTCCGATGGTCACCGAGTCCGCACCGGGTTCGACGTCGGCGGCCAGAGACCAGATGGTGGTCTCGGTGGGGCCGTAGAGATTGGTGACTCGGCCGACCCGTGCCGTGAGGCGTGCGGCCAGATCCGCGGAGAGCGCCTCACCACCGGTCAGCACGTGCAGGTCGCCGCTCCGGCCTGGCATGACGTCCACCACCATCTGCCACACGGAAGGCGTGGCCTGCATGAGGGTGATCTTCCGCTGTTCCAGCAGCGTGACGAGCTCACGGGGATCCCGGACCTGCTCCCGGCCGGCCAGCACGACCGTGGCCCCGGTGACCAACGGCAGGTACAACTCCAGGTTGGAGATGTCGAACATGACCGTCGTCACCGACAGCAGCCGGTCCTCGGCCGTGACGCCCAGACGGTCCCGCATGGCGAGGAGGAGGTTTGTCAGAGCATTACGGGGTACGCCCACCCCCTTCGGGGTTCCGGTCGAACCAGAGGTGTAGATGACGTACGCCACATCGTCGGGGGTGGCTCGGGACGCCACATCAAGCCCGGGATCCTCCTCCGACCCGTCGGTCGGCAACGTGTCCACACAGACCACGTCCGCACTGACATCCGGCAGCCGACCACGCAGTTCCTCCTGCGTCACCACCACACCCGCCGCCGTGTCCCGCAGCATGAACTCCAGCCGCTCCACCGGATACTCCGGATCCAACGGCACATACGCACCACCGGCCTTCAACACCGCCAGCAGCCCCACCACCAGATCCAGACCACGCTCCAGACACACCCCCACCAGCGAGCCCGGACCCACACCAAGCCCCCGAAGCCGATACGCCAGCCCGTTCGCCCGCGCGTTCAACTCCCCGTACGTCAGCGAACGATCACCAAAGACCACCGCCACCGCACCCGGACACTCCCGCACCCGCTCCTCGAACAGGTCGGGGACGGCTCGGCCGACCGGGTAGGGGACCTTGGTGGCGTTCCACTCGGCCAGCAGCTGACCGCGCTCGGCGTCGGTGAGGATGTCCAACATGCCGATCCGCGCGTCTGGCTCGGCCACCGCGGCACCGAGCAGCACCGCGAAGTGCCCAGCCAGACGCTCGACGGTGGTGCGGTCGAAGAGGTCGGTGGAGTACTCGACGCGTGCCGCGAGGCAGTCGCCGTGCTCCTGGATGGACACGCTCATGTCCAAAGCGGCGGTCGCGGACTCCAGCGGGTGCGACTTCGCCGCCAACCCCTCGAACGGCTCCCACCGGTGGTCTTCCTGGAGGGAAAGCATGACCTGGAAGAGCGGGGTGCGGGACAGGTCTCGCTCGGGGGCGAGTTCCTCAACCAGACGTTCGAAGGGCACATCCTGGTTGCCGTATGCCTCGAGTGCACGGTCCCTTGTCCGGGCCAGCACCTCACGCACGGTCGGTTCACCGCTCAGGTCGGCACGCATCACCAGCGTGTTGACGAAGAAGCCGATCAGACCCTCGGTCTCGGCTCGGTTGCGGCCGGCGATGGGTACCCCGACGGCGACGTCCGACTGGCCGGAGTATCTGCTCAACAGCACCTGGAACAGGGCCAGCAGTACCATGAACAGCGTGCAGTCCTCGGCGCGGGCCAGATACCGCAGCCCTTGGAGGACGTCACCCGGCACCTCGAACTCCACGCTCGCGCCACGGCTTGAGCGCACCGGCGGTCGCACGCGGTCCGTGGGCAGCTCCAGCGGCTCAAGTCCTGCCAACGTCCGTCGCCAGTAGGACAGTTGGGGCTCCAGCGACGCACCCGCCGCCTGTCCCCGCTGCCACAGCGCGAAATCCCCGTACTGAACAGGCAGCGGTGCGAGGTCCGCCGGGCGCTTGTGTACTGCGGCCGCGTAGAGAAGCGGCAGTTCCCGCGCGATGACTCGCATCGACCAGCCGTCCGACACGATGTGGTGCACCACCATCAGCAGCAGGTGCTCATCCGCCGTCACCCGGACCAGTACCGCCCGCAGCAACGGCCCCGACGCCAGATCCATCGGCCGGTACGCCTCGTCCCGCACCACGGCCCACGGGTCGGGGGCCCCGTCCGGCGTCTCCAGCAGAAAACCGCTCGGTTCGTCGACCACCTGCCGTGGCTCGCCGTCGGCACCGGCCACGAAACGGGTCCGCAGCACCTCGTGCCGCGCCATCAGTTCGGCGAACGCCTTCTCCAACGCCCCGGCATCCACGTCACCCTGCAGACGGAGCACCACGGGCAGCAGGTACTCGGCGGAGTCTGTGAGCAACTGGTCGAGGAACCAGAGACGTTGCTGCCCGAAGGAGAGCGGCACCGGTGCCCCCGCCTCCCGTGGCAGCAGCGGAACCATCTCCGTCGAGAGCGCCTCGAGCCTCCCGGCGAACCCCGCCACCGTGGGATGGGCGAACAGCTCACGCACCGGTACGTCCGCCTTCAGCCTGCCGGCCAGTCCGTTGACGACGCGCATCGCCAGCAGCGAATGACCGCCCAGTTCGAAGAAGTTGTCGTGGATCCCAACCCGGCTCACGCCCAGCACGTCGGCCCACACCTCGGCCACGATCTCCTCCACCGGGGTGTGCGGCTCCGTGTACCGCGCCGCCGTCTCGGCAAGGTCCCGTTCGGGAGCTGGGAGGGCCTTGTGATCCACCTTCTTGTTGGTCGTCAACGGCAGCCGGTCCAGCAGCGTGAAGGCGCTGGGCACCATGTACTCGGGCAACCTGCGCCCGCACCACTCCCGCAGCGCCGCCGTCTCCGGTTGCCGGCCGACGAGGGGCACGCAGTATGCGGCGAGCCGCTTGCCTCCGCGTCCGTCCTCCCGATCGACGACCACACAGGACGCCATGTCCGGGTGCTCCATCAGCACCGACTCGATCTCGCCCAGCTCGATGCGGATGCCCCGCACCTTGACCTGCTTGTCGATACGACCGAGGAACTCCAGCGTGCCGTCGGGCAGCCACCGGACCAGGTCGCCGGTGCGGTACATACGCGCGCCCTCCGGGCCGTAGGGATCCGGCAGGAAGCGCTGATTCGTGAGTTCCGGACGGTTCAGGTAGCCGTGGGCGACTCCGACCCCGCTTGCGTACAGTTCGCCCGGAACGCCGGGTGGCACCAGTCGGCGGTGCCGGTCGAGGACGTAGAGGCGGGTGTTCCCGACAGGGACGCCGATCGGTGCGATGCCGGGCCAGAGCCCGACATCGGTCGGCAGCATGTGGTCGGTGACGCCGTGGGTCTCGGTCGGTCCGTAGCCGTTGTGGAGCACGCACCAGGGGTGGCGGGCGTGGAAGGCCCGGGCGGAGTCACCCAGCACATGGGTGTCTCCGCCCTGGGCGATGACACGCAGCTCCGGAAGAACCGCACGGGATGCGTCAGCCGCGCGATAGAACTCCTCCAGGACGAGATTGGGGGCGTTCAGTTCGTGGATCTCGTAGCACTCCATCCACTTCACGAGCGCGACCGGATCAATCCGGATGCTCTCCGGTGCGACGACAAGGCACTTCCCGTACAGCAGGGCGCTGAGGATCTCATAGGGTGCGATGTCGAAACTGATGGTCGCGAACTGGGCGATCCGGCCGTTCGGCTCGCCTGGGGTCGCCTTGCGCAGCCAGGAAGTCAGATTGATCAACCCGCGCCCCGGCATCACCACGCCCTTGGGACGGCCGGTGGAGCCCGAGGTGTACATCACGTAGAACGGGATGTCCTGGGTGACCGGCCCGCGCAACTGATCGGCCGTCGGGTTGTCGGCGGAGCAGGCGGCGAGTGTCGCGGCCCATTCCGGTGCGTCCAGGGCAATCGAAGGGGGCCCGTCCGGGAGGACGTACCGCACGGTGGTGTCGGTCAGGACACAGGCCGGCTCGGCGTCCTCGATCATGTACCTGATGCGCTCGGCGGGATACCCGGTGTCGATCGGCAGGTAGGCGGCACCGGTCTTGGCCGCCGCGAGCAAAGCAGCGATGAGGTCCGCGGACTTCGGCAGGGCCAGGGCCACCACGTCACCAGGCCCGACGCCCCGTTCGATCAGCAGGTGGGCAATACGGTTGACCCGCTCATTGAGCTCGCGGTAGGTCCACTCGCTGTCGTCGTGGATCAGCGCGGACGCGTTCGGCGTCTGCGCCACCTGCCGCTCAAACAGCGCGGGCACGCTTTCCGCCGGCATTTCGTGGGCCGTGTCGTTCCACTCCACGAGCAACTGGTGGCGGTCGGCCTCGCCGAGCAGTTCGAGTTCGCTCAGCCGTGCCGTGGGGGTCTCTACAGCCCGGGCCAACAGGTTTTGGAAGTGGCCGGCCATGCGCTCCGCGGTCGCGCGGTCGAAAAGGTCGGTGCTGTAGCTGAGCAGGCCCCGTAGCGTCTCTCCGGACTCCTGAAGGACGAGCGTGAGGTCGAATTGGGCCGCGTCCGTGCCGGTGTCTACGGCTTCGGCCTCCAGGCCGGGGAAGCTCCAGACCTCGGCGGCCAGGTTCTGCGGGGTGAGCATGGCTTGGAAGAGGGGGGTACGGCTCAGGTCCCGTTCCGGCGCGAGCTCCTCCACCAAGCGCTCGAAGGGCAGGTCCTGGTGGGCATAGGCCGCCTGGGCGACGTCGCGCACACGGTGCAGGAGTTCCTCGAACGTGGGATCGTCCGACATGTCTGCGCGCATGACCAGTGTATTGACGAAGAACCCGATCAGGCTCTCCGTCTCGGACCGGTACCGCCCAGCGGTCGGTATGCCGACGGCGATATCGTCCTGACCGCTGTACTTGCCGAGAAACAGTTGAAACGCCGCCAGTTGCACCATGAACGGGGTGACGCTCGTGCGGCGCGCCAGCTGGGACAGTGCGCGCGTCACGGCGTCCGGGACGGCGAACTCGACACTGGCGCCGTTTCCGGTGCGCTGGGGCGGCCTGACCCGGTCGGTGGGCAGCTCCAGAGGTTCGGTGTCAGCCAACTGCGCACGCCAGTAGTCGAGGTCGGCCTTCAGGCGCTCGCCTCCGAGCCGTTGGCGCTCCCATACAGCGAAGTCCGCGTATTGGACCGGAAGCGACGGGAGCGCCGGTTCCCCGCCGGTGAGCGCGGCGGAGTAGAGCTCACCGAGTTCCTTGGCGAGGATCTGGACCGACCAGTCGTCAGTGACGATGTGGTGCATGGCCAGCAGGAGCAGGTGAGCGTCGGCACCGGCCGACACCAGCACGGCTCTGATGAGGGGCCCGTCCACCGGACTGAGGGCCCGTGCGGATTCCTCGCGCACGACCCGGACGGCTTCGTCGTGATCGTGCGCGTCCCGGTGTTCCAGCCGGAACCCGGTCTCCGCGTCGATCAGTTGGTGTGGCTGTCCGTCACTCGCCACAGCGATCCTTGTGCGCAGGACCTCGTGCCGCTCGATCAGGCCGGCGAAGGCCGCTTCCAAGGCTTCGGCGTTCACGGGTCCGGTCAGTCTCACCACGCGGTGGGTCAGCAGCTGCCCGCTGTCCGGCATGAGCTGGTGCAGGAACCACAGCCGCTGCTGGCCGAACGACAGTGGGGCCTTCCGGTCCAAGGGGCCGCGCCGACGCGGTTCCACGGCCGCGGCGTCGTTCGCTGCCTCCAGGTGACCGGCCAGCGCGGCGACCGAGGGGTGGCTGAACAGCCCTCCGACGGACACGTCCGATCCGAGGTCACGGGCGATGCGGCTGACCACGCGCATCGCCAGGAGCGAATGCCCACCCAGGTCGAAGAAGTGGTCGTGGACGCCCACCCGGTCAACGCCGAGTACCTCGGCCCAGATGCGGGCGAGCGCGTGCTCGGCATCCGTGCGCGGTGCGACGTAGTGCTCGTCGAATTCCGCGCGCAGTCCGCTCGGTTCCGGCAGTGCCTGGCGGTCGATCTTCCCGTTGGCCGACAGTGGCAGCTGCTCCAGGAACACGAAGGCATTGGGGACCATGTACTCGGGGAGCTGCTGTTTCAGGAACCGGCGCAGGGAGGCCCGCATGGTGGCAGGAACATCCGGTACGGCCCTGCCCCGCCCGTCGTGGACCACGTAGGAGACCAGGCGCTTGTCCCCGGGCTGGTCCTGCCGCAGCACGGTGACCGCCTGGGCCACCCCCGGGCACGCCGTGACGGCGGCGTCGATCTCCCCGAGTTCGACCCGGTGTCCCCGTATTTTGAGCTGGTGGTCCGACCGCCCCAGGAACTCGATGTTTCCGTCTGGCAACCATCGCGCCAGGTCACCGGTCCGGTAGATCCGCGCGTCGGGGTCGTGCGAGAACGGGTGGGGCAGGAAGCTCCGCGCGGTGAGCTCAGGACTTCCCAGGTAACCGCGGGCGACACCGGCTCCGCCGATCCACAGCTCCCCCGCAATCCCGATGGGCTCGAGACGCCCGAACCGGTCTACGACGTAGGCCTCGGTGTTGGCCATGGGACGGCCGATCGGCAGCGTGGTGCCCGGTGTCAGCGTGGCGGGATCGACTTCGTAGAGGGTGGCTCCCACGGTCGTCTCCGTGGGCCCGTACTCGTTGAGGACCACCGCACCTGGCGCGCACTTCTCGACCGCCGCCCGCGCCAGATCCGAACCGAAGGGTTCGCCTGCGACAACGAGGGTGCCGACGTTCAACCGGACATCGCTTCCCTCCAGACGCTCCAGGAGGATCTCGAGGTGGGAGGGGGTGAGCTTAACCGTGCTGAAGGACTCGCCCCGTGCGAAGGCGGCCGCGAGCATGGCCACGCCGTCGGCACCCGCCTGCCCCATGATGACCACCGACTCGCCCTGCATCAGCGGAAGGAAGAGGGACGGAATCGGCAAGTCGAAGGCAATGGACGAGAGCAGCACCGAACCGTGTCCGCGTCCGGTCGGCGGGAAAGCGGCGTCGGCGCTGTGCATGAAGTCCGCGAAGTTGCGGTGGGTGACCTGAACGCCCTTGGGCGTTCCGGTCGACCCAGACGTGTAGATGACGTAGGCCAGGTCATCCGGAAGTGCTTCCGATATCGGCTCCTCGGCAGGCAGTTCGGCGATGGCGGGCCAGTCACTGTCCAGGCAGACGACCCGCACGCCTTCGGATGGCAGGCGGTTGCTCAGGGCTTGCTGGGTGATGACTGCGGTCGCCTGAGTGTCGTCGAGGATGAACGCCAGTCGATCCGCGGGGGTCTCCGAGTCAAGGGGCACATAGGCGCCGCCGGCCTTGAGCACAGCCAGCATTCCCACGAGAACGCATTCGTCGCGCTGGACACAGACCGCTACCAGGCTTCCGGGGCCGACGCCGAGGTCTTGCAGGTGATGGGCAAGCCGATTCGCCCGCTGGTCCAGTTCCTGGTGGGAGAGCCGAACCTCACCCGCGATGACGGCTGTCGCCTGCGGGGTGCGCGCGGCCTGCTGGGCGATCAGCCGGTGCACCATGCTGTCCGCCGGATGTGCGACCGCGGTGCTGTTCCAGTCAACGAGGAGTTGCTGCCGCTCGGTGTGGCTGAGGATCTCCAACTCGCCGATGCGGGCGGCGGGGTCCACGATGAGCGCGGCGAACAGCGTCTGGAAATGTCCAGCCAGTCGATCAATGGTCGAATGATCGAACGCTCCGATGCGCCAGTGGTATTGAAGTGCCTGGCCGTCCGGGCTCAGGGTGACGGCCAGTGGGAGTGGCTCGGCTGCGGCGCCGTCCTGGGCGATCGGCTGTGCCAACCACGCGGCCACCGACGTCTCCGCGATCGGCTCCGAACCGTGTTCATGTCCGAGACGGGACAGCAGAAGCAGCCCCGCACGCTCAACGAGTTCGGCAACACTCAGGCCATAAGCCTGCGCGAACTCCTCTGCCGCCGACCTGAGTTGGGGATCCAGCGAGCCCGTGATCGATACAGCGAAGTCGTCACTTCCCACAGCGGTCACTCGGAGAAACCTTCCTACGCATGACGGATCACCCCGCCACTGGACTCGGCCGTGTCAGGCGCGCGGTGAGCAGGTTCTGTTCAGGTGGACACACCGATTCGAGGGCCGGCGACTCAAGGAAGTCGTGAGAACCGAGTCGACGAGAAACCACACGAAGCGAATATCAGGATTCCGGGCCGACAGGTCAGGCCTCTTGGAGGGCCTCTTCCGGGCCGGCCGACTGCAGCGGGAACTTCCGCATGGCACGCAAAGGAGAGAAAACGATCGGAATGAACGCCAGGCAGCCGGCGGCAGCGCACACAAAGAGCGCTTCACGCGCCCCCAGCAAACCACTGACCAATCCACCGAGCATGGAGCCGAGCGGCATGACACTCCAGGTCAGAAACCGCATGCTGGCATTGACTCGACCAAGGAAACCATCTGGAGTCAGCGCCTGCGTGCAGCTGACTTGAGTGACGTTGTAGACCACCGTCATGAAAGCGACGACACCATTGGCAAGAGCGCCGACCCACAGTACCCAGTCCGCCCCGACCACGGGCAGCACCAAAGCGAAGGGAGATCCGAGGAGCAAGATCAGCCACATGGCGGGACCGGGGCCGAATTTCTCGGAAATGCGTTTCGAAACAAAGGAACCCAGCAATCCGCCAACTGCAGAAACACTGAGGAAGAGCCCGATCAGGGTGGGCGACAGTTCGAGGGTCCGCGCCAGGAACAGCATCGTCACCGTGTAAACCGCATACGACGTCAGGTTCAGCCAGGCGGTCGATCCAGCGATCGCCAGCAGTCGCGGGTCCCGCAAGACCAGACGCAAACCGGCACCCACCTCGGGCAGCATCCGAGAACGCGCCGTGCGCGCAGCGGGACGCTCCTCCACTCTGATACGAGTGATGCAGAGCGTGGAGACCGCCAGTCCGACACTGGTCACCAGAAACGAGACCGGGGCCGTCAGCAGCGCAACGACCTGGCCGCCCAGCGAGGGCCCACCCACGGCGAAGACCTGCTGAACTCCGGTGAGCTTCGCATTCGCTTCCAGCACCCTCCCCCGTCCCACCACGGTGGGCAGATACGACTGGTAGGCGACGTCGTAGAACACATTGCAGATACCGAAGAGAAGGACGGTGGCATATACCTGCCAAATTGTCAGGAAGCCAAACCACCAAGACAGCGGTATCGAGAGAAGAATGACCGATCTGGCCAGCTGAGAGAAAACCAGGACGGGTCTACGCCGCAAGCGATCGACCCAGACGCCGGCCGGAAGCCCCACCAGAAGAAAAGGAAGCGTCAGGAAGGTCGAGACAAGTCCGACTTCAAATTCCCCGACGTCCAACGCGAGGACGGCAACAAGCGGAATTGCGATTCTAGCCACGCTCACACTTGCGGCACTTACAGCGGTGGCCGAGAAAAGATTTCTGAATCCCCCGTCCTTCAGTAATAAATCGCCAGATTGAGAATCTTCACTTTCGCCAACCTGCATCACGCGAGAGAACCTAGCAACAGTGATCAACAGGGCGCAAGTGATCAGGGTCACGTTTGAGTGAAATTCGCACATCCTTGCACAGTGATGCCCGATTTGCGGATGACGGTGTGCCGTTTGTGCGCCCAATTAGATCCGATTGGCCACGGCTGTCGTACGGCAGTTCTTCCGCCTCGGCGCAGCCTTGTCGGACACACAGTCTTTTGTTCGGTAAATTTCTGTCAAATTACAGGAAGAGCATGTCGGATTCAGGGCGGAACCGGCGGCAGGGACGGGCGCGAGCTGGTGCTGGGAGTGATCGGTGATCTGCCCGTGGGCACGCCGGTGGCGTTCGAGGCAGCGTTCGGCTGGGCCTGGCTGATCGAACTGCTCCAGGACTACGGTTGCGAGCCGCACCCGGCCCAGCCCTTGCACTGCAGGGCGATCGCGTCGGCGAGGCTGAAGAACGACAAGGCGGACGCGGCCACCCTGGCTCACCTGCTGCGCGCCCATCTGCTGCCCCGAGGCGTGGATCGCTCCGGCAGCGATCCACGAGCAACGGGCCGTGCCGCACCAGCGGGCGCTCGCCGCACTGGTGCGGCGGGAGTTTGCACCTGCGGTCACCCTCACGGGTGACGATGAGCATCGTGACCCACTCGACGAGGGCATGCGGGAGGTCGAGTGCGGCAGGATAGGGAGCCAACGGAGCTCCTGTGCGGATGGGTTGAGACTTCGAACACCTCCAGCAACGGCACGGGAGCCTTGTGCGTTGCGGTCCTCACCTCGACCTGACCGGCGTCACCCGATCAGTGGTCCCGTTGAAAACGCTCACTGCTCCACCTCCTGACGCGGGGGCGCTGACCCGCATGCCGCTCGACTTCGATGGCACGCGCTCAGGGTTCTCGCCAGCCGCCCTTGTTCGCAGCCCAGAACAGCTAACAGGAGCAGAGGAAACCCCGTCGACCACCGCTCAACCGGGCCCGTCCCCACGCGGAGACCCCGCCGGATCAGGCCGACGGGGGTCCACATCGGTCACACCTGTCACGCGTGTCACCAACAGCGTCGACGCTCCTGAACCACAAGGCCCTGACCAGGCCAAACACTCCCGACTTGGATCACGTGGACGCCAGAAGACGGTTCCGACTACCTGTGCCATGTCGTCCCGCAGGACTCGCACGCCAACACCACAGATCACGCACCAAGATCCGGACCAGGTGCGGACCAACGCGGCTCAGCAGCAGACGATTCCACCCTTTGCCACAGGTCAGAGGCGACGGTGGGCGCGTACCACCAGCAGACGAAGAATCTGCTGGGACGAGCGCGCACCACACCCAGGCGCAGCGCTTTGCCCGTGCCCGCAGAGCCGAGCGGCAAAACCGGGTCGGCCTATCCAGTCAGGTCGCCTACCGCGCAACGGCCCTGAGCCGATCAGCCCCAAGATGTCCGAGTTCAACGGAGCGTAGTCAGTACCAAGTCAGCACGGGACAGGTGAAGACGGATGATGACGTGGGCTTTTAGTCAGCACCAAACCAGCACGGGAGTCAGCACCGCACCGTCAAATCACCCTGAACCGCGCGTCCCGGACGGCACTCGTTTCGACCACCATCGCTCCCCTGAACCGCCTTTCCGCGAGCCGGCATGGTGGTCGCACGCATAGCGAACCCTCGAACTATGTTGCCCCGCCACATGTGCGCCTGACCTGCGGATTCCTACGGTGTGGCGACACGCAAACGTCCCCGTCACACCCCAGGAAGTGGTGCCGATGTCGTCGCCCGCAGCCGCTCCACCAGCCCCCGCCAGCCTCAAGCGCATCGTCGCCGCGTCCCTCATCGGCACCACCATCGAGTGGTACGACTTCTTCCTGTACGGCTCCGCCGCCGCGCTCGTCTTCAACAAGCTGTTCTTCCCGGGCTCCGATCCCCTCGTCGGCACGCTGTTGTCCTTCCTGACGTACGCGGTGGGATTCGCGGCACGTCCGCTCGGGGCGCTGGTCTTCGGGCACTACGGGGACCGGCTCGGGCGCAAGAAGCTGCTGGTGCTCAGTCTGTTGATGATGGGCGGGGCGACCTTCGCGATCGGACTTCTGCCCACGCACGCGACCATCGGGACCGCCGCTCCGGTGCTGCTGACCGTGCTGCGTCTGGTGCAGGGCTTCGCGCTCGGCGGCGAGTGGGGCGGGGCCGTCCTGCTGGTGTCCGAACACGGGGACGCGCGCCGACGCGGGTTCTGGGCCTCCTGGCCGCAGACCGGGGCGCCGGCGGGGCAACTGCTCGCGACCGGTGTGCTCTCCTTCCTCACCGCCGTGCTGTCGGACGCCGCCTTCGGCAGCTGGGGCTGGCGGATACCGTTCCTGCTCTCCGGTCTGCTGGTGATCGTCGGTCTGTGGATTCGGCTCTCTGTCGATGAATCCCCGGTCTTCAAGGAGGCGTTGGCGCACGCGGAGGCCCGGAAGGCGACGGAGGCGGCCGGCGCCGAGAAGCTTCCGCTCGTCGCCGTGCTGCGGCACCACTGGCGTGACGTGCTCGTCGCGATGGGCGCGCGCATGGCGGAGAACATCTCCTACTACGTCATCACCGCGTTCATCCTCGTGTACGCGACGACCTCGGCCGGTGTCTCCCGGCAGACCGCTCTCAACGCCGTACTCATCGCCTCCGCCGTGCACTTCGCGGTGATCCCCGCCTGGGGTGCGCTCTCCGACCGGGTGGGCCGACGTCCCGTCTACCTGCTGGGCGCGGTCGGCATCGGGCTGTGGATGTTCCCCTTCTTCTCGCTCATCGACACGGGTGGCTTCGGCAACCTCATCCTCGCCGTGACCGTCGGACTGGTCCTGCACGGCGCGATGTACGCACCTCAGGCCGCCTTCTTCTCGGAGATGTTCGCGACCCGGATGCGCTACTCCGGTGCTTCCATCGGCGCCCAGTTCGCCTCGGTCGCGGCCGGTGCCCCGGCCCCGCTCATCGCCACCGCGCTGCTGGCCGACCACGACAGCTCCACTCCGATCGCCCTGTACGTGATCGCCGCGTCCCTGCTGACGGTCGTAGCCGTGGGCGTGGCCAAGGAGACCCGCCACCGCGACCTGGGCGCCCTGGACACCGTCCCCGAGGTGCGTGACCCGGCGGTCAGGACGGAGGACGCCCGCGTCCTCTGACCTCCGGCCCGAACACCGAACCGACCTGCGCGCCCCTGCGGGAGTACGGAGGTCAGTTCGGTATTCGGGCCGTCAACCGGTTCAGCCGCAGGGCGAGTTGGATCTCCAGGGCGCGGGCGGGACTCTGCCAGTCCTCGCCCAGGAGGCGGGCTACGCGCTCCAGGCGCTGGGCCACGGTGTTGACGTGGACGTGGAGGTCGTCCTTGGTGCGGGCCGGGCTCATGCCGCAGGCGAAGTACGCGTCGAGGGTGCGCACCAGATCGGTGCCGCGCCGCTCGTCGTAGGCGACGACCTCGCCGATGGTGCGCTCCACGAATCCCGCCACGTCCCGGTCACCGGCGAGCAGCAGTCCCAGGAAGCCGAAGTCGTCGGCGGCCGCGCCGTCACCGCAGCGGCCGAGCAGCCGCAGTGCCTCGACACACCGGCGGCCCTCCTGGTAGGCGGCGACCACCGCTTCGGGGTGGGCGGCGGGGCCCTGGACGGGCGCGGAGGCGCCTACGGTGACCGCCTCGTGGACGGCGGTGCCCAGATGGCGGGCGGTGCGGTGGGCGAGCTCCGTGGCGGTGTCACCCGGTGTCAGCGGCAGCAGCAGAACGGTGCCGCCGTCCCGGGCTGCGGCCAGGCCGTGCCGGGTCGCCGCGAGGTGGGAAGCGGCGGACCACAGCCGTCGCCGCGCGTCCGCCTCCTGGTCGGCGTCGGCCGCGTCTGCCTCCAGCCGCGCGGCGAGGACGACATGGGTGGCGTCGAGGTCGGCACGCAGCCGGGAGGCACGCTCACGCAGCATGCGCGGATCGCGGTCGCGGGCGTCGAGCAGGTCGTCCAGCAACTCGCCGCGGACGCGTTGTTCGGCCTCGGCGGCGGAGCGCCTGGCGAGCAGTAGCAGGGAGGTGACCATCGCGGCCCGCTCCAGCGTGCGCTGGTCGACGGGGTCGAGGCCGGGGTGGCCGCGCAGGACGAGGGCGCCGAGCAGTTCGCCGCCCGCGGTCACGGCGGCGATCCAGTCGTCCTCGTGCCGCACGGCGTGACCTTCCGCGCGGGACGTCTCCAGTGCTCCGGCCGGGGCCGCGCCGGCCTCGCTGAATTCGACCGTGCCCGCCAGGACCTGGGAGACGGCCGCCGCCACGTCGTGGACCCCGCCGCCGCGCAGGACCAGTTCGGCGAGCCGGTCGTGGACGTCGGAGGCCCGCTCGATGACGGCGCTGCGGTCCTGGATGATCTCGTGGGCGCGCTCCAGGCCCGCCAGTGCCGAGCGGGTCTCGGTGAGCAGGTTGGCGGTGTCGATGGCGGCCGCGGCCAGGGCGGCGAAGGAGCCGAGCAGGGCGATCTGCTCGCGCTCGAAGACCCGGGCGCGCCGGTCGGCGGCGAACAGCACCCCGATGACGTTGGCCCCCAGCATCAGTGGGACGCCGAGGATGGCGACCAGGCCCTCGTCGCTCACGCCCGCGTCGATGGTCGTGGTGTGCCGGAAGCGGTCGTCCCGGAAGTAGTCGTCGGTGACGTACGGGCGGGCCGTCTGGGCGACCAGGCCGCCGAGCCCCTCCCCCATGCCGAGGCGCAACTGCTGGAAGCGGGCGGCGACCGAGCCCTCGGTGACCCGCATGTAGGTGTCTCCCCTGACCGGGTCGTTCAGGCTGAGGTAGGCGACGTCGGTGCCGAGGAGGGAGCGGGCCCGCTGCACGATCGCCTGGAGGACGGCGTCCACGTCGCGCAGGCCCGCGAGGTCGTGGGCCGTTGCGAAGAGTGCCGACAGCTCGGCCTCCCGCCGACGGCGGCCCTCCAGTTCGGAGCGCACCCGCAGGGCGAGCCGCTTGGCGTGTTCGAGCGCGGTGATCCGCTCGGCCGGCAGTCCTTCGGCGCGCGCGAGCAGCACCGGCCGGTCATAGGCCTCGGCGGGCGCGCCGCGGGCGAGCAGTTCCAGGAAGGGCGCCTCGGCACCACCGGGACCGCCGGGCACACCCGCCGCACCGGGCACACCCGCCGTACCTGGCGCACTCGCCGCACCGGGCACACCTGGCACGTCCGTCGCAGCGGGCACGGCGGGGCCCGCCTCGGCACCGTGCGCGGCGGCCTCGGCATCGCTGACGGAGCGCTCGACCGGCTCCACGTGATCGCGGGACATGCTCACAGGATTCCTCATGTCCGAACCGGCCCGTCAGGCCTGTGGAAAACTCCGGGCCCGCCGCTCACCGGGCAGGTCAGTGTGCCGTCCAGCCGCCGTCCATGACCAGGGAGGTTCCGGTCACGAAGGACGCTCCGGGGCCGCACAGATAGGCGACGGCATCGGCGACCTCCTCCGGTTCGATGAGCCGCTTGAGCGCGCTGTCCCGCAGGAGCACCTCGGCCAGGACGCGCTCCTGCGGCAGGTCGTGCGCCCGCGCCTGGTCGGCGAGCTGCTTCTCGACCAGCGGGGTGCGCACATAGGCGGGGTTCACGCAGTTGGAGGTGACGCCGTGCGACGCGCCTTCGAGGGCGGCCGTCTTGGACAGTCCCTCGAGCCCGTGCTTGGCGGCCACGTACGCCGACTTGTAGGGCGAGGCGCGCAGTCCGTGCACGGAGGAGACGTTGACGATGCGGCCCCAGCCCTGCCCGTACATGTGGGGCAGGGCGCCGCGGATGAGCCGGAACGGTGCCTCCAGCATCACCGTGAGGACCGTGTGGAAGACGTCCGGCGGGAACTCCTCCAGGGGGCGTACCAGTTGCAGGCCGGCGTTGTTGACCAGGACGTCGGTGCCGGCGGCCGCGAGTTCGGCGGCGTCGAGGTCCGTGAGGTCCAGGAGGTGCGGCTCGACGACGCCCGGCAGTCCCGCGGCGCTCTCGGTGAGTGTCTCCAGGCCCGTGGCGTCCCGGTCGACCGCGCGCACCTTGGCCCCGGCGGCCGCCAGCCGCAGCACGCATGCGCGGCCGATACCGCCGGCGGCGCCGGTGACGAGGGCGGTGCGACCGTGGAGGTCGAGGAAGGGGGCGGAGGGACCAGGGGCGGCGTGGGGCGTGGTCATGCCTGTGACCATAGGCAGCGCCGCCGACTCACCCCATATGGTCCGCCTCCATACTTCAGCTGGAACTCATGGAGTCGAACCATGTGGGCTCGTCCGACAGCGCCTGCTTGATCCGGAACAGCGCGAACTCGTTCAGGTCGGGCAGGGCGTCCACCGCGAACCACCCCACCTCCAGCGACTCGTCGTCGTTGACGCGGGCCTCGCCGCCCACGGCACGGCAGCGGAAGGTGATGTCCATGTACTGGCAGACGTCGCCGTTGTCGTACGTGACCGGCTCCAGCGCCTGGACGAGGACGACCCGTTCGACCACGCACCGCACCGCGGTCTCCTCGAAGACCTCCCGCACGGCGCAGACGGCGGGCTGCTCCCCGGGGTCGGGGATGCCGCCGATCACCGCCCACTCGCGCGTGTCCGAGCGGCGGCCGAGCAGCACGCGGCCGGCGTCGTCGAAGACGAGGGCGGTGACTCCGGGCAGCCACAGCAACTGGTGGCCCGCGACGGCCCGGATCTCGCGGATGAAGTCAGGAGTAGGCATGGACCGACCCTAACGAGGAGCTCCGACGGCGCCGCGCGGGTGGGGGACGCGCTCGCCGGGCGTACGGTCACACGCCACCGGCGCGCCGCCCGCGCACCCCGGCCCCGATCGCCCACCCGAGCCCGCCGGCGGCGACGAGCAGGAGGGTGATCTCGGGCAGGATGCCGAGCTTCGTCGCGGGGGTCCGCGAGGAGCGCAGCGGGACCTTCTGGACCAGGGAGTCCGCGACGAACATGCCGGTCTTCTGGCTGATCCTGCCGTCGGGCATGATGATCGCGCTGACCCCGCTGGTCACCGGCACGGTGACGGTCCGGCTGTGCTCGACGGCACGCACGCGTGACATGGCGAGCTGCTGGTAGGTCATCTCGCTGCGGTCGAAGGTGGCGTTGTTGCTGGGTACGGAGATGAGCTGCGCGCCGTGGGTGACGGTGTCACGCACGGCCCAGTCGAAGGCAGCCTCGTAGCAGGTGGCGAGGCCGACCTCGGCGTCGCCGAAGTCGAACACGCCGGGCGCGGTGCCCCGGCTGAAGTCCTGGTGGACCATCGAGGTCCACTCGTCGTTGACGGCGCCGATGAGGGAGCGCAGCGGGAGGTACTCGCCGAAGGGCTGGACCTGCCGCTTGTCGTAGGTCTGGGTGGCGCCCTTGTCGGGGTCCCACAGGATCTGCTCGTTGTAGAGCTTGCCGTCGCGTTCGACGACGCCGCCGACGGAGATGGGCGCGTCGATCGCCTCGGCCGCCTGCTCGATGACGGTGGCGGCGTCCGGGTTGGCGAAGGGGTCGATGTCGGATGAGTTCTCGGGCCACAGCACGAAGTCGGGCTGGTCCACCTTGCCGGTCCTGACCTCGGCGGCCAGTCGCTCCGTCTCGCGCGCGTGGTAGTCGAGGACGGCCCGGCGCTGGGAGTTGAAGTCCAGTCCGAGACGGGGCACGTTGCCCTGGATGACCGCCACCGTCGCGGTGCCGTCCTCCGCCTCGTCACTGACCAGCGGGCGGGCGGCCGCGGCGGCCAGGACCGGGACGGCCATGCTGATCAGGGCGACGGCGGCGGCCGACCGCCGCACCTCGCGCGTGCGGCGCCACTCGAGACCCGTCCGTACCGCCTCACAGAGGCCGAAACCGCACAGGACGACCACGAAGCCGAGGACCGGAGTGCCGCCCAGCGCGGCCACCGGCAGGAAGACGCCGTCCGCCTGGCCGAACGCGATCTTGCCCCAGGGGAAACCGCGGAAGGGTACGCGTGCGCGTGCCGCCTCTCCGGCGATCCAGATCGCCGCCGCCCACACCGGCCAGCCCGGCAGCTTCGAGACCGCCGCGACGCCCGCGCCGGCCAGCGCCACGAAGATCGCCTCGATGAGCACCAGCGCGATCCAGGGGCCGGGGCCCACCTCGACGCCCGTCCACACCAGCAGCGGCAGCAGGAAGCCGAGACCGAAGAGGTAGCCCAGGCCGAGTCCCGCCTTCCAGCCCCGGCCGCGCAGCAGCCCGCCGAGGAGGGCGAAGGCGGGCAGGGCCAGCCACCACAGGGTGCGCGGCGGGAAGCTGACGTACAGGAGCACTCCGGAGAGCGCCGCGGTGGCTGCCGGGACCAGACGCGGGAGCCGTGCGCCGCGCGAGGGCGCGGTCGAGGGCTCCGGCTGGGCCGCGGAAAGAGCGGTGACGGTCACTCCGGGAGTGTACGGCGGGTCGTCTTTCGGCCGGCGGCACGGTCCCCGGTGCCTCCCGCACGACACCTGCCCGAACCGTCCGGCAGCCGTTACGGTGAGGCAGTGCTCCTGTCGCGCGGGGCGGCCGGGGAGGTTTTCACGGTCCTGGGGCGACCGGGTACGGGGGTGGGGCGTGGGGTCGAGGGGGATGGCGTTTGCGGACGACGAGGACGCGGAAAGACACATCGTTTCCGACGCCGCGGTGTGGTGGTCCTCGGGAGCTGCGCCACCTGGTCCCTGGTGACCGCCGCCGTGCAGGGCGGCCGTCCCGAGGGCGTCCTGCTCGCGGTGCTGGCCGTGGCCGCCGGTTACGCGGCGGGACGGATCTCCGGCGTGCTGCTGCCCGTCGCGGCGCCCTGCGCCGCGGCCCTGGCCGGTCTCGCCCTGACGGTGGCCCTGCCACGGCTCGGCACGGGACCCGAGACCGTCGCACCGCTGGGCCACGCCGGTGCCACCGCGGCGGTGCTCACCCTGTCGGCGGGGGCCGCCTGCTGCGCGGCCTGGGCGGCTCCCGCGCCCGCACCGCGGCTCGTGCTGCACCTGCTGGGCGGCGGCATGGCACTGGCCGGGGCCGCGCTGGGTTCGACCACCGCGACGGTGACCTGCGCCGCCGTCGTGCTGTGCTCCCTGCTCGCCGGGTGCATGTCCCACCGGGGGCGCGGCCTGGCCGGGTCGGCACTGGTCGCCACCGCGGTCACGGGCCTGACCTGGGCGGCCGCCGGCGCCGCACTGCCCGGTGGGCTCACCGCGTCGCTGGAGGACCGGCTCACGCCCCGTCGGATCGACCTGTGGCGCGACGCCCTCGCCCTGGCGCGGCACGACGCCGGCCTCGGCGTGGGGCCGGGACGCTTCGGCGAACTGAGCAGGACGGCGGCGCGGACCACGCTGTCGGACGCCAGACCGCACTCGGCGCCGTTCCAGATGGCGGCGGAACAGGGGGGTCGTCGGGGTGCTGCTGCTGGCCGCGGCCTTCGGCTGGATGCTGTTCGCCCTGTGGCACGCGGCCCGTCCTACGCCGGTCGTGCTGAGTGCGGGTGCCGCGCTGACGGGTCTGGCGGCCGTGGCCTCGGTCGGCAACGCGCTGAGCTTCACCACGGTCTCGGTCGGCGCGGGTCTGCTGGCGGTTCTGGCCACGGCCCGCCCCCTCGCGGTCGAACCGGCGCCGGGCGCGGTCCCGTGACGTTCGGGACGGGACCTGCGCTCCCGTGACGGCCGTCCGGCAGTCTGAGTCAGTGCGTCGCGTCCGGCGTGCCCTGCCGCAGGCGCGCCCGGATGACCCGTACGGCGGACTCCGCGTCGTCCACGGTGATCGTGAAGGTGTGCCCGTCCCAGAGCCGCAGGACCACGCCCTCCCCGCGCCGTACGACGACGGCGGTGCCCTTCTCGGGGCGCCAGCGGTAGCCCCAGCCGCCCCAGTGGCGCGGAGTGACATGCGGCTCGAAGTCGACTCCGGCGACGTGGGACAGCGGGATCCGGCGGCGCGGTACGCCGATGTGCCCGCAGCGCACTTCGAGGGACTCCTTGTCGAGCTTCAGGTCGACGTGGACGAAGGCGAGGGTGCCGAAGAGGACCAGCATTCCCGCGGCGATGCAGCCGACCACGGCCATGGCGAGCGGCGCGATGGAGGACGTCCAAGCGGACCCGACCGCCAGTTCGATACCGAGCGCCATGCAGGCCGCCCCGCCGAGCGCGAGCAGCCACTGGAACCGGTTGGTGGCCCGCCCGTGCCACACATCGGGGTGCGGGGCGGTCTCCTCGTGGGGGTGGTGGTCCCTCATATTGACGAGGTTACTCAGGTTTCGCTCCGCCGGTACCGTGTCGCGGAGGGTGACTGGGCCGGCCGGACCACCGGCGGACCGCGCACGTCCGCCGTGTGAGACGCGGTCACCGGGCGGGGCTGACCTCCTGGAGGAGTCGGCCTTCCGCGTAGGCGAGCGCGGGCGCCGGCAGCGCGCCCTCGCGGCCGCTGAGGAGAACCGTCACCGCGCCGAGGACCTGGGCCGCGGGATCGGGGCGCGAGCCGATGCGGCGCAGCGCCTGGGCGGCCACGGCACCGGCCGATCCGTGCAGGACGAGCGGCGGGCGGCCGGCGCCCTGGACGGCGGCGCGAATGCGCTCGGCGACCAGTTCGTAATGGGTGCAGCCCAGGACGACGGTGGTCACCTCGTCGGGGGTCAGCGCGGCGGCCGCCGCGACCGCCGCGTCGATCGCCGTCTCGTCGGCGTGCTCCACGGCCTCGGCCAGCCCCCAGCAGGGCACCTCGGTCACCGTGACGCCGTCGGCGAAGTCGTCGATGAGGCCGCGCTGGTAGGGGCTGCCGGTGGTGGCGGGGGTGGCCCAGATGGCGACGGGGCCGCCGCCGGCCGCGGCGGGCTTGATCGCGGGTACGGTCCCGATCACCGGGATGCCCGGTTCGAGGCGGGCCCGCAGGGTGGGCAGCGCGTGCACGGTCGCCGTGTTGCAGCCGATGATCAGGGCGTCGGGCCGGTGGGCGGCGGCGGCCTCCGCGACCGCGAGCGCGCGTGCCGTGAGGTCCCCTGGCGTGCGCGGGCCCCAGGGCATGCCGTCGGGGTCCAGGGAGAGCACCAGATCAGCGTCGGGTCGCAGGCGCCGTACCGCGGCGGTGGCCGCCAGCAGCCCGATTCCGGAGTCCATGAGCGCGATCTTCACCCGGCCACGATAGACGATGTGCTCCTGGGGCCCGCTCCCGTGGGGCAGACTGCGCGCGTGAGCGCCGTCGTGTGGATCTCCGCCGTTTCTCTCGCCGCCTGGCTGTGGCTGCTGCTCTGCCAGGGCTTCTTCTGGCGCACGGACGTCCGGCTGCCCCCGCGCGCGGAGCCCGCGGGGGCCGGGCCGTGGCCGTCGGTCTGCGTGGTCGTCCCCGCGCGCGACGAGGCGGCGGTGCTCCCCGCCAGTCTGCCGTCGCTGCTCGCACAGGACTATCCGGGGCGGGCGGAGGTCTTCCTCGTCGACGACGGCAGCTCCGACGGCACCGGGGAACTGGCACGCGAGCTGGCCCGGCGGCACGGCGGGCTGACGCTGACCGTGGACTCGCCGGGCGAGCCGCCGCCCGGCTGGACGGGGAAGCTGTGGGCGGTGCGGCACGGCATCGCGCTGGCACGCGCGCGTGGACCCGCGTACCTGCTTCTGACGGACGCCGACATCGCGCACGCGCCCGACAGCCTGCGGGAGCTGGTCGCCGCGGCGCGCACCGGCGGCTTCGACCTCGTCTCCCAGATGGCACGGCTGCGGGTGGAGAGCGTGTGGGAGCGGCTGGTCGTGCCGGCGTTCGTCTACTTCTTCGCGCAGCTGTACCCGTTCCGCCGGATCGGCCGGCCCGGGACGCGGACGGCGGCCGCGGCGGGCGGCTGCGTCCTGCTGCGCGCGGAGGCGGCCGGGCGGGCCCGGATCCCGGAGGCCATCCGGCACGCCGTCATCGACGACGTGGCGCTCGCGCGTGCGGTGAAGGGTTCGGGGGGCCGCGTCTGGCTGGGGCTGGCCGACCGGGTGGACAGCGTGCGCCCGTACCCGGGGCTGCACGACCTGTGGCGGATGGTCTCGCGCAGCGCCTACGCGCAACTGCGGCACAACCCGTTGCTGCTGCTCGGCACGGTGCTGGGCCTCGCCCTGGTCTACCTGGTGCCGCCGCTCGCGCTGCTCGGCGGACTCGCCCTCGCCGTCCCGGCCGCCGCGGTACCGGGCGGCCTCGCGTGGCTGGTGATGACGGGGACGTACCTGCCGATGCTCCGCTACTACCGTCAGCCGCTGTGGCTCGCCCCGCTGCTGCCTTTCACCGCCCTCCTCTATCTGCTGATGACGGTGGATTCCGCGGTTCAGCACTACCGGGGGCGGGGAGCGGCCTGGAAGGGCCGTACCTACGCCCGTCCGGACACGGTGGCCGACGAGGGCTGAGCCCGCACCCGCTGCCGCGGCCTACTTGCGGCCGGGCGTCCAGTTCATGCCCCAGCCGTAGGCGTGGTCCACGGTCCGCTGCGGGCTCACCCCGCGCTCGGGCACCAGGTAGCGGGCCTCGCGCCGGACGACGAGGTCGTCGCCGGTGCGGGTGATCAGCGCGAGCGCGCACACGGTCGAGGGGACGGTGCACTCGTCCAGGGAGAAGTCGATCGCGGCCCCGAACTGCGGCTGCAACGTCACCGTGGCGTGCAGGTCGGCGAAGGAGCGGGCGCCCTCGTAGACGGTCACGAAGACGAGGACGCGCCGGAAGGCGTTTTTGTGGTCGAGGTTGATCGTGAGGTTCTCCCCGGTGGCCACGGCGCCCGTGCGGTCGTCGCCGTCGAGGAGGATGTAGGGCGGCTGGTGCAGGGCGCCGAGGGCGTTGCCGAGGGCCTGTACGACCCCCTTGCGTCCGTCGGCCAGCTCGAACAGCGCGCACAGGTCGAGGTCGAGGTCGTTGTGGAGCGCGACCGCCCGGCCGCGTTTGCCGCCCCACTGGGAGAACTGCCTGCGCACCTCCCAGTTGAGGTTCACCCGCATGACGCCCGAGGTGCCTCCCTGCTTGGTCAGCGACACCGACGGAGCGGCCTTGGTGAGCGTCACCTTGGTGAGGCGGACCGGGGCCGCGGGCGGGGCAGGCGGCGGGGGCGGGGCGGCGTGGACGGGCGGGGGCACGGTGACCGGGAAGGCGGGCACGGGCGGTGGCGTCGGGGCGGTGAGCGGTCGCGGTGCGGTGGACTGCGGTGCGGTGGACTGCGGTGCGGTGGACTGCGGTGCGTCGACGGTGATTCCGTAGTCCGTGGCCAGACCTTCCAGGCCGCTGTCGTAGCCCTGGCCGACGGCGCGGAACTTCCAGGCGCCCTGGCGGCGGTAGAACTCGCCGAGGACGAACGCCGTCTCGACGGTCGCGCCGGTGGCCTCGTACCGGGCCACCACCGTGTTCCGTCCCGCGTCCCGCACCTCGACGGCGAGGTCGGGCACCTGCCCGAAGGCACCGCCGTCCGCCGAGGCGGCCAGGACGACGGTCTCGATGGCGGGCTCCACGCGCGCGAGGTCGACGAGCAGCGTGTCGGTCACCCTGCCGCCCAGGTCCCGTCTGCCCTCGTGCCGGACCGCGCCGGAGGAGTGGGCCGGCTGGTTGTAGAAGACGAAGTCGGCGTCCGAACGGACCTTCCCGGCGACCAGCAGCAGGGCCGAGGCGTACGCGTCGGGGACGCCCGGTCCCGACCGGCGGCCCACCTCGACCCGCAGCGCCGTCGTCGGCACCGGAACATTCGATCCCTTCGGCATGGACATGTCCGCCCCCATCGCCTTCACCGGCCGGCCCGCACGTTCCGGCACCCTTCGGGTTGTCTGCTCGTCAACCTATTCGCCCGGACCCGGAACGCCCATCCGCAGGGCCACAAGATCCCTGGCCAACCGCCGGTAACCCACCGGGAACTCGGCCTTTACACGATTTGGACCACGATTGCCGCCCCTTTTTGCCAAGTTCGCTCGCATTGGGTATCCGAAGTCATCGCCGACGCGGAAAACAACCCTCTTATCGGTCTCCCCAACCAGCACATCGTGGGCTTAACTTATGTGCCATGACCTCCCCCCGCTCCACCTATGGCGGCGGCTACTACTCCGCCTCCTTCCCGGACACTCCGATCTACGACTCGCTCGTGGCCGAGCGGGGCACCCCGCAGATCGCCCCGATCCGGGTCCCCGCCGCCTACGACACGGGCAGCAGCCTGCCCGCGTTGCCGTCGGCACTGCCCGCCCTCCCGGCGGCCCCGTCCTCGTACGGCTACGGCTACCCGCAGGCGCAGCAGCCCGCTCCGCTGCAGCAGGCGCCGGCCGCCTACATCCCGCCGCAGGCCACCGCACCGCGCGGTTATCCCGGCCCGCAGATGCAGCAGCCGCCACGCCCCGCCGGACCCGGCACGGGGTACGAGGCGATGCGCCCCGCGGCTCCCCGGCCCGCCGCGCCCCAGTACCAGGACCCGTACAACAACCAGCAGTACCGCGGTTACTGAGCCGCCCCGGGGACAGTCGCCGCCACCTGGCAGGATGAGGCCATGGGGAATGCCGAGCTGCTGTCGATCCACGTCCATCCGGTCAAGGCGTTCCGGGGCCAGGCGCCCCGGGAGGCCGAAGTGGAGCCCTGGGGACTGGCCGGAGACCGACGCTGGGCGCTGATCGACCACGGGGGAAAGGTCGTCACCCAGCGTCAGCAGCCGCGCCTCGCACAAGCCGCCGCCGAGCTCCTGCCCGGCGGCGGTGTCCGTCTGTCCGCGCCCGGTCTGGCGCCGCTGGCCGTCTCCGTGCCGCGGCCGATCGGAACGGTCCCGCTGGACATCTTCCGCGACAAGGTGGAGGGGGTCCTCGCCGACGAGGCCGCGCACGCCTGGTGCAGCGCCCACCTCGGCGCCGACGTGCGTCTGGTGCACATGGACGATCCCGCGAAGCGCCGCGCCGTCGACCCCGAGTACGGGCTGCCCGGCGAGACGGTCGCGTTCGCCGACGGGTATCCGCTGCTGGTCACCACGGTCGCCTCGCTCGACGCCCTCAACTCGCTGATCGCGCGGGGTGAGCACGCCGCGGAGGGGCCGCTGCCGATGAACCGCTTCCGGCCGAACGTGGTCGTGACGGGCACGGAACCGTGGGCCGAGGACGGCTGGTCGCGTCTGACCATCGGCGAGGTCGCCTTCCGGGTCGCCAAGCCGTGCGGCCGGTGCGCGGTGACCACGACCGACCAGACCACCGCGGAGCGCGGCAAGGAGCCCCTCCACACGCTGGGGCGGCATCGGCGGCTGGGCGGAAAACTGGTCTTCGGACAGAACCTGGTGCCCCTCTCCCGTGGCACCGTCCGGGTGGGCGACCCGGTCACCGTCGTGGGCTGACGAGCGCGGCGGATTCGGCGCGGCCCTGCTCACCGCGGGCGTCGTCGAGTGGCTCCGAAGACTCGCCGTCCGGCAGATGGTCCGCCGTCGGTACGCCCGTTGGGACCAGGCCTGGGACCGGGCGGGCCCGGACCGGGGCCGCACCGGCGCCGGCGGCTGACAGCCTTCCGCCTCTGGTCAACCCACCGCCCGCGCGCACGCTACGGTGGACCGGCCGAGCATTCGGCATCGACCCGCGCGCGAGGGAGCCGCAGGGGTGCGGCACGGCCGGCGCACCCCGCGAACGACCGAGTGATCAGCAAGACCGAGGTGGGGGCACAGCAACGCCATGGCACAGGGCACGGTCCAGGTGACGCACACCGGCACATCGAGGTGGCGGCGCCGTACGGGTGAGTACGCGTCGCTC
The DNA here is from genome assembly GCF_043198675.1 of Streptomyces sp. NPDC048734. Lineage (NCBI taxonomy): Bacteria > Bacillati > Actinomycetota > Actinomycetes > Kitasatosporales > Streptomycetaceae > Streptomyces > Streptomyces sp. NPDC048734. The sequence continues at coordinate 392,655 of NZ_JBICUZ010000007.1, read as the reverse complement.
GCCGCCGCTCTGGAGGCCGCGGCCGAGGGCGACGTGCTCACCATCGCTCCCGGCACCTACCGGGAGAACCTCGTCGTGCAGCGTGCGGTGACCCTGCGCGGCCCCGAGGGCTCCCCCGGCTCCGTCCGCATCGCGCCCGTCGACGGCGTGCCGTTGACCGTGCGGGCCTCGGCCGTGGTGCAGGACCTGCACGTGGAGGGCCAGGACGCGGCGGCGCCCGCGGTGCTCGTCGAGGAGGGCACTCCCGAGCTGCTGGACCTGCGGATCGTCACGCGGTCCGCGGCCGGCGTCGAGGTGCGCGGCGGCGCGCGTCCGACGGTCCGGCGGTGCACCGTCGACAACCCGGCCGGCATCGGCATCGCCGTGGTCGACGGCGGCGGCGGTGTCTTCGAGGAGTGCGAGGTCGTCGCGGCCGGACAGGCCGGCGTCGCCGTGCGCGGGGGCGGTCGTCCCCGGCTGGAACGCTGCCGGGTGCACCACACCTCCGGGGCCGGCCTGAGCGCGACCGGCGACAACTCCGCCCTGGAGGCGGTGGGTTGCGAGGTCTACGAGGTCCGGGGCAGTGGTGTGCAGATCACCGCCCGCGCCACCGCGCACCTCACCGACTGCGATGTGCACCGCACCACCGCCGACGGGGTCACGCTCGACACGGACGCCGTGCTCACCCTGGCCGACTGCCGGATCCACGACATTCCCGAGAACGCGGTCGATCTGCGCTCGCGCTCCGTCCTGACGCTGACGCGGACGACGGTGCGTCAGTTCGGGCGCAACGGCCTGTCGGTGTGGGACCCGGGCACCCGGGTCGACGCCAACCAGTGCGAGATCTTCGACAGCACCGGTGACTACCCGGCCGTCTGGGTCAGCGACGGCGCCACCGTGGTCCTCGACTCCTGCCGGGTGCACGACGTGCCGGACGCCCTGTTCGTCCTCGACCGCGGTTCGCGCGCGGACGTCGTCGACAGCGACCTCTTCCAGGTGCGCAACACGGCCGTGTCGGTCAGCGACGGCGCGACCGCCCAGCTCGACGACTGCCGGATCCGGGACGCGGCGACCGGCGCCTGGTTCCGCGACCACGGCAGCGGCGGCACGCTCAACAACTGCACCGTGGGCGCCACCCAGACCGGTGTGATCGTCACCAAGGGCGCCGACCCCATGGTGGAGCGCTGCACCGTCGACGCTCCAGCCGAGGCCGGCTTCTACGTGTCGGCGGGCGGCCGCGGCAGCTTCCTGAACTGCCGGGTCACCAACAGCGGCGGCTACGGCTTCCACGTGATAGACGGCTGCCGTACGACGCTGCGCAAGTGCCGGACCGAGCGCTGCGCGCGGCGGGGGTACGAGTTCGCGGACGCCGGCCCGGACGCCGCGGCCGGCTCCGGGCCCGTGGTCGAGGACTGCACGAGCGACGAGAGCGCCGGCGTCCCCACGCCGGGCGCGCGGGAGACCGCCGTGGAAGCGGCGCCCTCCTCGCCGGGGCTGCTCGGCGCGCTCCCCGAGCAGCGTGCCACCGTGCCCGAGGCGCGACCGGTCGCGACCGAGCCGGAGCGGCCGGTGCGGGCCTCCACGGACGTGATGGGCGAACTCGACGCCCTGGTGGGTCTGGAGAGCGTCAAGCGCGAGGTGCGGGCGCTGACCGACATGATCGAGGTGGGCCGGCGCCGGCAGCAGGCCGGTCTGAAAGCGGCCTCGGTCAAGCGGCATCTGGTCTTCACCGGCTCCCCCGGCACCGGCAAGACGACGGTCGCGCGTCTCTACGGCGAGATCCTCGCCGCGCTGCACGTCCTGGAGAAGGGGCATCTGGTCGAGGTGTCGCGCGTCGACCTGGTCGGCGAGCACATCGGCTCGACCGCGATCCGCACCCAGGAGGCCTTCGAGCGGGCGCGCGGCGGTGTGCTGTTCATCGACGAGGCGTACGCGCTCTCCCCGGAGGACGCCGGGCGTGATTTCGGCAAGGAGGCCATCGACACGCTCGTGAAGCTGATGGAGGACCACCGGGACGCCGTGGTGGTGATCGTCGCCGGGTACACGGCCGAGATGGAGCGGTTCCTGTCGGTCAACCCCGGTGTGGCGTCGCGTTTCTCGCGGACCATCACCTTCGGCGACTACGGCCCCGACGAACTGCTGCGGATCGTCGAGCAGCAGGCCGAGGAGCACGAGTACCGGCTGGCGCCGGGCGCCTCGGAGGCGCTCCTGAAGTACTTCACGGAGATCCCCAAGGGCGCCGCCTTCGGCAACGGCCGCACCGCCCGCCAGACCTTCGAGGCGATGGTGGAACGCCACGCGAGCCGCGTCGCCCACGTCCCGGACCCGAGCACGGACGACCTGACCCTGCTGTACGCGGAGGACCTGCCGGAGCCGCCCTAGCCGGAGTTCGCGGCCCTGCACTGCTTCGCCCTCGACGGCACCGAACCACCGCAGCCACGACGAGCAGAACGCCGCCATCGCCTCCTACGTCCGCCGGCGCAACGCCCGAGCCGAGCCGAAGACGAACTTCGCGCCGGACTCACCGATCCGCGCCTGGACCGACTACACCGCCAGGGCCGTCTGACGCACTTCTACGATTTTCGCATGAGTGACACGAACCCGGCAGACGAACAACTTCAGACCGCTCGACTGTCGTTGCGGCGTCCGACCGAAGCCGACATCGACGCGATCTTCGCGATCCACCGTGACCCCGAAACCTGCGTGCACAACCCCTCCGACGCGCTCACACGGCTCGACGAGGCCGGGGAGCTGTATCGGCGCTGGAACGACCAGTGGCAGCGGTGCGGATACGGGTACTGGGTCGTCCGACGCCACGGCTCCGCCCTGCACCTAGGATTCTGCGGGGTCAAGCCCGTGGAACTGCACGGCATGAAAGTCCTCAACCTCTTCTACCGCTTCGCCACCTCGGCCTGGGGTCAAGGCTTCGCCGGCGAGGCCGCAGCGACGGTCACCACATGGGCATCCCGCCGCGTTCCCGACCTCCCACTGATCGCCCGCGTCCGGCCGGCCAACATCGCCTCGCAGCACGTGGCAGTGCGCGCGGGCCTGACCCGAGCAGAGCACCTCGACGAAACCGGATACGACGGCCTCGACTGGATCTACGCGGCAAGGCTGCCGAACTGAGCAGCCCCGGACACGGACAGACCTCACCGAACGCCGTGTACATGGCCGTTCGACGTTCTGAGATGAGCCGCTAGCCGTCCGCCGACGCCTGCGTGCGCTGAACCGGGAGGTCCGGCCGCAGGCGGGACAGCAGGCGTTCGCGTTCCTCGGCGAAGGCCGGGTCCGCCTGGTAGTCGGAGTGGCCCAGGATCGGTGAGGGCAGGGGGTGGGCGTCGGTGCGGCCGTAGGCCAGGGGGTCGGCGAGGGCGGCGCGGTCGACCTCGGGGCCGCAGTCGTCGCCGGACAGCCGGACCGGGCCGCCGATGGGGTCGGTGGGGCGGTGGAGGTTGCGCCAGCAGTCGATGTCCTCGTGCAGGGCGTTCAGCGCGGCGGGACCGAAGTGGGCCGGGAACCAGCGGCCGTAGAGGCGCTCGATCGGGGAGCCGTAGGTCAGGAGGGCGACGCGGCCGCGGTCGGCGGGGCTCAGTTGCCAGGCCGCGGCCGCCGCCAGGACGCTGCCCTGGGAGTGGCCTGAGATCACCAGGCGTCCGCCGGTGGCGCGGGTCCAGGTGGCCATGCGCCAGGTCAGGTCGGGAACCGCCCGCTCGGCGTAGCAGGGCGGGGAGAAGGGGTGCGCGGCGCGCGGCCAGAAGGTGCCGACGTCCCAGAGGATGCCGATGGTGCGGCGCGCGGAGGCGTCCTTGTAGGCGCGCCGGCCCCAGGTGACGAAGAGTATGAAGCCGAGCCCTATCAGCCAGGAACCGAGTGCCTGGCCGGTCTGGGCCGCGCCGTGGACGAGGGGGTGCGCGTGCTCGGCGGCCCGGTCGGGGGTCCGGCCGGTGGCGAGGGCGCCGACGAGCGCGCCGGCGCCGAGCAGCAGGGTCGTGGTGGAGGTGACGGCGACGAGGAGCGGGGCCCGGTCGGTGAGCGTGGCCATGGCGCGGGCGCGGGCGATGCTCTGGGTGCGGGCCGGGTCGCCGGGGTGGGCACCGTACTCGCGGGCCACCGCGATCCGCTCGGCGCGGGCCAGCCGTACGGCTCCCCGGGCGAGCAGGCCGCACAGGGCGAGGAGCACGAGCAGCACCGCCGGGATCACGGACGCCTGCCAGGTCAGCAGCACCGGCGGTCCGGCGAGGAAGGTGCCGGTGCCGTCCAGCCAGTCCGAGACGCGCTGGGATACTCCGCCGGACATCACGCTGCCGAGGGCGCAGGCGAGCATCGCGACCGCGGGGCCGCCCAGGCCCTTCAGGGCGGCACGGCTTCGCGGGTCGCTCCCGGCCCCGCGGTACAGGACCGAGGCGACGGCCGCGAGGGCGATCACCAGCGCGCCCTGGACGAGGGCGATGCCGCCGAAGGTCGCGTCCCCCGGCAGCCGGCCGGCGGACCGCCACGCGGGACGTTCCCACCCGGCGTACACGAAGGTGAGGACGAGCAGGACGAGGGCGGCCAGCGGCAGGCGCCGTACGAGGTGGGCGTCGAGGCGACGGTCCAGGCGGTGCTCGCTGCGGCCCCGGCGGCACACCACCCAGACCGTGGCGAGCGCGCCGGCGGCCAGGGCGGCCTCCAGGAGGCGGCCGAGGGCGTCGAGCAGTGCGGGGCCGCCGGGCGCGCGGTCCTGGCGCGCGGCGGCGGTGCCGACGGCGGCGGCCACCGTGAGCAGGCCGGCCGCGGTGTGGGCCGCGCGCAGCCGGGCGACCAGACGGCGCCCGTACCAGAAGCCGGGGCGGCCGAGGGCGGTGTCGCCGGGAGCGTCCTCGGGTTCGGCCCGGGCGTTCGGCGGCTCCTGGGACTCGTACGCCCGCCAGGTGCGGTGGGACAGGTACCAGAGCAGGACGGTGAGGGCGGTCGGGACGAGGGCCGCGAGGGCGAGGCGGCGGCCTGGCAGGCTCCACCAGCCGCCGCCGGACACGGTCGGGGACAGGAAGCCCAGCCAGGTGTGCCGTTCGGCGCACGCGCGGGTGCCCGCGCACTGCCAGGCCGTCAGGTCCAGGGCGACCTCGCAGGCGGCGGCGACGAGCAGGACCGTCAGGGTCAGACCGGTGAGCCGTACCAGCAGTCCGTACAGGCGGACCGGGCGGGTGCGTTGCCGGGCGGCGGGACGCATCCAGTGGGCGAGGTTGACGACCATGAACGGCAGCAGCAGGAGCCACAGGGCGCGGGTGCCGTTGCCGGAGGTGAGGTTGGACCAGACGTAGGCCTCGGGGACCGGCCGGTCCCCCGGTCCCCCGGTCGCCGCGTTCTCGGCGTCCACGTCGCCCTCGCGCCGGTACACGGCGGCCGTGTCGTCGCCGGTGATCCGCACGGTGCGCGGATCGTTCAGCATCTTCTCGGGCGTGGCTCCGCCCACGCCGTGGACCAGGAGTTCCAGGGCGGCCGAGGCCGCCGGGCCGGTCGAGGCTCGTTCCTGCGCACGTTCCACTGTTCTCGCACTTCCCCCGTGACGCGCTGTCGCTCCGTGTGCGTGCGGTACAAGGATCGTCGCTGCGCGACGGGTGCGCACGCGTTGTCACCGAATATCCCCGTTCCGTGTGGGGATCGGGACCGCCGGGTGTCGTGGTTGTGACATGCCCGCGACGGGTGGGGGTGGTACGGCCGCTGGTGGCCCGTGCGAGGATGGGACGCCCACGCGGCCGCCGACCGGCAGAATGTCCTTGTCGCGGCAGGTGTGCGGGCGTGTCGCACGGAGTGGGTCGGACGGAGTGGGTCGGCTTGAGTCGAGAGGACCGGAGCGTACGTGAGTGAGAATCAGAACCTCCTCGCGGAGCAGCGGCGCGCACTGATCCTCGACGAGGTCCGGCGCCGGGGTGGTGTCCGGGTCAACGAGCTGACCCGTAAGCTCGGCGTGTCGGACATGACGGTGCGCCGCGACCTCGACGCGCTGTCCCGTCAGGGTGTCCTGGAGAAGGTGCACGGCGGTGCGGTGCCGATCGTGGAGGCGAGCACCCACGAGCCCGGTTTCGAGGCCAAGTCCGGCCTGGAACTGAGCGCCAAGGAGGACATCGCGCGGGCCGCTGCCGAGCTGGTCGCGCCGGGCAGCGCGATCGCGCTGTCGGGTGGGACGACGACGTACGCGCTGGCCCACCGGCTGGTGGACGTGCCGGATCTGACGGTGGTGACCAACTCGGTGCGCGTGGCGGACGTCTTCCACATGGCGCAGCGCACCTCGGGTCCCCGGCAGGGCGCGGCGACGGTCGTGCTGACCGGCGGCGTGCGCACGCCGTCCGACTCGCTGGTGGGGCCGGTCGCCGATCAGGCCATCGCGGCGCTCCACTTCGACGTGCTGTTCCTCGGTGTGCACGGGATATCGGCCGAGGCCGGCCTGTCCACGCCGAACCTGGCGGAGGCCGAGACCAACCGGCGCCTGGTGCAGTCGGCGCGCCGGGTCGTGGTGGTCGCCGACCACACCAAGTGGGGTGTGGTCGGCTTGAGTTCGTTCGCGGCGCTGGAGCAGGTCGACACGCTGGTGACGGACGCCGGGTTGCCGGGCGCGGTCCGCGCGGAGATCTCCGAGCATCTGCGGCGGCTGGTGGTCGCCGGTGAGGCCGCCGAGGAGGCGGACGTCTGACGGGACGCCGGCCAGGGGGCGGACCTGTCTCCCCGGCGCCGGGGAGGCGCCCGGACGGCTCACCGTCCGCGTCCCGAAGGACCGGGCTTCGTCACCGATCGCGCCGGTACGGCCCGTCCTCTGTGAGGAGATCCCGGCGGTGGACGGGCCCCGTGCGCCTCAGTCCGGCCACACCCCCGTCGCCAGCAGGGAGTCGATCACCGCGCTGTACGGGCCGATGTCCAGGCCCTGCTCGGCGAGCCAGGCGTCGGAGTAGTACTTGTCGAGATAGCGGTCGCCCGGGTCGCACAGCAGGGTGACCACGCTGCCCTGCCGGCCCTCCGCCACCATCTCGGCGACGATCTTCAGCGCGCTCCACAGGCCCGTGCCCGTCGAGCCGCCCGCCTTGCGGCCGATGACGCGTTCCAGGGCACGGACGGCGGCGACGCTGGCGGCGTCGGGGACCTTCATCATCCGGTCGACGGCGCCGGGCACGAAGCTCGGCTCCATGCGGGGCCGCCCGATGCCCTCGATGCGTGAGCCGCAGTCGCAGATGACGTCCGGGTCGCCGGTGGTCCAACCCTCGAAGAAGCAGGAGTTCTCGGGGTCCGCGACGCAGATGCGGGTGTCGTGCTGGGTGTAGTGGACGTAGCGGGCGAGGGTCGCGGAGGTGCCACCGGTGCCGGCCGTGGCGACGATCCAGGCGGGCTCCGGGAACCGCTCCAACTCCAGCTGGCGGAAGATGGATTCGGCGATGTTGTTGTTGCCGCGCCAGTCCGTGGCCCGCTCGGCGTAGGTGAACTGGTCCATGTAGTGGCCGCCCGTGTCGGCCGCGAGGCGGGCGGACTCCTCGTACATCTTCCGTGAGTCGTCCACGAAGTGGCACTGCCCGCCGTGGAACTGGATCAGGCGGATCTTCTCGGCGCTCGTCGTGCGGGGCATGACGGCGATGAAGGGCACGCCGATCAGCTTGGCGAAGTAGGCCTCGGAAACTGCCGTCGAGCCGCTGGACGCCTCGATCACCGGGCGGTCCGGCCTGATCCAGCCGTTGCACAGGGCGTAGAGGAAGAGGGAGCGGGCGAGCCGGTGCTTGAGGCTGCCGGTGGGGTGGGTCGACTCGTCCTTCAGATAGAGGTCGATGCCCCACCGCTCCGGGAGCGGGAAGCGCAGCAGGTGGGTGTCGGCGGAGCGGTTGGCGTCGGCCTGGACCTTGCGGACGGCTTCTTTCAGCCAGTCGCGGAAGGCGGTGTCGCTGCGGTCGACGTCGAGGGTCGCGCCGGTCCGCGGGTGCTGGGGGGTGGTCACGGCGGGCTCCTTCGTACGGGGCGCCGGCAGCGCCGCACGCGGCCGACGCCTCGATCATAGACACCTTTCACACGCCCCTCACCTGCATAAACTCATCTTTGGACGCCCCAAAGGAGGCCCTGGGGGCGGCGGGTCCACCGACGGGGGCGCATTTCGCGAGTGCTCCGGGTGGCTGCGGACCGCGTGCCGCGCGTACTGGTGCTCGACGGCCCGCGCGGGCAGACTGCACCCGGCGGGGCCGAGGTTCCGCACGGGGGACGCACACGAAATCACGACACGAGCTGGTTTCCGGCCCGCTCAGGAGCACGGGCCGGCACACCCACGCGCGAGGGGGCGGGGATGGCTGAGCCGGAGTTCACGGCGACGGGCGTGCGGATCGGGAAGCGACTGCGCTCACTCACCCGGGCCGGACAGGTCCGGATCAACGACGGCAGGCTGGAGTTGCTCACCAGCTACGGCAGCGAGATCGACAGCGCGCCGGTGCAGGCGGTACGCGCCTCCCGGCCCTGGTTCGCCCCGGAGGACCGGGCGCTGGCCGACCTGAACGGCAACCGGTACCTGCTGACCCTGGGCGACCACGACCCGGCCCCCGGTGAGCCGGGACCACCCGCGGCACGCCGGTTCATCGAGGCCGTGCGCAGGGCCGCGGGAGGCGGGAACTGAAGGGCCGGGTGCGCAGCGGCGCGGCCGACCCGCAGCGGCCGGACGGGCACCGCGAGTTGCGCCCTCCCGCCCCTTGCGCCACGCTGGTCCCACGTCACTCTGGGTTTACCGGCGATAACGCTGCGAACCAGCCCGCCGGCCACGAAAGCAGGCGGCCGCCCTAGCGCAGACGCACTGCTCCGATCGATCCGAACTCCGTGTTCTTCCGGACCTCACGTCGGGGAGTCGCAGCCGTGATCAGCAACCCAAGCAGGCACTGCACGGTAGAGCTCCAAGCCCTGCCGTCGCGGATAGGCCAGGTCCGCAGAATCGTATCGGCGCAACTGCGCTACTGGCGTCTCGATCCCCTCATAGACCGGGCGGCGCTCGGTGTGACCGAGCTGTTGACCAACGTCCACCTGCACGCCCAGCCCGACAAGACGTGCACCGTGGAGATGGAGCTGCTGCTCGACAGGCTCACGGTCTCCGTGCGCGACCGCGACCCCCGGCTTCCGGTGGTCGACGGCCTCGAGGCGGCCGACTCGTTCGCCACGTGCGGGCGCGGGCTCGCCATGGTGGCGGCGGTCAGCGAGGACTGGGGCGCCCGGCCTGACGGCGAGTCCGGGAAGGTCGTCTGGTTCACCCTTCCGGCGCCGGTCGCGGCACCCGAGCGGTCCGCGCGGCCGCCGCGCCGGCTGGTCGCGGACCGGCTGTTCCCCGAGGTCGTGGCGGTCGAAGACCTCAGCCCCGCACACGCTCCCGCCCGGCCGGCCGTCGTCGGCTGACCGAGCGGTGATCCCTTCGCCGTACGGCGGACTCACCTCCACCCGGTGGTGAATCCGCGCGTACGGCGGGGTCGTGCGCCGGCGATCCGCGGCGTACGGCGCGGTCGCGTGGGGCGGGTCCGCCGTGGAGCGGGTCCGCCGTGGAGCGGGTCCGCCGTGGAGCGGGTCCGCCGTGGAGCGGGTCCGCCGTGGAGCGGGTCCGCGAACGGCAGTGTCGCGTGACGGCGGGTCCGCGTCGGGTCACCGCCGTCGGCCGCACCGCCGTCGGGTCACCGGACCATGCCCGCACGGCGTCGGCGGCCCGGGGACCGCGGCGGCCGGGCCGCACGGTGCGGCCACGGGTGCCTGCGGCGTACCTCGGGAGCAGGCGTGGTCACGTCGTGCGGCGTGCTCCGGAGGCGGGCGTCGTCACATGCGCGGGTGCGTGCGGCGGCGCGCCCCGGGTCGGGCACGTGGCCCCGCCCGTACCCGGCCCGGGGCCGGCGTGCCGGTCAGGCGGGCGGCTGGTCCTCGAAGCTGGCGAAGTAGGCGGCGGCCATGTCCTCGTCGGCGTGGCCCTGGATGACGGCGCGCTCCAGACGGTCGGCGCTCGCGGCGGCCACGTCCAGACGGACGCCGCGCTTGGCTCCGGCCTCGACGATCAGACGGGCGTCCTTGGCGGCGGTCGCCACGCCGAACTGCGGTGGCGTGAGCCGGCCCTCGATGACCAGCGCGGACTTGGCGCGGAGGTAGCCCATGTCCAGCGGGCCGCCGGCGATCAGCCCGAAGAAGTCGTCCGGGTCGACGTCGAGGGCCTTGGACAGGGCCAGGACCTCGCCGGCCGCGGCGGTGGCCGCGATCACCCAGCTGTTGGCGACCAGCTTCAGGCGGGTGGCGCTGCCGGCCGCACCGTCCTCACCGGTCCACACCGTGCGGACGCCCACGGCGTCCAGAACGGGACGGACGGCGGCTCGGTGGGCTTCCGGTCCGGCCGCCAGCACGGTCAGCTGACCGGCCTCGGCGGGCTGGCGGGTGCCCAGCACGGGGGCGTCGAAGAACACGAGGCCGTGCCCGCGGGCGAGGGCCGCCAGGTCCTCGACGACGTCGACACCGACGGTGGTCGACTGCACCCAGGCGGCACCGGTACGCAGTCCGGGGGCCGCCGCGCGCATGGCCTCCAGGGCGGCGGGGCCGTCGTGGACCATGGTCAGGACGACTCCGGCGCCGCGGACGGCGTCGGCGGGGGTGTCGGCGAGGACGACGCCGTCGGCGGCCAGCGGTTCGGCCTTGGCGCGGGTGCGGTTCCAGGCGCGGACGGTGTGTCCGGCGCGGGCGAGGTTGCGGGCCATCGCGGCACCCATGATGCCGGTACCCAGCACACCCACGGTCAGCTTGTCGGTCATGACGTCAACTTCCTGATCCTCGAGCGGGGTCACTGCGGACGGTACGGGACCGGACGCGGTCACTTCGACGCGGCGCGCACCAGCCCGTCCAGCCAGGCCTGGTGACCGTTGAGCATCGGATCGGGACGCTGCCGCGCCAGGGCGGCGGCGGGCGCGCCGATCTGGGTCTCCTGGGTCAGGACGCGCACGCGGCCACCGGACAGGTCCTCCACCAGCCAGGCGTGCAGCACGTCCAGTCGCTCCTCGGGACCGCCGTCCTGCTTCGCCGTCCAGGACAGGCGGCCGGGGACGCCCTCGGCGGGCTCCTGGAAGCGGATGACGAGGGCGTCCAGGGGCGGGAAGCCGAAGGTGGCGAAGCGGAAGGCCAGGCCGTCGCTCAGCCGCGGGCCGCCGCCCTGCGGGAAGGCGATGTCGGCGACGTTGTCGTAGTAGCCCTCCCACTCGGAGGTGTCGACGAGGAAGCGCCAGACGCGGGCCGCCGTCGTGCCCTGGACGACGACCTCGTTGGAGACGAAGTTGTCGCCGGTGCCGGGCAGGTACTTCTCGGGCCATTCGATCGCGTTCTGCGTGGTCATGAGGGTTCCTTCGCTGGGGGAGGTCGCCGAGTGGGCGGCCTTCCTCGACGATAGGCACCTGCCCCATCGGGAAACCAATAGGAAGACCGATTGTCACCATCGGTCGGCCGATAGGTGTGCGGGGTAGGCTGGCGAGCATGGAGAACCGGACGCCCGCCGTCGTCGGGACCGGGGCCGACGGCGCCCGGCAACTGCCGGCGCACGCCGATCTCAACCTGCTGCGCACCTTCCTCGCCGTGTACCGCTCGGGTTCGTTCACGGCGGCCGCCCCGCGGCTGGGGCTCTCGCAGCCCACCGTGACGGCCCAGATCCGGACGCTGGAGCAGCAGACCGGCCGTGAGCTGTTCACCCGGCTGCCGCGCGGAGTGGAGCCGACGCCCTCCGCGCACGAGCTGGCGGGTCAGGTCGCGCCCGCGCTGGACGCGCTCGCCGCCCTCGAGGGAGGCGGGCCGCAGGACGGGCGGGCCTCGCCCGTGCACCTGGCCGGACCGTCGGAGCTGTTGTGCGTACGGGTGTTGCCCGCGCTGGCGCCGCTCGTCGCCGGCGGGCTCCGGCTGCGGGTCGCCCAGGGGCTGCCCGAGCCGCTGCTGGAGGAGATGCGGTCCGGGCGGCACGACCTGGTCATCACCACCCGCCGGCCCCGTGGGCGGGCCCTGGAGTCGGTGCCGCTCGCCGACGAGGAGTACGTGCTGGTCGCCTCCCCGGCCTGGGCCCGCCGGGTCACCGCGCGTCCGGAGGGCGGCGGCCTGTGCGCCGCGCTGCGGGACGTCCCGCTCGTCACCTACGCGGAGGACCTGCCCATCGCCCGCCGCTACTGGCGGACGGTCTTCGGCAAGCAGCTCACCGCGCGGGCCGCGGTGACGGTGCCGAACCTGTACGCGGTGCTGGCGGCGGTCAACGCGGGCGCCGGGTACAGCGTCCTGCCGCACTCCCTGTGCCAGGAGTCCCTGGACGCGGGCCGTCTGACGCGGCTGCACACGCCCGAGGAGCCGCCGCTCAACACCCTCTTCCTCGTCCAGCGGCCGGGGGCCGACGCCAACCCGGACGTGGCCAGGGTGCGCGACCGGCTGCGGGCGGCGGCGGGGTCCTGGTGACCGGGAGGGACCGCCCGTCCCGCGCGAGGCCGTCGTGGCGACGCGTTCGAAGGCCCCTCCGAGGTCGTCGCGCGGCAGCCGGCGCGGTCGGCCTCGACCGCGCCCCGTCGGCGCGCGGCTCCCCTGGTGGCACCCGCCCGTGGCGGCGGCCCCTGGCCCGGTCACCTGACGCCCAGCGCCCCCAACGGGTCGTCCAGTACGGGCTGCCAGGCCAGCTCCGCCGCTCCGACCAGGCTGTTGTGGTCGAGGGAGCAGGCGAGGATGGGGACGCCGCCGCTGCGGCCCCACAGGCTGCGGTCGGCGACGACCGCGCGGAGCCGGTCGGGGTCGGTGTCCAGGAGGGTGCGGTGCAGGCCTCCGAGGATGATGCGATCGGGGTTGAGGATGTTCACCAGGCCGGCCAGGCCCAGGCCGAGGCGGTCGATCAGGGCCTCGGCGGCCGTACGGACGACCGGGTCGGCGTACTCCTCGCGGATCAGTTCGTTGGCCTGCTCGAGCAGGGAGCCCTCGGGACCGGGCGCACGGCCGGCGGTGGTGAGCAGGGCCAGTGGGTCGGCCTCGACGTCGAGACAGCCGCGGCTGCCGCAGTGGCACGGACGGCCCTCGGGATTGACGGTGAGGTGCCCGACCTCGAGGGCGAGGCCCGAACTGCCCATGTGCAGGCGCCCGTCGAGGACCAGCGCGCCGCCGACGCCGCGGTGCCCGGTGGCCACGCACAGCAGATCGCGGGCACCGCGTCCGGCGCCGTGCCGGTGTTCGGCGAGGGCGGCGGCGTTGACGTCGTTGACGGCGAACGCCGGGCCGTCGACGCCGGCCGCGCGGACCCGCTCGGCGAAGATCTCCCGCACCGGCGCCCCCACCGGCCAGGCGAGGTGCAGCGGGTTGAGCGCCAGCCCTTCGGGTGCGGTCACCGCGGACGGTACGGCGAGGCCGGCGCCCACACAGCGCCGGCCGGTACGGTCCAGCAGGTCGGCTCCGGCGTCCACGGCGGCACCGAGCACCTTGGCCGGGTCGGCGTCGACGGCCTCGCAGCTGGGAGTGGTGGCGACGATCCGCCCGCCGAGGCCGACCAGGGCCGCCCGGAAGCCGTCGGCATGCACCTGGGCGGCCAGGACGACAGGACCGTCCTCGTCGACTTCGAGCCGGTGGGAGGGCCTGCCCTGGGAACCGGCGGCGGCGCCGGGCCGCGCGTCGACCCGGATCAGCCCGAGCGCCTCCAGTTCCGCGGCGACCGCGCCGGCCGTGGCGCGGGTGACGCCGAGTTCGGCGGTGAGCACCGCACGGGTCGGCGCCCGCCCGGTGTGCACGAGCTCCAACGCGGGCCCGAGCGCGCCGCGCCCCCGGTCCAACCGCGCTCTCGAGGTGGTCCCTTCCCCCGCCGGCCGGGGGTCCGCCTTGCCGCTCATGAGGGCGAGTCTCCCATGATCCGCGAGGGCGTTTCCCTCGGCTCGGCCCGGCCCGGAGCCGGGGGCGTCAGGTGCCGTCCGGGAAGCCGCCGACCCGCAGGGTCAGGTTCAGCCGGCCGGTCAGCCCCAGCCCGGCCGGAGCCGTCCCGGGACGCACCCGGGGCACGCCGTGGTAGGCGAGCCGGGAGGGCCCGCCGAACACGAACAGGTCGCCGCTGACCAGTTCGACGTCGGTGTAGGGGCGGGTACGGGTCTCGGTGTTGCCGAAGCGGAACACGCAGGTGTCGCCGAGGCTGAGGGACACCACGGGAGCGTCCGACCTCTCGTCGGCGTCGCGGTGCATGCCCATGCGGGCGTCGCCGTCGTAGTGGTTGACCAGCGCGATGTCGTACGCCGCCTGCCGGGCCGCCTCGGGACCGAGCGCGTCGGTCACCGCGCGGCGGCCCAGCTCGCCCAGCCAGGCCGGGAAGGGCTTGACCGGGGTGCCGTCGCCGTCGACGACCGTGCGGGCGTAGCCGTACGGATACCAGTGCCGGCCGAGGCAGACCTGGCGGGCGGTCATGGTGCCGCCGCCCGGCGTGCGGACGGTGCGCAGCCCCGCGGGCGGACGGGCCCAGTCCCGGCAGGCCGCCAGCAGTTCGTGCTGGGCGGCCGTGTCCAGCCAGTCCGGCAGGTGCACGGCGCCCGGCGCGACCTCCGCGCGTTCCCGGGGAAACAGCTCGGTGTCCATGGCACCATCCTGCCCCACCGGGTCTGAGCTGGGGCTGGGCTAGCCTTGACCCACGATGAACGACCGTATGACGACGCCGTGGGGCGAGGTCGCACTGGCCCGCCACCCCGAGGACCCGCGTGACAGGCTGCGCGCCTGGGACGCCTCCGACGCGTATCTGCTCCGCCACCTCGCCGAGCGGGGGGTCCCGCTGTCCGGCACGGTGGTGGTGCTCGGTGACCGCTGGGGCGCGCTGGTGACGGCACTGGCCGCGCACCGGCCGACGCAGATCACCGACTCCTGGCTGGGCCAGGAGTCGACCCGGCAGAACCTGGCCCGCAACGGCGTCGAGCCCGGCTCCGTCCGGCTGCTGACCACCCAGGACCCGCCGCCCGGGCGCGTCGACGTGCTGCTGGTGCGGGTGCCGAAGAGCCTCGCGCTCCTGGAGGACCAGTTGCTGCGGCTGGCCCCCTCGGTGCACGCGGGGACCGTCGTGGTCGGCACCGGCATGGTCAAGGAGATCCACACCTCCACCCTGCGGCTGTTCGAGCGGATCCTCGGTCCCACCCGCACCTCCCTCGCCGAGCAGAAGGCCCGGCTGATCCTGTGCACTCCCGACCCGGTGCGGGCGCGTCCCGCCAACCCGTGGCCGTACCGCTACGACCTCCCCGCCGGCCTCGGGCCGCTGTCCGGGCGGCCGGTCGTCAACCACGCGGGCGTGTTCTGCGCCGACCGGCTCGACATCGGCACCCGGTTCCTCCTGCAACACCTGCCGCCGACGCGGGGGGCCCGCCGCGTGGTCGACCTGGGGTGCGGCAACGGTGTCGTGGGGACGGCGGTGGCACTGGCCGACCCGCAGGCCGAGGTGCTGTTCACGGACGAGTCGTTCCAGGCGGTGGCCTCGGCGGAGGCGACGTACCGGGCCAACGGGGTGCCGGGCCAGGGGGAGTTCCGGGTCGGGGACGGGCTCACGGGGGTGCCGGACGACAGCGTGGACCTCGTGCTGAACAACCCGCCCTTCCACTCCCACCAGGCCACGACGGACGCCACGGCCTGGCGGATGTTCACCGGGGCGCGGCGCGTGCTGCGGCCGGGCGGTGAACTGTGGGTGGTGGGCAACCGGCACCTCGGGTACCACGTGAAGCTGCGGCGGCTGTTCGGCAACAGCCAACTGGTGGCCGGCGAACCGAAGTTCGTGGTGCTGAAGGCCGTCAAGCGAGGGTGAGGACGCCGCTGATCCGCTCGACCGCGTACGCCATCGCCTCCCGTCCGACGGCGAGGTAGCCGCGCGAGTCGACCGCCTGCGGATGCGCGGCCGGGTGATCGCGGATGGCACCGGTCATCGCCTGGTCGAGGGCCGTGCCGATGTCGACCTTGGTGATGCCGCCCGCGGCGGCCGCCCCCAGCTCGTCGTCGGGCACCCCGGAGGAGCCGTGCAGGACGAGCGGCACGTCCACGCCGGCCCTGAGCCGTGCGAGCAGCCGGTGGTCGAGGGCGGCGGCGCGGGTCGTCGTCGCGGCCGATTCCGGCGAGTTGGGCCGGCGCGCGTTCGCCCGGATCTGCGCGGCCGACGCGGTGGACACGCTGGTCACGGACGCGGCGGCGGACGCTCGGACGGTACAGCGGTTCGAGGAGGCGGGGATCCGGGTCCCCGCGGTGTGACCGCCCCGGACCCGCGTACCGCACAGCGGAGCACAACCGCAGCGGATCACGGCCACAGCGGATCACCGGCGAAGCACCGTACGTGACGGATCGAACTGCCCTACCCTGTCGAGGATTTCGGGATTCGAAGATTTCGTGGAGAGGGAGAGGGAGAGGTGGAAGTGCGCATGCCCCGCACACCTTCCAGACGTGCCGTTCTGCGCGGACTCACCGTCACCGGAGCGGCGGTGGCCGGCTTCGCCCCCGCCGCCCGCGGCTGGGCCGCGGACGCCTCGGGGGCCGATGGGCGGCTTGCCGGGATCCCCCGTCTGGACGGGACGCTGACCAGGGACGACGCCTCGCTCGGCGCCGCGTCGGACGACTACGGGCACATCGTGCACCACCGCCCCGCGGCAGTCCTGCGGCCCGGCTCGGTCCGCGACGTCGTCGCCATGGTCCGGTTCTGCAACGAGCACCGCGTGCCGGTCGCGCCGCGCGGCCAGGGGCACGCGCCGTTCGGGCAGGCACAGGTGTCGGGCGGCCTGGTCATCGAGACCGCGACGCTCGCGGGCATCGGCCCCGTGGGGCCGGACAGCACCACCGTGACGGTGGGCGCGGGCGCCCGGTGGAGCGAGGTGGCCGGGGCCACCCTCGCGCACGGGCTCACTCCGCCCGTCTTCACCGACTACATCGAGCTCTCCGTCGGCGGCACCCTGTCCGTGGGCGGCCTCGGCGGCCAGGCCCACCGGTACGGCGCCCAGGTCGACAACGTCACCGAACTGCGGGTCGTCACCGGCGCGGGCGAGCTGGTCCGCTGCTCCCGGACCCGCCGCCCCGACCTCTTCCACGCCGTCCTGGCCGGCCTCGGCCAGTGCGGCATCATCGTCGAGGCCACGCTCCGCCTGGTGCCCGCGCCCGCGGCCGTGCGCCACTACCACCTCGCCTACGACGACCTGGAGACCTTCCTCGACGACCAGCGCCTCCTCGTCCAGGAGGGCCGCTTCGACTACGTCGAGGGCCAGGTCACCGCGGACGCCGGCGGTGCCTTCCGGGTCTACACCCTGGAGGCGGTGGCCTACGGCCCGCCGGTCGGCCCCGCCCCGGACGACGCGACGCTGCTGCGCGGCCTGCGCCACACGCCCTCCGGCATCCGGTACGAGGACCGCACCTACTTCGACTTCCTCGACCGGCTGGCCCCCCTCGTCGCCGTGCTGAAGGAGGGCGGCCTGTGGGCGTACGCGCACCCGTGGCTGAACCTCATGGTGCCCGGCACGTCCGCCGCCGCCGTCAGCGCGCCGCTGCTGGACGCGCTCACCCCGGCCGAACTGGGCCCCGGCGTCGTCCTGTTCTACCCCCTGCTGCGCGAGCGGCTCACCACCCCGCTGCTGCGCGGCCCGGACGAGCCGGTGTCGTACCTCTTCGACATCCTGAGCGCGACCCCGCCCGACGACACCACCGCCGTCGACCGCCGACTGGCGGCGAATCGTTCCGCCTACGAGGCCGTCGCCGCGGTCGGCGGCACTCAGTATCCCGTCGGCAGTATCCCGTTCACCCGCGCGGACTGGCGGACCCACTTCGGGTCGGCCTGGCCGGCGCTCGAGGCGGCGAAGCGGAGGTACGACCCGCGGCGGATCCTGGTCCCGGGCCAGGGCGTCTTCTGAGGCGCCACCGCACCGAACCAGTGGGCCGGTAAGGCCGGTTCGGCACCGTACCCGTCGGTGTCGCCGCCGGAGCGGGTGAGCCGATCAGCACGTTCGCCACCTCCGCCGGCTCCTCGACCGGGCCTCGTCGGCTACACCGTCGCCGGGCTCGGACTGGCCAACCTCTTCCCGGTGGCCGTCGAACGCGCGGGCACCCTCGCCGGCCCCACCGGCGTGGCCGTCGCCTCCACCCTGGGTTACGGCGGCATGCTCCTCGGCCCGCCCGCCATCGGCTTCATGGCCGACTGGCTCTCCCTCCCCACGGCCCTCACCAGCGTGGCGGCACTCGCGGCGGTCGCGGCGCTGATCGGCCTCACCGTGCGGCACACGGCCGACGACGTCGCCCATCGATGAGGCCGGGGCTCCAACCGCACGAGCAGAAGCAGGAACCGCGGCTGGACCGGGACGGGCCGAAGAACCGCGCCACCTCCACGCCGCCGCCCGGGCCACCGCCACGTGCGTCGCCGCCGCGCGGACCGCCTCCACGTGCGTCGTCGCCGCCCCGCGCGGCACCCAACACAGCGCCGCATGACGGCGGGTTGCCGCCCCGTCGCACCCCTGTTCCCTCGACCGCACTCCATCGGGCACACTCACCCGCATGGAGATCGCCGAGTTCATCCGCGTCCTCGACCAGGAGGGCCGCTCCCTCGCCGTCGCGGCGGGCGGGACGGGGCCCGACGCCGCGGTTGCGACCTGCCCGGACTGGCAGGTGCGGGACCTGCTGCGGCACACCGGCATGGTGCACCGCTGGGCGACCTCGTTCGTCGCCGAGGGCCGCACCGCTCCGCATGCCGGGGGAGAACCGCCGGACCTCGACGGCGACGAGCTGCTGGACTGGTTCCGCACCGGCCACCGACGACTGGTCGACACGCTCGCCGCCGCGCCCGCGGACGTGGAGTGCTGGCACTTCCTGCCCGCGCCCTCGCCCCTGGCGTTCTGGGCCAGGCGGCAGGCGCACGAGACGGCCGTCCACCGCGTGGACGCGGAGTCGGCACGCGGCACGGCCGTCGGGGAGAGCGCGGCCACGCTCTCCCCGGCCTTCGCGGCGGACGGCATCGACGAGCTGCTGCGCGGCTTCCACGCACGCCCCAAGAGCAAGGTGCGCACCGAGGAACCCCGTGTGCTGCGGGTGCGGGCGACGGACGCGGACGACGCGGTGTGGACCGTACGCCTGTCCGCGCGGCCGCCGGTGACGGAGCGCGGCGGCGAGGGCGACGCGGACTGCGAGGTGGCCGGACCCGCGGCACTGCTCTATCTGTCGCTGTGGAACCGGTCGCCGTACCCGGCCGTCAACGGGGACACCGCACTGGCCCGGTTGTGGCGGGAGAGGTCGGCGGTGACCTGAAGCCGACGGCCGTCAGTCCGTCAGTCCGTCAGTCCGTCAGTCCGTCAGTCCGTCAGTCCGTCAGCATGCGGGTCAGTACCGAACGTTGCACGGGAAGCACCTCACCGTGCAACGAGCGCCCCTTCTCGGTGAGCGCCACCTGGACGCCCCGGCGGTCCTCGGAACACATGGCGCGCTCGACGAGACCGTCCCTCTCCAGCCGGGCGATCAGCCGCGACAGCGCGCTCTGGCTCAGATGGACCCGCTCGGCGATCTCCTGGACGCGGAAGCTGCACGCGCCGGCCGGGGCTGTTCCCGCGAGCACGTCGAGCACCTCGAAGTCGCTGCCGCACAGGCCGTGTCCGTGCAGTGCGCGGTCGAGTTCGCACTGCGTGCGGGCGTGCAGCGCGAGCATCCCCCGCCACTGTTCCACGAGCGCCCGCTCGGCCCTGTCCGCCGTCATGGCGGCACCGTAGCAGAGCGCCGGGTTCATTGCGCCGGAATCAAATGCACCTGCATTCGCACCCCCGGCCACGGCGGTCCGCTCCGCCTCGGTGACCGCCCGGCGGGCCGGTTGCCCCGCCGGGCGCGCGCCTGTGAGACTGCCGGCATGGCCGGTCACGAGGGACACCGCACGCAGGCGGAACGGGACGCGATCACCGTCGAGATCGGGTACGCGCTGTTCAGCGCGGCCTTCGCGGCGGCCGTACTGTTCGGGGCGGTCGCCGGACCGGCACTGCTGTTCGCCCTCCCGGACACCTTGGAGAAGCTGCTCCCACGGGCGGGATCCGTCATCGCCGCCGTGGTGTTCCTCGCCCGGGTGGTGAGCGTACTCATCCGGTTCCGCACGGAAGGCACGGCGGTCCGCACCGAGGCGAAGTCCGGCGACGGCAACGGCCGTAGCGCCGACGGCGAGACCGAGACCGACCGCCGGGGCGGCCACCCCGGTCCGGCCGGCACCGCCTCGTAGGCCGGCGCCACCGGTGGGGCCCGGCCACGGGTTCCTTCGGCCCCCGCCGAGAGCCGGCCCCTGCGCTGCGGTCGGGTTGTTCAGGCGGCCACGGCCGGCCGTCGCCGGGGCAGTTCGGCCTGCCGCACCGCTTCGGAGGCCAGGGCGATGACCACGCCCAGGCCGGCGAAGACGCCGCAGCCGACGAACACCGGGGCGGCGCCCCAGGCTCCGATGGCGGCGCCGACCAACGGGTAGCTGAGAGGCGCGAGACCGATCATGGTGAGCATGACGACGGAGGTGACCCGGCCGAGGTAGGCCGGGTCCGCCGCGGTCTGTACGAGGGTGTTGTCCAGGCTGCCGAAGACGCCCGCGCACAGTCCGATGACCGCGGCCAGCACCACGGCGAGCCACAGGGCCGGTACCAGAGCGATCGTGGCCGCGCCCGCGCAGCTCACGAGCAACGTCGCGGCCATCACCAGGCCGGCGCGCGGCAGCCAGCCGGCGATCGCGAGCAGCGCGGCGCCTGCCGCGGCTCCTGCGCTGAAGCTGCCGACGATCCAGCCGTAGCCGGAAGGGCCCCAGCCGCGTTCGGCGTTGAGGAGCACCATGCCGACGTTGAGGGTGCCGGTGAGGCCGAGTTCGCAGACGGCTCCGGCGGCGACGAGCGGGCCGATGAGGCGGTGGCGGCGGATGTAGCGCAGGCCGTCGATCAGGTCCTGCCGCGCGGTGCCGGGCTCCGTCCGCTCCGCGTCGGACGCCACGAGGGGCCGTATCCGTGTCGCCAGCAGGATCGGCAGGGACAGCGCGATGAGCAGGCCGGCGACGGTGAAGGCGGCGGCAGGTCCACCGAGTCCCATCGCCAGGCCGCCGATCGGCGGGCCCGCGATCTGGCCGAGGCGTGTCGACAGGGAGCGCATGCCGGTGACCCGGGCCAGCTGGTCAGGGGCGGTGATCCGGGGCGGGAGGGCACCGACAGCGGGTACGAACAGCGCGTCGGCGGCGCCGAAGACGAGCGCCACCGTGACCAGGATCCACAGGGCCGGCGCCGTCAGCGCGATACCGGCGGCCGCCGCCAGGATGAGGAGGCAGCGCAGCGTGTCGCTGCCGAGAATCACCCGGCGGGGGTCGAACCGGTCGGCCACCACGCCCCCGCCGAGCATGAGTAACGCCCGCGGCAGGGCCGCCGAGGCCATGACGAGGCCGACTTCGGTGGGACCTGCGGCCTTCTGGGCGGACCAGCCCAGGGCGACGAAGTACACGCTGTCGCCGACGAGGGAGACGGTGTAGGCGGTGAGCCAGCGCAGCACGTTGCCGTCGCGGTGGGCCGGTGTGGTGGCGTGTTCGGGCAGGGCTGTCTCCGGGGTGGCCATGGTGGGCTCCTCCAGTACGTCAGGAGTTCGGCCGGGTCAGGGCCGGAAGGGAAAGCCGTAGAGGTGCACGGACACGTGCTCGCGGTCCTCGGTGTCCTCGGCCGCCTCGGCGGCCTTGCCCCGCTCCCGCCAGCGCCGGGCCAACGCCTCGAGCTCATCGCTCATCTCGGCGAGTTCGGCCGGGGTGAGGTCGAGCAGCCACTCGGAACTGAAGGACGCGTCGGTCCACGCCTTGCCCCAGGCGGACTTCTGGTCGAGATACGTGCGGTACTGGGCGACGCGGGTGTCGAAGATCCCTCGGGTCACCGCGCCGACGGCGGCGGTGCCCTCGGGCGTGTCCGCGAAGTCCGAGTCGCGGAAACCCCAGCCCTCTTCGGACGCCACCTGCCACCACCGCTCGCGGCCGTCGGTGCCCTGGCCGCTCGCCTGCGTCACGAAGCCGTGCTCGGCCAGCTTGCGCAAGTGGTAGCTGACCAGCGAGGGCGTCTCGTCGACATGCTCGGCGAGCTGAGAGGCGGTCGCGGTGCCCGCCGCGTACAGGAGCCGGTACAGCTGCATCCGCAGTGGGTTCATGAACGCCCTCAACCGTGACAGGTCGGTGATCTGCTCGGGCTCGTGCTTCGGTCGCATGCGCTCACCGTAGGTGTGAAGCGAAAACTTCGCAATAACCGCTTCAGAACAGGGCGGCCGGGCGACCCGGCTCCGTGGGCAGCCGTACGCCCTCCGGCTTCTCGCGCGGCTGCGGCCCCGGCCGTCGGCCCGACCGGCGGACGCGGTCCGGCCGCCGGCCGAAGCCCCCTTGGGTGCTACCCGAGCCCCACTCCCGCGGCCAGCCTCGTCGCGGCGTGGCGGAAGAACGGCTCCCGGTCCTCGATCATGCGGTTGAACTGGCCGAACACCTCGAAGCCGACCAGTCCGTACAGCTGGGCCCAGGCCGCCACCAGTGCCGTGACCGTCTCCGCGGGGAGGTCGGGCGCGACCTCGGCCGTCAGCCGCTCCGCCTCGGCGCGCAACTCGGCCGGCAGGGGCGGTGCGGCGGGCGGGGCGGCCGGGCCCGCGTCCCGGGCGATGCCGATCAGCAGGAGACCGACGCGGGCGGCGGCGGGGACCGTCGTCCGCGGTGCGTGGTAGCCGGGCACGGGCGAGCCGTAGATCAGCGCGTACTCGTGCGGATGCGCCAGCGCCCAGGTCCGCACCCCTTCGCAGACCGCGACCCAGCGCCGGACGGGGTCGGCGTCGACGACCTCGGCGTGCGCGGCCTCCGCGCTCTCGCCGAGGGAGTCGTAGGCGTCGATGATGAGCGCGGTGAGCAGGTCGTCGCGGCTGGGGAAGTAGCGGTACAACGCGGAGGAGACCATGCCCAGTTCGCGGGCGACGGCCCGCAGGGACAGCTTGGCGGCTCCCTCGGCGGCGAGTCGGCGACGGGCCTCCTCCTTGATGGCGGCGGTGATCTCGGTCCGGGCGCGGGCGCGGACCCCTCGGGTGGTGCTGCTCATGCGCACCAGTGTTCCACGGGCCGGGAGCAGTGCACACAGTCAAGAGCGGGGAACCGGAAAGAGAGCGGCGAACCGAAAAGAGAGCAGCGCTCTTGTCCAAGCGGGCCGATCCGGTGCAGACTCGCACCAGAGAGCGAGAGCAGTGCTCACATTCACCGCTCAGGAGGCCTCCATGTCCGCCGCCCACGTCAAGAAACCCGGTTGGTTCACCGTCAACGTCCTCAACCGGACCGTCGCCTGGCTGACCCGGCGCGGGCTGAGCGTGTGGGGGTCCAGGGTCCTGGCGGTGCGCGGCCGCAAGAGCGGTCAGTGGCGGACCACGCCGGTGAACCTGCTGATGGTGGAGGGGCGGCAGTACCTCGTCGCCCCGCGCGGTCACGTCCAGTGGACGCACAACATGCGCGCGGCCGGCGGCGGGGAACTGCGCCTGGGCGGAAGGACGGACGAGTTCACCGCGGCCGAGGTCGGCGACGACGAGAAGGTGCCGCTGCTGCGCGCCTACCTCAAGCGCTGGAAGGCGGAGGTCGGCGTCTTCTTCGACGGTGTCGGCCCGACTCCCCCGACGCCGACCTGCGCCGCATCTCCGCCGACCACCCGGTGTTCCGGATCACGGTCACCGGGAGCCGGTGACCGGCACCGTCCGGTCCCGCCCCCGCCCCCGGGACCGGACACTCACGGAACCGGCACCCCTGGACCGCTCCGACGGACGACGGGCACCGGAGGACAGGCACCGGACGCCGGACGCCGGGCACCGGACGACGCCTCAGGAACCGGCCTCCTCGGCCGCGCCCCGGCCCTCGGCCGCCTGCCGCCGGTCCATCACGTTCAGGGCGCGCTGGGCCAGCGGGTGCGAGCGCACGAGTTCGCCGAGGGTGGTCCGGCCGCGGGTGATGTCCGTGAACGCCCGCCAGGCCGGACGCACACCGGTCAGGGCCGCGTGGAAGAGACCCGGACGCCGCTCGAAGAGGGCCAGCATCCGCTTGCCCACGCTCATCTCCACGCCGAGCCCCGCCTTGATCGCGAAGGCGTAGTTGAGGGCCTGGCGACGGGCGTCCACCGCGTCGTGCGCCTCCGCGATGCGCACCGCCCACTCGCCGGCGATCCGGCCCGAGCGCAGCGCGAAGGAGATCCCCTCGCGCGTCCAGGGCTCCAGCAGCCCCGCCGCGTCGCCGCACACCAGCACCCGGCCGCGCGAGAGCGGCGAGTCGTCGGCGCGGCAGCGGGTCAGATGGCCGGAGGAGATGCTCGGTTCGAAGCCGGCGAGGCCGAGCCGCCCGATGAAGTCCTCCAGGTACCGCTTGGTGGCGGCGCCCTCGCCGCGCGCGGAGATCACCCCGACCGTCAGCGTGTCCCCCTTGGGGAACACCCAGCCGTAACTGCCTGGCATCGGGCCCCAGTCGATGAGGACCCGGCCCTTCCAGTCCTCGGCGACCGTCTCGGGCACCGGGATCTCCGCCTCCAGGCCGAGGTCCACCTGGTCGAGCTTCACGCCGACGTGTGCCCCTATGCGGCTCGCGCTGCCGTCGGCGCCGACGACCGCCCGGGCCAGCACCGCCTCTCCGCCCTGCAGGACGACCGCGACCGTACGCCGGTCGGGCACGGCCGAGCCGTGCTGTTCGACGCGCGTGACCGTGACGCCGGTGCGCAGTTCGGCGCCGGCCTTCTGCGCGTGCTCGACGAGCTGCTGGTCGAACTCGGGCCGGTTGATCAGCCCGAACAGCATCTGCCGGGAACGGCGGGTGCGGGTGAAGCGTCCGTTGTTCGAGAACGTCACCGCGTGCACCCGGTCCTGGAAGGGCAGCTCGAAGCCCGGTGGGAGGGCGTCGCGGGAAGGACCGATGATGCCGCCGCCGCACGTCTTGTAGCGGGGCAGCTCCGCCTTCTCCAGCAACAGCACGCGCCGCCCCGCGACCGCCGCCGCGTAGGCGGCCGAAGCCCCCGCGGGTCCCGCGCCCACCACGACGACGTCCCACACCTGCTGCACGTCGTCCGCCGAAGAGTTCTCGCTGCTCACGATGGTCTACTGCTCCCGATCAAGCCGCCTGCCGCACCTGTCCCCCGCATCCTACGGCCGAGATCGCCGCGGTCGGCTGTGGGAGGATCGGCGACACTCATCGGTACAACGTCGCACCCACAAGGAGCGTGCCCATGTCGTCGAATCCGGTCGCCGAGACCGTCGCCTCGCTGATGCCCAGGGCGAAGGCGGAGCTCACCGAACTGGTGGCCTTCAAGTCGGTGGCGGACTTCGACCAGTTCCCGCGCACCGAGAGCGAGGCCGCGGCGAACTGGATCGTCGCCGCCCTGCGCGCCGAGGACTTCCAGGACGTGGCCCTCCTCGACACCCCCGACGGCACGCAGTCGGTGTACGGCTTCCTGCCGGGACCGGAGGGCGCGAAAACGGTTCTGCTGTACGCGCACTACGACGTGCAGCCGCCGCTGGACGAGGCCGGCTGGGTCACCCCGCCCTTCGAACTGACCGAGCGCGACGGCCGCTGGTTCGGGCGGGGCACCGCCGACTGCAAGGGCGGCTTCATCATGCACCTGCTGGCCCTGCGCGCCCTCAAGGCGAACGGCGGGGTGCCCGTCCATGTGAAGGTGATCGTCGAGGGCTCGGAGGAGCAGGGCACGGGCGGCCTGGAGCGGTACGCCGAGCAGCACCCCGAGCTGCTCGCGGCCGACACCGTCGTGATCGGCGACGCGGGCAACTTCCGGGTCGGTCTGCCCACCGTCACCTCCACGCTGCGCGGCATGACGATGATGCGGGTGAGCGTCGACACCCTCGCGGGCAACCTGCACTCCGGCCAGTTCGGCGGCGCCGCCCCCGACGCGCTCGGCGCGCTGATCCGCGTACTGGACTCGCTGCGCGCCGAGGACGGCTCGACGACCGTCGACGGCCTGCCCGACGGCCCGGCGTGGGAGGGACTCCAGTACGACGAGGGGCAGTTCCGCAAGGACGCCAGGGTCCTCGACGGCGTCGCGCTGATCGGCTCCGGCACGGTCGCCGACCGCATCTGGGCCCGCCCCGCGGTGACCGTGCTCGGCATCGACTGCCCGCCGGTGGTCGGCGCCACCCCGTCGGTGCAGTCGAGCGCCCGGGCGCTGATCAGCCTGCGGGTGCCGCCGGGCGTCGACGCGGCCGAGGCGACGAAGCTGCTCCAGGCCCACGTGGAGGCGCACACGCCGTGGGGCGCGCGGGTGCGGACCGAGCAGATCGGCCAGGGCCAGCCGTTCAGCGCCGACACCACGAGCCCGGCGTACGCGGCGATGGCCGAGGCGATGGCGGTGGCCTACCCCGGCCAGGAGATGAGCTACGCCGGCCAGGGCGGTTCCATCCCGCTGTGCAACACCCTCGCGGCGCTGTACCCGCGCGCGGAGATCCTCCTCATCGGCCTGAGCGAGCCGGAGGCCCAGATCCACGCGGTCAACGAGAGCGTCTCACCGGAGGAGCTGGAGCGTCTGTCGGTGGCCGAGGCCCTGTTCCTGCGCACGTACGCGGCGAGCTGAACCGCGCGCTCCGCTCTCGGCAGAGGTCCTCGCCCGCCGGGCGGGCCCCTCTACGGTCGTCCCATGGACGTCGTCGCGCTCCTCCCCCGTCTGCACCTGCTGCGCTTCCCGGTCGGCCAGGCCTGTCTCTGGGACGACGTCGGCGAGTTGACGCTCGTCGACGCCGGACCACCCGGCTCCGGCCGCGCGATCGCCGACGCGGTCACCGCCCTGGGGCACGCTCCGGCCGCCGTACGGCGTGTGGTGCTCACCCGCTTCCACGAGGACCACGCGGGCGGCGCGGCAGAACTGGCCGCGCTGACGGGGGCGGAGGTACTGGCGCACGCCGCGGACGCGGTGGTGCTGCGCCGGGACGTCCCGGCTCCGCAACCGGTGCTGGAGGAGTGGGAACGGCCGCTGCACGCCGCCGCTCTGCGGCACCTGCCCGTGCGGGACGTCGAACCTCCTTCGGCAATCACGGAGTTGGCCGACGGCGACGTGCTCGCCTTCAGTGGCGGAGCACGCGTGGTGCATGTCCGCGGTCACACCGACGGCAGCATCGCCCTCCCTCTCCCGGGCCACGGTGTGCTGTTCACGGGGGACACGGTCGCCGCCTCGCCCGTCGACGGATCGGTGATGCCGGGCGTGTTCAGCCTGGACCGGTTCCGGACCGTCGCCGCCCTCCACCGGCTCGCCGCGCTCGACGCGGACGTGGCCTGCTTCGGTCACGGCGCCCCGGTGACCGGGCAGGTCTCAGCCGTCCTGCGTGAAGCAGCGGACAGGCATCGCCCCGCGCGCCGAGGACGGGGGTCATGCCCCTGTCCGCCGACGGCTGCGGGAGGAGAGCCGGCCGGCCCCGTACCCGGCGCAGGCGCGGCGGCGTGACGGTCACCCGAGGGGGACCCCGGCCTCCAGGTAGAGCGCGGCGCCCCGCTCCCGCGCCCGCAGGGCCCAGTGCAGCCGTTCGTAGCGGACCGGGGGCAACAGGCCGGCGGCCTCCTCCTCGGTGACGAAGCGCCAGCCCCGCAGTTCGGGGCCGGGCAGCAGCAGCCCCTCGGCCGCCGCGGAGTCGAGCCGGCCGCCGTCGAAGAGCAGGCGCAGCCCGCCGTATCCGGGAGGCGTCGGCCGCTCCCAGTCGACGACGAGCAGCCGCGGTACGTCGGCCAGCCGGACGCCGGTCTCCTCCTCGACCTCGCGCATGCCCGCGCGCGCGGGCGCCTCGCCGGGCTCCACGACACCGCCGGGGAACTCCCAGCCGGGCTTGTAGGTGGGGTCGACGAGCAGTACCCGGTCGCGCTCGTCGAAGAGGAGCACCCCGGCGGCCAGCGTCTCGGCGCTCGGTTCGGGGGTCTGCACGATGTCGCAGGCGGCCACCGCCCCGCTGCCGACCGCCTCCGCGATACGCAGGGCGGTCTCGTGCGGGGTGAGGTCGCTGGAGTCGACGGGGTGGGCGTCCGCGGTGAGCCAGCCGGCGAGGGCGGCGCGGTACGGCTCGATGTGGTCGTACGACCACTGCCGTACCCGTATCTCGCCGTCGGGGAGGCCGGGCGGGACGTCCCGCCCGGCTATTCGCTCGCGCAGGATCGTTTCCGCCGGGGCCAGCAGCACATGCCGGACGGCGATCCGGCGGGCGGCGAGGCCGCCGAAGATCTCGTCGCGGTACTCCTGGCGCAGCAGGGTCATGGGGACGACGAGGGTGCCGCCCAGTTCGCCGAGGAGCGCGGCCGCGGTGTCGATCACGAGGCGGCGCCAGATCGGCAGGTCCTGGAAGTCACCGACCTCGGCGAGGCGTTTGGGCGGCAGCAGGTGCGTGAGCGCCGCCCCCACGTCCTCGGGGTCGAAGAGCGTGCTGTTCGGGATCAGGTCGATCAGTTCCCGTGCGGCGGTCGTCTTTCCCGCGCCGAACGCGCCGTTGATCCAGACGACGGTCACGTCTCCCCCTCTGCTGTCGGACCCCTGTGGCTTGCCCGCTCCACCCTGCCACGGAAACCGCCTCCCGTTGAGGGCGCCCGAACGGCGCGGCGCCGGTCCCCGGGTGGTGGGGACCGGCGCCGTGGCCGCGTGCGGAGACCGTCAGTCGGTCCCGCCCAGGGCGTTCTCGTCGACGGCCGGGCTGTCGTCGGCGATCGTGTGGTCGAGGCTGCCGAGGGCGTCCCCCACGTTCAGTCCGGCGAGGTCCTCACCGCCGGCACCGTGCGAGGGAGTGATCGCCGCGACGACGAAACCGGTGGCGAGGGAGGCGATGGCGAGCATGCTGCGCTTCTTCATGCCCTGATCAACTGCGCAGCCCCGCGGGAGGTCACGCGCCGACCGCGAACCCTTCGCGAGCGGAGGGCGGACACGCGAGAGGGAACGTTCCTCCGGACCGTCCGCCCAGGCCCTTCAGACCCTCGCCGCGGTCCGCTCCGGCCCGCTCGCCAGCGCCGCGGCGGCCGCTCCCACCAGCCCGGCGTCGGTGCCCATCTGGGCGGGCACCACGGTCAGCCGCCGCACGAAGGACAGCGTGGCGTAGTCCGCGAGGAACCGCCGCAGGGGCGTGAGGAGGACGTCACCCGCCTTGCCGACGCCGCCGCCGATCACCGCGATGTCGATCTCGACGAGGGTCGCGGTGGCGGCGATACCGGCGGCCAGCGCCTGGGCGGCACGCTCGAACGAGGCCACCGCGACGGGGTCGCCCGCGCGGGCGGCGGCGGCCACGGCGGCGGCGGAGGCGTCGCCGTCCGGGCCGGGCCGCCAGCCGTTCTCCAGGGCCCGCCGGGCGATGTGGGGCCCGCTGGCGATCCGCTCCACGCAGCCGCGCGCACCGCAGGGACACGGGTCGCCGTCGAGATCGACGCTGATGTGACCGATGTGACCGGCGTTTCCGGTGGGACCGGGATGGAGACGGCCCCCCAGGACGAGACCGCCGCCGACCCCGGTGGAGACCACCATGCACAGGGCGTTGTCGTGGCCGCGGGCGGCGCCCTGCCAGTGCTCGGCGGCGGTGATCGCCACACCGTCGCCGATCAGCTCGACGGGAAGGTTCCCGGTGGTGGCCCGGACCCGCTCGACCAGCGGGTAGTCGCGCCAGCCGGGCACGTTGACCGGGCTGACCGTGCCGGTGGAGGCGTCCACCGGACCGGCGCTGCCGATGCCGAGGGCACGGGCGCGCTCCCACAGCGGCGAGGCCGTGAGGTCCCCGAGCACCTCCTCGACGGCCCGCATCACGGTGTCGCCGTCCTGCCGGGCCGGTGTGGGCCGCTGGGCGCGGACCAGGATCGTGCCGCCGCCGTCCACCAGCGCGCCGGCGATCTTGGTGCCGCCGATGTCCAGCGCGGCCACGAGGTCGGTGTGCATCAGTCTCGGTTCTCCCCGTCAACCATCGGAAAAAGGGCTGGCCGGTCCAGCGGTGGGGACGTGGGCCGGGATTGCGGTGGACAGTCTCCCCCGCACCTGACAACGTTGTCCAGGCCCTATGCTCGTCGGCACATCCTCAACCGCCTCCCGGGACGCCCGCACCGCACGCGTCACCGTGGACAACAGGACAGGACCCGCCCCGTGCCCGAGACGCCCCGCCGCGCAGTCGGCATCTCCGCGAACCGCTACGGCAATCGTCCCACCATGAAGGACGTGGCGGCACGCGCGGGGGTGGGACTGAAGACCGTCTCCCGCGTGGTGAACGGCGAACCGGGGGTCACGCCGGAGACGGAACGGCGCGTCCAGGAGGCCGTCGAGGCGCTCGGCTTCCGCCGCAACGACAGCGCGCGGGTCCTGCGCAAGGGCCGTACCGCCAGCATCGGCCTGGTCCTCGAGGACCTCGCCGACCCCTTCTACGGCCACCTCAGCCGAGCCGTGGAGGAGGTGGCACGAGCCCACGGCGCGCTGCTCATCAACGGCTCCAGCGCCGAGGACCCCGACCGGGAACAGGAGTTGGCGCTGGCGCTGTGCGCGCGCCGGGTCGACGGGCTGGTGGTCGTTCCGGCCGGCGACGACCACCGCTACCTGGAACCGGAGATCAAGGCCGGCGTGGCGACGGTGTTCGTCGACCGGCCCGCGGGGGGCATCGACGCCGACTGCGTCCTGTCGGACAACTTCGGCGGGGCCCGGGAGGGCGTCGCCCACCTCGTCGCGCACGGGCACCGCAGGATCGGCTTCATCGGGGACATGCCGCGCATCCACACCGCGGCCGAGCGGCTGCGCGGTTACCGGGCGGCGATGGAGGACGCGGGGACAGCCGTGGAGGACTCCTGGATGTCCCTGGGCGTCACCGATCCCGCACGGGTGCGCCGGGCGGCCCGGGAGATGCTCTCCGGGCCCGCCCCGGTCACCGCGGTCTTCTCGGGCAACAACCGGGTGACCGTCACCGTGATCCGGGTGCTCGCCGAGCAGAGCCGCCCCGTCGCCCTCGTGGGCTTCGACGACCTGGAACTGGCCGACCTGCTCCAGCCGGGCGTCACGGTGGTCGCGCAGGACGCCGCCGCCCTGGGCCGTACCGCCGCCGACCGCCTGTTCCGGCAGCTGGACGGCACCCTGATCGCCCCGGAGCGCATCACCCTGCCCACCCGGCTCATCGCCCGCGGCTCGGGCGAACTGCCGCCGGCGGGCTGAGCCCGCCCCGGACCGGCACGCGGAGCCCCGCGCCCGGAAGGACCCGGAGCCGGCCGGCGCGGCGCGGCGCGACCGCCCGCCCACTGCGGCGCGTCGCCCCTCACGGGTGCCGGACGCCGGTGGGGCGCTCTCCGGCACGGTGGGGCGAGGTGGTCCCGGTCCGGTCGTTTTCCGGTGACCGGCCACAGCCCCTCGGCCCGGTCGTGACACCCGGCCGTGAAGGCCGTGGCCGCGCGAGCGGCTGCCCGCCGCGGGCGACCGCCCACGACGACCGCGTGCCGCCGGAGCCCCGGACTGCCGGTCGGCCACATGGTCAAGGGCACCGGCCGCCGCGACCTGGTCGGACGCATCCAGGAGTGCGGGGGCGCCGACGCCGTGGGGGACCCGAGCACGGCCGCGAGGCCACGGGCCGTTTCCGATCCGCCGGACATCGACCGAGCCCCCTGAGGCGTTCCCGGCGTTCCTCCGGTCCCGCCGCCGCCGGCAGGGCCTCTCGTTCGGATCGGGCCGAACGGCGGGCCCGGGAACCCGCGCGCCGGTTAGGATCATCACACGGCATCGCGTGTCGGTCACCGACCGGGTGAGGCATGGAGGTGCCCGTGAGTTTGCCTTACGGAGGCATTCCACACATGTCGGTACAGCTGAACCACACGATCGTCCACTCCCGTGACAACCGGGAGTCCGCCGAGTTCCTCGCCCACATCCTGGGACTCGAAGTCGGGTCCGAGTGGGGCCCGTTCGTCCCGGTCGACACCAGCAACGGGGTCACCCTGGACTTCGCCACCATCCCGGCGGAGTCCATCGCCGTGCAGCACTACGCGTTCCTCGTCTCCGAGGAGGAGTTCGACGCCGCGTTCGGGCGGATCAGGGAAGCCGGGATCACGTACTTCGCCGACCCGCACGGAAAGCAGCCGGGTGAGATCAACCACCATCACGGCGGGCGGGGCCTGTACTTCATGGACCCCGCCGGGCACGGGATGGAGATCATCACCACGCCCTACACCTTCCCCGAGCAGCAGCGGAAGCAGTAGCAGCACGAGCAGGACCTGAAGGCCTACGGCCGGCCGGGGCACCCCGCCCCGGCCGGCCGTACCGCTGCTCGCTCCCCGCGGCTACTGCCCGGACGCCGTCAGATCGCCCCGGCGCGGTGCCGCGAAGCCCTCCAGGGCGGTCCGTGTCAGCCCGGTGGCGGCGGTCACCTCGGCCGTGTCGAGGGCTCCGCAATCCAGGCCCCGCAGGAGATGACCGCTGAGGGCCTTGGCGGTCGCCGGCTCGTCCAGCACGTCGCCGCCGGCCCGGCCGGCGTACCAGGAGAGGCGTTCGGCGGCCTGCGCGAAGCCCTCGCGGTAGAAGGCGAAGACGGCCGCGTAGCGGGTCGGGAGGTGGCCGGGGTGCATGTCCCAGCCCTGGTAGTAGGCACGTGCCAGCGCGCGGCGGGTGAGGCCGTAGTGCAGGCGCCAGGCGTCGTGGACCTGGGCGGTGGGGCCCACCGGCAGGACGTTGGTGGAGCCGTCGCAGACGCGTACGCCGGTGCCGGCAGCGGCGACCTGCATGACGGCCTTGGCGTGGTCGGCTGCGGGATGGTCGGCGGCCTGGTGGGCGGCGGACACGCCGAGGCAGGCGCTGTAGTCGAAGGTGCCGTAGTGCAGTCCGGTGGCGCGGCCCTCGGCGGCCTGGATCATCCGGGCGACCGTGGCGGTGCCGTCGGCGGCGAGGATGGCCTGGCTGGTCTCGATCTGGATCTCGAAGCCGAGCCGGCCGGGGGTGAGCCCGCGCGCCCTCTCGAAGGCCTCCAGAAGCTGGACCATCGCGGTGACCTGCTCGGCGTAGGTCACCTTCGGCAGGGTCAGCACCAGCCCGTCGGGCAGGCCGCCCGCCTCCATCAGGCCGGTGAGGAAGACGTCCAGGGTGCGGATGCCCCGGTCGCGGACGCCGGCCTCCATGCACTTCATGCGGATGCCCGTCCAGGGTGCCGCCGTGCCCTCGGCGTACGCCTCGGCGATCAGCCGGGCGGCGCGGGCGGCCGCCTCGTCCTCCTCGGCGTCGGGGCGGGGGCCGTACCCGTCCTCGAAGTCGACGCGCAGGTCCTCGACCGGCTCGCGCTCCAGCTTGGCGCGCACGCGTGTGTACACGGGCTCGGCGAGTTCGTCGGGGAGGCCGAGGACGGCGGCGAGGGACGCGGCGTCGGGGGCGTGTTCGTCGAGGGCGGCGAGGGCGCGGTCGCCCCAGGAGCGGACGGTGTCGGCGGCGAAGGCGTCGCCGGGCACGTAGACGGTGTGGACGGGCTGGCGGGTGCCGGGGTCTCCGGGGTAGCGGCGTTCGAGTTCGGCGTCGACCGGGGCGAGGGAGGCACTGATCTCCTCGCTGACGGCACCCGCGAGGCTCGTCGCCACGGTCTCCTGCTGACCCTGCCCCATTCCCGCACCCTCCTGTTTTCCGCTGCACGGAATCAACAATCCGTTGAAGGAAGCTAACCGTGGGGCTTCCCCGGGGTCAACACCTTGTCCACGCCACGGCGCCCTTGCCCGCTTCCGCCACGAGGCCCCCTTCCGTCCGCCCGTCCGTGCACGCACCCTGGCGTAAGAGCGGAAGAGGGGGCCACTTGGCGGACGACAAGGGACTCACGCGGCGTACGGGGCTGCGGACGGTGCTGGCCGCCGCCGTCGGCGTCCCCCTGATCGGTGCGCTGCGGGCCTCGTCGGCCGGCCGGACCCCCTCGGCCGGCACGACGTCGCTCAGGAGGGCCGCCGCCGTCCCACGCCTGGAGGTCATGACCTTCAATCTCCGGTTCCCCGGCACCGAGGAACCCCACAGCTGGGCGGCCCGCCGTCCGGCGATGCGCGCCCTGCTGCGCGCGGCGGCGCCCCGCGTCATCGGCACCCAGGAGGGCGAACCGCCCCAACTGCGCGACATCGAGGCCGACCTAGGACCCCACTACGACTGGATCGGCACCGGCCGGGGCGGCGGCGACGAGGAGTCGACGGCCGTCCTCTACGACACCCGGCGGCTCGCCCCGGTCGAGCACGCCCACTTCTGGCTCTCCGACACCCCGGCGGTGCGCGGCTCCAACACCTGGGGCGGAGCCCATCCCCGGATGGTCACCTGGGTCCGTTTCCGCGGCCTGAAGGCGTCCGGGCGCCAGCTCCGTCTGGTCGACACCCACCTCGACAACGCCGGTCGGTACGCCCGTGAACGTGCCGCCGCGCTGATCGCCGAACGCCTCGCCGCGTTCGGTCCCGGCCTGCCCGTGCTGGTCACCGGCGACTTCAACGCCGCCGCCCGGCGCAGCACGGTCCACGACACGCTGCTGGCCGCCGGCCTGGTCGACACCTGGGACACGGCGAGGTGGCGCGGTGCGGCGTACGGGACGTTCCACGCCTACCGGGGTCCGCAGCCGGGCGGGGACCGCATCGACTGGATCCTGGCGACGCCGGACGTCTCGGTCCACCGGACGTGGCTGGACACCTTCTCGCTCGACGGCAGGTACCCGAGCGATCACCTGCCGGTGTGCGCCTCGGTGTCCCTGGGATGAGCCGAGGCCCCCGTGACCGGACCGGTCACGGGGGCCTCGCGCAGCGGCGGCGGGGATCAGCCCTTGCGGGTCTTGATCTCCTCGGTGAGCTGCGGGACGACGTCGAACAGGTCGCCGACGACGCCGTAGTCGACCAGGTCGAAGATCGGGGCCTCGGCGTCCTTGTTGACGGCCACGATCGTCTTCGAGGTCTGCATGCCGGCGCGGTGCTGGATGGCGCCGGAGATGCCGTTGGCGATGTACAGCTGCGGCGACACGGACTTGCCGGTCTGGCCGACCTGGTTGGTGTGCGGGTACCAGCCGGCGTCCACCGCCGCGCGCGAGGCGCCGACGGCCGCGCCGAGCGAGTCGGCGAGGGCCTCGATGATCGCGAAGTTCTCCGCGCCGTTGACGCCGCGGCCGCCGGAGACGACGATCGCGGCCTCGGTCAGCTCCGGGCGGCCCGTCGCCTCGCGGGGGGTGCGTCCGGTGACCTTGGTGCCGGTCGCCTGGGCGGAGAAGGTCACCGCGAGGGCTTCGACGGCACCGGCGGCCGGAGAGGCCTCGACGGCCGCGCTGTTCGGCTTCACGGTGATGACCGGGGTGCCCTTGACGACCCGGGACTTGGTGGTGAAGGACGCGGCGAACACCGACTGGGTGGCCACCGGGCCCTCCTCGCCGGCCTCCAGGTCGACGGCGTCGGTGATGATGCCGGAACCGGTGCGCAGCGCCAGGCGGGCGGCGATCTCCTTGCCCTCCGCGGAGGACGACAGCAGCACCGCGGCCGGGGAGACCGCCTCGACGGCCGCCTGGAGCGCGTCGACCTTCGGTACTACCAGGTAGTCGGCGTACTCGGACGCGTCGTGGGTCAGGACCTTGACCGCGCCGTGCTCGGCGAGGACGGCGGCGGTGTCGGCGGCGCCGCTGCCCAGCGCGACGGCGACCGGCTCGCCGATGCGGCGGGCCAGGGTCAGCAGCTCCAGGGTGGGCTTGCGGACGGCACCGTCCACGTGGTCGACGTAGACGAGGACTTCAGCCATGGGATTGCTCTCCTGCGAAACGAAGTTGAGGGGCGGTCGGCGAGCGGGGCTCAGATGAACTTCTGGCCCGCGAGTCTGTGTCAGACGAACTTTCGCTCCGCGAGGAAGGCGGCGAGCTGCTTGCCGCCCTCGCCCTCGTCCTTGACGATCGTGCCGGCGGTGCGGGCCGGACGCGCGGTCGCGGACTCGACCTTGGTCCAGGCGCCTTCCAGGCCGACCTCGTCGGCCTCGATGTCGAGGTCGGACAGGTCCCAGGACTGAACCGGCTTCTTCTTGGCGGCCATGATGCCCTTGAAGGACGGGTAACGGGCCTCGCCGGACTGGTCGGTGACCGACACGACGGCCGGCAGGGAGGCCTCGAGCTGCTCCGAGGCGGTGTCGCCGTCGCGGCGGCCCTTGACGGTGCCGCCATCGACGGAGATCTCGGACAGCAGGGAGACCTGCGGGACGCCGAGGCGCTCGGCCACCAGGGCCGGGACGATGCCCATGGTGCCGTCGGTGGAGGCCATGCCGGAGACGACCAGGTCGTAGCCGGCCTTCTCGATCGCCTTGGCCAGCACCAGGGAGGTGCCGATGGCGTCGGTGCCGTGCAGGTCGTCGTCCTCGACGTGGATCGCCTTGTCGGCGCCCATGGACAGGGCCTTGCGGAGCGCGTCCTTGGCGTCCTCGGGACCCACCGTCAGGACGGTGACCTCGACGTCGTCGCCCGCTTCTCGACGGTCTTCGGAGATCTGCAGCGCCTGCTCGACCGCGTACTCGTCGAGCTCGGAGAGCAGACCGTCCACGTCGTCCCGGTCGACGGTCAGGTCATCGGCGAAGTGCCGGTCGCCAGTGGCGTCGGGCACGTACTTCACAGTGACAACGATCCTCAAGCTCACGCCGGCTCTCCTACTGCATCGTCAGTTCTGGCTGCCTTCTTTCAGGCAGCATAGGCGCCACAAGCGGCCGATTCCGATCGGGGCGGCCTGCGCCCCCGAACGAAACATTACTCGTCAGTACACCCAGTTCCTGCCCGCTAAGCAAGCGCTTTGAACTGTGACCTCCGCAACGCAGCGTAATCGGGACCGGACGGCTCAGCGGGAGCGCCCGGAGGTGATCAGTCCCGCAGAGCCGTGAAGCGCCCCTGGTGGTAGAGCAACGGGCGGCCCGCGCCCGCGGGATCACCCAGGACGACCTCGGCGAGGACGATCCGGTGATCGCCGGCGGGCACGCGCGCGACGACCCGGCACACCAGCCAGGCCAGCACCTCGTCGAGGACGGGAACGCCCTCGGGGCCCTCGCGCCAGGACGTCGGCGCGCCGAACCGGTCCGCGCCGCTGCGCGCGAAGGTGGCGGCCAGTTCGCGCTGGTGCTCACCGAGTATGTGCACGCCGACATGGCCGGCTTCCGAGATCGCCGGCCAGCTGGAGGCGCCGGTGCCGATGCCGAAGGACAGCATCGGCGGCTCGGCGGAGACGGAGGTGAGCGAGGTGGCGGTGAAGCCGACCGGTCCGCTCTCGCCGGGCGCCGTGATCACGGCCACACCTGCCGCGTGGCGGCGGAAGACGGAGCGCAGCAGGTCGGGGGAGGCGAGCTGGGTGGTGCGGAGATCGGGCGTGGCCGTCATGGGGTCGTCCTGGTCCTTCTGCCGGAGGTGACGTGCGGATGCGTGGCTGCTCAACGGCCCGGACAGCGCGCGCTCGCGGTGCGGACGAGGTCGACGTGCGCCCGTCCGTGGAGAAGGAGTTCCTCAGGCATACGGTCAGGCTGACGATAGGTGGCGGGCACAGTCAAGTGCGTCCCGGCATCCGGGAGCGGACTCACCGCCGGCGGCACGGGCTCACACCGCCTCGCCCAGTGCCGCGATGACGTCGGCCTTGCGGGGCTGCCCGCTCGCGCGGCGCACGACGTGGCCGTCGGCGTCCAGCACCAGCACGGTCGGGGTCTTGAGCACGGCGAGTTCCCGGACGAGGTCGAGATGCGCCTCGGCGTCGATCTCGATGTGGGTCACCCCGGGGACCAGGTCCGCCACCTCGCCCAGGATCCGGCGGGTTGCCCGGCAGGGCGCGCAGAAGGCGCTGGAGAACTGCACGAGCGTGGCCCGCTCACCGAGTTCGCCGCCCAGCCGGTCCGCCCCGAGCCGCTGTCCTTCGTCGCGCCCGCGCACGCGCACCCTCCCGCTCCGCCGCCGGTGCAGCGCTCCGTAGGCGCTCGCCGCCGCGAGCACCGCCACACACACCATGAGTCCGGTCATCATCCGCACAAGCATTCATCAGACTGCAAAGATTCCCGCCTCCCCCCTCCTCCACCGTTGCGGAATGCTTGATTCATGGACATCGATGCGAGAGGGCCGCGGTTCGGGGCGGCCGTGACGACCGTCGTGCTGGCGGTCGCACTGATCACCCGGAGCCCTTGGCTGCTGGCTTGGCAGACGCTGGCGTTCGCGCTCGGCGCGGCCGGCGGGGTGGGGCGTTCGCCGTACGGCTGGGCCTTCCGGGTGGCCGTCCGGCCGAAGCTGGGGCCGCCCACCGCCTTCGAGGCGCCGCGGCCGCCGCGGTTCGCGCAGGCCGTGGGACTGGTCTTCGCGGGCCTGGGACTGATCGGTTTCGCGCTCGGCCCGCAGTGGCTCGGGGCGGCCGCGACCGGGGCGGCGCTCGCGGCGGCGTTCCTCAACGCCGCTTTCGGGTACTGCCTGGGCTGCGAGATGCACCTGCTCGTGCGGCGGGTCACAGTACGGGCGGAGTAAAGGAAATCTAAAAGCCCGAGGTGGATCACGGGAGGCGGACGTGACGAGAATCTCGCGACCGACGGGCACCAGGACTGGCTACCCGGCCGTTCTTCGGGCACGATCTGCGAGATGCCGTAAACCTACGGCTGCGTAACTTTGCCGCCGGGGAACCGCTCCCGGGCAGAGATCAGGAAGGGTTCGCGCCGCCCATGGCAGAGCTTGTCTACCGTCCCGTCGTCGGCCTCGCCCAGACGCTGTTCAAGGTCTGGGATCTCAAGATCGACTGCAGGGGGTCGGAGAACATCCCGCGCTCGGGCGGAGCCGTGCTGGTGAGCAACCACATCAGCTACCTCGACTTCATCTTCAACGGTCTCGCGGCGCTCCCGCAGAAACGGCTCGTTCGTTTCATGGCGAAGGAGTCCGTCTTCCGCCACAAGGTCTCCGGCCCGCTGATGCGCGGCATGAAGCACATCCCGGTGGACCGCGAACAGGGTGAGGCTGCCTACGCGCACGCCCTGGACTCGCTGCGCTCCGGCGAGATCGTCGGCGTCTTCCCCGAGGCCACCATCTCGGAGTCGTTCACGCTCAAGACCTTCAAGTCGGGCGCCGCGCGGTTGGCCCAGGAGGCGGGCGTGCCCCTGGTGCCGATGGCCGTGTGGGGGACGCAGCGGCTGTGGACCAAGGGTCACCCGCGCAACTTCAAGCGCAGCCACACCCCGATCACCATGCGGGTCGGCGAGGCCCTGGAGGCGTCCCGCGACAAGTACGCGGGCGCCCTCACCCGGCAGCTGCGCGGGCGGGTCCAGGAGCTGCTGGAGGCCGCCCAGCGCGCCTACCCGGTCCGCCCCAAGGACGCGAGCGACACCTGGTGGATGCCGGCCCATCTGGGCGGTACGGCGCCGACCCCGGAGCAGGTCCGCGCGGCCGAGACCCGCTGACCCTCGTCCCCGCACCCGCCCCCGGGGAGCGGCCCGGCAGCCGATAGGGTCCCGACGAGGAACCGGAAGCCCGGTGTCCGTGGTCCGCCCGGTGCGGCCACCGACAGGGCTTCGTCTGCCGGACGCGCTACGGGGGCGAGGATGCGGCGCTGGATCAAGGTGTCGGTGGCGGCTGCACTGGTGCTCGGTCTGGGCGGCTGGATCGCCCGACCCTGTGCCTCCGAGTGGTGGACGATCCGCACGGCGTGTGACGGGCTGCTGCCCGGCGACGCCGTGCGCGATCTGGTCCCCGAGGACGCCCGGGTGGTGGACGCCGCGTCGGGCGGGGTCAAGGCGCTCGGGGACTACGGCTGTGAGGTCACCGTCGAAGACGACGACGGCAGGAATGGGTGGCTGCTGAGCTTCGGCGCCTACACACTGCGCGACGACCAGGACCGGGCGCTGATGCTGGTCTTCCCGCAGCACGGTCTGGAGTCGCAGGCGGCGATGCCCGAGGGCCTGCCCGGGTTCATCGGCCGCTTCAACACCCTCACGTTCCTGATGCCCTGCCCGGACCTGGGCGAGGACGCGGACGGGCGGCAGCGCAAGATGCTGGTCAGTGCCGCGATCAGCCATAGCGCTCCATGGCGTCAGCCCGCCTCCTTCGAGGTGGCCGTCGCCTTCGCCAACTCCGCATCGAAGCGGCTGGGTTGCGGCGCGCGGCCGCTGAAGGCCCCGAAGGGGGTCAGCCCGGCCGACACCGAGGAGAACGAGCAGAAGCCGGTTCCGCTCGCCGCCGCCCGGGACACCCCCTGCGGCTGGCCGGCCGACGCGGGGTTGCCGGACCCCGCGCGCTGGAAGGTCGGCGTCCAGCTCGACGACGCGGCGCCGACCGGTACGTGCGACCTCACCCTCGGGAAAGAGTTCACCCATGACGGCACGAAGCGGATGGAATTCGTCGCCTGGTTCGGTGACTGGAGCACCCGTTTCGTGACCGAGGAGCATCTCCTCGGTCCCGCGCTGACGGCGAGCGCCCGCTGCGACGGTGAAGCCGCCCACTTCGCGCTCGACGCCTCCAAGGACATCCCGGGTGTCGACGCGGCGAAGCGACGGGCGCTGCTGGACGCCTTCGTCGAGGCTCAGACGGAACGGCGGGGCTGCACGGACCTCACCGCCGGCTGACGCCCGGAGCTCACCTGGTCATCCAGAGCGCCCGTACGTAGCGGTTGTCGATGACCTGCCGCAGGGCGGTGGCGCGTGCCGCCGGAATCCGACGGGCCGCCGCCCAGGCGTCCAGCACCGTGTTCAGCTGGTGCCGGGCGTCCATGAGGTCCTCGTCCGCCCGGCCCGAGGGCCTGCGCGCGGCGATGGAGGCCATCGGCGGCCGGCTGGTGACCTGCTCCTCCCCCG
Organism: Streptomyces sp. NPDC048734; assembly: GCF_043198675.1. Classification (NCBI taxonomy): domain Bacteria; kingdom Bacillati; phylum Actinomycetota; class Actinomycetes; order Kitasatosporales; family Streptomycetaceae; genus Streptomyces; species Streptomyces sp. NPDC048734. The sequence continues at coordinate 351,991 of NZ_JBICUZ010000007.1, read as the reverse complement.
CGAGGTAGACGCCGGGGGCGTACCGGCGCACGGCGGCGTCGAAGGCGGTGACGTCGGGGATGGTCCCGTTGCGGGCGTAGATCGACCGGTACGCCATCAGGACGCCGACGCGGTCCGTCATGTGCTCGATGTCGCTGTCGACCCAGGAGGTCTGCGGGGAGCGATACTCGCCCTTGCCCGGCTTCGGGTGATAGCCGGCGTCGCGCCCCTGCCCGTCGAGCCGCTCCAGGTAGTGGGCGAACCAGGCGCGCTCGGCGGCGTAGAGGATCGCGAACGCCTGGGGATCCTTGGCGAGTTCGGCGAGCAGGCCCTCCGGGTCGGCGGCGGGGTGGGCGTGGGCGAAGTCGGCGTGGGACTCCCCCGGGGCGAGGAAACGGCCGTACTTCGTCCAGCCCTCGCCGTCCGGGCGGGCCGACTCGGCGGGTACGGCGGGCAGACCGGCGTCGTCGTCGATGCCGAGGTACCGGTGGTGGTCGACGACGTACTGGGCGAGCATGCGGGCGACGCCGGGTGCCATGCCGTCCGGCAGTTCGACGTCGTTCAGGACCGCGGTCACCGCGAAGGCGGCGCGGGCCTGGGCGAGGGTGTGCGGCACGTCGCCGCCGGCGGCGCGGGTGGCCGCGTCCACCACCTCGCCGAGCACCTCTCCGCCGTCGCCGCAGGGGTGTTCGTGCACGAGGAGCGCGCGTACGGCGTCGAGGCGCCGCAGGTCGTCGCCCGGGTCGAGGGCGCGGGTCGCGGCCGCGGGGTTCTCGGCGAGGGCGCGGGTGGCGGCGGGAATCCCCCGGCAGGGCGGGCCGTCGTCGGAGCCGGCGAGCACCAGGGGGACGGTGATGCCGGTGGTCACCAGGGCGAGGGCGACGGCGGAGGTGAGCAGCCGGTGCCTCTTCAACCGGCCGAGAAGCGTCGGTGGCGCGGGGTCCGCAGACGGCCCGGCCCCCTGACGCAGTTCGCCGCTCCCGTCCGCATCGGCCTCTCGGGCCTCTCCCCCATCGCGCATGCCGGGGAGGTTAGCGACTGCGACCGGCCGGGTGCGCGGCGGGGGTGTCACAGCGAGGTGGGGAGCGTCTTCCAGAGGTGGGGACGGTCGGGGGCCGCCTGGAGCGCGCGCAGGACGGGCGGGGGCGGGGCGGCGTACAGGACGGGATGGTCGCGCTCACCGGCGGCGGCGTCGGGGCGGAAGGCCAGCCGTTCGCCGTCCAGGGAGAACCGGGCGTCCACTCCGGGCTTGTTGCCGCGGGGGTCCTGGCGGTGCCAGGCGCCGTTGAAGCGGACGGCGACCAGCCCGTGGACCACGTCGAACGTCTGGTAGCACAGGGCGGTCGGGATGTCCTCGGCGCGCAGCAGCGCGGCCAACGCGTGGGCCTTGGCGTAGCAGATGCCCGTGCGCAGCTCCAGCACGTCGGAGGCGCGCCAGGTGACCCGGAGATCGCCGGAGTCCTGGGAGTGGGGGATGGTGTCCCGCACGAATTCGAAGGCCAGCCGCGCATAGGCATACGAGTCGTCCGCATCCCTGGCCAGCCGCGCGGCGGTGTCCCGCACCAGGGAATGGTGGTGGTCGATGACCTCGTCAGCGGCCAAGTACGCGGACAGGTCGGGGTTCTCCTGGATCAGCTGCATGCCTGGAGAGCATAGGAAAGCGATCACCCGGACGTCAATCATTTTCCAGGTGATCGCATACCTATGCGTGAGGTGCGATGGCTGCCCCGCTCGGCCCTACCGGGCCATCTCCTCCTTGAGGGCCGCCAGGAACGCGTCGACGTCCTCCTCCGTCGTGTCGAAGGAGCACATCCAGCGCACCACGCCGGCCGGCTCGTCCCAGAAGTAGAAGCGGAACCGCTTCTGGAGGCGCTCGCCCACGTCGTGCGGCAGCCTGGCGAAGACACCGTTGGCCTGCACGGGATAGAGGATCTCCACCCCGTGGACCGCGCGCACGCCCTCGGCCAGCCGCTGCGCCATGTCGTTGGCGTGCCGCGCGTTGCGCAGCCAGAGGTCCTTGGCCAGCAGGGCCTCCAACTGCACCGACACGAACCGCATCTTGGAGGCGAGCTGCATGGACAGCTTGCGCAGGTGCTTCATGTGGGAGACGGCGTCCTGGTCGATCACCACGACCGCCTCGCCGAACAGCGCGCCGTTCTTCGTCCCGCCGAGCGAGAGGATGTCGACGCCGACCGCGTTGGTGAACGTGCGCATCGGCACGTCCAGGGAGGCGGCCGCGTTGGCGATGCGGGAGCCGTCCAGGTGCACCTTCATGCCGTGCGCGTGGGCGTGCTCGCAGATCGCGCGGATCTCGGCGGGCGTGTACAGGGTGCCCAGCTCCGTGCTCTGGGTGATCGAGACGACCTGCGGCATCGCCCGGTGCTCGTCCTCCCAGCCGAACGCCTGCCGGTCGATCAGCTCGGGGGTGAGCTTGCCGTCCGGCGTCGCGACGGTGAGCAGCTTCAGGCCGCCCATGCGCTCCGGCGCGCCGCCCTCGTCCACGTTGATGTGGGCGCTCTCGGCACAGATCACCGCGCCCCAGCGGTCGGTGACCGCCTGGAGCGCGACGACGTTGGCGCCGGTGCCGTTGAAGACCGGGAACGCCTCCGCCGTCGCCCCGAAGTGGCCGCGGACGATCCGCTGGAGGTTCTCGGTGTAGTCGTCCTCGCCGTAGGCGACCTGGTGGCCGCCGTTGGCCAGGGCCAGGGCGGCCATCACCTCCGGATGGGCCCCGGCGTAGTTGTCGCTGGCGAAACCGCGGACCTCCGGGTCGTGATGACGACGCGCGTCGGTCCTGGGTGGGTTCACGGCTTCTCGGTGAGCCACAGACGGTGTCCGTTCACTTCGGCGGCGGGCTTGTCCCAGACGCCGGCGATGGCCTCGGCCAGGTCCTTGACGTCGGTGAAGCCCGCGAACTTCGCGTTGGGCCGCTCCGCGCGCATCGCGTCGTGCACCAGCGCCTTGACCACCAGGATCGCAGCCGCGGAGGTCGGCCCGTCGGGGCCCCCCGCCTTGCGGAAGTAGTCGGCCATCGAGAGCGTCCACGCCTCGGCGGCGGCCTTGCCCGCGGCGTACGCGGCGTTGCCCGCGGTGGGCTTGCTGGCCCCCGCGGCACTGATCAGGACGTACCGGCCGCGGTCGCTGCGCTGGAGCGCCTCGTGGAAGGCGAGCGAGGTGTGCTGCACGGTGCGGATCAGCAGCAGTTCCAGGAAGTCCCAGTCGTCGAGGCTGGTCTTGGTGAAGGTCTCGCTGCCGCGCCAGCCGCCGACGAGGTGCACCAGACCGTCCACCCGGCCGAGGTCCTTCTCGATCCGGGCGGCCCAGTCCTGGGTGGACTTCAGGTCGAGCAGGTCGACCGGTTCGCCCATGACGGTCGCGCCCCCGGACGCGTAGCTCGCCGCGTCGACGGCCTCCGCGAGCCGCTCCGGGTCGTTGTCCGCGCCCACCACGGTCGCGCCCGCCTCGGCGAGCCTGATCAGCGCCGCCCGGCCGGCGGGTCCGCCCGCGCCGGCCACCGCGATCACCGCACCGCTGAGAGCCCCGTTCCCCATGGTCTTCGCCTCCTGAGCAGTGTTCTCGGTACGCAGGTCGCTCACGCGGCGATCCGCTCGGCGGCGTCCGCCGTGATGCCCCGGGTGGAGGCGATCACGTTCTTCAGCTTCTTGGACAGCGCCTCATAGAACATGCTCAGCGGAAACTCGTCCGGAAGCACGTCGTCGACGAGCTTGCGGGGCGGCTGGGTCAGGTCCAGGGCGTCCGGACCCTTGGCCCACTTGGAACCGGGGTGCGGGGCGAGGTAGGTGGAGACCAGCTCGTAGCCGGCGAACCAGTGGACGAGCTTGGGGCGGTCGATGCCGTCGCGGTAGAGCTTCTCGATCTCGGCGCACAGCTCGTTGGTGACCTGCGGGGCGCGCTGCCAGTCGATGTGCAGCTTGTTGTCGGTCCAGCGGACGACGTCGTGCTTGTGCAGGTAGGCGAAGAGCAGCTGCCCGCCGAGGCCGTCGTAGTTGCGCACCCGCTCGCCGGTGACCGGGAAGCGGAACATGCGGTCGAAGAGGACCGCGTACTGCACGTCACGGGCCTGCGGGACGCCGTCGGCCTCCAGCTTCACGGCCTCCTTGAAGGCGGTGAGGTCGCAGCGCAGCTCCTCCAGGCCGTACATCCAGAACGGCTGGCGCTGCTTGATCATGAAGGGGTCGAAGGGCAGGTCACCGTGGCTGTGGGTGCGGTCGTGGACCATGTCCCACAGCACGAAGGCCTCCTCGCAGCGCTTCTGGTCGTGGACCATGGCGGCGATGTCCTCGGGCAGTTCCAGGCCCAGGACCCCGACCGCGGCGTCGGTGACGCGGCGGAAGCGGGCGGCCTCGCGGTCGCAGAAGATGCCACCCCAGGAGAAACGTTCCGGCGCTTCACGGACGGCGATGGTCTCCGGGAAGAGCACGGCCGAGTTGGTGTCGTAGCCGGCCGTGAAGTCCTCGAAGGTGATGCCGCAGAACAGCGGGTTGTCGTAACGGGTGCGCTCCAGCTCGGCCAGCCAGTCCGGCCACACCATGCGCAGCACGACCGCCTCGAGGTTGCGGTCCGGGTTGCCGTTCTGCGTGTACATCGGGAAGACGACCAGGTGCTGGAGGCCGTCCGCACGGTCGGCGGCGGGCTGGAAGGCCAGCAGCGAGTCCAGGAAGTCCGGCACCTCGAAGCCGCCCTCGGCCCACCGGCACAGGTCCTTCACCAGGGCGCGGTGGTAGTCGGCGTCGTGCGGGAGCAGCGGCGACAGTTCCTCGACCGCGGCGACCACACGCTGCACGGCCCGCTCGGCGTCGGCGCGCCCGGGGGCGCCCTCGGCCGCGAAGTCGATCGATCCGTCCTTCGCCTGCCAGGGCCGGATCCGCTCCACGGCATCCTTGAGCACGGGCCAGGCCGGGTGCTCCACCACCCTGGCCACGGGAGGAACCCGCCCCTCCGAACCCACCTGCACAAGAATTTCCGTCATGTCCCATCCTCCACAAAGAACCTCACGTATGGACACCGTATGCATAAGAGGTTCTTCCAGCAAGATGACCTTCGGGAAATTATCCTGCACACCCCCATGGTCACCGCGTTTTTTCCTGTACGCCATCGGACGGTCGGAGGCTTTCGGCGCGGGCCGCCGGGTAGTGGTTCCCGCGGTGCGCGCCGACCGCACCTGTCTGTCCGTCCAGGGAAGCGAGTCGTGACGTGAACGTCCCCACCATCGGCCACCGCGGGGTCATGGGTGTCGAGCCCGAGAACACCCTCAGGTCGTTCGTCGCCGCCGAGCGGGCCGGTCTCGACGCGATCGAGCTGGATCTGCACCTGAGCAAGGACGGCGCGCTCGTGGTCATGCACGACGCCGACGTGGGCCGCACCACGGACGGCAGCGGGCCGGTCGCCGACCACACCCTGGCGGAGCTGCGCGCCCTGGACGCCGGGCTCGGCGAACGGGTGCCGGTCCTCGAGGAGGTCCTGGCGGCGGTGTCGGTGCCGCTCCAGGCCGAGATCAAGGACGTGCGGGCGGCGCGGGCGCTCGCCGAGGTGATGCGGGAGCGGGACCTGGTGGAGCGGGTGGAGGTGTCCTCGTTCCACGACGAGGCCGTCGCCGAGATCGCCCGGCTGGTTCCCGGCGTGCGCACGGCGCTCATCGACAGCCTCCACCCCGTGCGAGCCGCCCCCGGCGGGCAGACCCCCCACGGCCCCGGCATCGCGGAACGCGCGGTGGCCGCCGGAGCCGCGACCGTGTGCCTGAAGCTGCGGCGGCTCACCCTGGAGATCGTCGAGGAGGTCCGCGGGCACGACCTGCGGATCATCGGCTGGGTGGTCAACACCCCGGACCAGCTGCGCCTGGCCCGGGCCTTCGGGCTGGACGGCGTGACCACGGACCGGCCGGAGATCGCGGACGCCGGTCGGCCCGGTGGCGGGGACTGCGACCGGTCGGGGAGCAAGGACCACGACCGGCCGGGGAGTCGGGACGCCGGCCGGCCGGAGGCCGGGCACACCGGCCGGCCCGGGGGCGGGGACACCGACCGGCCGTAGCTCCGGCACCGACGGCCGGCCGGCGAGCGAGGGACACCGGCGTCCCGGAAGCGGGGGCATCGGCCGTCCCGGAAGCGGGGACATCGGCCGTCCCGGAAGCGGGGACATCGGCCGTCCCGGAAGCGGGGGCATCGGCCGTCCCGGAAGCGGGGACATCGGGGGTCCTGGAGCGGCGGGAGCACCGATGGCCCGGAAGCGGGAACATCGGCGGGTCCCGGCTCGGGCACGCCGGTCGGCCGGAGGCCGGGCACCCCGCCGTCTCAGGGCACGCGGCTCATCCGAGGGGCTTGACCAGCAGTTCGAACTGGAGGTCGTCGCGCTGCGGGACGCCGAAGCGCTCGTCGCCGTAGGGGAAGGGCGTCATCCGGCCGGTACGGCGGTAGCCGCGCCGTTCGTACCAGGCGATGAGTTCGTCGCGCACCGAGATCACCGTCATGTGCATCTCGGTGACGCCCCATTCGGCGCGGGCCCGGCGCTCGGCCTCCTCCAGCACCGTCCGGCCGAGACCGCCGCCCTGGACGGTGGGGCTGACCGCGAACATGCCGAAGTAGGCGTACTCGCCGCGGTGTTCGAGCTGACAGCAGGCGATGATCCGGCCGTCCCGCTCCACCGTGAGCAACCGGGCGTCGGGCGACTTGATGATCTCCCGGACGCCTTCGGGTTCGGTGCGCTGCCCTTGCAGGATGTCCGCCTCCGTGGTCCAGCCGGCCCGGCTGGAGTCCCCGCGGTAGGCCGACTCGACGAGCGCGACCAGCGCGTCCACGTCGGCGTCGGCGGCATCACGGAAGCTGACATCGGTGGCGGTGGTGTCCATGCGGGGTTCTCCGGATCTGTGGCGCGGCTGGGCACCGCCGAGCCTAACCGTCGCCTACGCTCCGGATGCATGGTGCATGTACTCAGCAGCCGAATCCTGCTCCGCCCCACCGACCCCGAGCGTTCCCGCGCCTTCTACGGGGAACAGCTGGGCCTCGCCGTGTACCGCGAGTTCGGTACGGGCCCGGAGCGGGGCACCGTCTACTTCCTCGGCGGCGGGTTCCTGGAGGTCTCGGGGCGGACTCGGACCCCGCCGGACCCCGCCGTACGGCTGTGGATGCAGGTCCCCGACGCGGCGGCGGCCCACGAGGAGCTGACGGCCGCGGGGGTGGAGATCGTCCGGCCGCCGGTGAAGGAGCCGTGGGGTCTGGTCGAGATGTGGATCGCCGACCCGGACGGGACACCGATCGTGCTGGTGGAGGTGCCGGCCGACCATCCGCTGCGGTACCGACCGGGCATCTGACCTCAGCGGATGCCGGGGAGCGGACCCGGGTCTAGCGTGCTGAGGGGGTGCTCCCTCTGCCGGAAGGAACGCCATGAAGCTCGACGTGCCCGTGCCCGGTGGGCCCTGCTGGGCCGAGCTGGGCACCGACGACCTGGCGGCCGCCCAGCGGTTCTACACGGAGTTGTTCGGCTGGCGGTGCGAGACCGATCCCAGGGAGGAGGCGGGCGGCTACACCGTCGCGCACCTCGGGGACGCCGACGTCGCCGCGCTCAGCCCTCTGTACCAGAAGAGCCGACCGGTGGCCTGGAACGTGTCCTTCGGGGTCTCGGACGCCGACGTCACCGCGCGGATGATCGAGGAGGCCGGGGGCAAGGTGCTGGTCGGTCCGATGGGCGTGTTCGACATGGGCCGTTTCGTCGTCGCCCTCGACCCCGGCGGCGCCGCCTTCCAGCTGTGGCAGGCGCAGGCCTTCCCGGGGGCCGGCCTGTTCAACGCGCCCGGCTCGCTGGGCTGGGTGGAACTGCTGACCCGCGACACCGCGCGGGCGGAGGCGTTCTACACCACCGTGTTCGGGTGGACCGTGGCCACCTCCGAGTACTACACGCGGTGGGGTGTCGGCGGTGTCGACTTCGGCGGCATGGTGGCGATGGACGACAAGTTCCCGCCCGAGGTGCCGCCGCACTGGCTGCCGTACTTCGCGGTGGCCGACGTGGACGCCGCGGCCGCGACGGCCGGGCGGGCGGACGGCACGGTGCTGATGGAGCCGACCTCGGTGCCGGAGGGCCCGCGGATCGCGGTGCTGCGGGACCCGCGGGGAGCGTTGTTCGGCGTGTACCGGGCGGGCGACGAGCGCTGAGCCCGGCCGGCCGCAGCGTGGTGTCCCCGGCGTTGACCTGGGCCTCGGTCCCGGCGTCGGCCTCGGCCTCTGCTTCGATCTCGGCTTCGGCTTCGGTTTCGGCTTCGATCAGATCCGCAGCGTCTGCATGTGCCCCTCCAACCGACTGAGCAACTCCCCCAGCAGTCCAGCGAGTTCGCCCTGCCGGTCGGCGTCCAGGGCGGACAGTACGGCGCTCTCGTAGGCGAGTTGCTCGGGCATGATGCCGTCGACCAGCGCGCGGCCGGCCTCGGTCAGGCGGAGGTGGGCGACGCGGCGGTCCCGGGCGTCCCCGCGGCGCTCGACCAGACCGCGTTCGGTCAGGTGCTTGACGCGTTTGGTGACGGCGGCCCCGGAGGAGAACGTCTCCCGGACGAGTTCGCCGGGAGTCAGTTCGTGGTCGGTACGGCGCAGCGCACCGAGCAGGTCGAACTCCGCGCGGGTGAGCCCGGCGCGCCGCAGCGGGGCGTCCTCGGCCTGCTGAAGGAGCGCGGCACAGCGGTTGACCCGTCCGATGATCTCCATGGGTCCGGTGTCCAGCTCGGGCCGCACGGCCTGCCACTGCCGCACCACGGAGGCGACGGTGTCACCATGGGCCGCGGCCGCGCGGGAGGCCGTGTCGTCCCCGGCGTCGGGCTGCCGCCGAGCGCCGGCGCCCGGACCGGCAGCGGGCCGCCGCGCGCCTGCCCGGGCCGGCGGCTCCCGCACGTCACCGCCTTCACCGGCCGGCTCCCCCCGAGCGGCGCCGGGTCCTGCGGAATCGGTGGGACGCCGTCGGGTCGCACCCGCACGGCCCCCGCCGGCCTCCCGCCCCCGCGTCTCGTCGTTCCCGCCGGTCGGCCCACCCGCGTCGTCCCCGTCCACAGGTTGTCCCTGCGTCGCCGTCATGGCCGTACGTCCTCCGGTCTCGCCTCGTTGTGCCCGGTCAGGTGGAGTCCCTGGCGCCGGACCGTCGCGGCGAGCGTACGGTGTCCGTCCTGTTCGGCCGCGACGACCCGCTCCTGCGGCAGGGCGCGCTGCCACCACTCGCCGCTCGCGGCATCGGCGGTGGCGCGCAGGTCGACCAGTGCGGCGGCGAGGCCGCGGCGGGCGGACTCCAGCGCCGCCGGGGCGGGGTCCGGCCGGGCGAGGAGGCGGGCGGCGGTGTCGCGGGCGCGCTCGGCGGCCGTCAGGGCGTGTTCGAGGCGGTCGCCGGAGCGGCGGTTGGTGACGGCGACGGCGGCGACGAAGCCGACCAGCGCGCCGACGAGGGTGTCCACGACCCGTTCGGCGATCAGCGTGCCCGCGTCCTCGTACCGGGCGAACTCGGTGATGAGCAGTGCCATCGGGGTCACGCAGACGCTGCCGAGCCAGTAGTTGCGGCTGATCAGCGCCTCCGCGCCGAAGTTCAGGGCGAGGCAGGTGAGGACCAGGGCGGCCTGGTGGAGGTGGGCGAGCGGGACGATCGCGGCGAAGGCGAGGACGCCGACGAGGTTGCCGACGACGCGCTGGACGCCGCGACTCCAGGTGAGGGTGACGTTGGCCTGGTAGAGGGAGGCGGCGGTGACCAGGGCCCAGTAGGGCCGGCCGACACCGAGTGCGAGGGAGGCGTAGCCGGCCAGGGCGCAGCCGAGGGCGGTGCGGACGGCGAGCGGGGAGAGGGGGCCGAGACGCCGCCACAACGGCCTTCGCGGCGCGGCCGGTTGGCTGTCCACTCCGAGGAGCTCGTCGTCGTCCACCAGGTCGTCGGGGCGCGGGACGGCCCCCGTGCCGCGCAGTGCGCGGGCCCAGTCGCGCAGCCGTACCGGATCGGTGTCGGCGGGCGCGGCGAGTGCCACCTCGGCGCGGACCACGAGCCGCTCCAGCGCGCGTGCGGTGTCCCCGTCGCGGGCCGGCAGCAGCGTCTGCCACGCGGCGTGCACGGCGGCGGCCGCGGCGGCGCGGGTACGGGTGTGTCCCTCGCCGGTGCCGCGCGTGGCGGCGTACGCGGCGGCGGCGTTCAGTGCCTGCGCGGTGGCACGGCGCTCCGGGCCGTGCGGACGCAGCAGGCCCGGCGCCATGCCGACGGTCCAGGACCAGGCGCCCGCGAGGAGCGCGAGACCCAGGTGGCCGGGGATCCGGCCGAGGGTCTGCGGCGCGAACAGCGCGGCGGAGCTGATGAAGGTGAGGATGACGTTGCCGGGCGGCCCGATCCGGGTGGCGTCGCAGAGTGTCTTCTGCGCGGCCGCCAGGAGGGCGCCGACGGTGACGAGGACGACGGCGTCGGCGGCGAGGGCGGCCGCGAGCAGCGCGACGGCGAGCCCGCCTGTCATGCCCAGCACCACCAGGGCCAGGACGCGGGCGCGGGCGGTGTAGGGGCGGTCGTGGGCGTACAGCGCGCACAGGGATCCGGCCATGGTGTACATCGCCAGGTCGAGGCGGCCGAGGGCCAGCAGGATCAGGTTGGGCGGGGCGACGGCGGCGACGACGCTGACCGCGGGCTTGAACCAGATGTCGGAAGGGCGCCCGAGCCTCAGCACCCCGGCCAACGGGAGACGGACACGGGAGCCGGCCCGGCGGGGACGGGGGGTGGGACGAGAGTGGTCGCCGGATCGCTGGGGGGTCGTGCTGCTCGAACTCACCCTCATCAATTTAGCAGGTGTTTTACCTGTAAACGATATGACGTGACACCGCCCGAACGCCTCTCTCACCCGCTGTGCTCCGTCGAATGCTCCCCGTGTACATCCTTGCGCTCGCGTGCGCGCCGCGTGGTGCGGGCATCGCCTTCCTGGACCGTCCGTCCGTCGAGCGGGGAGGTACGCGTGCACGGACCGGCATCGCCCGGCTGGCTGCTGGTCGCCGTGTGCGCGGCCGCCGGCGCCTACTGCCTGCTGCGGATGCGGAGCAGCGACGAGACGCAGCGCCGGGCCGCGGGCGACGAGGCGCTGATGGGGTTCGGAATGGCCGTGATGGCCGTGCCGGGCACCGCGTTCACCCCGCCGACATGGGTCTGGCCGCTGTACGCGACGGTCTTCGGCGGGGCCGCGCTGCGGGCCCTGTGGGCGGCCCGGACGGGCTCGCACCACCTGCACCACCTGGTGGGCACCGCGGCCATGGTCTACATGGCGGCCGCGATGACGGCGTCCCCCGCGGCAGGTCACGGGCACGGCGGCGCCGGGATGCCCGCGCTCACGGGTGGCCTGCTTGTCTACTTCGCGGCGTACGTCCTCGTCTCCGGAGTACGGCTGCTGCCGGTGGCCGGGGTGCCGGGCGGCGCCGGCACGGTCGCGGGGAACACGACGGCGGGGAGTGCCTCTGCGGGGAGCACGGCCGCGAGGGACGCCGCCGCGGGGCGTGCCGTGGCGTGGGGCGACCGGCCCGAGCTGGCGCGTGCCTGCCGACTGTCGATGGGGATCGGCATGCTGGCCATGCTGCCGGCCTTCTGAGGCACCGGCCCTGTGGGGCGGGCTGCCGGCCTTCTGAGGCACCGGCCCTGTGGGGCGGGAGACAGCCCGCGGCCGGACGACTCGTGGTGCTGCAGGGTGAGCGGTCGGACGTCCGGTGGCTGCCCGGCGGGGCGCCCCGGCCGGTCGTCACGACGGCCGCGCTGCGCCGCCTGAAGGGGCGCAGCCTGAAGGGGCGCCGGCTGGCCGCGGTCCTCGCGCACGAGCAGGGGCACGCCCGGGCTCGTGCGCGACTGGCTGCCGCGCTGCCCGGCCGCGCCGGCCTCCGGTTTCCCGCAAGGTGCCGGTGTTCTCCGCGTTCCGTGCCGAGACGCACCGGCTGGTGGAGCCGGCCGCCGACGACACGGCCTCCCGCCGCTTCGACAGGCTGACGACCGCGCTCGCACTGGTGGAGCTGGACGAGGACCGAGGCGTGTCCGGCCACGCCCTGGGCCCGCAGGCCCACGTCCCGCAGCGGGTGCACCGGCTGCCGGCGGCCCCGGGCCGGCTCACCGCGGCCCGCCGACCGCGACTGACGGCCGCGGCCTCGCTGGTCCCGGCGCTTGCGGCACTTCCGGTGCTTCCGGCGCTTGCGGTGCTTCCGGCGCTTGCGGTGCTTCCGGCGCTGGTGACGCTGGTGCCGGCGCTGCGGGCACCCGGCTGAGGCAGCCCGGCCGACGGGTGGCTGGCTTGGCACCCCGCAGTTCGGCAAGGATCACTTCATGCACCGCCACTTCGTCGACTCCCCGCCCGCCCCGTCGCCGTACCGCACCGCCGTCCGTACGGCGATCGCCCTGGGCCTTTGCTCGCTCGCGCTGCTGATCCTGGTGGCCGCCCAGTGGCATCCCCTGATCTCCGCCGACGGAGACATCTCGCGCACGACCCACCGCTGGGCACTCGCCGATCCCGACGTCACCCACGCCGGCCGCATCCTGACGGACTGGGTCTGGGACCCGCTGACGATGCGACTGCTGTGCGCGGCGGTGGCCGTGTGGCTGGTGTGGCGCCGCTCGGCGTGGTGGACGGCGGTGTGGCTGATCACGGTGTCGGCCGTCGGCACCGCTCTCCAGCAGGGCCTCAAGGCCGCGGTCGACCGTGAACGCCCGGTCTGGACCGACCCCGTCGACTCTGCCCACTACGCGGCCTACCCCTCCGGCCACGCCCTCACGGCCACCGTGGTCCTGGGTCTCCTCCTGTGGCTCCTGCACCGCCACGGCGCGGGCCCCGTCCTGTGGCGTACGGCGGTGGCGGTGGCCGTCGTCTCGGTGGCGGGCGTCGGACTGACCCGCGTCTGGCTGGGGGTCCACTGGCCCACGGACGTGCTCGGCGGCTGGCTCATGGGCGCGACGCTGGTGTGCCTGGCGATCGCGGCGCACGTGAGGTGGCGGCCATGACCCGCCGGACGGTCATGACCCGCCGGACGACGGCGGCCCCCGTACGGTGACGGCCGTGCGCGCGCCCCGTGGTCAGCGAGGGCTCGTTCGTGCGCGTGTTCGTCCGAGTGTTCCCCGACGCGGATCCTTCCGAGGCGCACCACCCGGAACTGCCGCTTTTCCAGGATCAGCTCCATGACTTCCACCGTGCTGTTCGACTTCTCCGGCACCCTCTTTCGCATCGAGTCCGCCGAGTCGTGGCTGCGGGCGGTGCTCGACGCGGCAGGTGCCGAGCTGCCCGAGGGCGAACTGCTGGAAACGGCCCGGGCACTGGAGGCGGCCGGTGCGCTGCCCGGCGGGGCCTTTCCGGTGCGGATGCCCGAGGAACTGGCGGACCTGTGGCAGGTACGCGACAAGAGTGCGGAGCTGCACCGGGCCGCCTACACCGGACTCTCCCGTCAGGTGCCGCTGCCCGACCCGGCCCTGCACGACGCGCTGTACGACCGGCACATGCGCCCGGCCGCCTGGGCGCCGTACCCGGATGCCCCGCACGTGCTGCGCACCCTGCGCGAGCGCGGGGTGCGGGTGGGTGTGGTGAGCAACATCGGGTGGGACCTGCGGCCGGTGTTCCGCGAGCACGGCCTCGACACCTACGTCGACGCCTATGCGCTGTCGTACGAGCACGGGGTGCAGAAGCCGGACGCGCGACTGTTCTCGACGGCGTGCGAGGCGCTCGGCGCCGATCCGCGCGCCACGCTGATGGTCGGCGACAGCCGGCCGGCCGACGGCGGGGCGGCGGTGCTCGGCTGCTCGGTGTACTTCGTGGACCACCTGCCGGCCGCCGAACGGCCGGACGGCCTGCGGCCGGTACTGGACCTGGTGGGCTGAAACACCCGCCGATCGCCGTACCGCACACCGGCTGTCGCATACCGGCTGTCGCCCACCGCCCACCGCCCACCGGCTACCGGTGCGTGGCGGATCAGCCCCGGCAGCCCTCCACCCGCGACGAGGACCGCACCCGCGCCTCGTCCGGGTTCTCGCCGAACCCGGCCTCGGCACGCCGCCGGCGCAGCAGGTCCCAGCACTGGTCGAGGGCACGTTCCAGTTCGCCGATCCGCTGGTGTTCGGGGGCGTCGTCGATGCGGCCGGCCGCCAGGTCCTCCCGGAGCCGGAGGAACGCGGAGCGGAGTGAAGGAAGGCGTGGAGGAGGAGCCGAGGGACGAGACTCCCGAAAAGATGCCTCAGGAAACCATCGGGTGAGAAGTACGCCCACTCTGGACGATCCCCCGCGTCGCCCAGAGCAGGCGGTTCCCGGCACGCCTCCACAACGGAGCCGACCGGGCTGCGTTGAGTATAGTTGGCTGGCAGCCAGTCAACGCAGGAGTTACAGGATGTCCCCGCGCAGCGCCTCGGTCAATGAAGAATTGCGTCGGCGTTCCCGGGAACGACTCCTCCAGGCGGCCGTCGAGCTGGTCAGCGAGCGCGGGTACGAGGCGACGACGCTCGCAGACATCGCGGACCGGGCGGGATCGGCCCGCGGTCTGGTGTCGTACTACTTCCCGGGCAAGCGCCAGTTGGTGCAGTCGGCCGTGCACCGGCTGATGCACCGCACACTGGAGGAAGCGCTGGAGCGCGAGCCGCGCGTCGAGGACGGCCGGGAGCGGATGGCGAGGGCCGTCGACGCGATCCTGGGACTGGCCCGGGACCGGACGGTGCTGATGCGCCAGCACATGGCGGGACTGCTCCAGGCGGAGGGGTTCCTGCAGTGCCCCGAGCAACGGCGGCTGGCCGAACTGCTGCGGGACACGGTGGTCCGGCACGGCTCGCCGGACGTCGACACCGATTACCCGATGCTGCGCTCCCTGCTCATGGGCGCCGTCTACGCGATGGTGCTGCCGAACGTGGGCATGCCCCTGACGCCGCTGCGGGCCGAACTGTTCACGCGGTACCGGCTGGACTGGGCCCAGGGGGTCCCGCCGGACGCCGAGGCGCCCGGCGGGACGTGTGACACCGATTTCTCACGCTTCTTCGCGACGGGCCGGCCGGCCGCGTCCGGTCCGGGGCCCGCGGATCGGACGGGACCCGCGGATCCGACGGGACCCGCGGGCGGGCCGAGAGGCGTCGATCAGTCGAAGTAGTCCGGCTGCGTCTGGACGTTCAGCTCACGCAGTCGCACGTGCTTCGCCGGGTCCGTGCGCCGGTCGTTGATCTTCAGCACGTCGAAGCCCTTGGCGATGTCGTTCGAGTAGATGTAGCCGTTGTAGTAGTACGCCGACCAGGGGCCGGCGGTGGTCAGCCGCTCGGTGTTGACCGGGCCGCGCTCGAAGTAGGCGATCTCCTTCGGGTGGGCGGAGTCGGTGAAGTCCCAGACGGAGACGCCGCCCTGGTACCAGGCCTGGACCATGATGTCCTTGCCCTTGACCGGGATCAGCGAGCCGTTGTGCGCGACGCAGACCTCGGTGGGGGCCTGGGGACGGTCGATCTTGAAGTAGCTGCGGAAGACGAGCTTGCGCTTGTCACCCTTGCCGACGATGTCGTAGACGCCGTCGGCGCCCTTGTCCGGACCGATCTCCGCGGTGCAGGTGGCCGCGCCGCCGCCGCCCAGCTCGTCGGTGAAGACGACCTTGTCGGCCTTCTGGTTGAAGGTCGCCGAGTGCCAGAACGCGAAGTTCACGTTGTCCTGGACCTGGTCGATGATCCTCGGGTTCTCCGGGTCCTTGATCGAGAACAGGATGCCGTCGCCCATGCAGGCGCCCGCCGCCAGGTCCTTCTCCGGGAACACGGTGATGTCGTGGCATCCGGTCGTCTTGGAGACACCGGGGTTGGTGGGCCCGCCCGGGTTGCCGCCGCCGTCCGGCCCCTCACCCGGGAACAGCACCGGGAAGTTCACGATCGCGGCCTTCTCCGGCGCCTTGCGCGGCACCTTGATGACCGAGATGCCGTCGTGCGGGGGCTGGCAGTCGGGATAGGCCGCGTTGGGCGAGTACGACGAGACGTAGACGTAGACGTTCTTGCGCTCGGGCACCAGCGTGTGGGTGTGCGACCCGCAGGCGGTCTCGACGGCGGCGACGTACTTCGGGTTCGCCTTGTCGCTGATGTCGAAGACCTTCATGCCCTCCCACGAGGACTTCTCGGTCGCGGGCTGCGTGGTGCTGTTGCAACTGCTGTCGCTGCGCGAGGAGTCGGTGGACAGGAACAGCAGGTCGCCGGAGACGGAGATGTCGTTCTGCGAGCCGGGGCACAGCACCTGGGAGACCGTCTTCGGGGCCTTCGGGTTGCTGATGTCGAAGACGCGGAAGCCGTCGTAGTTGCCGGAGAAGGCGTACTTGCCCTGGAAGGCCAGGTCCGTGTTGGTGCCGGGCAGCAGGTCCTTGGGGATGTTGGCGAGATGCTCGATGTTGGCGGAGTGGACGATCTCGTCCTGGCCGGGTATCTCGCCGTCGGCGATCGCCTCGGCCACGTCGGCCTGTGCCTTCTGGGACACCTCGCGCTCCACGGCCGGGCCGTCCCCCGGGTCGGGGGTCGCGGCGGCCGGCACTGCAGAGAGCAGCGTGGCCAGGAGCCCGGCACAGGCTGCGACAACTCCCAGGCGTCTGTGCCGCGTTCGGGATTCTTTCAACAGGATCACTGCGTCCTCCCTGGTCGCCGTTCACGGGGAACGGTTCACGGTCCTCCGAAGTATCGTCTTCATCATGCACAGATCAATAGTCGGCAACGCACTTGTCATGAATGTTTTCGATCAGTGAGGCGCAGACTCGTACCAGGACGGTCCAGGATCGTCCGCCCACCCATGGCCGGTTCTGAACTCGCCAGCACCTGGAGGTCGTTGTGCCCGTCCGCCGTGCGCCCCTTGCCGTCGCCGCACTGTTCGCCCTGGCCCTGACGGGCTGCGACGCCGGGTCGGACTCCGAGTCGGGCGCGGCCGCCGGGCCTTCGGTGATCGTGCCGGGGAAGCCGGGAGAGGCCAACCGGACACTCTCCGCCCAGGACGCGGCAGCGCAACGCGTCGACGACGACACCCCCAACAGCGCGGACATCGACTTCGCCCGGATGATGATCGAGCACCACCGCCAGGCACTGGAGATGACCGGACTCGCCCCGGAACAGGGCGAGTCGGCGAAGGTCAAGGCGCTCGCCTCCCGGATCACCGCCGCGCAGGGCCCGGAGATCGAGGCCATGGAGAGCTGGCTGGCGACCTACGACAAGGGCGGCAGCGGCGGCGCGGGCGGCGGACACGAGCACGCCGCGATGCCCGGAATGGCGACCGAGGCGCAGTTGAGGAAGCTGCGGGCGGCGAGCGGCAAGGCCTTCGACCAGCTCTTCCTGACCTTGATGATCACTCACCACGAGGGGGCCATCACCATGGCCGCGGACGTCAAGGCACAGGGCAACAACATACGAATCGAGGAGATGGCCGACGACGTCGTCGCGGAGCAGACGACGGAGATCACGCGGATGCGCGCGATGCTCTGACGCCTGCCCCCTCGGGAACTCCGGCCGCACGGCGGGCCGGGCGGGCCGAGGCCGCATGGGGCGGGCCGAGGCGGTACGGGGCAGTACGGGGCGGACCAAGGCGGTATGAGGCGGTACGGGGCGCCCCACCGGGGCGGGACGGCGTGCAGCGGTTCGCGCCGGGCTTCCTGAGCCGGATCGCGGTGCTGATCGGCGTCGTGGTGGGTCTCGCGGTCGCCGTCCCGTTCGGTTTCACCGACTTCGGCGGGGTCACCGACGCCGACTGGGTCGGCGTCAGCACGCCGTTCCACTTCGGGGCTCCCGCCTTCGAGGCGTCGGCGATCGTCTCCATGCTGGTCGTGGCGCTGGTGTCCATGACGGAGACGACGGGGGACCTCATCGCGGTCGGCGAGCCGACCGGCCGCAGGGTCGACCCGCGCTCCCTCTCCGACGGCCTGCGCGCCGACGGCCTGTCGACCGTGCCGGGCGGTGTGTTCAACACCTTCCCCTACACCGCGTACGCGCAGAACGTGGGGCTGGTGGGCATGACCCGGGTGCGCAGCCGCTGGGTCGTGGCCACCGCCGGCGGCATCCTCGTCCTGCTCGGCCTGCTGCCCAAGCTGGGCGCGGTGGTGGCGGCGGTTCCGGCGCCGGTTCTCGGCGGTGCGGGCCTCGTGATGTTCGGGACCGTCGCGGCGAGCGGGCTGCGGACGCTGGCCGAGGTCGACTACGAGGGCAACCACAACCTGACCGTGGTGGCCGTGTCGGTGGCGGTGGGTGTGCTGCCGGTGGGCGTGCCGACGGTCTACGAGAAGTTCCCCGACTGGTTCCAGACGGTGGAACAGCGGTGTCAGCGCGGGCTGCGTGACCGCGATCGTCCTGAACCTGCTGTTCAACCACCTTCCCCGAGGCGGTTGTTCACCGCGCGCGAAGACGCCGGGCCTCGCGGCCGGCGGCGTCGAGGACGGCGTCGAGAAGCCCCGGGAAGAGGTCGTCCAGGTCGTCCTTGCGCAGGCCGTTCATCTTGGCCGTGCCCCGGTAGGCCTGCCGCAGGACGCCGGCTTCGCGCAGCACCCGGAAGTGGTGCGTGGTGGTCGACTTGGTGACCGGCAGGTCGAAGTGGGAACAGGAGAGCTCGTCGCCGTCGGCGGCGAGCTCCCGCACGATCCGCAGGCGCATCTGATCGGAGAGCGCGTGCAGCACGGCCTCCAGCCGGATCTCCTCGCGCGCCGGATGCGGAAGATCGCGGCTGCTCGCTGCGGGGGCGGTCACGGCGGCTCCACTTCGTCGGGAATCCCCATGGTACGAGATCCATCGTAGTTTGACACTCGACGTACTACGATGCCTATCGTACGAGTCGACCACCGGCCCCGCGACGAATGGAGTCCGCCGTGAGCGCGCTCTTCCAGCCCTACTCCCTGCGCGACGTGACGATCCCCAACCGGGTGTGGATGCCGCCCATGTGCCAGTACTCGGCCGCACCCGAGGGCCCGCTGACCGGCGTCGCCACCGACTGGCACTTCGCGCACTACGCGGCCCGCGCGACGGGGGGTACCGGCCTGATCATCGTCGAGGCCACCGCCGTCTCCCCGGAGGGCCGCATCTCGCCGTACGACCTCGGCATCTGGAACGACACCCAGGTCGAGGCGTTCCGCCGGATCACCCGCTTCCTCGTCGGGCAGGGCACCGTCCCCGCGGTCCAGCTCGCCCACGCCGGCCGCAAGGCCTCCACCGACCGGCCCTGGAAGGGCGGGGCACCCGTGGGACCGGAGGCGCACGGATGGCAGCCGGTGGGCCCGAGCCCGGTCCCCTTCGCCGAGAACCACCCGGTGCCGGGCGAGCTGACCGTTCCTCAGATCTCGCGGGTCGTGGGCGAGTTCCAGGACGCGGCGCGGCGCGCTCTCGCCGCCGGCTTCGAGATCGCCGAGATCCACGGCGCCCACGGCTACCTGATCGGCAACTTCCTCTCCCCGCACTCCAACCACCGCACCGACGAGTACGGCGGCTCCTACGAGAACCGCACCCGGTTCGCGCTGGAGGTCGTCGACGCCGTACGGGCCGTGTGGCCCGACGACAAGCCGTTGTTCTTCCGCGTCTCCGCGACCGACTGGCTGGAGGAGGACGGCTGGACCCCCGACGAGACGGTCCGCTTCGCCCGTGAGCTGCACGCGCACGGCGTGGACCTGCTCGACGTGTCCACCGGCGGCAACGCCTCGGGCGTGCGCATCCCGGTCGGTCCGGGCTACCAGGTCCCGTTCGCCGCGCGGGTGAAGGCCGAGACGCCGATGCCGGTCGCCGCGGTCGGCCTGATCACCGACGCCGGGCAGGCCGAGAAGATCCTGGTCAACGGCGAGGCCGACGCCGTGCTGCTCGGCCGCGAGCTGCTGCGCAACCCCTCCTGGGCACGGCAGGCGGCCCGCGAGAGGGGCGCCGAGGTGCGGGTGCCCGACCAGTACCACCGGTCGGTGTGAGCCCCGGGCCCGGTCGGTCGAGCACCGTGGCGCTCGCGGCACCCGGCGCCACGGCGGTGAGGACGCGGCCCCGTCCCCCGTCGGCGAACAGCCTCACCACGCCGTCGTCCGTCCTACGCGCCCCTCCGTCCCGCCGGGGCGGGGAACGGTCGCGGTGACGTGGCGTCGCCGCGACCGTTCCCCCGCTCCCGGACTTCCGCGCCGCCCCCGGCGAGCGGCATCAACCCAGCGCGCACTGCGTCCCGTTCAACGTGAAGGAGGAGGGCGCCCGGTTGTCGCCCGTGTGGCTCGCCTGGTAGCCGAGGGTGACGCTCGCGTTCGGCGCGAGCGTGCCGTTGTACGACGCGTTCGTGGCCGTCACCGCCCCGGAGGCCGGGGTGTAAGTGGCGCCCCAGCCGTGGGTGACGGCCTGTCCGGCGGGCAGGGTGAAGCCGAGCCGCCAGCCGTTCACCGTCGGGGTGCCGGTGTTGGTGAGCGTCACCGAAGCGGTCAGACCGGTGTTCCACGCGCTGGTGGACACGGTCACCCTGCAGGAGCCCGTGGGCTGGGGATCCGGTCCGGGTCCGTCGCCGGCGTCCAGGCCGAAGAAGGTGAGCACCCGGGCCGCCATGCCCCACGCGTAGAGGTTGTGGCCGACGCCCTGGAGACTGATGGCCTCCACCGGGGCCCGGTCACCGGTGCCGCCGTAGCGGGTGCGGGTCCAGCCGGTCTGCGGCGAGTCGGTGACGGACGGGGTCTGGCCGATCCCCCGCACCTCGGTCCACTGCTCGATCTCCTCGCCGAAGTTGGGGTAGCGCAGCACGTCGTCCTCGGTGCCGTGCCACAGCTGCATGCGCGGCCGGGGCCCGGTGTAGCCGGGATGGGCGCCTCGCACCAGGTCGCCCCACTGCCGCGGGGTGCGGACGACGGTGCCGCCGGAGCAGGCGCTGTTCCATTCGGAGCCGTCGGTGGTGGCGAAGCAGCCGAACGGGACGCCGGCGAACGCGGCACCCGCCGCGAACACGTCGGGATAGTCGCCGAGCAGGACGTTGGTCATCATCGCCCCGGAGGAGATGCCGGTGGCGAACACGCGCGAGGCGTCGGCGGAGTAGGCGGCGCTCACCCAGTCGATCATCGACTTGATCCCGACGGGGTCGCTGCCTCCGTCGCGGCGGAGTGCCTGCGGCGAGGAGACGTCGAAGCACTTGCTGCTCCGGGTGACGGACGGGTAGACGATCACGAAGCCGTACCGGTCGGCGAGTTGGGCGTACTCGGTGCCCGAGTGCATGGCCGGGCCGGAGCCCCCGCACCAGTGCACGGCGACGAGGACGGCGGGGTGGGCGGCGACACCGGCCGGCGCGTACACGTACATCCGGAGGTCGCTGGGGTTGGCGCCGAAGCCGGTGACCTCGGTGAGGGTGGCGGGTGGGACCGCCGCCGGCGCGGAGGGCGGACGGGCGGAGGCGGTAGGGGCGGCGAGCAGGACGCCGGTGAGCAGGAGCAGCACCGCGAGTACCGAACGCAGCGCTCTCCTGAGGAAGTCGGGGGTGATCACGCCGGTCCCTTCTGTTGACGGCTCGTCATGCACGGAAGGAGGTTTCAGCGGGCGGAGTTCGTCCGGACCTCGCATAGTGGCATGCACATGCTCTCCATGGAAGCGCTCCCACGGCCCCGTTCCCAGGGCCTCACCGGTCGGCCGTCACGACCGGGTGACTTCCGCCGTCTTCTGCGTGAGGCGTTGACTAGAAAGCGCTTGCCCTCTACCTTCCGTTCAGAAGTGTGGACGAGCCGCTCGCCGTGACCCGCGAGGCTCCACGCCTCTCAAACAGTGTGTTCAATACCGAGAACGTGGTTCACACACAGGAATCGACCGTCGTTCCGGCGACGTCCGGCGCGACACCGGAGAACTTCGACCATCCCCCACCTGGAAGAAGGCATCGGGACATGACTTCCCCAGCACCCACACGCCCCCGCGGGCGCGCCCTGACGGGCTCACTGGCCGCCGTCGGCCTCGCGGTTGGCATGATCATGACTAGCGGGGCGCTCACTCCGGCGAGCGCGGCCACCTGGCCCACCGCGAACGGCAGCCAGGGCGTCTCCGCCACCATCTCGGTCTCCGGCACCAAGGACTACGGGATGAAGCGCCTGTACGGCACGGGCGACCTGGGCAGCGGCAGCCAGGACGAGGACCAGGGACCCATCCTGGAGCTGGCCGCCGGCACAGTCCTCAAGAACGTCATCATCGGCGCGCCCGCCGCCGACGGCATCCACTGCAAGGGCAGTTGCACGCTCCAGAACGTCTGGTGGGAGGACGTCGGCGAGGACGCGGCGACCTTCCGCGGCTCGTCGTCGTCCAACGTCTACAACGTCGTCGGCGGCGGGGCGAAGGAAGCCAGCGACAAGGTCTTCCAGTTCAACGGCGCCGGGACCCTGAACGTCTCCAACTTCGCCGTCAAGAACTTCGGCACCTTCATCCGCTCGTGCGGCAACTGCTCCACGCAGTACAAGCGGACGATCAACCTCAACACCGTCGAGGTCACCTACCAGGGCAGCAGGCTCGTCGGCATCAACACCAACTACGGCGACAGCGCGACCCTGCGGGGCATCACGATCGTCGGGGACACCAGCAAGAAGATCGTCCCCTGCCAGAAGTACATCGGCAACAACACCGGCAAAGAGCCGACGACGAACGGCTCGGGCCCCGACGGCACGTACTGCAAGTACGCCGCCTCGGACATCACCTACAAGTAGGCCGAGCACCCCGCAGACCGGGCGTTCCCCCCACGGGCGGCCGGAGGAGGCGACCCGCACGCGCCCCCTCCGGCCGTCACGCGTGTTCACGCGCGCGAGCCGTCACCTCCCGCCGGAACCCGGCGCAGGCGGCGCGCGGTGCGGCGCCGGGCCGGTGCACCGGCAGCAGCCCGGGGGCAGGACGGGGTCGGCGAGGTCACGCAGGCGGGAGCCCGTCGGCCCATGGAGCGCATGGCCTCACCCTCCAGGTGCCCCCCTGTCCGGTACGCGCCGCCCGCGGTCGCCGACGCCTTCTGCGCGACCCGGCTCGGCGGCGGCCGGGGGCACTGCTTCGGCACCCTGCCCGACGGTGCCGACCTGGACGGGATTCCGGAGCGGTCACCGTCGCCCGCCGACGGCTGACGAGGGCCCAGGAGCACGGAAGTTACACGAAGCAGCTGCGGTTAGAGGCCGTCACGAAAATGATCGACACTCCCCTTCGCTTGAGTTGGAACTTATGACGAACAAGAAAGCACGTAACTCAGCGGACCGCATGGAGGTCGTCGTGAACGCCGAAGAACTCGTCGAGGTCGTCCTGCCCGGCAAGGTGGAGCCCGAGGAGCTGCACCTGCGGCACGGCGTCGTGCCCCCCGCCCGAACAGCGCACTCCGCCCAGTCCGTCCCCGCCCGGACAACGCCCCAGGGCGGGTGCCGCGGGCACGGCGTGGACGAGGCCGCCCTGATCCGGTACAAGTCCGGCATCATGATCGACGCGCCGATGAGCACCGTGTGGAAGCTGCAGACCGACGTGGAGCGCTGGCCGTCCTGGCAGCCCCCCGTCACCAGCTCGGAGCGCCTGGACACCGGCCCGCTGCGCCGGGGTTCGCGGTTCCACTGGACGACGCCGGCGCCCGCCACCCCGACGGCCCCCGCCACCACCCTCGACATCACGTCCACGGTCCAGGAGATCCGGCGGGGGCACTGCGTGCTGTGGCGCGGCCCGGCGGTCGGCGAGGGGCTGCGCATCGACGAGGGGGTCCACCTGTGGACCTTCACGAAGGTCGGGGACGGCGTCCGCGTCCACACCGAGGAGACCTGGACCGGCTCCCAGGCCGAGGCGGACCTTCCCACCGCCACCGCCGCTCTCGGCCGGGGTCTGGAGACATGGCTGCGCGACCTCAAGGCCACGGCCGAGGCGCGCTCCTGACGCCGGACGGCCCCGCTCAGCCCGCGGGCCGCCCCCGCACCGCGTCGAACAGGGCCCACTCCACGGCCCAGCGCTCGATCCGGCGGCGCTCCAGCCGGCCACGCAGGTACCCGCCGCCGGCGCACGGCAGGACCCCCACGGTCACGCCCGCCAGGCCGCCGACGAGCCAGCCCCGCACCCGGGCCTGGGCGGCGGTGGCGGGCTCCGTGACCAGACGGCCCCGGCGGTCCGTCCACACCGTCACCGTGGTGCCGACGCCGCTGCCCGGAGCCACTCTGACCTGACCGGTGCGGGCGGATCCGTCGGGCCCGGTCCAGCCGGCCTCGGCCCAGACCCGTTCGCCGGCGGGCGCGGTGGCCTTCCCGGGTGCCCGCTCGGTGAGCCGTCCCGCGACCGGGCGCCACTCGGCGCGCTCCCGGGCCAGACCCTGCTCGACGGACCGGGCGGCCGTCCAGCCGGCCAGCACGCCGCACACGACGGTCAGCACCCAGGCGCCGAGCACGACCCAGGCCTCCACCGTGTCGGAGCGCCGCTTGAGCGGATTGCGCCGCCAGCGCCACAGCCACACCCTCGGACCACGGAACGCCATCGAAGGTTTCCTCCTCATGAGCGCATGAACATCCCGGCCGCCCTCCCATACGCGGCCGGCGGTCCGGATGCTCAGGACGAGTCCTCCGTCCCGACGGTGCCACGGACGCGGTGGGCGCGCCGGCCTCCCGCCGAAGGTGGCCGACACCTTGCGGTCCCGGACCGTCGCCGCCGCGGTGACCTGCGGCGACGACCACTTCAGGGGTGACTGTCAGTGGTTGGGTGCAGACTGGCCGGTAGTTGGGACAAGGACGTCACAGCACAGCGGAGGTGACCGGCATGGCCGAGGTACTGCTCGCCGTGGGCACGCGCAAGGGCCTGTTCATCGGACGGAGGCGCGGGGACACCTGGGAGTTCGACGGATCCCCCTGCTTCAACGCACAGGCGATCTACTCGGTCGCGATCGACACACGGGGCGGCCGCACACGGCTCCTCGCCGGCGGGGACAGCTCCCACTGGGGCCCGTCGGTGTTCCACTCCGACGACCTCGGCCGGACCTGGACCGAACCGGCGAAGCCGGCCGTCAGGTTCCCCCAGGACACCGGGGCTTCGCTGGAGCGGGTGTGGCAGCTGCACCCGGCCGTCGGCGAGCCGGACGTGGTGTACGCGGGCACGGAACCGGCCGCGCTGTACCGCTCCGAGGACCGCGGGGAGAGTTTCGAGCTGGTCCGCCCGCTGTGGGAGCACCCGACGCGCTCCCGGTGGGTGCCCGGCGGCGGCGGTGAGGGCCTGCACACGGTGCTCACCGACCGGCGGGACCCGCGGGCGGTGACGGTGGCCGTGTCCACGGCCGGCGTGTTCCGCACCACCGACGGCGGCGCGAGCTGGACGCCTTCCAACTCCGGGGTCTCCGCGGTGTTCCTGCCGGATCCGAACCCGGAGTTCGGCCAGTGCGTGCACAAGGTCGCGCGGGACGCGGCCGATCCGGACCGGCTGTACCTGCAGAACCACTGGGGGGTGTACCGCAGCGACGACGCGGGCGCCCACTGGACGGACATCGGCGCCGGTCTGCCGTCCACCTTCGGCTTCGCCGCCGCCGCGCACCCCCACCGCGCGGACACCGCGTACGTCTTCCCGATCAACGCCGACGCGGACCGGGTGCCCGCCGACCACCGCTGCCGGGTCTACCGCACGACGGACGCGGGCAAGAGCTGGGAGCCGCTGTCGGCCGGTCTGCCGCAGGAGGACCACTACGGCACCGTGCTGCGCGACGCGCTCTGCACGGACGACGCGGACCCGGCGGGCGTGTACTTCGGCAACCGCAACGGCGAGGTGTTCGCCTCGGCCGACGACGGCGACAGCTGGCGGCAGTTGGCCTCGCACCTGCCGGACGTGCTCTGTGTGAGGGCCGCGGTGGTCGGATGAGTCCGACGGGTGGAACCTGGGGTCCTGGCCGCAGGTTGATCACCGACGCCCGTACGGCAGTAGGGTGACGCCCGTGGCACCACGACCCTTGCATGAGATCGTCGAACCGGGCTGGGCGAAGGCCCTCGAACCCGTGGCCGGACGGATCGCCGGGATGGGCGACTTCCTGCGCGCGGAGATCGCCGCCGGACGCACCTACCTCCCCGCCGGGCCCAACGTACTGCGGGCCTTCCAGCAGCCCTTCGACGAGGTCCGCGTCCTGATCGTCGGGCAGGACCCGTACCCGACGCCGGGCCACGCGGTGGGCCTGTCCTTCTCGGTGGCACCCGAGGTACGGCCGCTGCCCGGCAGCCTCGTCAACATCTACCGGGAACTGAACAGCGACCTGGGGCTGCCCCAGCCGTCCAGCGGCGACCTGACACCGTGGACGCGACAGGGGGTCCTGCTGCTCAACAGGGCGCTCACCACGGCCCCGCGCAAACCCGCGGCGCACCGGGGCAAGGGCTGGGAGGAGGTCACCGAGCAGGCGATACGGGCGCTCGCCGCCCGCGGCAAGCCGCTGGTGTCCGTCCTGTGGGGCCGCGACGCGCGCAATCTGCGTCCGCTCCTCGGCGACCTGCCCTCGGTGGAGTCGGCGCACCCCTCGCCCATGTCGGCGGACCGGGGCTTCTTCGGCTCCCGGCCGTTCAGCCGGGCCAACGACCTGCTGGTCCGGCAGGGGGGTCAACCCGTGGACTGGCGCCTGCCGTGACCTCCCGCGCAGTTCCGGAACCCTCCCCCGCCGTCCTGGCCGTGGACTCGGGCGGCTCCGGACTGCGGGTGGCCCTCGCCACGGCCGATGGCGGCGCGCCCGCCGTACGGTCGTCACGGAGCCCCGTGCGCACCGGCGCGCGGGGCATCGACCCCGAGCACCTGATGGCACAACTGGTTCCCATGGTGCGGTCGTTGGCGGCGGAGACCGGGGTGTCCCGGCCGGACACGGCGGTGGTCGGCGCCGCCGGTCTCGCCACCCTCGGCGGCGCGCTGCGGGCGGAACTGCCGGGCGCGCTGGCACGGGAGTTCGGGGTCGGCACCACCGCCCTGGCCGCCGACGCCGTCACCGCCTACGCCGGCGCCCTCGGCACGGATCCGGGCGCCGTGGTGGCCGCCGGGACCGGACTGATCGCGATCGGCACGGACCTGACGTCCTGGCGGCGGGCCGACGGCTGGGGCCATCTGCTGGGCGACTGCGGCGGCGGCGCGTGGATCGGGCGGGCCGGCCTGGAGGCCGCCCTGCGCGCCCACGACGGCCGGTCCGGCGGTTCCGCCGCGCTCCTGGCCGGTGCCGAGGAGCAGTTCGGACCGATGCCGGGTCTGCCCGGTCTGCTCTACCCGCGCCCCGACCGCGCCGCCGTCCTCGCCTCCTTCGCACCCCGCGTGGCCGCCTGCGCGCCGGCCGACCCGGTCGCCGCGGACATCCTGCGCGCGGCGGCCCGGCACATGGCCGACTCGGCCGCCGCGGTCTGCCCGCCGGACGCCGGACCCCACCCCCGCGTCGCCGTCACCGGCGGC
The DNA here is from genome assembly GCF_043198675.1 of Streptomyces sp. NPDC048734. NCBI lineage: Bacteria > Bacillati > Actinomycetota > Actinomycetes > Kitasatosporales > Streptomycetaceae > Streptomyces > Streptomyces sp. NPDC048734. The sequence continues at coordinate 324,715 of NZ_JBICUZ010000007.1, read as the reverse complement.
CTCGTGAGACTGGGCGACCCCCTCCTCGTACCACTGGCGGAGGAACTGGCGCGGCGGCTGCCGTACGCCCGGCGGGTGGCGGCCGCCGGTGATCCGCTGGACGGCGCCGTCCGCATCGCCCTCGCTCTCACGGCCGGCACGCTCGGCCTGCCGGTCGACGGGACGATGCTCTGCGTGGCTCCGCGGGGGGAACGGCGCGCCATGACGGAAAAGGGGGATTGAACCCTTCACGGGCAAGTCGCCCGGAACACACGCCGATCACTTCTGATCCGTACGTAACTCATCAGACAAAACCGGACGGATACCGCTCACCTGCACCCTCCCCGAACAGGGGAGCCCAGGAAGCCAGTAACATGCGGCGCCATGAGCTCCCCCACTGGGCCCGCGTCCGGCCTCCCTGTACGAATGCCGCGCCCCCGCCAGCCCGGGCGGCACCGCCGACCCGAGCCCCTGGCGGCTCCCGAGGGCGCGCCCGCGCTCGTTCTCGCGGTGCCGGGTACGCCGAGCGCCGCCACCCGCGGCCTCGCCGAGGAAGTCGTGAGCATCGCCCGCTCCGAGCTTCCCGGCCTCGACGCGCGCATCGGGTACCTCGACGGGGACGACGCCGAGTTCCCCAGCCTCCCGTCCGTCCTGGCGCACGCCGCCGACGAGCGCACCGCCCGCTACGAGCAGGCCCTCGCCGCCGGGGTGGACGCCAAGGAGCCCGACGGCCCGGTCGCCGTCGTCGTACCGCTGCTGGCCGGGCCGGACAGCGCGCTGCTGCGCCAGGTCCGCCAGGCCGTCATGGAGAGCCGCGTCGCGGCCGACCTGACCGACGCGCTCGGCCCGCACCCGCTGCTCGCCGAGGCGCTGCACGTGCGGCTGTCGGAGGCCGGTCTGGCCCGCGCCGACCGCGCCCGCCTGTTCACCGTCGCCACGGCCGCGGACGGCATCATCCTCGCCACCGTGGGCGGCGAGGAGGCCGTACAGGCCGCCGGCATCACCGGCATGCTGCTCGCGGCGCGCCTCGCCGTGCCGGTGATGGCCGCGGCCCTCGACCAGGAGGGTTCCATCGCCTCCGTGGCCGAGCAGCTGCGCGGCTCCGGCTCCCAGCAGCTGGCCCTGGCGCCGTACCTCATCGGTCCGGAGATCGACTCCACCCTGCTGGAGGAGGCCGCAAGGGAGGCGGAGTGCGCGTCCGCCGACGCGCTCGGCCCGTACCCGGCCATCGGCAAGCTCGCCCTGGCCAAGTACACGACGGCGCTGGGGATCGCGCCGCAGCAGCCGCAGGGCGCGCCTGCCCGCCAGTCGTAAGCGACGCGGGCGCGAGCCCGCACGACCTGCACGGACGCCGAAAGGGCCCGCTCCCGACCGGGGAGCGGGCCCTTCGTCGTGCCTGCGGGCCGGGGTGCGGAGCCCGGCGGGTGGGCCCCGCCGGGCTCCTGGCGGGTTCGGGGACCAGTGCTGCGACCGGGGAGGTCCACCGCCGCGCGCCGCCCGGCCCGGCACTCCCCCCAGCCTTCGGCCGGGGGCACCCCCACGCCGCGTTGTCGGGGTCGCCCCGACACAACCAGTATCGGGGCGACCCTCCGCCTTGCGATCGCACGCACCAGACGCCGCCGGGCCTGCCCTTCGGGCAGACGACGCCACTTTCGAAACACGCCCTAGCCGAAGACCACGCAGGACGCCGCCGGCACCGGGACCGAGCCGCCGCGCCGGGGCAGTCCGGTCGCCGGGTCGAGGGCGAACCAGGTCACGTCGCCGGAGCGCTCGTTGGCGACGTACAGGAAGCCGGCGGACTCGGTGAGCGCCCGCGGCCAGCGGCCCGCGCAGGGCACGGTGCCGATGAGGCGCAGCGCCTCTCCGCCGCCCTCGACGGCGAACACCGACAGCACGTCCTCGCCCCGGGTGGTCGTCCACACGAACCGTCCGTCGGGCGAGACGACGATGCCGGACGGGTAGGCGTCCCCGGCAGGCGCGCCCGGCAGCACGGGCACCTCCGCCAGCGGCTTCAGCGAGCCGTCCGGGTCGTCCCAGCGGCAGACGGTCACGGTCGGGGTGAGTTCGTTGACGACGTACGCGTGGCCACCGTCCGGATGGAAGACCAGGTGACGGGGGCCGGAGCCGGGGCGCAGGGCGAACTCCCGGTGCAGGACCGGCCTGCCGTCGCGCAGGTCGCACACCCGCACCGAGTCCGTCCCGAGGTCCACGCTGACCAGCCGACGTCCGCTCGGGTCCGCCTGGACCTGATGGGCGTGCGGCCCTTGCTGACGCGGGGTGTGGGGGCCTGAGCCGCTGTGGTGGAGCACGCCGGAGGGCGCCGGGGCGAGGGTGCCGTCGGGTCGGACCGGCACGGCGGTGACACTGCCGGATCCGTAGTCGGCGGTCACGACATGGCCGTCGAACACGGTGAGGTGGGTGGGGCCGCCGCCGACCGGCACGGGTGGTCCGGCCTGCTCCGGGACGTCCCCCGCCAGGCTGTACGCGGCCACCGCGCCCTCGGCGGTCTCACTGACCGCGTAGAGCGTGCCGCCGCTCGGCGACAGGGTCAGGTACGAGGGATCGGGAACGCCGTTCACGCTGCTCAGGACGGTCAGCGCGCCGTTGCCCGGGTCCACGGCCGCCGCCACGATCCCGGGCCCTCCGGCCGCCGTGAACGACCCGATGAACGCCCGCCGGGGCCGCCTGCCGACGTCTGCCACCGCTGTCCCCTCTCGTGCCGCCGCTGTCCGGGGTGACGGTAGCAGCCGGTCACGCGCGGTCTAGACCAAGACGGGGCGGGTGACGCGGCAGGCGCCGCGGGGTTTCGCCGGGCGGCGCGAGCCGTGGCGGAGGACGGAACGCCGACCTGCCGGGCGTGGCGGGTGCGGCGGGCGCTCAGGCTCCCACCAGTGGTGAGCCGGACGGGGCGCGCAGGGGGTGTGCCAGTTCGGCCAGGGCTCGTTCCAGGCCGTGCAGGTGGGCCAGGGCGGGGCCGGCCGCCGAGGGGTGCTCGGCGGGGACGAGGTGTTCCGTGCCACCGTCGGTCAGGGCCTCCACCGCGGCCTGGACGCGCCAGCAGGCGGCGGCGAGGCGGGCGTCGTGGGAGGCCTCCGGGTCGGCGGCGACGGCGACGAGCCCGCGGATCTCGCGCGCGCAGTCGTCGAGCAGGTCGAGGACGCGGCGGGCGCGTGCCTTGCGGCCGAGCATGGGGTTCAGCGGGTGGGTGAGCGGGGCGACGGAGAGCCGGACCCGGCCGAGGAGCTGTTCCAGTTCGGCGACGCGCGCGCCGGGGTCGGCGAGGGGATCGCCGGCGAGGCGGGCGGCGGCTTCGGCGGTACCGGTGTGGACGCAGCGCAGCGCGCGCTGGATCCAGGCGTCGGTGACGGCGTGGGTGGTGACGGGGAGCACGAACAGCACCGCCAGCCCCGCGCCGAGCGCGCCCACACCGGTCTCGGCGAGGCGGACCGCCAGCAGGCCGGGGGTAAGCACGCCGAGGAGCCCGTAGAGCAGCTCGGCGAGCAGGGTCACCCAGAGCATCATCCAGGTGTAGGAGACGGCGGCCGTGTAGAAGATGCCGAAGACGCAGACGGCGACGAGGGCGGCCGTGGGCGCGCCGGCGCCGTGCACGGGGACGGCGACGAGGAGGCCGAGGCCGATGCCGATCACCGTGCCGAGCACCCGGCGGAAGCCGCGTACCAGGGTCTCGCCGCGGGAGGTGGTGTTGACGAAGATCCACCACGTGGCGCCGACGGCCCAGTACCAGCGCTCCCCCGACACCGACTGGCCCACGAGGAGCGCGAAGCCCGCGCCGGCCGTCGCCTGGACGGCCTGCCGGGTGGTGACCCGGGCGAGGCCGTGCCCGCCCGGCGGGGCGGGCACGGCGGCCGGGGGCAGACGGCGCTCGTAGCACCACAGGCCGAAGCGCACGGCCGCCGCGCCGAGGACGGAGAGGACGACGGCCGCGGCCAGCTCGGGGAGCCGTCCCCCGGTCGCGTGCAGGAACTGGGCGACGAAGAACATCATGAACGCGAACACGCCCAGGCTGTGGCCGCGCGGCCCCCACCGGCGGGCGTACACGCCCGCGCCGGTGACGGCGAGGAAGGTCAGGTCGCGGGCCAGGGGCTGGTCGTGCAGGAGGGCCGCGGCGGCCAGGACGGGCAGGCCGACGGCGGGCAGCAGCGCGGTGGTGACCGCCTGGCCGCGCACGGTGGTGTCGGTGACGGTGAACAGGGCGAGCAGCGCGGCGAGCCCTCCGGTGACGGCACCGACCAGGGAGAGCCCCGCCAGGCCGCAGACCACGACGGCCAGCCCGATGCCGAGGACGGCCCGCGCGGCGAACCGCAGCCGTACCCGCCCCGGATCCGGAGCCGTGAACACCCTCTTCAGCACTTCTCGCCCCCAACGGTCACCCGTGAACACCGGCATGAAAAAGGCGCCGCGGGATCCGCAGCGCCATCGACGGCACCATGACAGCACCCGTGCCGCCGCTGGCTCAAGTGGCTGGAAACCGACTGGTCCATTGGCCCACCGACTGCCCTTCAGGGAGGACCATGGAAGGGCCAACGGACCAGGAACGGCCGGTCTGCCTGCAATGCACCCACCTGGGCCATTGGTACAGTCGTCCGCGATCACCGATGAACACGAGGAGTCCGGGCACCATGGCCGTCGACCAGCTCGACACCCGCATCCTGCGCCTGCTGCTCGAGCAGCCCCGCACCAGTGTGCGGGAGTACGCGCGCGTGCTCGGCGTGGCCCGCGGCACGCTCCAGGCCCGCCTCGACCGGCTGGAGCGCGAGGGCGTGATCACCGGCTCGGGCCCGTCGCTCTCGCCCGCCGCACTGGGCCACCCCGTGCTCGCGTTCGTGCACATCGAGGTCACCCAGGGCCACCTCGACGACGTCGGCGACGCGCTGGCCGCCGTGCCGGAGATCGTGGAAGTGTTCTCGATCACCGGCGGCGGTGATCTCCTCACCCGGGTCGTGGCCCGCGACAACGCCCACCTGGAGGACGTGATCCAGAAGCTGATCAGCCTGCCCGGCGTGGTCCGCACCCGCACCGAGGTGGCGCTGCGCGAGCGGGTGCCGTACCGCCTGCTGCCGCTGGTGGAGTCGATCGGCCGCACGGTCGGCGGCTGACGGCGGCGACTCCTCGCCGATCCCGTCCGCACCGGTTGACGCCTTCCGTCACCCCCTCTACCGTCTGGTCGATCATCCGCACGCTGTCCGTGATATCGAACACTGTGGACCCTGGAGGAGCAGCACATGGCACCGCCCCTCACCAGACGGACCCTTCTGCAGAGCGCGGTCCTCGCCGCCACTGTCCCCGGCATCGGGGGCGCGGCGGCCTCGGCGGCGGCCGGGGCCGCGGCACCGCCGCCCCCGGCCGCCCGGACGCTCCGGCCTTTCCCGCTCGACACCGTCCGGCTCGGCGCCGGTGTCTTCGCCGCCAAGCGGCAACTGATGCTCGACCACGCCCGCGGCTACGACGTGAACCGGCTACTCCAGGTGTTCCGCGCCAACGCCGGCCTGTCCACCCTGGGCGCGGTCGCCCCCGGCGGCTGGGAGGGACTCGACGGCGAGGCAGGCGGCAATCTGCGCGGCCACTACACCGGGCACTTCCTCACCATGCTGTCCCAGGCCTACGCGAGCACCGGCGAGCAGGTGTTCGCGGACCGGATCGGCACGATGGTCGGCGCGCTGACGGAGGTGCGCGAGGCCCTGCGGCACGACCCGGCCGTCCTGAGCGTGGACGGACGGTTCGGACGGGCCGCGGAGCACGTGCGCGGGTCCTACCGGTACGTCGACCTGCCCGCCGGAGTCCTCGGCGACGCCGCCGAGATCACCCTGGCCGCCTGGGTGAGGCCCACCCACGACGGCGACTGGGCCCGCGTCCTGGACTTCGGCGACGACACGACCCGCTACCTCTACCTGGCCGTGCGCAACGCCGCCGGTGTGCCCCGGTTCGCCGTGACCACCGGCGGGCCCGGCGCCGAGCAGGCCCTCGACGGGACCGCCGCGCTGCCCCTGGACCGTTGGAGCCACCTCGCGGTCACCATCGGCGGTGGTACCGGAACCCTCTACGTCGACGGCACGGCCGTCGCCCGGAACACGGCGATGTCCCTGACCCCGGCGGCTCTCGGCGCCCTCGCCCACCACTGGCTGGGCCGCTCCCACTACGCCTCCGACCCGCTCTTCGCGGGCGCGTTCGGCGGGTTCGACGCGTGGTCGCGCGTGCTGACCGCCGAGGAGATCGCCGGGCTGCGGAGCACCCGCGTCCCCGGCGACCTCGTCTCCTACGCCTTCGACGAGACGTCCGGCTCCTCCTTCGCGGACTCCTCCGGGCGCGGCCTGACCGCCACTCTGCGCCGCACCTGGGGCGGCCCCAGCCATCCGGGGTTCCTCGCGGCGTACCCGGAGACGCAGTTCGTCGAGCTGGAGTCGATGACCCGCAGCGACTACAGGCGCGTGTGGGCGCCCTACTACACCGCCCACAAGATCCTGCGGGGCCTGCTGGACGCGCACCTCGCCACCGGTGACGCCCGCGCCCTGGACCTGGCGGCCGGGATGGCCGACTGGATGCACTCCCGACTGTCGAGGCTGCCCGGAGCCACCCTGCAGCGCATGTGGGGCCTGTTCTCCAGCGGCGAGTTCGGCGGCATCGCCGAAGCCGTCTGCGATCTGCACGCCCTCACGGGAAAGACCGAACACCTCGCGCTGGCCCGGCTGTTCGACCTCGACCGGCTCATCGACGCGTGCGCCGCGAACACCGACGTCCTCGACGGCCTGCACGCCAACCAGCACATACCGATCTTCACCGGGTACGTCCGGCTGTACGACGCGACGGGCGAGGAACGCTACCTCACCGCCGCGAAGAACTTCTGGGACATGGTCGTACCGCACCGCACGTACGGCATCGGCGGCACCAGCACGGGCGAGTTCTGGCGGGCACGGGACGTCATCGCCGGCACGATCGGCGCCACCACGGCCGAGACGTGCTGCGCGTACAACCTGCTCAAGCTCAGCCGGACGCTGTTCTTCCACGAGCAGGACCCGAAGTACATGGAGTACTACGAGCGGGCCCTGCTCAACCAGGTCCTCGGTTCCCGGCAGGACCGGGCGGACGCGGAGAAGCCGCTGGTCACGTACTTCATCGGGCTCACGCCAGGTCATGTGCGCGACTACACGCCGAAGCAGGGCACCACCTGCTGCGAGGGCACCGGCATGGAGAGCGCCACGAAGTACCAGGACTCGGTGTACTTCGGAGCCGCCGACGGCAGCGCGCTGTACGTCAACCTCTACAGCGCGTCCACGCTGACCTGGGCCGAGAAGGGCGTCACCGTCACCCAGAGCACCGACTTCCCGCGCGAACAGGGCACCACGCTCACCGTCCGGGGCCGTACGGCGTCCTTCGCGCTGCGGCTGCGGGTGCCGGCGTGGGCGACCGCCGGGTTCCGGGTGACGGTCAACGGCCGTGCGGCGAGCGGCACTCCGACGCCCGGAACCTACTTCACGGTGTCCCGGACCTGGCGCGACGGCGACACCGTGCGCGTGTCGGCCCCGTTCCGGCTGCGGGTCGAGAAGGCCCTGGACGACCCGTCCCTGCAGACCCTGTTCCACGGTCCCGTGAACCTGGTCGCCCGCGACCCGTCGACGTCGTACCTGGAGTTCGGCCTCTACCGCAACGCGGCGCTCTCCGGCGACCTGTCGCCCTCGCTGACGCCCGTGAGCGGGAAGCCGCTGCACCACACGCTCGACGGCACCGAGTTCGCGCCCTTCTTCGAGGGCACCGAGGACCCGACGCACGCCTACGTGCGGCGGGTGGAGCCCCGGATCGTCTTCGGCGGCACCGACTCGGGGGTGGCCAACCCCGCGAAGGAGGACGGCACCACCCTGCTCGACGAGGTCTGGGCGGGGGCGCCGTTCAGCGGGAAGGGGGCGCTGGTGAGCCGGGTGCGGAGCGTGGTGGACGCCTGGGTCGCCGCAGGACTGCTCGGGCGGGCCGACGGGGAGCAGGTGGTGAGCACCGCGCGGAACGCGACCTTCGTGCCCTGACGCCCGGCGGCGCTACGAGCGGCGGCGGGGTCTACCGCCGGTGCCGCGCCGGCCGCCGCCGCCCTTGGCGCCACCGGCGCGGCCCCGGGCGGCCCCGCCCGAGCCGGCCTTGCGCGGGGCGCCGCCGGTCCTCGGCTTGGCACGCTCGGCCTTCGGCTCGGCCGACGGTTGCCGGTCCCGGCCACGGGTGCTGTTGACCGTGCGGCCGCGGACGATGCCGATGAAGTCCTCGACCAGATCGGTGGTGGCGTCCTCGGGCCAGGCGAGGGCGACGCCGGACTGCGGGGCGTCGACGAGGGTCCGGTAGGTGAGGTCGCGGCGGTGGTGCAGCCGGGCCAGCGACTGGGGCACGACCAGCACGCCGATGTTCGCCGCGACCAGCTCGATCGCGTCGGCCGTGGTCGCCGGGCGCTCGAAGGCGGGCTCCCCCGGGAGCCGCTCCCAGTCGAGGACGTCGTCCAGCGGATGGACGACCACCTCGTCGGCGAGGTCGTCGAGGGTCACCTCGTCGGCCGCCGTGATGACGTGGTCCTTGGGGACCACGACGACCGTGGTCTCGGTGTAGAGGGGGATCGCGCTGAACACCGTACGGTCCACCGGGAGCCGGACGAAGGCCGCGTCGGCGGCGCCCTCGCGCAGCATTCCGGGGGCCTCGGCGGACGTCGCCTGAAGGAGGACGAGGGGTACGTCGGGCAGGCGCTCCTGCCAGGTCCGCGCCCACTTGGCGGGGGTCACTCCGGGGACGTACGCGAGCCGGAACGAGGGGGAATCCGCCGAGTCGGTCATCCCGCCAGGTTACCGGCTGTGGTCGGCGGTCCGGTTCACGGCCGATACCCTGGACGGCATGACGTCGCACCAGAGCACCCAGACGATGAAGCCCGCGACCGCGGCGAAGAAGCTGGGTGTGTACCTCCCCGCCACCCCCGCCGAGTTCCAGGAGGGTGTCGTCACGCGCGCCGAGCTGAACGAGCTCCAGGCGAACCCGCCGGAGTGGCTGCGCGCCCTGCGGGAGAAGGGACCGCACCCCCGTCCGGTGGTCGCGGCCAAGCTCGGCGTGTCCATCGCCGGACTGGCGCGCGCCGGGATCACGGAGGCGCTGACCACCGAGCAGATCCAGGAGATCAAGGACGCCGGGCCCGAGTGGCTGGCGAAGGAGCGGGCCACCCAGGCCGAGGTCCGCAAGGAGACGGCGCGCCTGCGGCAGCGCGACGCCGAGAAGGCCGCCGGCGCGGAGTCCTGACCCGCCTCCCGTACGGCGTCAGAGCCTGACCCGCCTCCGGTACGGCGCCGGCAGCCCGCCCCGCGCGCCCGTGATGGTCGCCCCCGGCCATCGGGGTGACTACGATCTGGTGAGGTTCACCGACGTGGGTGTGCGAGGTCGCTGGGGGTTGGGATGGTTGCTGGTCGTGTGGTGCGCTTCGACAGCCAGCGGGGTTACGGGTTCATCGCGCCCGACGACGGCGGGGAGGACGTCTTCCTGCACGTCAACGACATGCTGATGCCCGAGTCGCAGGTCCGCAGGGGCATCGTCGTCGAGTTCGAGATCGAGGACGGCGAGCGCGGCCCGAAGGCCTCCGGGGTACGGCTCGCGCGCGGGGCGGACGGCAAGCCGCTCGCGGCCGACGACGACGTCCTGTGCGACGTGCTCAGCACGGAGGAGTTCACCCGCGACGTCACCGAGGCCCTGCTGACGGCGGCGCCCTCGCTGACCGCCGAGCAGATCCTCCAGGTGCGCTCCGGGCTGGCCCAGTTCGCGAAGAACCACGGCTGGGTCGAGGGCTGACCTCCCCCGCCGGTACACCTCCCGTGACCGGCCCCTGGGCCGCGCGCGCCCTGGTCCCCGCCGCCCGCTCCCGCTTCCGCTTCTGCCCGGTGATTCGAGGGCGTGCGGCGCGGCGACCGTCTCGGCGGCGGTGATCGAGGTGCCCGGTTGCGGGAAATCCGGGAAAACGGTCGCCGGAACGCCGACCACTCGTCGCGGACCCGTTGTCAGTGGCCTGATCTAGAGTTCCCGTCACTTGATCAGTGCGGGTGCGGGAGGCACACATGGGGTGGGTGTCGGCCGGCGACTACGAAGTCGCCCTCGACGACGGCAAGGTGGTGTGCCGCAACGCGGCGGGGCGACGGTTGAAGTCCGTGCCGCCCAAGATCGCCGACGATCCGGCCGTGGTGGGCCTGCGTCAGCTCGTCGAATGGCTGGAACGGCACGAACAGCGGTGCCTGACCGACGTGGAGCGCTGGATGGTGCGCTCGCTGCCGGTGCCGTTCGCCGTCCTCGCGCGGGTGTGGCCCGACCCGGCGTGGCGGGCCGCCCTGCGCGACCTCGTCGTCACCGGTGAGGACGGCGAGGTGGCCGGATTCCTGCGGGACGCCGACCCCGAGCGCGGCCTCGGCCTCGTCGACCTCGACGGCGACACCGTCCGCATCACCCCCGACCTCGTCCGCCTCCCGCACCCGGTGCTCCTCGAAGACCTGGAGGACCTCAGGGAGTTCGCCGTCGAACTCGGCGTCGAACAGCGCGCCCAGCAGCTGTTCCGCGAGGTCTGGCACCGGCCCGCCACGCTCGACGCGGAGGCCACCTCCGTCGAGGAGTACGCCGGCGGCGCCTTCAAGGAGCTGCGTTTCCTGCACGGCAGGGCCGCCCAGCTCGGTTACCGCGTGCGCGGCGGCAACGCCGTCTGCTCCGTCCTGGAGGACGGCCGGGGCGTCGAGGCCCGGGTGTGGATCGGCGACTACGAAGGCTACGAGGAGACGGAGACCGGCCCCCTCACCTTCACCGACCCCGCGGGCCGGGCGCTGAAGCTCGGTCAGGTGGGGCCGGTGGCCTGGTCGGAAGGCATGCGCATGGCGGCCTCGCTGTACGCCGGGCGGAACATCGAGGACGAGGAGCAGGCGGCATGACGACGTACGACGAGACGACTTCCGCGGCACTGCTCGACGCCGGCGCGATCCTGCCGCCGGGCACGACCGGCCGGGAGGACGCCGACGCCCTCACCGTGCGCACGTACACGCATCCCGCCCTGGACGAGCGCAGGATCGTGCGGCTGGTGCCGGGCACACTCGGCGAGGCGGAGGACCTGGCGCTGGACTTCCTCGGCCTGGTCCGGGAACCGGAGACGCCGCAGGTAGGGCAGATACGCCGGGAGACGCTCGGCTTCCCCGCCTGGGCGCTGGTCAACGACCCGGCGAACGGCCACCACGCGCTGGCCCTCGTCAAGGACGTCGAGCGGCTCGCACGGCAGGCCAAGTCCCGCCCCGGCGCCGCCAAGGAGGGCTTCGAGGCGCTCGGCGAACGGCTCGGCCGGACCGTGCCGCACTTCCTGCCCACCTTCTACGAGCAGGCCGCCCGCGTCTTCCTCCAGCACGAGAACACCACGTACGCCGCCGCGTTCTTCGGCAAGGCCCGCGAGGCCGAGCGGGTGCACGCGCTGGCCGTCGACGAGGAACGGCAGCGCGCCGTGTTCCTGGAGTTCGCGTTCGCCGGGGCGCTCACCGTGAAGGCGCTCAAGGAGCACGTCAAGGCCCTCGCGGCGCGCCTGAGTCCCGCCGACGCCTGGGCCCAGTTCCGGCAGCTGACGGTGGAGCGCTGCGCGGCCGGCATGCCGCCGTACGCCTCGCTCCCGCAGGACGCGCGCGGGCTGGTCAAGGCCGCGGGCCTGGACCGGGTCGCCGAGGAGTGCGCGCTGGTCGCCGACCTGATCGCCTCCCCGGCGGCGGTCCGGGCGCCCGCGTCCTTCTGGAACACCTACCGGGCGACGCTGGTGCTCCTCGCCAGGGAGCAGCCCGCCGTGCGGGCCCGGCTGCTGGAGATCATGCCGGCCGGCCTGGGCCGCTCCACGCGCGACGACGAGTTCTGGCTGGACCTGCTCACCGAGTGCGGAGCGGACCTGCTGCTCACCGGAGAGACCGATTCCGACGTCGACGCGGCGGACTGGCTCAGCCGCTGGTCCCTGCACCGCAAGCACGGCAGCTCGGTCAGCGACCGGTCGCCGGCCACGCTGGCGCTCGTCCGGCGGATGGCGTCGCGGCTGCGCGAGGGCGGCCGGCCCGTCGACCTCTTCACCGGGCGCTGGCACCCCGGCGCCGACCTGGACCTGCTCGACCTGTGCCTGGCGGAGGACGTGCCGCTGGCGGACCCCGCCACCGGCCGGGACGTCTTCCTCCCCCTGGGCCAGTGGCTGAAGGACAAGGCTCCGGGGCGGCGGGACCTGACGGCACTCGCGGCGCACCCGCGCCACCGCCGGCTGCTGTACCTGTCCGTCGGCACGCTCAACGGCCACCGGCCGGACACGCAGCTGCTGGAGGGGCTGGCCGGTCATCCCGTACTCGCCGACGTGCTGCGCGAGTGGCTGCAGGACGCGGCCGGGGAGCTGACCGCCGCGGCCGGTCTGCCCGCCGCGCGCGCGGCGCTGGAGAAAATGCGGCCGTTCCGGGCGGTCGCGGCCCGGGTCGGGCCCGCCGCCGTCGCCGAGGTCGCCGCCCACGAGGTCGCGCCGCTGCTCGGCCGCACGCTGCGCGCCGGCATCCCGGACGAACTGGTCTGGCCCGCGCTGGAGGAGGCGGTGAAGCGGCTCGACGCCGAGACCAGGCACGACCGTGACGACACCCTGCGCGTCGACGAGGCCTGGCCCGCGCTGATCCTCTCCCGCAGGCACAAGGTGATCGTCGTCGGCCCCGAGGACGTCCTCCTCGAACACGACCTGCGACTGCCCGAGGGTCTGGACCGCTGGCAGCGTCCGTCGTTCCGCTTCACGGACGGCGAGCTGCTGGTGATGTGGCCCAAGGACGGCAAGCAGTTCGGCTACTGGTCGGCCCGCCCCTCCGACGTCTTCCCCCTGAGCGGCGAACGGGTCCCTCACTGGTACGGCGCCCACGACGCCGGTGAACCCTCGATCCCGCTGCCGGGGGGTGGCCGGGCCACCGGCGGCCGCACGCTGCACGCCGGTGACACCGTCCTGCCGCCGAGCCGCCGCATCCTCGGCGACGGCACCTCGTACTGGCGTCAGGGCCGGCAGGGGCGCAAGCAGGTGTGGCTGGAGTACGACCCGGCCACCGGCACCCACGGGCGTGCCTCGCTGCCCGCGTTCCTGCGCTCGGGCGTCAGCGACGACGCCGCGCTGCTCCAGCAGCACTGCGCGGTGCTGCCGCTCCAGCCCGGTCTGGAACACAGCCCGTTCGGCACGGACGGCGCGGTCCTCGGACGCTGGGTGCGCGAGGAGGGCGAGGGCGCCCAGGCCCGCATCACCGCCGGTACGCCGGACGGGCGCACGGTCTCCCTGCCGAAGGACCGCGACGGCGTCACGCGCGGTGTGCCGGTCGGCGCGCTGCGGCTCCCCGGAGGGGCCGAGCCCGTCGTCGTGGCCCTGCACCGGCAGATCGTCTTCCACACCGCGGACGACACCTCCGCGTCCGGGGAGTCGGGACGGGTGACCCCCCTGAAGCAGGGCGGCGAGTTCGCCGCCGGCACGCGGCTGGTCCCGCCGGTCGACTTCTGGCACGCGCTGCGGCCCCGGGACGAGGCCGCGTCGGCGGTCCTGCGGGCGCTGAGCGACGAGCAGGCGGCCGTGGTACTGCGCACCGGCGCGGAGGCGCTCGCAGAGCACGCCGCGCGCGTGGCGGCGGCGAAGGCCGCCTCGGCGGGGGGCGCGCCCGAAGGGGCGGCGGCGACCACGACGGGGACGGCGGCGGTGTCGAACGGCGCCTCCGGCGACACCGCCGACGGCAAGCCCGTCCTGCCGACCGCCGACGATGTCCTGCGCGAGGCGGTCTCCCGTTGCCTGCCCGGTCTGAGCGAGCGGCGCCTGCTCATCGGGGTCTCCGCTCTGGTGCGCGCGGTGCTGCGGCTCGCGGAGTCGACCGCCGCGTTCGTGGCGCCCCCGGCGGAGCCGAAGCCGGCGCAACGGCAACGCGTCGAGGGCATGTTCGGCGACTACAGTCCCCGGCACGCGGACGACCAGACGCTGCGGGAGGCCACCGCCGGCCTCGCCGACCAGCGGGGCTGGTGGGGCGGCGGGCAGCAGTGGAGCGCCGTGCGGCAGATCCGCGCCGTCAACCACGTGTTGTCCGGCAGGCCCGCCGACGGCAGGCCGCTGCCCGAGCGCTCCCGGTCGACGGGGTCCGCCGAGGGGTGGCGCAGCGACGAGTTCACCGTCCCCGGCATCGGGGGGCTGTGGCCCTCCCTGCTCGACGTGCTGCGGCCCCTGGCCTACCGTGCCGCCTCCCCGGTCCTCTCCGACGCGCACCGGGAGGCTCTCCTGGTGCTGTTCGAGGTGATCGCGGACGGGCGGCTGGCCGCCGCCGACGGCGCCGCTCTGCGGGAGGTCGTGCTGAGCGAGCCGCAGGACAAGCACGAGCGCGTGGGCCAGGTGCTGCGCCACGGGGACCGTACGGTCGTCGTGCTCGGCTGCCGGCAGGTCGACCGGGAGAAGGGCCGGGTGCACTGGCTGGCCCTGGACCACGACCCGTCCGGCGCGTTCGGCGCGATCGCCCACTTCGTCCTGGAGCGGGAGACGGCGCACCCGCCGGTGTTCCCCGCCGACGCCCTGGCCGCCGTCACCGCGCTGATCCGGGACAAGGGCCCCGCGCCCTGGCAGCAGACGGCTCCGGACGCGCTCGCCGCCGCGACCGGGGGCGGACTCGGTCCCGTGCAGTCGGCGCTGCTGCTCGCCGGCAAGCCGGTGGAGGTGGCCACGGACCGGCTCGCGACCATCGGCCTGAAGCCCCGTCAGAAGACCTTCGGTGACGGCCTGCTGACCTCCCTCCGGCTCGGCGACGGGTCCGCCCTCGTCGGCGCCCTGCTGCCCGACGGTCCCGGTGACCTGTGGACCGTCGGCCCCGACACGGCGGCCGCGGGCGCGATCTGGCAGGAGCGGTTCGGCGGGTTCGTCCGGCTCCCCGAGGACATCGCCGCCGATCTCGAACTCGCCGGGGTCTCCGCCGGTGCGGCCGAGGACGTGCTCAACCCGACGCGCACGCCCTGGATCAGCCGCACCACCGTCCAGCGGCCCGGCAGGAACGGCGACCTCGTCCCCGACGACGCACGGGCGCTGCCCGGCCGTCACCACCTGTCGAGCGCCGTGGCCTCCCTGGCCGGGCTCGCCTACACGCTGCCGTACGGCCATCCGCTGCGCGCCGCCCTGCCCGAGGGGCTCGCCGCGGTCCGCCGCCGCCTCACGGACCCGGGACTGCTGCTCGACCTCGACGTCACCTGGGCGGAGAAGGACCTGACCGCCCCCGGCCTGCGCAAGGCCTACGGTCTGCCCGCCACCGGCGGCAGTGACGCGGACGGGCTGACCCGCCTGGGCGACGCGCTCGTGCTGCGCCCCTGGTACCAGGACCAGGAGGCGGTCCTGGTACGGCCGGCCGGGCTGACCGGGCCGGACGACGCCGTGTTCGGACTCGTCGAGGGGCTGGCCGGGCCGGGACGCGGCGGCGGCCTGCGCGCGCTGCGGGCCGTCCTCGGCGACGACCTCGCCCGGGCACTCGCCGCCGGCACCGGTCCCGAGGGGGCCGGCGGGCACGCCCAGGACCCGATGGTCAGCGTGCCGGAACTGGTCGCGGAGGCCGCCGGGGCGCACGGCCTGAGCGAGGACGCTGCGGCGCTGTACCTGCAGCTGCTCGCCCTGCCCGACCCCACGGACCGCAACTGCGCCCGCTGGACCGGCTGGAGGCCCGCCCGGACGAAGAAGGCCCGTGCGGAACTCGCGGCCACCGACCTGGTCGTGGAGGCCAAGCGGCCGCGCGCCGGGCGCACCCTCTTCCTGCCCTGCGGCTGGCGCGACCTGAAGGCGCCGGCACTGCCGGTCGAGGTGTGGAAGGAAGGCCTGTATCCGGTGGGCGAGCGCTCCCGTGCGGTGCCGCTGACGCCGGTGCCCGAGCTGTTCACCCGTGCGTGGGAACGCGTCCGCGCCGGCGACGCCCCGGCCTACGAGGAACTGACCACCCGCGCCACCCGCAAGGGCCGCCGCCGATGACCACCGTCCCCCCGCACCTGGAAGAACACGCGCCGATGACGACCACCCTCTCCCCTGCTCCGGCCCGCCAGGTCGTCCCGCCCGAGGACCGGTACGCCGCCGAACTGGCCTTCCTCGCCGCGTACGACGACGGGCCGCGTCCGCCCGCCTGGCGGCTGACCCCGCGGGCGGTCGTCACGTTCGTCATGGGCAGCGACGGTCGGGCCCTGAAGCTGCCCGACGGTGCCGGGGCGGCCGACGGGGTGCCGCGCCGGCTCGTGATCGAGGGCAAGTTCGTGGGCGACCGGGCCCTGGTCGAGCGGTGTGTGGTGACCCTCGCGGGCGAGCGCGGTCTGCTGCTCGTCGGCGAGCCCGGTACCGCCAAGTCCATGCTGTCGGAGCTGCTGTCGGCCGCCGTGTGCGGCACCAGCGGCCTGGTCGTGCAGGGCACGGCGGGCACCACGGAGGACCAGATCAAGTACGGCTGGAACTACGCCCTGTTGCTGGCGCAGGGACCGAGCCGGGAGGCGCTGGTGCCCTCGCCGGTGCTGACCGCCATGCGCCGGGGCGGTATCGCGCGGGTCGAGGAGGTCACCCGCTGTCTGCCCGAGGTGCAGGACTCCCTGGTGTCGCTGCTCTCCGAACGGCGCATCGCGGTACCCGAACTGGCGGGCTCCGAGGACGCGTTGGCGCACGCGGCGCCCGGGTTCAACCTCATCGCCACCGCCAACCTGCGCGACAAGGGTGTCTCCGAGATGTCCGCGGCCCTCAAGCGCCGTTTCAACTTCGAGACGGTCGGCCCCATCCCGGACGTCGACGCGGAGACGGCGCTCGTGCGCAGCCAGGCCCGGGCGTCGGTGGAGCGGGCGGGAGCGCCGTTCCACGTCGACGACGCGGTGCTGGAGGCGCTGGTGACGGCCTTCCGGGATCTGCGCGAGGGCCGGTCGGCGGAGGGCTGGGAGGTGGAGCGGCCGTCCACGGTGATGAGCACCGCCGAGGCCGTGTCGGTGGCGGGGGCCCTGGCTCTGGCGGCGGCGTACTTCCCGGGGGACCGTGACGTGCTCGGCCTGCTGCCGGGGCATCTGCTGGGCGTGGTCCGCAAGGACGACCCCGCCGACGCGGCCCGGCTGCGCGGCTACTGGGACGGTCCCGTCCGCCGCCGCGCGGAACAGGGCTCCGCCACCTGGCGCACCCTGTGGGACCTGCGCACGGTTCTGGAGGGCTGACGGCCGTGTCCCTCTCCCGCCTCTCCCCCCACCACGGGCCCGGCGCGGCCGGCCCCCGCCTCGGGCCGGACGCGGCCGGATCCGGCTCCGGTCGGGTGCCGTCCGGATCCGACTCCGGTCAGGTGCCGACCGGATCCCGTCCCGGTTCCGTGCCTCCCGAGGAGGCCCTCGCCGCCCTGACCGGCCCGGCGGCGCCCTACCTCGTGGGCGTACGGCATCACGCGCCCTCCCTGGCCGCGGCGCTGCCCGCGCTGCTGGACGCGGCGAAGCCGGACGTGCTGCTCGTCGAGCTGCCGGCCGAGATGCAGGAGTGGCTGCCGTGGCTCGGGCACGAGGAGACGCGGGCCCCGGTCGCCCTCGCCGCCGCCCCCTCTGACGGGAGGGACGGTGCGGGGCCGGCGTTCTATCCGTTCGCGGACTTCTCGCCCGAGCTGGCCGCCGTGCGCTGGGCTGACCGGCGGGGCGTGCCGGTGGTCGCCTGCGACCTGCCGCTCGCCGACCGGGCGTGGGACGCGGGCCGGGCCACCGCCCCGGCGCCGGGGGCGGGCGGTCCCGGGCTGGCCGCCGCGCTGCGGGCCGGGGTGAGCGGCCGTCCCGGGGACGATCTGTGGGACCGGCTCGTCGAGGCCACCGCACCCGGTTCGCCGCCGGAGGCCCTGCGCCGGGCGGCCCTGCTCACCGGCTGGGCGCTGCGCGAGGACGCGGCCGCGGCGGGCGGCGTGCCCGAGCTGGACCTGCGGCGGGAGCGGTGGATGCGGGAGCGGATCGCGCGGGCCACCGCGCACGGGGAGCGGGCCGCCGTGGTGGTCGGGGCCTTTCACGCCCCGGCGCTGGTGGGTGGACACCCGGAGAAGGCGGCGGGGGCGGAGGAGACCGGTCAGGCCGCAGTCGGCCCGGACCGCCCCGCGTGGACCACGTCCCTCATCCCCTACACCTACGCCCTGCTGGACGAGCGGTCCGGTTATCCGGCGGGCATCCGGGACCCCGAGTGGCAGGACATGGTCCTGCGGGCCGCGGGTGTTCCCGAGGCACTGGAAGAGGCGTTGACGCGGGCCGCCGTCCGCGTCTGTGCCGAGCTGCGCCTCCTCGGTCACCCGTCGGGGCCGGCCGACGCGCGGGAGATCGTCCGGCTCGCCTCCGATCTGTCCCGGCTGCGCGGGCTGCCCGCGGCGGGCCGGGGCGAGCTGGTGGAGGCCGTGCAGACGGTGCTGACGCAGGGCGAGCCGTACGGGCGGGGCCGGGCCGTGGCGCGGGCGATGGAACGGGTGCTGGTCGGCACCCGCACCGGACGGCCCGCGCCGGACGCGCCGCGCTGCGGTCTGGCCCCGGCGGTGGAGGGCGAGGTGGCGGAACTGGGCCTGCCCGGACCGGCGGACGGGGTGCCCGGCGCGGCGCGGGATCTGCGTCTGGACCCGCTGCGCTCCGACCTCGACCGCCGCCGTGAGCTGCTGCTGCGCCGGCTGGCGGTGTGCGGAGTGCCGTACGGGGAGGCGAAGGAGGTGGTCGGCGCGGGGGGTGCCGAGGCGCTCACCTCGCGCTGGGAGGTGCGCTGGACACCCGCGACGGCGGCCATGCTGACCGCGGCCGGTGTGCGCGGGGTCACCGCCGCGCAGGCCGCCGAAGGGGTGCTGCGGGAACGGCGGCGCGCCGAGGAGAACGAGGGCGGGCCGACGGCGGCGCAGGCTCTCGACGGGCTGGCGCGGGCCGCCGAGTGCGGTCTGACCGGGCTCGCGGACGAGCGGCTCGACGACCTCGCCGAGGCGCTCCCCGGCGCCGGCACCCTGCCCGAGCTGCTCACCGGGCTGGCCCTGCTGGACCGGCTGCGGGCCGGGCACGTCCCCGGTCTCGGCGCCGACGGGGGGCGTACGGCACGGGCGGCCGGCGTGGCCGAGCTGCTCACGTCGGCGGCGGTGCGGCAGGTGGACGGCCTGACCGGTTCCGAGGACCTGGCGGACGCCCGCGCCCTGCTCGAACTGGCCCACCGCGCCGACCTGTCGGGCGGCATCAGGCTCACCGATGCCCTCGGCCGGCTGGCCACCGACGGGTCCCCGCTGATGCGCGGCGCCGCCGGGGCCGTACGCGTGCTGCTCGGGCAGGAGGATCCGCGGGGGTTCGGGGACCGGGTGGCGTCCTGGGTGGACGGGGCCGTCGACGCCGACTCGCGGGCCGCGCTCACCGCGCGGCTCGGCGGGCTGCTGACCGCCGCCGGTCCCCTGCTGGAGGCGGCGGCGCCCGCGCTGGAACCCCTGCTCGACCGGGTGTCGGAGCTGCCCGACCGGGAGTTCCTCGACCGGCTCCCGGCGCTGCGCGGCGGCTTCGACGCCCTCAGCCCCGCGGCCCGCGACCGTCTGCTGGCGGCCGTCGAGGAACGCCTGGACGTCTCGCGCGTCGCGGACACCGGCGGTGTCGACCCGGTCGCGCTCGCCGCCTGGACGCGGGCGGACCTCGTCGGCCGCGAGGCCCTGCGGACTCTGGGGCTGCTGCCCGCGCCCGCCGCCGCGCAGGCGGACGTGCCCGTCGGGTCGTCGGCGGCTCGGGCCGAGGGCGGTCTGCTCGCCCCCGGTGACCGCTGGCGACTCGTCCTGGGCCGCAGGAAGGATCAGCTTCCCTCCTCGGCTGCTTCGCTCGCGACCGCGCTGGACGAGCTGTACGGCGGTGGACGCGGGGAGGGCAGCAGGGGCGACCTGACCGGGCGCGGCCCGGGCGGCGGCCGGGAGGTGCCCTACCCCGGCGTGCGGGAGTGGTCGCAGGAGCTGGCGATGCTGTTCGGTCCGGGCGTCCGGGAGGAGGTGTTGGCCGCGGCCGCCGCGGCGGGCCGCAGGGACGTGCTCGCCGAGCTGGACGCGGACAGCGTGCGCCCCTCGGTCGACCTGCTGCGCACCGTGCTGAGTCACGCGGGCGGTCTGCCCGAGGCCCGGCTGGCCGCGCTGCGTCCGCTGGTCCGGCGGCTGGTCGAGGCCCTGACCCGGCAACTGGCCACCCGGCTGCGGCCGGCGCTGCACGGCACGGCCCTGCCGCGCCCGAGCAGACGCCCGGGTGGCGGCCTCGACCTGCCGCGCACCATGCGTGCCAACCTGGCGACCGCGCGCCGCTCCCCCGACGGCACGATCCGGGTCATCCCCGAGCACCCCGTGTTCCGCACCCGCGCGCGGCGGTCCGCGGACTGGCGGCTGATCCTGGTCACCGACGTGTCCGGGTCGATGGAGGCGTCCACGGTCTGGGCCGCGCTCACGGCGTCGGTGCTGGCCGGGGTGCCGACCCTGTCCACGCACTTCCTGGCGTTCTCCACCGAGGTCATCGATCTCACGGGGCACGTCGAGGACCCGCTGTCGCTGCTGCTGGAGGTCAGCGTGGGCGGCGGCACGCACATCGCGGCGGGACTGCGGCACGCCCGTGAGCTGGTCACCGTCCCCTCGCGGACCCTCGTCGTGGTCGTCAGCGACTTCGAGGAGGGCTATCCGCTCGGCGGGCTGCTCGCCGAGGTCCGCGCGCTGGTCGGGGCGGGCTGTCACGTCCTGGGCTGCGCGAGCCTCGACGACACGGGCCGGCCCCGCTACTCCACGGGCGTCGCCGGTCAGCTCGTCGCCGCAGGCATGCCCGTGGCCGCCCTCAGCCCACTCGAACTCGCCCGCTGGGTAGGGGAGAAGATCGCATGACTTTGGACCTGCCCGTGGAACACCCGGGCCCGGAAGGGACCACTGATCACCCTGGCCCGGAAGAGGCCTCGGATCGTCCCGGTCCGGAAGGGACCTCGGGTCACCCGGAACCGGAAGGCGCCTCCGGTCACCCGCGCCCGGAGGCGGCCTCGCGTCACCCGGACCCGGAGGCGGCCTCGGACCGCCCGGGCGCGGGGCTGCCCCCGGTCGTCCCGTCCGTCACCGCCGAGCTGGTCGGGGCGCTGTCGCCCCGGCTGCGCAAGCGGCTGGACGCGGGGGTCGCCAAGCTCGCGGCCCGTCCGGTGGCGCGCGACGGCGACATCGTGCGGATCGCCGTCGACGACGACACCGACCTCGAACTGCGCGCCCCCGGTGGAACGGTGACCAGTACGGACGCCATCCGCTGCGGCTGCCTGCTGGCGCCGGACTGCCTGCACCGCGCGGCCGCCGCCTCGGCGGCGCCGGTCGCCGAGGACGCGCCACCGGCCGCGCCGGCCGGCGAACCGGCGGACACGGCGGGTGAGTCGCGGGAGGAGGACGGCCCCGGACCCGCACCGGAGTCGGCCGGGCCGGAGGAACGCGCCGCCGCCCGTGCGGTGTTCGAAGCGGCGGCCGCCGTCCTGGAGGCCGGTACCGACGGGGCCGGCGCCGTGCTCCAGTCGGAGCTGCTGCGCGCCGCGCACACCGCGCGCCTCGCGGGTCTCCCCCGCGCCTCGGCCGCCGCAGTCTCCGTGGTCACCGGGGTGCGCGCGGCCCGTTCCGCCGATCCGGCCCACCGCCTCGACGACCTCGCGGACGCGCTCCGCGGCCTCCTGGCCGTGGCGCACCGCCTCCCCCACGCCACGGGCCCCGACCTGGCCGAACTGCGCGGCACGGCACGGCAGCCGTACCGTCCCGACGGCTCCCTGCGGCTGTACGGACTGTTCTCCGAGCCGGTCCTCACGGCCACCGGTCACGCGGGCGCGGTCACCTGGACCGCGGACGCCGACGGCCGCCTCTACACGGTGTCCGACGTGGCGCCCGGCGGTCCCGGCCGCGCGACCGGGGCCGCCGACCGGGCCGTCCGGATCGGCGACACCTCCCTGACGCACCGTGAACTGGCGCGCGCGGGCCTCGCCGTGTCGGGCGCGACCGTCTCGCCGACGGGACGTCTCGGCGCGGGAGCGGGGGTGCGGGCGGTGCGCGCGTCCGGCGCGCCGTGGCGCGGCGGGCCGCTGGAGCAGCTGTGGGCCGTACCCGTGGCCGATCAGGTGGCGCGGGCGCTCGGGGGCGGTCACGATCTGCTGTTCCTCGAGGTGACGCTCCGGGGCACGGTCCGGGAGGCGGCGGGCGACTGTCTGCTGGCCGACTGCGCCGGCGTGCCCCTGCGGCTGGCGGTGGCCCACGACGCGCCCGCTCTGCCGTACCGCGAGAACCTGCGTCTGCTGGCGGCGGCCGGGAGCGGCAGTGTCCGGATCGTGGCCCGGCTGGCGCCCGGACCGGTTCCCCGTGCGCTGCTGCTGGCCAGCGAGCACCCGAGCGACCCGGCCGCCCGGGTGGACCTGGGGCTGGACCGGCTCCAGCACGCGGATCTGCCCGCGACGACGTGCCGGGACAGGACTCCGGCTGCGGCCCCGGACGCGGACGAGGCACCGCTGCACCTGCTGCGCCGACGGGTCCACCAGGCCGTGTCGGGGGGCCGCCGGGTGCTGGCCTTCCCGGGCGGCGCGGCGGGCGACGGCGCCCGGCTTCGCCGCGTGGGACTCGGCACGGCGGGCGACCTCCTCGACGCGCTGCACGCCGCCGCGGCGGACCGCGCCCGTGACGCGTTCGGGCGGCTCCTGCCGTCGGACTCGGGGCGTTTCGCGAGCGCATGGCTGGCGGCGGCGCTGTACACCGGCGAGGTCGAGCGGGCGCTGTGCGCGCAGGCGTGGGGGGCGGCCGCGCTCCCGGCGTGAGGGCGATCCGCGGACCCCGTTTCTTCAGATCCGCGCCCCCGCCTCTTTAGGACAGGAACTGACCTGTATCCCTCCTACCGTGGTCCACGAACGCGGAACACACCTCTCGGAGACGGAGACACGCCATGTCCCTGAACAGCACCGCCCCCCTCGCCCCGGCCCTCACCGGGGAGCGCGCCGACCTGCTGGAGACCCTGGCCAAGCACCGCGGTTTCCTGCGCTTCACCACCAACGGCCTGACCGACGAGCAGGCGGGGCTGCGGACCACCGCCAGTGAGCTGTGCCTCGGCGGGCTGATCAAGCACGTCACCTCGGTCGAGCGGAACTGGGCCTCCTTCATCGTGGACGGCCCGTCGGCGATGGGTGACTTCGACGACATGACCGAGGAGGACTTCGCCCGACGGGCCGACGAGTTCCGGATGCTGCCCGGTGAGACGCTGGCGGGGGTGCTGCAGGAGTACGCCGAGGTGGCCCGCCGTACCGACGAACTGGTCGCGTCGCTGCCCGACCTCGACGCGGCGCACCCGCTGCCGTCGGCACCGTGGTTCGAGCCGGGCAAGCACTGGTCGGCCCGCCGGGCACTGCTGCACGTGATCGCCGAGACCTCCCAGCACGCGGGGCACGCCGACATCATCCGCGAGTCCCTGGACGGCGCGAAGACCATGGGATGAGCCGGTCGGGCCGCTTGTTCGTCAGGGGACCGGAGAAGATGCCCCTGCCAGGGCCCGAGGTCCACGAAGAGGCCCCGGCCGGCCGGTTCGCCGCACTCACGGTCGTACGTCCGTGAGGTGAGCAGGTCGGTCAGGTGCGGTGCGCGGTCCCGCAGGCCGCACCAGGGGGCAGCCGCGCCCGGGCCGGACGGCCGGAGTGGTTGACGACGACCAGGTGGCGTGCCTCCGTACGCGTCCCCGTCCAGCTCAGCAGGGCGCGGCGGCTGTCGTCGCCCGGCAGGCCGGCCGGCGTGACCGTCCGCCGTTCGCCCCGCCGGAGGGCCGGCGTCGCCCGCAGCAGCCGGCCGTAGAAGTCGCGCAGCGCCTCGTCGACCGGTTCCGGGTGCCGGCGGGAGAGGAAGACCGGCGGGCGCACGCACCGGCCCTCGAACTGGCCGTCGTGCCACAGCGTCGCGCCGGGCGGGGTGGCGACGGTGAGGGCCGCCGCGCGTCCCCGTTCGCCCGGCAGGGTGGTCGCCGCCCGCGGCTCGCCGTGGTTCTCCAGGAAGCGGGCGAGGCCGCGCTGGGGCGCGAGGCCGGCCCGCGGGTGGGCGCGGACGGCGCCGGCGTCCTCGTGCAGCGGACGGTCGTGGAGCCCCTTGTCGTAGCAGTGGTCGAACCCCTGCCGCTGGAGGGCCTGTTCGAGCCCCCGGTACGCCTCGGCGACGAGGAGCGGGCCCGGGCGGCGGGCCCGGACCAGCGGGACGACGTGGGAGACCGGCCGGAACATGCCGGAGACAGGCAGTAGGCAGGTGAGGGGTGCTCCGTCCTGGTGAACCCCGTTGAGGAGGCAGGTGCTGGCGGGTGATCTACTCGGTGGTGCGGAGGCTGCGGCCCGACGTCGTACTGATGGACATCCGGATGCCCGTCATGGACGGCCTGGAAGCCGCCCGCCGGATACTCGCGCAGGTCCCGGACTGCCGGGTGATCATGCTGACCACCTTCGACCTCGACCACTACGTCTACGCCGCCCTCGCCGCCGGAGCCAGCGGATTCCTGCTCAAGGACGTCACCCCCGCGCATCTGGCCGCAGCCGTACGCCTGGTCGACACCGGCGATGCCCTGCTCGCGCCCTCGATCACCCGCCGCCTGGTGGAGCGCTTCGCCACCAGCGGCCCCAGAACCGGTTCGGGCCCCGCGACCCCGGCCGTCCACCGGGACCTGGCCGCGCTGACGCCGCGCGAGCGTGAGGTGCTGACGCTCATGGGCCGGGGTCTCTCCAATGCCGAACTGGCGAAAAAACTGACGCTCGGTGAGGCGACGGTGAAGACCCACGTGGCCCGGATCTTCGCCAAACTGACCCTGCGCGACCGAGCCCAGGCCGTCGTCCTCGCCTACGAGACGGGGCTCGTCTCACCGGGCGAGTCCGCCGGCACCACCAACCCCTGCCGACAGCCGGCAGACTCACCGCGGCCGGCTGTACCGAAGGACACGCCTGAGAGGTCCTGACAGAAGTTGTTGATCAAGCGACCGTCGGCTTGTCCACTCGTTGCTCAGGTCGTGGGGCCGGGCCGGTCGTCATCTCCCGTCCGCCTCACCACAGGGTCGTGTCTCCACGGTCGTACCGGTCGCGCGGGCCCGAATGGTGGGGCGCGGCGGAAAGGTGTCGGACCGGCGGTGGCCCTCGGGGGCCGGTGGTGGGGGTCCCCAGGGGTCCGGGGAAAATGTCTGGCCCCGCCGGGCGGGTGAACACCACGGTGATCGCGATGACGACTCACTCCGTTGACAGATGGGGGGACCCCACCGCGCAAGGTGAGTGCCGATGCTCACCCGAACCGCGAACGGGGATTCCCGACTCTCCTTCTGGCCGCCGCAGCCGTGGCGGGAGTTGCTCGGCGCCGCCGTGCGCCCCGCGGCCTCCGGCCCGGGCGCGGGCGAGGGCGAGGGCGAGGACTACACCTACGGCAGACCCGCACGGCGCTCGGCCGGGGTGCCCGGGGTCGTCCTGCCCAGCCTGCGGCGCAGACCGCCCCACGTCTCGGTGATCATCGACACCTCCGGATCGGTCAGCGACGCCGAACTGGGCAGCGCGCTCCTCGAAGTCGCGGCCATCGCCCGCGCCGTGGGCGGTCGGCGCGACCTGGTCAGGTGGCTGCCTGCGACGCGTCGGCGCGGATCGTGCACCCGCCGTGCCGGGGCGAGGGCATCCCCCTGATGGGTGGTGGGGGCACGGACCTGCGCACGGGCTTCGCCAAGGCGCTCCGGTCACCGCCCCGGCCGGACGTCATCGTGGTCCTGACGGGCGGTCAGACGCCCTGGCCCGCCTCGCGTCCGCCGTGCCGGACGGTCGTGGAGCTGTTTCCCCGAAGGGGCGGGGCGTGGGACGAGGACGATCCCGACCACGTGCCGAGGACCCCGCCCGCGTGGGCACGGGTGGCGGAGATCGGGTCGGTGCCGTCGTGGGGACACCCGTGAGGCCGGCGGTGGCCGGTGCGGGCCCCTTGCGCGGACGTCCGTACGGGCGGTGCCGGCGCGCTCGAAGACGGGTCCCCGGCTGTCTGCCCCACCGTCGTGGTGGGGCAGGCCCCACCTCCGGTCCGGTGGGCCGCTCCCTCGTGCCGGGGAGCGGAACACGGCATCGTTCGACGTGGCGGTTCCGCAACGGGGTTGATTCCCAGGTGGCCCGAGTGCCCAGGTCCGCGTGCCCGTAGGTCCGGCTGCCAGTAGGTCCGATCACCCCGGAAGGAACCCGCGATGACGTCGCCCGTCCTGTCGAAGCCCCGGCCGAAGCCCAGGCCGGAACCGCGGCGGCGGCCGGCCCCGGAGCAGCTGCGCACGGGCGGTCCGGCCGGCGCGGGGCCCGTGGTGGCGGCCGCCACGACGCCCGGCCCGCTCGCCTCCTTCGTGCGGTTCGTGGTCTGCGGCGGCGGGGTCGGGCTCCTCTCCGGCGCCGCCGTCCCGCTGGTGGCCACGCTGATTCCCTGGGCCCTGGCGAACGCGGTGGTCACCGTGGCCTCGACCCTGGTGTGCACCGAGTTGCACGCCTTCTTCACCTTCGGCACCGGACGACGCGCCGGGTGGCGCCGTCACCTGCAGTCCGCCGGTTCGGCGACCGCCGCGTACGGGGTCACCTGCGCCGCGGTGCTCGTCCTGTACGCGGTGCGGTCGTCACCCGGTCTCGTCACCCAGCAGGCCGTGTACCTGGGCGCTTCCGCCCTGGCCGGCACGGGGCGCTTTGTGGTGCTGCGCCTGTTCGTGTTCGCGGACCGCGCGCGGGGCGGGACGGTCGAGGCCCCGCGGGGCGGGGCGACCACGCCGGTCACGGCCGCTCCTGCCTCGGTCGGGCCGACCGCGGCCGCCGTGTCCGCCGCCAGGCCGCCGGTCGTCACGCGGCCCGCCCTGGCCGCCGCCTGCTGAACCGCTCCCTCGGCCCGCCGGGCCCACGGGCCGAGGCCGGGTTGCGGCAGGCGCCGGTCTCCTTGAGCGCGCCGCGGACCTGTTGTACGGCGCCGAACCCGGCCTGCACGTCCCCGTACCGGGCGGCCCGGCCGGGCACGGGGAAGATCCGCTGGACGTGCAGGCCCCACCCGTGGTGACCGTGCGTCAGCTGCGGGCAGGCGTCTGTGCCACCTGCCCCGGCGGCACAGGCGGCGCCGTGTCCGCCCCGTCCGCCCCGCCCGTCGTGAGCCCCGTGTCCGCCCCGCCCGTCGTGAGCGCCGCGAGCGTTTCGCCGGCGCGGGCGGCCAGTCGCTCGTCTGCGCGGATGATCCGGTTCTCGATCCCCGCGGTCACCACCCGCCGGTCGCCGCGGGCCAGGCGTTCGACGCGGCGCAGGTGTTCGCCGGTCAGGGCGGCCCGGCCCAGCGCCGACAGCGCCTCGAACGCGGCGGCCGAGTCGACGTCGGACTCCGCCGCGTCCAGCACCGGCCCGGCCAGCGCGGTGCGCTCCAGCGGGCCGCGCAGTTCCTCCTCGGGGAGCGCGGCCAGCAACGCGAGGACCGCGGCCGGTGCGTGCAGTGGTGTGGCGAGGAGATCCTCCAGCGCCGGGCGCAACGGCCGGGCCGCGGGCCCCAGCCGGACCGCGAGGCGCGCCGTCCGCAGGGCCGTCCACCGGGTCCAGGGGCCGCCGTCGGCCCTGATGACGGCGTCGAACACCGGGACCGCAGTGGCGGCGTCACCCGTGATGTCCCAGAGTGCGGCGGCGAGTTCCGCGAGGGCGTCGAGGCGGGGGATCGTCCGGCCCTCGGGCCGTTCCCGCAGGGCGTCGCGCATCGCGGGCACGAGTTCCCCCGCGGCCTCCCCGAGACCGGTGACGAGCTGGGCGGCCTCCCTCAAGCACCTTCCTTCGCCGGTCAGTTCGGCGCGTATCGCGGCGAGCAGCGGTCCGCTCTCGCCCGTCAGCCCGTGCAGGGCACGCGACGCGGACAGCCGTCCCCCGTCGGGACCGTGCAGGGCGGCCGCGCGCAGGGCCTCTGCCGTGCGGGCCCGGAGCTCGCCGCCGGGCGGGCAGACCGCCGCCAGCGCGGTGGACGGCCCGTCCTCCGCTCGGCGCGACCTGCTCGGTCCGGTGAACGGTCGCCGCCGGCTGACGCCGGGTCAGGCGGTACCCGGGGAACCGCCGCGGGGCGCGCCCGGCGGTGTGTGCGGCGTCACACACCCCGAGAGCCATCCGAGTTGTCTGCATCACAGCGCAAATGTCCCTTTGTCGCCCATGCTCGAGGCAGCCACCGGCTCCCGAACTGGAGCCCCTCGGCGATGCCTTGGGCGCCGAATCCCGAAGTGACCCATGACACAGCACTCGTGACACTCCCGCTCGTTCTCCTGGAAGGTGACCCACCATGGCCGCGTACCTCTGCCCCCCTGCCGTGATACACGGCGAACACGCCGTGCGGACCAGCCAGATCGTGGCGGAGGTGCGCGACCGGCATCCGCATGCGGCGTGGGCGCCGCGCGTCGACGCCATCGCGGCGAGCACGGGCATCGAGACCCGCGGGTGGATGCTGCCGCTGGAGGCCGCCGTCGCGCCCGGCAACGGCGGCGGCCTGCCGGCCGTCGGCGCAGGACCGACCCAACAGGCCCTGGCAAGCGCCGGTTTCGCCCAACAGGACGTGGAGCGGGTGATCGCCGCCCTGGAGGCGATACCCGGACCGCAGACCGTCCAGGAACGCACCGCGCCGGCCTGGGAGGCCGTGCGGTCCTACGGCGAGCGGGCGGCGCGCGGGGCCCTGCAGATCGCCGGGCTGGAGGCCGCGGACGTCGACTGCCTGATCACCAGTCACTCCACCACCCCGGCGCTGCCGGGCCTGGACGTCGCCCTCGCCAACAAGCTCTCGCTCCGCGGCGACACCATGCTGCTCCCGGCCACGCAGTGGGCCTGTGTCGCGGGGACCCGCTCGCTGGCGCTGGCGGCGGATCTCGTGGCCGCGGACCCCGACCGGGTGGTCCTGGTCGTCATCGCGGAGGCGCTCAGCACGACCTACCAGCCCGCGGACGACACCCTCGAGTCCCTGATCGTCCGGTTGCTGTTCGCGGACACCGCCGTCGCCGCGGTGGTCACGGGTCGCCCGCGGCGCGAGTCGGTGCTGCGGCTGGACTCCGCCTGGCACCACACCCTGCCCGGCACGCAGGACCTGCACCGCCTGGAGACGCGGGCGGACGGCACCCACTTCGTGATGGACCGGCGCGGGCCGCGCGCCGTGCAGGAGACGGTGACCGCGATGTGGGAGTGGCTGCGCGCCCGTTACCAGGACGACCCCGTCTCCTGGCACCCCGACGTGCTGCTGGCGCACCCCGGCGGGACCCGCGTGCTGGAGTACATGGAGCAGACGATGCCCGACTCCTGGCCGTCGGGGCTGCTGGACCACAGTCGGGAGAGCTACACCAGCGGCAACCGTGGCGGCGCCGCCGTGTTCGACATCCTGCGGCGGGCGCACGACGCCGGGCAGAAGCCGGGCAGTCGCGCCGTGCTGTACGCGGCGGCGCCGGGCCTCACCGCCACCGCCCTGGAAGGAGAGTGGCTGTAGGGCGGGCCCGCGCCACCGCGGCGGTGACGGGGCGTCCGCGGCACCGGCCGCGCCACGCCGCCGTCACCGCCGGGGAGCACCGTGCGCACCGCGGTGCCCGCCGACGCGCACGCCGCCCGGACCGACACCGCGCTCCGGTACGCCGGCCGGCTCCGGTACGCCGGCCGGCCGCGTCACCTCACGACGGTCGCCCAGACCACCTTGCCGGTCTCCGTCCACCGCACTCCCCACCGGGTGGTGAGCCTGTGCACGATGTGCAGGCCACGACCGCCTTCGTCGAGGAGGCCGCCCGGGCTCAGGCGCGGTCTGCCGTTGCCGGTGTCGCCCACCTCGCACAGCAGGCCGTTGCCGGTCCTGATCAGCCGTACCGTGATCGGACCGGTGGAGTAGCGCACCGCGTTCGTGACCAGCTCGCTGACCAGCAGCGACACGTTGTCGCGGGCGTCGTCCCTGGTGCGCCACTGCCGCAGCAGCGTGGAAACCCGCGCGCGGGCGCGGGCGGGCGCGTCGTCGCGGGCGGGCAGCCGCCAGGTCGCGGTGTCCCCCTTGCGGTAGCCGATCGTGCGGGCGAGCAGCAGGGCCACGTCGTCGCGCTGGCGCGCGGGCGCGAGCACGGAGACGACCTGCCGCGCGGCCTGCTGCAGGGAGTCCCAGGGGTGCACCGTGGACACGGTCTCCGCCAGTCTGTCGATGCCCTCGTCGATCGACATGGCCGGATCCTCCACCAGACCGTCGGTGTAGAGGGCGAGCAGGGAGCCCGGGGGTGCGTCGAAGGTGTGGAGGTCGAACGGCTCCCGCAGCGCGAACTCGGCACCGAGGCCGGGATGGGGGCGGACCGCGAGCAGGTCCGCCTGCCCGTCCGGCGACACCAGGACCGGCGGGAGGTGGCCGGCGCTGGACAGCGTCATCCGGTGACTGACCGGGTCGTAGAGGACGATGCAGCAGGTCGACCCGAGGGCGCTGTAGCCGGCCGTCAGCCCGGACTCCGCGTCGTCCAGCAGCGTCACGGTCTCGTCCAGGTGTTCCAGCACCTCGTCGGGCGCCAGCCCCGCGGACAGCAGCGCCCGGGCCTCCATGCTCAGCTGGCCCATGGTCGCCGCGGCTCCCAGGCCGTGCCCGACGACGTCACCGACCACCAGCGCGGTACGCCCGTCCGCCAGGGGAAAGCTGTTCACCCAGTCGCCGCCGACGCCGGCGCTGTCGGGGGTGGCGGGCTGGTAGACGCTGGCAACCGCGATGGTGTCGCCGCCGGTCCGGGGCAGCAGCCGGCGCTGCAACGCCAGGACCTGCGTGTGCTCGCGCTGGTGCTGGCGGGCCAGGTCGACGTGATGGGCGGTCCTGGCCACCAGTTCCTGCAGGTCCAGCAGCTCGCTGTCGCGGAAGGGACGGTCCGCCCGCCGCCAGACCTCCGCCACGCCCAGCACGACGGGCGGCGAGCCGTCCAGTACCAGCGGGATGCACGCCACGCCCGCCGACCGGTCGCCGGGCACCAGGGCGCGTACCACTCGCGGACTGCCGAGTACCCGCTCGACCGTTTCCCGGTCGGGTATGACGATCGTCTGCGGGGCGTCGTCGCGCCGTACCGCCTGCGCCAGCAGGCGACTCGCGTCGCCGGGGAGATCGTCGCCCGGCGTCGCATAGCCGTCGGGCCACGCGCGGTCCGGTACGAGGGCCGCCCGCCGGAGCCGGATGCGCCCCTGTTCCTGCCCGGTGACTCCCTCGCCCGTCCACACGGCGAAGTCGAGGTCGACGGCGGCCACGTCTCCCCAGGCCAGCAGTGACTCCGCCAGCGACTGGGCGGTCTCGCCGATGTCCAGCGACGTGCCGACCGCGGTCTCGGCGGCGTACAGGTGCAGCCTCCTGGCCATGGCGATCAAGGAGACGGTCAGGCCCCCCTCGGGCGCCGCGGCGGGCAGGATGCTCAGGGAGACCACCAGCTCCGACCCGTCGCCACGCCGCAGGCGCTGGATCCGGGCGACGTGCGCCTCACCGGTCTCCAGGACCTGCCGCAACCGCCGTGTGACCGTCGGTACGTCCCCGGAGGGCAGGAGATCGACGAAAAGACTTCCGGTCTCGGCTTCCAGGCCCGCGAACACGGGGGCGTCCAGATTGCGGCGGGTGATCCTCAGATCCCGGTCCAGGTTGACCGCACCGAGAATCTGATCCTGCCGACCGGATTCCGGGTCGTCGGGCACGCGCCGGCGGAGGGTGCGGTCGTCCCGCTCCTCGGCGGCTGCCGCTCCGCCGCGCGGCATGTAGCGCCCCAGGGCGCTGCTCACCAGCTCGAAGGGCGACGACGGAGACGGTGTGGAGTCCATGCGGCTCTCTCGGCAATCCCCGGCACAGCACCGGGGCCGTACTCGGAACCGTGCGACGGGGCCCCGAGCTCCCTGACCGCACACCTCATTGAATAACACCGGGGGTCGCTTCGCCCACACCAGCGGATCGCGCGGTGAACACGGACCGTGAGGGAATGCCGCGGGCGGTGGGCGTCGCACCGGCGGGCATCGTGCCCGTGGGCATCACCCGCCACCCGCCAGGAGGTATCGCATTCCCGCCGCGCCTCACGCCCTCCTCGTGATCACACGAAAGCGATCTTCACTCGCGCTTCACTCGCGAGAGGGGAGACCGGAAACGCTCAGCACAACCGCCGCGGTGAGGATCTGCGGCGGCTTCGTCGACATCGGCTGCCGCTGGTCGAGCAGCGCGAGACGCTTTCGGAGCCGTACGCCGAGCTCGGCCTCCTGGTGGGCGGCCTGCGAACGCTGCTCGGACGTTCCGGCGTTTTCCTGATCCGGTCGCCTTCGTCAACCGGGGTCGCTAATCTTCCCAGGGGTCGTGCGAGTCGGCGGGGGCAATGGAGCGAGAAGCACGTCAGCACCTGCGTGGTGTGGTGGAGGAGATCAGCGGGTGGCGCAAGCTCGCGGTGGGGATCCTCGAGCAACGTGGGCCCGTCGAGACAGCGGCGGAAGACGCCGACGGGCAGTTCCTCGGCCGCGTGGCCCCGCTCGGGACCGGGACCACCACCGCATGGCGCGTACTGCAGCTCGCTCCGTCCGATGCAGACCTGGTGAACTCCCTGGCCTGCCGTCGGGCTCTTCCGCCGCTCACTGCCCGTGCCCAACAGGGCATCCGCGAGTTGACCGGCGACGCCGGCCGGGCACTGACGGCCGTCCGGGCGCTGTTCGGTGCCCGCCGGATGTTCTCGGGCAAGAGCCGCAAGGACGAAGCGGGGCAGGCTGCGGCCTACCTCGTCTCCCTTCACGAGCGGGCTGCGGGCACCCGACTCGTCACCGAGTTGGAAGGCCTGGCGGCTTGGGACAGAAGTGCCGTCCCCGCGGTCGGGCTCCCGGCCGTCCTCGATGACACGGTCGGCCTCGGCCACCGCCTCGGCGCCCGGGCCGAACTCGTCGGACGGCATGAACTGGACGCCGCCGGGACCGCGATCGGCGCGATCGATCGCGCCCTGCACCGCGAGAACGAGTTCAGAGCGGCAGTCGAGGCCGCCGGCAGCGCCGTCCGACAGGCCGAGGTGCGCAAGCTACTCGCCGAAATGCCCGTCGAGCGGCTCAAGGACGCGACCAGCGGCCAACTACGCATCACGGCACTGATCGATGCCCGAATCAGAACCGTGCAGCAGGTCCTCGACCAGAGATCACGGATCCGATCGCTCCCCGGAGTCGGTGAGACCACGGGCAACCGGATGGTCGGCGCCGCGCAGACCATCCGGCAGACCACGCTGGACGAGACGCCGGTCCGCATCGACGTCAAAAACCGGTCCCACGCCACCACGAAGCTCCTCACGACGATGCGGGCCTGGGACGCGGCACGCTCGATCCGCGGCGCGGCAGCGGACCTCGCCGCCGCCGACGCGGTACGACCGCTCCTCCGGAGTCTTGATCCCCGGACCTCCCACCTGGTTCTTGTCCCCCAGGCCCGGTCCGTCGCCGAGTTGCGTGCCGCGCTGGCGGCCGTCGAGCGCCGCGGGGCGTTGCTCGACGGTGGGGCTGACGTCGCAGGCGGTGATCCTTGGGAGGACTTCAGCGCCCGACCGGCCGATTACTACGCGATGCTCGCGGAGCTCGGATTCCTGGCGGACGACGCCGAGAGGAGCCAAGGGGACCTGCCGTCCGAGATCGTCGACGCGGTCAGGGCACTCAAGCTCGACACCAGCCATCTCAAGGCGTCTCTGCGCGGGTACCAGTCATTCGGCGCCCGCTTCGCGCTCGTGCAACGGAAGGTCGTCATCGGCGACGAGATGGGTCTGGGGAAAACGGTCGAATCACTCGCCGTGCTCGCCCACCTGCGCGCCAAGGGCTCCTCCCATTTCCTGGTGGTGTGTCCCGCCGCCGTCGTGACCAACTGGGTGCGCGAAGTCCAGGCGAAGTCCGACCTGCGCGCGTACCGCCTGCACGGGCCGGGTCGCGACGACGCGCTGAAGTCCTGGATCCGCAACGGCGGAGTCGCGGTCACCACCTACGACACCCTCGGTTGGCTGGAAGGACGGATACCCGAACGCGCCTCACCCGCATGCCTGGTGTTCGACGAAGCGCACTACATCAAGAATCCGGATGCCCGGCGCACCCGACGCTCCACGGCCCTCATCCACGCATCGGAGCGAGCGGTCCTCCTGACCGGCACCCCGCTGGAGAACAGGATCGAGGAGTTCCGCAATCTCGTCGGCCACCTCCGGCCGGACCTGTCGGTCAGTGCCTCGGAAATCGCTCCTCGCCAGTTCCGGAAGCAGGTGGCCCCGGCCTACCTGCGGCGCAACCAGGAAGACGTCCTCACCGAGCTCCCGGAGCGGTTCGAGGTCGACGAGTGGATGCCGATGTCCAGCGCCGACGAGCAGCATTACCGAGCGGCTGTCGTCGAAGGCAACTTCATGGCCATGCGCCAGGCCGCTCTACGCGCCGGCGCCAAGTCCGAGAAGATGCGGCGCCTCGTCGACATCGTCCAGGAGGCGGAGGACAACGAGCGCAAGGTGCTGGTCTTCTCGTACTTCCGTGACGTCCTCGACGAAGTGGCGTCGGTCCTTCCGGGAAAGGTGTTCGGGCCCTTGACCGGTTCCGTACCCGCCGCGAAGCGACAGAGCATGGTCGACGAGTTCTCCCAAGCCCGCCACGGGGCCGTCCTCGTCGCCCAGATCGTGGCGGGCGGCGTGGGTCTGAACATCCAGGCGGCATCAGTCGTCGTGATCTGCGAGCCCCAGCTCAAGCCGACGACCGAATGGCAGGCGATCGGCCGCTCGCACAGGATGGGACAGCTGGAGTCGGTACAGGTACACCGCCTGCTCTCCGAAGAAGGCGTCGACCAACGCATCATCGAGATACTGGCGCGCAAGCATCAACTCTTCGCGGAGTTCGCCCGCGTCTCCGAAACCGCCGACAGCGCCCCGGAAGCGTTCGACATCACGGACGCCGAGCTGGCGCGGGAGATCGTGGCGGCCGAGCGCGAACGCCTGCTCACCGGCGGCTGACGGACGCGGGACACGGAGCCGGCCACGGTCGGCCGCAACTCGATCGAGGCCCCCCGACGATCACTGCTCTCGCACCTGTGCCGTTCTCGCACCAGCTCTCCTGAGCACGGGCGATCCAGGCGATCCCGGAGCCTGCCACCACTTGTCCCTCATGACGCTTGCCTGTCACACGCATCCGACTTCTCGACCTTCTCGGTGAAGGAGACGATCAGACGCTTCATGGCGTCGGCGTCCTTGTGGTCGGAACCGTAGGCCTGAATTCCGGTGTAGAGCTCTTCCCCGTACTTCTCGTCGACGCAGTCTTCCGTCTTGCCGAACGCCTGCCAGTCGGAGTACACGTACCGCCCCGCGTCCGCGGTCTTCTCCACCCGCTCGAGGGTCTGGCTGCGGAGGAAGTACGCCGTGTCACGGCCCTCCTGCCACCATTTCTGGACCGTTCTGACGGCGAGCTTTCCGTCCACGGACACATCGCACCAGGTCGCCGTGGGGTAGACGACGGGCTTGACGGAGAGCTTCCTCCCCGGTGGGAGGAACGGAGTGAGCTCCTCGGCATCGACGCGTATGCCACAGAGGGTGCCCGGCACGGAGTAGTCCCTGGTCTCCTCGTCGGCGCCGCATCCCGTGACCGCGGGGGCCAGGACGGCGAGGAGGACGGCGACGAAGGCAGGACCGGAGCGTGGTCCGGGAACCGGTCGACGGCGGGTCATGGTGGTACCTCTCGAGGGCTGCTCGGTATTCGGGTGGGGTTCGACGGCTTCGTCAGGATGTTGTCCGGCTGCCCGGGGTACGGCCGTCGACGATCGACTGGGCGTTGTAGAAGCCCTGTTCGCCGCTGTTCCGGGCCCAGGCCTCGGCGTCGGCGGGGTCGACCATGCCGTGCTCTTCCGCGGCCAGCCGGGCCGCCTGGCCCGAGCGGTTGCCGTCGTTCTCCATGCTCTTCTGCCAGAGCTCGCCCCTCGCGTCCTCGGAATCCTCCAGTTCCGTGCTCTTGAAGTCCTGGAACATGGATTCGAGGACGGTGCCGGTGACGGTGGTGGTGGCTCCACCCGCGAGAGCCCCGACCCAGGGGGTGGCGACGAAGGAGGTTCCCACACCGACCGCCGTACCGAGACCACCGGAGATGCCGCTCTTGACCAGGTCCATCGAATCCTTGTAGGCCTCGTCCCTCTCCTTCCCGGCAGCCGCCAGTTCCTCCTGGCGGCCCAGGGCGAGGATGCCGGAGATCTCCCCCGACTTCTCCGCGATCTGCCGCACGACGCCTTCCGTGTCGTCGTCCACGACCTGGCCGGCAGGCAGATCGGGGTTGAGGTGGTGCTCCATCAGCTGGCTCATGTACGCCTTCTGGCCCACCTCCACCGCCGCGTAGCCGTCCGGGTTCTGCCCCACGGCGAAGAGGAGCTTCGTCACGTCCCGCGGATCGAGTACGGCCTCTTCCCCGTACATCGGGTACATCTTCTGCGTCCGCTCCCAGGACGTCGAGTCGGGGTCGGTCCGATCAGCGCTGCTGATGGAGCGATTGATGTCCGGGAGGTACTCGGAGGTGATCTGACCCACGCTGTCGAGCATGTGCCCGTGCTTGAGCAGACGCTCGTCCGGGTCCTCGCCGATGGACGACACGAGGCGTTCCATGAGCTTGGTCTGCTCGGCGTTGTGGTGCGGCGTGTCCAGCGTCGGCTGCTCACCGGCCGGGTGACCCGTGGTGGCGGCCTCGAGGGCCATCGCCAGGTTGTTCCGTCCCGCGATGCTCTCCTCGTGTTCGGAGTCGAAGTCGGCGGGCCAGTCGCGCTCCTCGAAGAGGTAGTCGAAGTTGGTCAGTGACTTCTTGACCTCCTTGTCGTCCTTCTTCTCGGTGAAGTCGTGGTCCTCGTCCTTGGTGAGGAAGGTGTCGTTGAAGAAGGACGTCGCGGCGTCCGGGTTGTTGGCGAGGGCCTTGAGGTAACCCGTCATCGGGTCCCAGCCGGTGTCCGTGCCCGTGTGGTTGAGCGTCGCGTCGGGTCCCAGACGCTGCCAGGCTCCGTGCCGACCGTTGCCCGTGAACTTCTTCTCCGTGGCCATGAGCCTGTCGCCGTAGCTGTTCAGGAACCGGTCGTCGTAGTCGCCCCAGCGCATCAGGTTGCTCATCACCTGTCCGCCCAGGGGGAAGCCCCCGCCGCGGCCCACGGGCTGGTCGACCAGGGCCACCATGTTGCCCTTCCAGGAGGTCATCGCGGCGCTGTCGCTCTGGGTGGCGCCGGCGAGCGTGAGACTCAGGTTCCTCTGGAGGTCGTCGAACTGCTCCCGGCGGTCACGGCGCAGGTCCCACCCCGTGTTCGGGTCGGTGATGCCTGCCCAGAAGTCCAGCGTCTTCCGCGGTCCGAGCGTGGTGGCGAAGCGTTCGGCGAACAGCGGGTCGTCGGAGTACTTGCTCAGCCCCGCGTTGAGCCGGTCGAACTCGGCGGTGGAGAGCTCTTCCGGGTCCTTCTTGGCGAGTGCCGCCAGGTCGTCGGCTGTCTTGAGTGCCTCGGCGGCTGCGTCCCGGTCCTGGTAACCGGCGTCGCCGAAACCGTGGTTGGTCTGGTCGGCCAGCGCCTTGAGGACCTTGTCGGCGGAGTTGTCGCTCTCGGTGGCCTTGCCGAGGATGCCCTGGATCTCGTCGCGCAGGGCGTTGACGTCGCTCTGGGTGTGGGAGGGCGGGGTATGGCCCTCCGCCGCGCGGTCCGGGTGGATGTTCATGGTGACGGTGAAACCGCCGTCACCGGTGTCCATCACGGTGAGGTTCTTCTTCAGGCCGCGGTCGATGGCGTCCTTCAGCTGGGTGTGGTACTCCCTCAGCTCCCCGGCGGTGTCCTTGAGGATGCCGTGGATGGACTTGGCCTGGGTGTGGGCGTCCTTGATCTCACCGGCCGTCTTGCCGATGAACTCCTTGGTGACCTGTGAGTTCTCACCGGCCCAGTTCGCCTTGTTGGCCGCCTGGTGCAGGCCCTTTTCGGCGTCCTCGGCGAGGGTTCGGAGAGAGCGGACGATGACCGACCAGTCCTCGACGGCGTCGTCGAGCAGTTTGAGGTTGGCGTGGCGCAGAGTGTCGAGATCCATGAGTGGGGCCCCCGTTGTGCGGTTACTTCTTCTCGCCGTAGATCGGGTTCTTGTCCCCGGCCGGTCCGACCCGCTCGTCGAAACCGGCGTCGAGGACGGCGATGCTGCTCATCTGCCGCAGGATGTAGGCCTCGTCACCGTTGTGGATCTTCTTGGTGACCTGCATGTGGTTGGAGATGTGCGCGCAGGCGTCGAGGACGGTGTTCAGTTGCGTGGACCAGCGGTTCGACACGTGTCGGAGCCCGGAGCCGAGCGCGAATCCCTGTGCGGTCAGGTCGCTCGCCGCCTTGTCGACGCTCGTGTTGTCCAGGCGGGCCTGGTCCCAGAGCCGGTCGTAGAGCGTGTGCGCGTGGCTGCCGATCTTGGAGAGGTCCTGCTGGTTGACGTTGAGGTCGCCCGTGCTGCCGGGCGTCGTCGGGGCCGGGCCCGGGCCGGAGTCACCGGGGTACTGGTTGAGCTGCATGCGCGTCGCGCCGCCCTGCTGGCGCTCCAGCGCTTCAGTCTTCAGTTGGTCCCACTCGTCCCACGCCACTGACCTGCTCCTTACCCCCGACGGACATCGCCGGCAGGCCGCTGAACGGCCCCGACGCCGCTAGCGTAGTCATTCGTCCTGGCGTTCGGGACCACCGCACCAAGTCTCCCTCAGATCCTCCACAGGACGTGGCCCGGGCAGCGTGCGTTTCGTCCCCGGAGCCGGAGCCGTCAGACGGCCTTCTCACCCCACCGGCAAGTCTTCTGTCCGACCGACCTGGGTGACTGCCATTGCGCGACCCTGACGGTTCGTTCGCTTCGGGACGGCTGACGCAGCAGGGCCCGGGAGGGATTCCGTGGGGGGTCAGCGCGCTGGTGCCCGTCCTCACCCGCACCCACCGCGCGCCGGCCGCCCGGATGCTCGCCGAGGTGGACCTGACGCCCGTCCAGGGGCTGTTTCCGGCCCACCTGCGGGAACACGAGTCCAGCTCACGGGCAGAACTGGCGGAGGCGCTGTGGGGCGAGGCGTCCGCCGTGGCCAAGGTGCCGACCCGCGTGGAAGCCGCCGGGTCGGCGGCACGGGAGGACGCTCCCCCAGGACCGCCGAGTCCTGCTGGTGGCCCTCACGGACAAGGGACGCGCCGCGTGTGGCCGGTGGTCCGGATCCGGACGACCCGGGAGGAGGCCACGCCAAGGACCTGAGTCCGGTCGAACGGGATCAGGTCGAGCACCTGCCAGGCCGGGTCCTCGCAAGCACCGGCGCCCGCCACGCCCAGGCAGAATCGACCGCGCCCTCCGGGAACGGCCCGTCCAGGGAACGCGCGGACCTCCCCCGAGGCCATCACCGATCCGGACGGCGTCCCATTCGGTGCGTCCGGAAGTCGCTCCTGCAGTGACGGCGGACAAAGCCCTACCCGAGGAACGACAACCGCACCTGACGGTCGGCGTTGTCCTTGTTCGTGCCCGCCAACCTCCATCAGGACAACCATCACGCTACCTGGTTGCGCCCCACACTGATCGGTCGCCGGAAGGGCTTCGTATGAAGGGCAGGCTGACTCAGAGGTCCTGACAGAAGCTGTTGATCATGCGACTGTCGTCCCGGTTGGTCGTTGCTTGTGCCGTAAGGGAGAGACAGTCGCGGCCGTGGATCGTGTCGGATGAACTGTGGTCGCTCATCGAGCCGTTGTTGCCTGAGCCGGGTCCGAGGCCGGTCGAGGACAGGCCGCGGGTGCCGGACCGGCAGGTCCTGTCCGGGATCTTGTTCGTGCTGCACACCGCCATCCCGTGGGAGTACCTCCCCGGGGTTGGGCTTCGACTCCCTTTGGGGCCGACCGACGCGCTCCGGCGGGTCGGCCGGTCGTGTCGAGCCTCAGTGGCGCTCGGGCAGGTCACGCTCGGCGGGCAGCGGTGCGCGGGCAGAGGTGCCGGAGGGCGTCGTGGAGCGCGCGGTCGAGGCGGGTGTCGGCTTCTTGCCGCAGAAGGCGGCCTCCAGGGTGTTGCCCAGCGCGGTGTTCGCGGCGCCGTGGTTGGAGGTGTTGGCCAGCGCCGAAAGGCTGCGGCGGCCGTCGCGGGTGGAGAAGGCGTAGGTGTAGAAGCCCTGGACGGTGCCGGTGTGCCCGTACACCTGGGTGCCGCAGGACAGGTCGTAGCGGCGCAGACCGAGGCCGTAGAAACGGGTGTTGGTACCGTCCGTCGGCGTGACCGTGGTCATCGCCTCCAGTGTCGTCGGGGACAGCAACCGGCCGCGCATCAGGGCACTGGTGAAGGTGTTGAGGTCGGCGGGGCTGGAGATGACGGCGCCGGCGGACTGCGCCCAGGACACGGTCTGCTCGGTGGAGTCGACGAGCGGCGCACCAGCCTCGTCGGGGTGCAGATAGCCGCGCACGTGTGTGCCCTTGATGCGCGTGTCGGGGTGGAGGTACGCGGTTTTGCGCAGCCCCAGCGGCTTGATGACGCGCCGCTGGTAGGCGTCGGCCACCGGGCGTCCCGTCAGCTTCTCGATGAGCATACCGACGACGACGAAGTTGGCGTTCGAGTACTTGTACGCGGCACCGGGCTCGGTGGTCCGAGGTTCGGCGAGGGAGAGGTCAACCAGCTCCTGGTAGCTGAACACGCGGTTGCGTACCGCCTCGAAGCCCGGCACGGTCTCG
Source organism: Streptomyces sp. NPDC048734 (assembly GCF_043198675.1). Lineage (NCBI taxonomy): Bacteria > Bacillati > Actinomycetota > Actinomycetes > Kitasatosporales > Streptomycetaceae > Streptomyces > Streptomyces sp. NPDC048734. Next base: position 284,087 of record NZ_JBICUZ010000007.1, on the reverse strand, counting down.
TTGAACATGGCGTCGGTGTAGTCGGCCAAGCCACTGCGATGGGTGAGGAGATGACGAACCGTGATCCGGTCGTCGGGCAGCAGCTCTTCGAGATACGTGTTGACGGGCGCGTCCAGCTTCAGCCTTCCCTCTTCGACCAGTTGGAGCAACACGACGCTGGAGAACGTCTTGCTGACGCTGCCGATCCGGAACCGCGCCCGGGTGTCCATGGCCGCGCCCGACTCCCGGTCACGGACGCCGACGGCTCTTCCCCTGACCCCGTCCGGGCCCGAGTAGCGGGCCATCGCACCCGGCGCCCCGTTGGCCATCGCGGACTCGAGTGCGGCAACGATGCCGGCCATGTCGGGTGCGGGCGTCTGGGTGCGGATGGTGGTGGGGGCCGCGGACGCGCTGGTGGCGGGAGCGAGAGCACCGGCGAGAGCGGCGATCAAAGCTGCGCTCACGGGCAGACGTCGGTGTGACAACAGGGGCACGGTCATCCTCGGTTCTTCTTCAATTGCATGGGTACGGCAGCACCGCGGCGGTCGGCCTCGGCCGCTCTCTACGGGCCGGGGGCTGAAGCGGTGTATTCGTCGCCAGGCGACCGCGGCTCCGACGGGCCGAGGGCCGGTCGGAGCCACATGCCGTTCTTCACCGGGTCGGGAGCACGCGATGGCGGGTGGCGAGGTCCGGCCCGCCCCGGCGGGCGAGGTGGACCCGGTGGGCTGTTCGGCTCAGCACAGACTCAGGCCAGGGACTTGGTTCTCGGGAACGCTCAGGTAGATGTTGGTGATGTAACCCCCGTACTGGGGCAGGTAGGCCCACCAGTCGTTGGTGTAGGGAGGGATGCTGACCTCCTGGCCCCGCTTCTGGCAGGACACCAGGACCTCGGCGCCGGCGGGCAGCACCGTCAGCTTGCGGGATGTCGTGGTGGAATCCGCGCGGACGTTGACGTCGGCGCCCCACGTGCCGATCCACGTGCCGGCGGGGCGCATGGCCCCGGGCACGTTCAGGGAGCGGGTCAGCCGGCCCAGGTCGGTGTACGCCCTGCCGTACGAGGTGCCGTCCGGGTGCAGGGTCAGGACGGCCACGATCGCGCGGTCGTCGGGGCCGACGGTACCGGTGCTGTGCAGGGCCGGCCGGTCGAGGTCGACACCCGCGACGGCCGGAGTGCCGGTGCGGGCCGTCGGTGTGGCCCGCACCGGTGTGGTGCAACCGCCCGAGCTGAAGCCCGACCAGCCTTGCTTGACCGCCCAGGGACGTTCGAAGGCGCCGGGGATGCCGAAGTGCTGGTCATAGCCGTCGCTGGCACAGCGGGTGGAAGAGCGCAGGCCGTCCATGACGTAGTCGCGTACCGCTGCGGGCGCGGTGTCCAGCAGGTACCGGTAGATCCTGACGGCGTCCCGGGCGGAGAGAGCGGTGTATCCCCAGTAGCCGGGATGGGTCGCCGGAGGGCGGGTGGTGTCGGTGAGGCTGAGCTTGCGTACCATCCGGTCGATGATCGCGCCGCCGCCGTTCACGGTCCAGAAGTGGCTGGCCGCGTCGTCGTCACTGGCGCGCAGCATGTCGTCGACGCGTGCGCGGTCCTGCGCGCCGAGTGCGTCGGGGCCGCGGTCGCCCAGGAGGTCGAGGGCGATCAGGAGCTTGACGACGGAGGCCGAACGGAAGGGCAGCGAGGGGTTGACCTGTTCGGTGAAGGAGCCGGATCTGCGGTCGTAGACGGCGACGCCGGCCGTCACTCCGGACGGCACCTCAGCGCGCGCGGTCCTGGGCGTCGGGTCGGGTGACGGGGCGGCTGCCGCGGCCGGCAGGGCGGCCGAGAAGACCAGCGCCAGCAGAGCAGCCCCGAGCACGGCGACGTGCGCCGGCCGCCACGGCGGGCGTCGTCGAGCGGGGACGAGGAAACGGGTGAGAGACAGAGTCATGAGTCTCCAGAGATACGCGAGCGTCGGATGCGATGTGTGACCTGAGGATCCGTGGGCCGGGGCGCGGTCCGCCGCGGGCGCGATACCGGTCTGCCGGTTCGTGCCCGGCGGCGGACCCCAGGAGAGGGCCGGATCTCAGTGGTACCGGCGGGTCACCACCAGTCGACGTTGTTCTTGGTGGCGCAACGGACGACGCCGTTGGAGGCGAGCGAACCACAGACCCGGAACTGGTAGTTGGGGTCGGTACTGGTGCGCTTGAAGGGAGTCGTCAGGCTTTGGCCGTGGTTCTGAACGGTGAAAGGTCCGCACTGGAGCCAGGGGTGGATCGGCCATTCGGGCCTGCCTCCGTCGTCCCATCCGGCGGCCCGCCAGTCCATCCACACCTTGTCACCCGGACGGGTGGGGCCGCTGATCTTCCCGAAGCCGATCTGCTGGTCCCCGTACACCCCCTTCTCCAGGGTGATGACGACGCCACCGCCGAGATCCAGGCTGCGAGGTTTGTCGGTGTCCCCGGAGGCGTTGTCCGGGTGGTCGCGGAAGCCCCGGGCGCCGCCCGTGCAGTCCGACGCGGCGGCCTGGGCCGGGGCGACGGGCCCCGCAACGGCCAGGCCGGCCGCGAGGGCGCATACCGCGGCGAGAGAGGTGAGCGCGGAACGCAGTGAACTCATGTTGCAGATGCCCTTTCAGTGGTTGACGGTCGCGGCGTCAGCCGCGCCAGACCTTCACGTACGTGACGGCGTCGTTGAGGGTGTCGCCGACGTACGGGACCTGACCGGTGAACGAGCCGTTGCCGCGCGGGCCACTGAGGTACGACTTGGTGCAGCCGCCCATCACCTGGAAGGACGTCAGGTTGTTCGACCACCATGTGCTCGGCGTGAAGCTGTAACCGGTCGCGTCGCACGGGCCGTCGTAACCGTAGATGCGGTCGTACACACCGCCGTAGTCACTGTGCTCCGCCCAGAGCATGAGCTGGGTTGCAGCGGCCGGTGCCGCCCGCTCGGCGCGTCCGTCCGCGTCGGGTCCCGAGAAGCAGGTACGTGAGCGGACCGTCGATTCCCCCTCGCCGCGCTCGACCCCGTTCAGGACGGTGACGCAGTGTGTGGCTCCCGTCCGTTGCTCAGCGGCCGTCGCGGCAGGCGCCGCGACCCCCAGACAACTGGTGGCGCAGACCACGGCGGTGAGCAGCGCACGGCGGCGACGGTGGGCCGACGGCTGTGCGTCGGCGGACGAGGCTCTTGCCGCTGGTGTCTTTCCGAACATATGTGATCTCCCCGTATGCCCGGCGGACCTCGTGGTCCACCCGGAGCCGATGGTGGCGGGATCGCTCCGTACCGGACTATGGGGAGAAGTGCTCATGGACAACGGCGGGTTACGGTGAAGAGGCATACGCACGGAGACGTCGGGGGACATCGTCATGCCGGATCGGTACGCACGCATGCTGGACTTGTCGATCGAGGTCATGAGCACCGAGGCCCCTGAGTTCGTCTGGCCCTTGCTCACCGAGGAACTGCTCACGGCGCTCGACGGCGAGCTGATCGTCGTCAAGGAGGTGCCCTGGACACGTGAGCAGGGCAGCGTGGTGATCCGATCCCCAACGCCTCTACCGGGCGTTGGTGACGACTCGGTGCAGGCTCACATCCGTTCGGGGTACCCCTTCATCGAACGCTACGGGGCCAGCACCGACTGGGCACCGCAGAGCGCCGCACGTGTGGTGGGGGCGCGGACCTGGCAGAACAGTCCGACCGCCGACGCTCTCCACCAAGCGTTCGGGACACGGCACGTGTTCGGCCTGCCGCTGCCGGGGAGGGGACCGCACGTCAGCGGATTCTTGGTGCACCGGTCCGGCGGCGACTTCTCCCGGCACGATGAGCGCTACGCCGCACGCGTCCAGCCACTGCTCAAGGCCGCGACGGCCCACCGGTCCCTCCTGACGGCGCTGCGCGAGTCCTCCGGCAGCGATCGCAGGCGGCAGGCCAACCAAGCCCTGGCGACGCCACTGACCCCGCGCGAAACAAACGTGCTGCACCTGCTGGCCACGGGACTGACCGCCGAGGTGATCGGACGCAGGCTGGGCATTTCGCCGCGCACCGTCCACAAGCATCTGAACGCGCTGTACCGGAAGCTCGGAGCCGCGGACCGGCTCAGCGCGGTACTGCGTGCCCAGGACGCAGGCCTGCTTCCCGGGCCGTCCGGGCCGTCCGGCGCACACCCCGGCCCGGGCTCGGCCGGCTCGCATACCCGGTGAACGGGAAGCCCCCTGCCCACCTGCCTCGCGGTCGTCACCGGCAGGAACGGGGGCGTATGCGTAAGCCGTGTCGCTGCTGCTGGAAGCGGGCGGAGGCCATCGGCTTCAGAGGAGACCCGGCGGGTCGGGGTGGGGCCGGCTTCCCGGGACCAGCAGCTCGTGCGGCCGGCTCCGGGAGGGGGAACTCGGCGCCGAAGTCCTCATCGTCGTCCTCGTAGTAGACCCCGGCGGCCTCTCGCACGAGACAGGCACGCCAGTGGCCGCCCGTGCTGGAGTGCCCCTCGACGAAGACCGTGTCGCTGTCCAGCACGAAGCCGGTCAGCGTCGGTGCCCCGTCTCCTCGGCCAGTCCCGCGAGCATCGCCGGGCCCTCGTCGGCGAGTACCGGGCCCGGGTAGCGGGCGATCTGCCAGCCGCCCGGCCGGCGTTCGTGTTCGCCGACGCCGTCGTGCCGTCCGATGACGGCCTCGCGCTCGTCGAGCGGCGTTTCGCTGCGGCACACGACATAGCCCCCCAGAAGCCCACGGTCAGGCCTCCCCGACCGTGCGCCGCTGCAGTCGCTGTCGCGCCCAGGCGACGAAGCCAGGGAACACCCCGGCCGCCTCGGCCTTGTCGACCAGCGCGGCCACGTCAGCGACCGGGTCGTCGTCGATGCGCAGCACGATCTCGCTCTGCGCGGCGCCCCACATCCTGACCAGCTCGCCGTTCGGGTTGGTGCGGGTCTCCTCCAGAAGAGTCTTGCGGTCGAGCAGACGCGTCATGCGCGGAAGGTCATCCTCCACGAGGGCGCGGGCGAGTTCCCGCCCGCACAGATCCCGCGTACGCGGCTCTGTGAAGGCCCACCGGGACCTGAACGGCATCTCCTCGTCGGGCTCGTGGGCGACTTCGGCCGGCGGGACCACGGGGCAGGTGGCAAGGGCGCCACTGGCATCGGGGGCCGGCGGGTCGACGTGCTGCCGATTGACGAACTCCCAGTACGGCAGCGGGACGACCCAGAAGATCACGTCGAAGACGTGCCTGCCCGGATCGACGGCGTGGGTGTCGAACTGCAGGAACAGGTGGTCGCCGTTCTCGGCCGCGAGACGGAAGGTCCTGCCCTTCCTGGTGAAGCCGACCGCCTTCAGGACCGGGGCCACATGCTGCCCGACAAGGGTGTCCAGGGGATTCATGCCGCCGTTCAGACCCCGCTCGCGTCCTCGAACACCACACGGAGATCCTCCCGCGCGGGGTCGTCCTCTGGAATGCCCGGTGGCAGTACCGGTGCTAGCGCGCGGAAGACCTCACGCATCGCCTGGTTGTCGTACCCGGCGAGCGTCTCGGTCGCCTGCAGCAGCAGGCCGCCACCGCGCAGCTCCCGTACGGCGTGGAAGGCGCCGGTGGCCGCGAGACCCGAGGCGCCGCCGAGGCGGGCGGCGAGTTCGCCGGGCACGCCGCTGATCCAGGAGCAGCCGCGTAGGCAGGTGCGGGACTCGCGGAGATGTCTGCGGTGAGTCCGGCGCAGAGCCGCTTCCAGATCTGGGGTGTCGTGGACGTTGAGATGGTCCACGCGCGCGAACACCGGGTTGGCGCCGTCAAGGGCAGTGGCCAGGAAGTCGAGCAGGCCTGCGCAGAAGAGCGGATCGGCGATCCGATCTCCTCCCGGGAGGAACACGGAAAGCTCGGTGTGCGTACCGTCGCGGCCCCTGTGCTGGCTGCCGATACGCCCGAGATCCTCAACCCGTTCCTCTTCATCGACCAGGGGCTCATGGGAACCGACACAGGCGTGGAACGGATGCGAGCGAAGCTCTTCGGCGAGCGCCGACCAGTTCTTCCGGACATCCTTGAGCTTGGTGTCCCGCCCGCCTCTGAGGGACTCCGCAACGACCGCGTACGAATCGCTGGGTTCTTTCGCCTCATCGGAGAAGAAGTCGATCGCCGTCCGGAGCCAATGGACAACGAGCTCCCCTCGCGGCGCGGCCACCTGTTCGTCGAGCGCGGCCCAGAGGGTCACGTCCTTGACGGGGCCGTCGTCCTCGATCACAGCTTCCTCCTCAAGCGGTCGCCTCTGACCCCACTTGCCGCCCCGCCAAGGGCTGTCCCGCGATGACCGAAGTGGGAGCAGTCGCCACACCTCCTGGTAGACGTTGACGATGTTCCCTCTCCAGATCACGTAGCCACACTGACCAGCGTGCCCACAGCTGACATGTCGGCGATTTGAGGTCTCAGCACCATCGGCCGGCAGACGCTCGTGGCGAGCGTTCACGTCGATGACCACCGCCGGAGGCGAGCAGACTGCACGGTGTGTGGAAGGCCGGTCCCCGCGCACGGTGGGGCTCCGGTCCGACTGTGGCAGTGCCCTGGCGGGAGGAAACGCCGTCTGGAGCGGCCATGGCCGCTCCAGACGGCGTCACGTTTGGTGCGGCCGGAAGCCGCTCCTACAGTGACGTCTGACGCGGCACTATCCGAGGAACGACAACCGCACCTGACGGTCGGTGTTGTCCTTGTTGGTGTCCACGAGGCACACCGACTGCCAGGTTCCCAGCTGCAGGGCGCCGTCCACCACCGGCAGGGTGGCGTGGGGCGGCACGAGGGCCGGCAGGACGTGGTCGCGGCCGTGGCCGGGGCTGCCGTGGCGGTGCTGCCAGCGGTCGTCGGCGGGAAGGAGGGTGTGGAGGGCGGCGAGGAGGTCGTCGTCGCTTCCGGCGCCGGTCTCGATGATGGCGATGCCGGCCGTCGCATGGGGGACGAAGACGTTCAGGAGGCCGTCGCGGCCGGCCGCCGCCTCCCGCAGGAAGGTCCCGCAGTCTCGGGTGAGGTCGACGACCCTCTCCTGTGCGCCGGAGGCGATGTGCAGTACCCGGGTGGTGAACGCGTCTGACATGCCTCCATCCTGACCCATCGGCGACCCCGTACACCGGATTCCCCAGGCCGGTGTCCGCCCGACCCGTGGCACAGGGGGTCCGGTCCGCGAGACGCTCGTCGACCACGGCCACGCCGGCGCAGAGGAGCGCCGACGCGTTCGCGGGAAGATCCACGACCTCACCACTGTTGGTTCAAACGTGAACGACATGCGTGAGGTCGAGGTGGTCGTCATAGGCGCCGGGCAGGCGGGGCTGGCCGCCGCCTACCACCTGCGGCGCACCGGCTTCGAGCCGGAGCGGGACTTCGTGGTGCTGGACCACTCCCCCGGCCCGGGCGGCGCCTGGCAGTTCCGGTGGGCCTCACTGACGTACGGCAAGGTGCACGGGATGCACGCGCTGCCCGGCAGGGAGCTGACGGGCGCTGATCCGGCGCGACCCTCCTCCGAGGTGGTCACCGAGTACTTCACGGCGTACGAGCGCGCCTTCGACCTGCGGGTACGGCGGCCGGTCGATGTGACGGCGGTGCGCGAGGGGACGGACGGGCGACTGCTCGTGGAGAGCACCGCCGGTACGTGGGCGACGAGGACGCTGATCAACGCCACCGGCACCTGGGACCGGCCCTTCTGGCCGCGCTACCCCGGGCAGGAGACCTTCCCGGGCCGGCAGTTGCACACCGCGCGCTATCCGGGGCCCGAGGCGTTCGCCGGGCTGCGGGTGGTCGTGGTGGGCGGCGGCGCGTCGGGGACCCAGCACCTGCTGGAACTCGCCCCGTACGCGGCCGCCACCACCTGGGTGACGCGACGCCCGCCGGTCTTCCGCGAAGGCCCCTTCGACGAGGAGGCGGGCCGCGCGGCGGTCGCCCTCGTGGAGGAGCGGGTGCGGCAGGGGCTGCCGCCGAAGAGCGTCGTCTCCGTGACGGACCTGCCGCTGAACGACGCGATCAGGCAGGGGCTGGCGGACGGGGTCCTCGACCGGCTGCCGATGTTCGACCGGATCACCCCGGACGGCGTGGAGTGGGAGGACGGGCGGCGGGTGTCCGCCGACGTCATCCTGTGGGCGACCGGCTTCCGGCCCGCCGTGGACCACCTGGCACCACTGCGGCTGCGCGAGCCGGGCGGCGGAATCCGCGTCGAGGGCACGCGCGCGGTCGCCGACCCCCGTGTGCACCTCGTCGGCTACGGCCCCTCCGCGAGCACCGTCGGTGCCAACCGGGCGGGGCGCGCCGCCGTGCGGGACATCAGGCGGCTGCTCGCCGAGCGGGCCGGCGAGCCGGCCGCCGCCTGATGCGCCACCGCCGGATCAGCGGGCCTTCGACGGACTCGCCGAGGCCTGAGCGCTCTGCTGGACCCTGTTGAACTCCGCGACGTTGCGCTGGTGTTCCTCGTAGCTGGCGGTGAAGCGCGTGTCGCCCGGCTTGACCGTGACGAAGTACAGCCAGTCGCCCGGCGTCGGGGTGATCGCGGCGCGCACGGCCTCCTTGCCGGGGTTGCCGATCGGGGTCGGGGGCAACCCCATGCGCTGGTAGGAGTTGTAGGGACTGTCGATGCGGGTGTCCGCCGTGCTCGTCCTGGGCGTGGAGCGGTTCAGCGCGTAGTTGACGGTGGAGTCCATCTGCAACGGCATGCCGCGCTCCAGACGGTTGAAGACGACGCGGGCCACCTTGCCCATGTCCGCCCTGGTGGCGGACTCGGCCTGGACGATGCTGGCGACGGTGACGGCCTGGTAGACGTTCATGGCGTTGCGCTGGGCCCCGGCTGCGACGGGGGCGCCGTTGAAGTTCCTGTTCGCGGTCTCGACCATCCGGGCCAGCAGCGCCTGCGGCGTCGGTTCCTTGCCCAGCGGATACGTCGCCGGGAAGAGATAGCCCTCCGGATTGCCCTCGGCGTCGGCCGGCAGCTTCAGGCCGGCCTTCGGCAGCGATTTCCTGGTGGTGCCGGGCGGCAGGGCGAGGGCCTTGTCGACGGCTTCGTAGATCTGGCTCGCACGCCGGCCCTCCGGGATCACCAGCGTCGTCGGTCTCTTCTCCTCGGAGCTGTCCATGCTCAGCAGCGGCACGGCCACAGCGGTGCCGGCCGCGACGGCTCCGACGGCGATGAGGACGAGACGGCCCCGGCGCGTCAGTCGGATCGCGCTCCGTGGCGGAGTGTTCATCTGCATGCGGGCACGGTAACCCGCACAACGTCACAATTCCGACATAACCTGGCCTATCGTCATCTTGTCATCTCGTCGGTTCCAGGCGGGCGTCCCGGCGCACCAGCTCGGCGTATCGCCCGTCGCGCTCCAACAGTTCCTCGTGCGTACCCCGTTCGGCCAATCGGCCGGAGTCCAGGACCACGATCTGGTCGGCGCTGCGGATGGTGGACAGTCGGTGGGCGATGGTGAGCGTGGTGCGGTCGGCCGAGAGCGCGTCGATGGCCTCCTGGACGGCGTGCTCGGTCCGGGTGTCCAGGGCGCTGGTCGCCTCGTCGAGGATCAGCACCGGCGGGTCTCGCAGGATGGTGCGGGCGATGGCCAGGCGCTGCTTCTCACCACCGGAGAAACGGTGGCCTCGCTCGCCCACGACCGTGTCGTACCCGTCGGGCAGTGCGGCGATGTGGTCGTGGATCTGGGCCGCCCGCGCCGCGGCGTGCAGTTCCTCGTCGCTGGCGTCCGGCTTGGCGAAGCGCAGGTTGTCCGCGATCGAGGAGTGGAAGAGGTACGTCTCCTGCGAGACGACCCCGACCGCGCGCGCGAGGGTGTCGAAGTCGAGGTCGCGGACGTCGACCCCGTCGATGGTGACCCGGCCGCCGGTCACGTCGTACAGACGCGGCACCAGGTAGCCCAGCGTGGACTTGCCCGCGCCGGTCGGCCCGACGACGGCGAGGCTGCTGCCGGCCGGGACGGTCACGTCGATGCCCTCGAGGACGGGGGCGACCGTGTCGTCGTCGCCGTCGTAGCGGAACTCCACGTGCTCGAAGCGGACCTCGCCCTTGATCTGGTCGAGGTGGACCGGGTCCGCCCGCTCGGTGATGTCGACGGGCAGGTCGAGGTACTCGAAGATGCGCTGGAAGAGCGCGAGGGAGGTCTGGATCTGCACGCCGGTCGACAGAAGGCTGACGGCGGGGCGGAACAGGCCCTGCTGGAGCGAGACGAAGGCGACGATCGTGCCCAGGGAGGCACCGGGTCCGCCGAGCCCCATCGTCAGGCCCGCGGTCCAGTAGATGACGGCCGGCATGGCCGACATGACGATGCCGATGACGGCCATGCGCCAGCGGCCGGCCATGCTCGACCTCACTTCGAGGTCGACGAGGCGCTCGGACTCGTCGGCGAAGGAGTGGGTGAGGGAGTCGGCGCGGCCCATGGTGCGGCCGAGCAGGATGCCGCTCACCGAGAGCGATTCGGTGACCGTCGCGGCCATCCCGGCCATCTGTTTCTGCCGCTGGGTGGTGATCTTCCGCCGTTCGTTCCCGACGCGGCGGCTGATCCACACGAACACCGGCAGCAGGAGCAGCGAGACGACGGTGAGACGCCAGTCGAGGGCGACCATCGCGACGATCGTGGCGACGACGCTGGTGAAATTGGAGACCAGGGAGGTGGCGGTGGAGGTGACGGTCGCCTGCATGCCGCCGATGTCGTTGGCGATGCGGGACTGGACCTCGCCGGTGCGCGTGCGCGTGAAGAACGCGAGCGACATGCTCTGGAGGCGGCCGTAGACGGCGGTGCGCAGGTCGTGCATCACGCGCTGGCCGACCGTGGTGGAGATCAGCGTCTGGAGGACGCCGAAGACCCCGGCGAGGACGGCACTGAGGATCATGCCGAGGGCGAGCAGGCTCAGCAGGCCGGTGCGGCCTTCGGGGATGGCGACGTCCAGAGCCTCCTTCAGCAGGAACGGCGTGGCCACCGAGACGAGCGAGGAGGCGGCGACGAGCAGGCCGACGACCGCGAGCCGCCCGCGGTAGGGACGGAAGAGTCTCAGGATGCGGCGTACCTGCCGGGGGTGTTCCCCGGTGTCGCCGGACGGGTTCCAGGAATCTGGCGTGTCGGGGTGCATGGGCTCCTACGGGAGGTGAGACGAGGCGAGCGGGACACAGAGAGCGTAGCTCATTGTTACCTACACTCACAATGAGCGGGGTCCTGATATTGTTCCCGCATGACCACCTCCGATCCCGACGGCGCGCTCGCCGAGCAGCTGCTGCGGTTCACCCGTCGGGTGCACCGCATCCAGAAGCACCATCTGGAGCTGTCGGACCTGGGCATCACACCCGCCCAGTCCCGCCTGCTGCGCACCCTCTCCCATTTCAGCGCACCGCCGCGGATGACGGACCTCGCCGAACGCCTGGAGGTCGTACCGCGGGCGGTGACCACGCTGGTCGACGGGCTGGAGGCGCACGGCAAGGTCCGCCGGGTGCCCGACCCGACCAACCGCCGGGTGATCCGGATCGAGCTGACCGACGCGGGCCGCGCCACGCTGCGCGAACTGCACCGGGCACGTCAGTCGGCGGCGCGGGAGATCCTGGCCCCCCTGACGGACGTGGAGCGAGTGGTGCTCGGGGATCTGCTGGACACGTTGATCGGCGGGGCGGCGGCTCCTCACTGCTGAGGCGTTCACGCACCACATGAGGGCAGGCGGCGTCCGCCCCTCCGGGATGCCGGAGGGGCGGACGCCGCCTTCGGGGACGACTTTCCGGCGACTGGCCGGCCGCCCTGGTCACCGGCGGCGGGTTCCTCGGGACGGTGACCGCCTCAGGTGGCGGCCGGAACCACGCGGTGCCGCGGAAAACCGGTTGATCCAGACCACCCTGCGGAGCGAACCTTTCACGGTTTGCTGTCGCCGCTCGCCGCGGTCCCCTCCCCCATCCCTGACACGAGCCACTGGGACGTCATGAAGATCCGAGACCTTCCCTATCCAGACCCGGGTGTGCCCGACGCCCGCTCGGGGCCCCGATTCCTGTGGTGGCTCGGACGCAACCAACTGGGCGGCCAGCTCACCTCCCTGGCCTGGGGCCTGCTGCACTTCATGGCCGTCTCGGCACAGCCGTTCTGCGTCGGGTTCGCCATCGAGGCGGTCGTCGACCGCTCCGGCGCCCGGCTGGCCCTCGCCGGTGGGCTGATGGCCCTGTTCGGCGCCGCCACCGCGCTCGGGGACACCTTCCTGCACCGCGCCGCGGTCACCAACTGGATCACCGCGGCCGCTCGCGTCCAGCAGCTCCTCGCCCGCAAGGCCTCACAATTGGGCTCCGCGCTCAGTCGGCGGGTCGCGGCCGGGGAGGTCGTCGCCGTCTCCACCGGCGACGTCGAGAAGATCGGCTGGTTCGTCGAGGCCGTCTCCCGCTTCACGGCGGCCGCCCTCACGGTCGTGTTCGTCTGTGTCGGCCTGGTGGTCTACCAGCCGGCCCTCGGCGTCGTCGTCGCCGTGGGCCTGCCCGTCGTCGCCTTCGCGGCGCTGCCCCTGCTGCCCCGCGCGACCCGCCGGGCCGACCTTCAACGGGAGAAGGCCGGACGCGCCACCGAACTCGCCTCCGACACCGTGGCGGGCCTGCGGGTACTGCGCGGCATCGGCGGCGAGGACCTCTTCCTCGACCGCTACCGCCGCGCCTCCCAGGAAGTCCGTCACGCGGCCGTGCGCAGTGCCCGCATGTGGTCACTGATCAGCGCCATCCAGGTCCTGCTGCCGGGACTGCTGCTGATCGCGGTCGTGTTCCACGGCGTCCACCTGGCCCGCGCGGGCCGCATCTCCGTCGGCGAACTCGTCACCGTCTACAGCTCCGTCATGGTCCTGGCCTATCCCCTCAGGCACTTCGAGGAGATCGCGATGGCCTACTCCTTCTCCCGTCCGTCGGCGAAACGCGCCGCCCGCGTCCTGTCGATGGAGCGGGTCACGGACGCGGGTGGATCACGCGCCGCGGACCTGCCCTCCGGTGACCTGTACGACCCGGCCACCGGCCTGCTCGCCCCGGCCGCACGGCTCACCGCCGTGGTGTGCGGCGACCCGGACACCGCCGGACGACTGGCCGAACGCCTCGGCGGACACCCTGCCGAGAGCGGTCCGTCCGTGCTGCTCGGCGGGGTCCCGCTGGACGAGTTGCCGCTGGGCAGCGCGCGCACCGCCGTCCTCGTCCAGGACAAGGACCCGGTGCTGCTGTCGGGCTCCCTGCGCGACCTGCTCGACGTGCCCGCCTCGGGCGCTGTCGGCGCGGCCGAGGCGCTGGCGGCCGCCCGGTGCGGGGACGTCCTCGACGCCCTCGTCCAGGGCTCGCTGGACGTGGACGATCCGCTGGACGCCCACATCACCGAGCGAGGACGCTCCCTGTCGGGCGGCCAGCGCCAGCGGCTGGCGCTGGCCCGGTCACTGTTCACGGACCCGGAGGTCCTCGTCCTGGACGAGCCCACCTCCGCCGTCGACTCGCACACCGAGGCACGGATCGCCGAGGGGCTGCGGGAGATCAGGACGGGGCGCACCACGGTCCTGTTCACCTCGTCCCCGCTGCTGCTGGACCGGGCCGACCGGGTGGTCCTCGTCCACGAGGGCCTGGCCGTCGCCGCCGGCGTGCACCGCGAACTGCTGCGTACCGAGCCGCGGTACCGCGCGGTGGTCACCCGCGAGACCGACGAGGAGACCTCGGTGAGCGGTGCGCTGGACGAACAACTGCACGAACTGCACGGGCTGCACGGACTGCAAGACGCAGAACGGCACGAGATCGAGGAGTCCGCATGATCGGCGTGGCGCCACCGGCCTACGACCCGGCGGCACCGACGACAGCCAACACGCTGCCCGTCGGCGCCCCCGCGACCGTACGCGCCTACGTGGCCGAACTGCTGCGTCGGCACCGGCGTGCGTTCGGGATCCTCCTGGCCGTCAACACGGTCGCCACCGTCGCCTCGATGGTGGGCCCGTGGCTGCTCGGCGACGTCGTGGAGCGGCTGTCGGAAGGAGCCCGCGAACTCCACCTGGGCCTGACAGCGACGCTGTTCACCCTCGCCCTGGTCGTCCAGGCAGTCTTCGTGCGGCAGGTGAGGCTGCGCGGCGCGATGCTCGGCGAGCGCATGCTGGCCGACCTGCGCGAGGACTTCCTCGTCCGGGCGGTGCGCCTGCCGCCGGGCGTGCTGGAGCGGGCCGGCACGGGCGACCTGCTGTCGCGCATCACCACCGACATCGACCGGCTGGCCAACGCCATGCGCGAGGCCGTGCCGCAACTGACGATCGGCGTGATGTGGGCGGCACTGCTGCTCGGCGGACTCGTCGTGACCGCTCCGCCGCTGGCACCGGCCGTACTGGTCGCGGTGCCCCTGCTGGTGGTGGGCTGCCGCTGGTACTTCAGGCGGGCCCCGGCAGGCTACCGCTCGGAGGCCGCCGGTTACGCCTCCGTCTCCGCCGCCCTCGCCGAGACCGTGGACGCCGGCCGTACCGTCGAGGCCCACCGCCTGGGCGACCGGCGCGTGGGACTGTCGGAACTGCGGATCAAGCAGTGGACGGCCTGGGAGGACTACACGCTGTGGCTGCGGTCGGTCCTCTTCCCGGTCATCAACCTCGTGCACGTCACCGTCCTGGGTTCGGTCCTCATGCTCGGCGGGGTGTTCGTCCTGCAGGGCTGGATCGAGGTCGGTCAGCTGACCACGGGCGCGTTGCTCGCCCAGATGCTCGTCGACCCGGTGAACCTGATCCTGCGCTGGTACGACGAGCTCCAGGTCGCGCAGGTGTCGCTGGCCAGGCTCGTCGGGGTGCGCGACATCGAGCCGGACGCCGGTGACTCCGGGCTGGAACCGGACGGGCGGGACGTGCTCGCCGACCGGGTCCACTTCGGCTACCGCGAGGGCGTCGACGTGCTGCGCCAGGTGTCCCTGGAGGTCGCGCCCGGCACCCGGCTGGCCCTCGTCGGGCCCTCGGGCGCGGGCAAGTCCACGCTGGGCCGGCTCCTCGCGGGCATCTACGCGCCCAGGGACGGCCGGGTCGCCCTCGGTGGCGCGGAACTGTCCCGGATGACCGCCGAACGCGTCCGCTCGCACGTGGCGCTCGTCAACCAGGAGCACCACGTCTTCGTCGGCTCGCTGCGCGACAACCTGCGGCTGGCCCTGCCCCACACCCGCCTCGAGGAGGACCGGCCGGATCCGGCCGACGCCGGGCCGGCGGAGGAGGCCGCGCTGTGGGCGGCGCTCACCGCGGTCGACGCCGACGGCTGGGCAGGCGCTCTGCCCGACGGCCTGGACACGGAGGTCGGCTCGGGCGGGCACGTGCTCACCCCGGCACAGGCCCAGCAGGTCGCGCTGGCCCGCCTGGTCCTCGCCGACCCGCACACGCTGGTCCTGGACGAGGCGACCTCGCTGCTCGACCCGCGCGCCGCCCGTCATCTGGAGCGCTCTCTCGCCCGCGTCCTGGACGGCCGCACCGTGGTCGCCATCGCCCACCGCCTCCACACCGCGCACGACGCGGACGTCATCGCCGTCGTGGAGAACGGGCGCATCAGCGAGCTGGGCAGCCACGCAGAGCTGGTCGCCGCGGACGGGGCCTACGCGGCACTGTGGCGGTCCTGGCACGGCTGAGGAGGCGGATTCGGGACTCGGACGGACAGGAACCGGTAGGGGCCGGCCCGCAACCGGACAGGCAGGTGGGAGCCGGCCGCCCGGCTCGCCCGGGCGGGCACGGCGGCCGGGCCACTGCGGGACGGGCGGCTGCTCCACGAGGCCGGATCACCGCCGGACGAACGGGAGGCGGTCACCGCACCGGGCCGGCGACGCTGTGCGAGACCTGCGGGGCCCCCGTCGGCGGACCACCGCAGTCGCCCCCCGCCGACGGCGCCGGGGGGAGGCCGTCAGCCCGCGTCCGAGCGCGCCGGCGCGGTTCTGGCGTTGCGCACTCCCGAAGGGGGGTGGAACGCTGGAGAGCGGCACCCCACGCGGCAGGCAGCCGGGCCGGCCGGTCCGGCGCGCACCGCCACCGGCCGGTGTCCCGTGCCACGGTCGCCCACCGCCGACCCCGCGGTGAGGATGGGCCCGTCACCCCCTGGAGGTACCCGTGAACAGCGCCGACGGATGGGGAGACGACGTCTACCAGCCCGACGCCTCCGAGATCCAGGACGACGCCGGACTTCTCGACGCGGAGGACACTCTGGAGAACGACGGCGTCGGCGATCCCCTGGACCGGGGATGGTCGCCTCCTGAGCGGCCCTGGGCCGTGGAGCACTCCGGCGTGACGGCCGCGGAGCGCCGGCAGGGCGAGACCCTGGACCAGCGGCTCGCGGAGGAACTGCCCGACCTCGTCGCACCCGACGGCGACGGCCTCGGCGACTGCGACGGCACCGACGGGGAACTCCTGGACAACGAGGTCGGCGCCGTCCGCTCCGGCCGACTCGTCGCACCGGACGAGGGAGCCCACGAAGACGAGGAGAGTGCGCTGGTCGCCACCGACGTCGGTATCGACGGCGCCGCCTCCTCCGCGGAGGAGGCGGCGATGCACATCGTCGACGAGGACGCTCTGCCCGGCTGATCGGCGCCGTCCGTCCGGTCCGGCCGCCGCGGCCCACCCGTGCCGGCCGGCCCCGCACCCACCGCGCGCACTGTCCGAGGAGCACGCATGCAGCAGGACAAGCACCCCGACCACCACTCGGTCGTCTTCCGTGACCGCACGGCCGGCTGCGCCTTCCTGACCCGGTCCACCGCGGCCAGCGACCAGACGATCGAGTGGGACGACGGGGAGACCTGCCCCCTCGTGGATGTCGAGATCTCCTCGGAGAGCCACCCGTTCCACACCGGCAAGGCCCGCACCGTGGACACGGAAGGCCGCATCGCCCGCTTCGAACGGCGCTACGGGGAAGGCACGCCGACCTGAGCCGATCCCGTCGGCCCCGGCAGGACTCGCCCCGGCACGGCTCAGATGTAGTTGAGCGCGGCCGCGCCGCCCACGCCTCCGAGCACCATGAACACGGGCATCAGCACCTTCAGCTCGACCCAGCTTCCGGCCCGGAACCGCATCGCCTTGGGCGGACCGATCGGGTACCAGCGCTTGCGCCCGATCGGGATGGGCCACAGAACCGGACAGCCCGAGACGGTCAGCGCGTCCCCGATGTCGTGGACCAGGGCGCCGAGCACGATCGGCAGTCCGAGCCAGAGGTACTCCTGGCCCGGGTCCGTGAACAGCCAGTCCGATCCGTTGCCCGGCTTGTCCAGCAAGCCGGCGATGATCCACGCGCTCGCCGCCGCCAGCAGCCACACCAGCACGTCGCTGCTGGACCCCCGCGTCGCCCGCCACAGCAGGCCCTCGATCGCCAGGACCATGTGGACGAAGAGCAGCGCGAGAACCGCCCAGCGTCCGCCGGTGATCGCCAGCGCCGAGCAGCCCGCGCCGATCGTCACCGCCCACAGCCAGGTGTGCGTCAGGGTGCGGTGCCCGCCGGAGCGGCGCGGGTCGCCCTGCTTGCGCGTGCTCTTGTAGACGGCGTAGGAGAGCTTGTCCACGATCTCGCACAGCCAGCGCGAGAGGGGTCCGAAGGCGCGGGAGATCGTCGCGGCCTTGTGGTCGAGGTCCGGGGCCAGAGCAGCGCCGGCGCAGATCAGCGCGCCGGCGAGCAGCACCGGCCACGGCATCGAGTGGCCGGCCGCGGCCGCCGCCGCGCCGACGCCGAGCCAGGCGGCGGCGCCCGACAGTGAGTGTGCTGGTCCCATCATGGCCGTTGCCCGCCCCATTCCTCGTGCGCCGCTGTCCAGTTGAACGGGTGCGATGACGCTCCGTCGGCGACACAGCGTAGCTGCCGTGATCTTCGGTCCCGCATCCGATTCCCCCGTTGCGCACCGGGGCAGGCAAGATGGGGGCGTGACCCTCATCGATCAGCTGCCGCCGACCGCAGATCCCGACGCCCTGTACGAAGCCTTCGAGTCCTGGGCCCAGGAGCGCGGTCTGACGCTCTACCCCCATCAGGAGGAGGCGCTGATCGAGGCGGTCTCCGGGGCGAACGTGATCGTGTCGACGCCGACCGGCTCCGGCAAGAGCATGATCGCGGCGGGTGCGCACTTCGCGGCTCTCGCCCGCGACGAGGTCACCTTCTACACCGCTCCGATCAAGGCGCTGGTGTCGGAGAAGTTCTTCGAGCTGTGCAAGATCTTCGGCACGGAGAACGTCGGCATGCTCACCGGTGACGCGTCCGTCAACGCCGACGCCCCGGTCATCTGCTGCACCGCCGAGGTGCTCGCGTCGATCGCGCTGCGCGACGGCAGGCACGCGGACGTCGGCCAGGTCGTCATGGACGAGTTCCACTTCTACGCGGAGGGTGATCGCGGCTGGGCCTGGCAGATCCCGATCCTGGAACTGCCACAGGCCCAGTTCATCCTCATGTCGGCCACGCTCGGCGACGTGTCCTTCTTCGAGAAGGACCTCGCCCGGCGCACCGGCCGGCCCACCGCGGTGGTCCGCTCGGCGACCCGGCCCGTACCGCTGTCCTACGAGTACCGCTTCACGCCGCTCACGGAGACGCTCACCGAGCTGCTGGAGACGAAGCAGGCTCCCGTGTACATCGTGCACTTCACTCAGGCGCAGGCGGTGGAGCGGGCGCAGGCGCTGATGAGCATCAACATGTGTTCGCGCGAGGAGAAGGAGCGGATCGCCGAGCTGATCGGGAACTTCCGCTTCACCACCAAATTCGGCCGCAACCTCTCGCGTTACGTACGGCACGGCATCGGCGTGCACCACGCCGGCATGCTCCCCAAGTACCGGCGACTCGTGGAGAAGCTCGCCCAGGCCGGCCTGCTGAAGGTGATCTGCGGGACGGACACGCTCGGCGTCGGCGTCAACGTGCCGATCCGCACCGTGCTGTTCACGGCGCTGACGAAGTACGACGGCAGCCGTGTCCGCACGCTGCGGGCCCGTGAGTTCCACCAGATCGCGGGCCGGGCCGGTCGGGCCGGCTTCGACACGGCGGGCCTGGTGGTCGCGCAGGCGCCCGAGCACGTCGTCGAGAACGAGAAGGCGCTCGCGAAGGCCGGCGACGATCCGAAGAAGCGCCGCAAGGTGGTCCGCAAGAAGGCGCCCGAGGGCTTCGTCGGCTGGACCGAGAGCACCTTCGAGAAGCTCATCGCCTCCGACCCGGAGCCGCTGGCCTCCCGCTTCCGGGTGACGCACACGATGCTGCTGTCGGTCATCGCACGCCCCGGCAACGCCTTCGAGGCGATGCGGCACCTGCTGGAGGACAACCACGAGCCGCGCAAGCAGCAGCTGCGGCACATCCGGCGCGCGATCGCGATCTACCGTTCGCTGCTGGACGGCGGGATCGTGGAGAAGCTCGACGAGCCGGACGCCACGGGCCGCGTCGTCCGCCTGACGGTGGACCTCCAGCAGGACTTCGCACTGAACCAGCCGCTGTCCACCTTCGCACTGGCCGCGTTCGAGCTGCTGGACCCGGAGTCGCCGTCGTACGCGCTCGACATGGTCTCCGTCGTGGAGTCCACGCTGGACGACCCGCGGCAGATCCTCGCGGCCCAGCAGAACAAGGCGCGCGGCGAGGCGGTCGCCGCGATGAAGTCGGACGGTGTGGAGTACGAGGAGCGCATGGAGCGTCTCCAGGACATCACGTACCCGAAGCCGCTGGAGGAGCTGCTGTTCCACGCGTACGACACGTACCGCAGGAGTCACCCGTGGGTGGGTGACCATCCGCTGTCGCCGAAGTCGGTGATCCGTGACATGTACGAGCGGGCGATGTCGTTCACCGAGCTGGTGTCGCACTACGAGCTGGCCCGCACCGAGGGCATCGTGCTGCGCTACCTGGCGAGCGCCTACAAGGCGCTCGATCACACGGTCCCGGACGACCTGAAGTCGGAGGACCTGCAGGATCTGATCGAGTGGCTCGGCGAGATGGTGCGGCAGGTCGACTCCAGTCTGCTGGACGAATGGGAGCAGCTGGCCAACCCGGAGGAGATGACCGCCGAGGAGGCCCAGGAGAAGGCCGACGAGGTCAAGCCCGTCACCGCCAACGCGCGTGCCTTCCGTGTCCTCGTCCGCAACGCGATGTTCCGCCGTGTCGAACTCGCCGCCCTCGATCATGTCGACGAGTTGGGCGAGATGGACGGTGAGTCCGGCTGGGACGCCGACGCGTGGGGCGAGGCGATGGACAAGTACTGGGACGAGTACGACGACCTCGGTACCGGTCCGGACGCCCGCGGCCCCAAGCTGCTGGTCATCAAGGAGGAGCCGCAGCACGGACTGTGGCGGGTCCGTCAGATCTTCGACGATCCGAACGACGATCACGACTGGGGCATCAGCGCGGAGGTCGACCTGGCGGCGTCGGACGCCGAGGGTCGCGCGGTGGTCCGTGTCACCGACGTCGGCCAGTTGTGAGTACAGGACGAGGCAGACACCGCACAGGAGAAGCACACACATGACGAATCCGGCCGAGAGGCTCGTGGACCTGCTGGACCTCGAGCAGATCGAGGTCAACATCTTCCGCGGCCGCAGCCCGCAGGAGTCGCTGCAGCGGGTCTTCGGCGGACAGGTCGCCGGCCAGGCGCTGGTGGCGGCCGGCCGGACGACGGAGGGCGACCGGCCCGTGCACTCGCTGCACGCGTACTTCCTTCGGCCGGGCCAGCCGGGGGTGCCGATCGTGTACCAGGTCGAACGGGTTCGGGACGGGCGGTCGTTCACGACCCGCCGGGTCACCGCGGTGCAGCAGGGACGCACGATCTTCAATCTCACCGCCTCCTTTCACAAACCTGAGGAAGGTCCCTTCGAGCACCAGCTGCCACCGGCCCGCGAGGTGCCGGATCCGGAGTCCCTGCCGACGGTCACCGAGGAGGTCCGGGCACATCTGGGGGCACTGCCGGAGCAGCTGGAGCGGATGGCGCGACGGCAGCCCTTCGACATCCGGTACGCGGACCGGCTGCGCTGGAGCTCCGAGGAGATCAAGGACGCCGAGCCGCGCAGTGCGGTCTGGATGCGTGCCGTCGGTCCGCTGGGTGACGATCCGCTGGTGCACACCTGCGCCCTGACGTACGCCAGCGACATGACTCTCCTGGACGCCGTGCGTCTTCCGGTCGAACCGCTGTGGGGGCCCCGGAACTTCGACATGGCGTCCCTGGACCACGCGATGTGGTTCCACCGGCCGTTCCGCGCGGACGAGTGGTTCCTCTACGACCAGGAGTCGCCCGTCGCGATCGGGGGTCGCGGTCTGGCCCGCGGGCGGATCTACGACCTTCAGGGGCGACTGCTGGTGTCCGTCGTGCAGGAGGGCCTGTTCCGGAAGCTGTAGGCCCGGGCGTCTCGGACGCTTCTGCGGAGCAGCCGGCCCAGGAGTCCGGTCCTGGGCCGATCGGTCCGCGGAGCCTGCTCCCGTTTCCCGGCCGGCCGTGGCGGGGCGGGCTTCGCGGCGGGTCGTGGTGCCGGTCGGTGTGCGCGGGCCAGTTCGAGGGCGTGCGCCAGGTCGGAGCGCAGCCAGGCGATCTCGTCGGGGTCGGCCGCCGTCATGATCCTCTCCGCCAGCCGCGCTGCCGGTGAACCCGGGACGCTGTGCGTCGGGGGTCCGGGCCGGAAGCGGTTCAGGTGGGAGCGTTCGTAGGGGTCCCTGGCGATGTCGGCGACCTGTGCCGGGTCCAGGAGGGCGGCCAGGGCGCCCGCCCGCTGCCAGGGACCCTCGGCCTGCCGCAGCAGGGATCCGAGGTGCCGCCCGCGCCAGTTCCGGGCCCGCAGGTCCAGTCCGGCGGCCAACTGCTCCCGCATCCCCTCGGGCGCACGGCCCGTCAGCAGGGTGGCGTTGTCCTCGTCGCCGGCGAACTGCCTTAGTTCATCGGCGAGATAGAGCCATACGACGGCACGGTAGCGATTCGGATAGAACGTCACGGGCACCAGGAACCCCATCCTGGCCAAGCGGGTGAACCGGCTCGGGGGCACCCGCATGACGGCTGCCGCCTCGGTGGTGCCGACGGCCTCGACGCTCCTGGTCAGGGCGTCGGGGAAGCCGGGTGCCGCGCGCAGGCGGTCGATCTCGGCGCGGGCCACCCGGCGGCCCCCGCCTCCTTCGTCGGGCACGGTCCTGATGCGTCCGAGGTGCACGGCGAGATCGAACTGGCTGCGCTTGAGGCCCAGTTCCCGTGCCGCGCGGCTGTAGGTGCAGGAGAGGGCGTGCGGTGACGCGACGGTGTTGCCTGACATGGTCGGTCTCCCCCGTGGAGTGCGGGGCCCCGCGCCGTCCGCGGTGGCCTCGGGAAAAACCGTAGCCGGATTCGCGAAACTCTTGGCGGCCTGTGGATAAGTCCACGGGGAAAGCGAACACGCAGGTCAGAGGTGCGGATAGGGGTCGCTGTCGGGTCGGCGCGCGTCGACGGCGAGGTGCTCTCCGACGCGATTGACGAGCAGGGCCATCTCGTAGGCGATCTGTCCCATGTCGGCCTCGGCCGTGCTGAGCACGCAGAGACAGCTGCCGCTGCCGGCGGCCGTGACGAACAGCACCGCGTCGTCGAACTCGACCATCGTCTGGCGCACCCCGCCGACACCGAAGTGACGGCCGGATCCCTTGGCGAGGCTGTGCAGTCCGGACGAGACTGCGGCGAGGTGCTCGGCGTCCTCCCTGCGCAGTCCCGTGCTCGCGCCCGCCACCAGCCCGTCGTTGGACAGGACCAGCGCGTGGTGCACTTGTTCGACGCGCTCGGTCAGGTCGTCCAGCAGCCATCCCAGGCTCTGCTTCTGTGCCATGATCCGTCTCCCCGTGACGTTTCCCCGTGTGATGTTCCCGCCTGGCCGACAGGTCCGTCCGCCAGCCTTCCCCACCTCCGGCCGCCGGGCAAGGAGGATGGGGGCATGGCACAGAAGATGACCGACGAGGAATGGCGGGCGTTCGTCTCGCAGGGCACCCGCACCGCAAAGCTGTCGACGGTACGGGCCGACGGAAGCCCGCACGTGGCACCCGTCTGGTTCCTGCTCGACGGGGACGAGGTGGTGTTCAACACCGGTAAGGAGACGGTGAAGGGGCGCAATCTGGCGCGGGACGGCCGGGTCGCCCTGTGCGTGGACGACGACCGGCCGCCGTTCGACTTCGTGGTGCTGCAGGGGCGAGCCCGGATCTCGGAGGACCTCGACCAGGTGCGGCTGTGGGCGACCCGTATCGCGGCGCGGTACGTGGGAGAGGACCGGGCCGAGGCGTTCGGGGCCCGCAACGGCGTCCCGGGCGAACTGCTGGTCCGCGTCGGGATCGAGAAGGTCCTGGCGCAGAGGGCCGTGGCGGACTGACGCGAAGGGCGTCCTCCCTCAGCTCACGGAGTCGAGGATCCGGGCGGTGTGCATCCGCCCGGCGTACTCGACGAGCCGGATCAGCACCTCCTTCCCCGAGTCGCGGTCGCGGGCGTCACACGGGACGACCGGGGTTCCCCGGTCCAGGTCGAGGGCGCGGGACACCTCCGAGGCGCCGTGGGAGTGCGCTCCGGTGAAGCGGTTGACGGTCACCACGAAGGGGATGTGCCGATGCTCGAAGTAGTCGACCGCGGGGAGGCAGTCCTCCAGCCTCCGGGTGCCGGCGAGCACCACGGCGCCCGGTGCTCCCTGGGAGAGTTCGTTCCACAGGAACCAGAAGCGGTCCTGGCCCGGGGTGCCGAGACGGAAATGCGCCGGGCCGATCGCCTCCCGCTCGAACGCGTACGCCAAGGCGCCCTCCGCACCGGTGAGGGATCATGCGGAACATGAGCGACGACCACACACACGTCCAGGAGTTCTTCACCCCGCGCGCGGCGGACTGGGACAGCCGGTTCCCCGACGACGCCCCCGCCTACGCGGCCGCAGTCGCGGAACTCGGTCTGCACGGGGGCGGCCGCGTGCTCGACGCGGGCTGTGGCACCGGACGGGCCCTGCCACCGCTGCGCGACGCCGTGGGGCCCTCCGGGATCGTCGTCGGGGTGGATCTGACCCCGGCGATGCTGGAAGCCGCCGTGCGGGCCGGACGTGACCGTGCCGGGCGACTGCTGCTCGCCGATGTCACCGCGCTCCCCCTGCGCTCCGGTTCGCTCGACGCGGTGTTCGCCGCAGGTCTCGTCGCCCACCTGCCCGACCCCTCGCGGAACCTGCGCGAACTGGCGCGGGTGGTCCGTCCCGGCGGCGCGCTGGCCCTCTTCCACCCGATCGGCAGGGCGGCCCTCGCGGCGCGCCAGGGCCGCAGTATCACCCCGAACGACCTGCGTGCCGAGCCGAACCTGCGGCCGCTGCTCGCGGGCTCGGGGTGGCGCATGACGTCGTACGTCGACGAGGACGCCCGGTTCCTGGCGCTGGCCGTGCGCGAGGGCTGAGGCTCACGTGTCTCCGGCGACAGCCTTCACGAAGGCGTCGGGGTTGTCGAACATGACGTTGTGCCCTGCGGTCGGCACGGTCTCGACCCGTACACCCGCCGTTCTCAGGGCGTCGGCACCGTCGAGCGGACCGCTCGACTCGCCTTGCAGGTAGACGCGCTCGACCTTGTCGAGTCCCATGAGGATCTTCCGCATGACCGGTCGGGATCCTCGTCGCAGCCCGACGGCGGTACGGTGCAGGCCTCGCGGGTCGGCCAACCGCATGGTCGCCGCCCACAGCGGTCCGACTCCGTCGAGCACGCGCGCGTGGCCGCTGTGGACGAACTCGTCCTCCGTATAGGAGGCGATGCCGCTGCTGCCCGCGGTCATGGGCGGGAAGGCGTCGAGGTTGGCTTCGGTGAGGACCAGCCGTGCGACCAGGTCGGGCCGGCGGTGGGCGAGGACGATCGCCACGGAACCGCCCATGCTGTGAGCGACCAGCTCGGCACCCGTGACGCCCGCCGCGTCCAGCGCCGCGGCCAACGCGTCGGCGTGCTCCTCGAGCGTGTAGCCGAAGTCCTGTGGCCGGTCGCTGATGCCGTGTCCGGGCAGGTCCACGAACAGGCTGCGCCGGCCCGCGAGTTCGGGCCGGGCCGCCACATGCGCGTGGTAGACGGCCGAGGCGGCCCCCAGGCCGTGCACGTACACGCGCGCGGGCTCCTCACCCGGTGTCTCCGTCCAGCGGATCCTGCTCCCGCCGGGACCGAACTCGGCCTGCCGCATCGCTGCCTCCCCGGCGCGCCGTCATCGACTCGAACACATCGAGCATACTTCGCCACCGATGTATTACGCCAGCGATATAGTTTGTTCCCGATGTAGTGCCCATAAGAGGTACTGCGCCGATGCGGCAGAATGCGGTCATGCTGGAGCTCGCCATCCTCGGCTTCCTGTACGACGCCCCGCTGCACGGCTACGAACTGCGCAAGCGCATCTCGGCGCTGACCGGCCATGTGCGGCCCGTGGCCGAGAGCACCTTGTATCCGGCGATCAAGCGCCTGGAGAGAGCGGGGTTGCTGGTGCGCGCCACGGAGCCGGGCGCCGTGGCCGCTCCCCGGCACGTTCTGAGCCTCACTCGCGAGGGACGACTCGAGCTGCGCCGCCGGCTCGCCGAGCCCGACCAGCGGGACATCACCGACGAGAACCGGTGGTTCACGGTGCTCGCCTTCCTGCGGCACCTGGACGACGCCCCGGCCCAGGCAGCGTTGCTGCGCCGTCGGCTGGCCTTCCTCGAAGAGCCGGCGAGCTTCTTCTACGACGGCGAACGGGCCCTGCGAGCGGAGGAGTTGGACGACCCGTTCCGGCGGGGTGTCCTGACCGTCGCCCGGGCGACCTCGCGGGCCGAACTCGCGTGGTTGCGCGAAACCCTGACGTCACTGGAAGGCTGAGCCGTCACCGTGCCGTACGGGGCAGCCCCGCAGTCCGGGCGTCGGCCGGGTGCCCAACTGCTCGAGGCGGTAGCCGTCCGGGTAACTCCTGATCTCCCGGTTCTGGCGCGCGAAGTGCGGTGTGCGGCGCGGCGGGAGGAGTCGGACGGCACGTCCACGCGCGCGTACGGCCCGACGGACCAGCGCGCGCGTGACGGGGGCGGGCGGGGTGTACCGGAAGGCCCGCAGGAGCGGTTCGTCCAGCAGGGCGAGGGTGGCGGTGCGCAGCACGGGGGCGAGCGGCCTCGGGTACCAGGAGGCCATCAGGTCGAGGGTGGCGTCCGAGACCGCCCGCGCGCCCTCGTCCCAGGCGAAGTGGGCCTCCTCGTAGGCGTCGAGGAATGTCTCGAACTCCTCGTAGGACGAGGGGACGCCCTTGATGCCCATCCGGTGCCCGAGGGTGCGGTAGTGGACGATGGAGGCGACGATCTCGTGGCGGGACAGCCTGCGCCATCCGTAGGCGTCGATCCAGCGCTTGGGCACGACGACGAACGTGCAGAGCACGTAGCGCATGTCGTCGTCGCTGATGTCGTAGCTGTGGTGCATGCGGTTGATGCGGCGGACGGCCGTTCGGCCCTGTTCGCTGTCGAATCCGTGCTCGACGACGGCGTCGAGGAGCAGCGCGGTGTCGTCGTAGCGTTTCTGCGGGCGCTCCGTGAGTTCCGCCGTGCGCGCGAGCAGACGGCCGATGCTCGGCACCGCGTAGGTGCGGTAGAGGGCGAGCTCCAGGGCTCGGGTGACGTCCCAGGGGAACTCGTGGGCGACGGTCAGCCGGTAGATCTCGGAGGCCTCCTTCACGGGGTCCATGCGCCGGATCCGTTCGAGCCGCTCGTAGCGCTTCACCGCTCCGTCCCCCTTCTGCCGCCGGAACTCCGACTCTACTCTGAGTGACAGCAGGTGAACGCTCGGTCGGCACAACGGGCAAGGGAAGGCGGTCTGCGATGTTCGACTCGGTCCGCAGGATCCGGGGGTGGCTTCTCGGCGCCACGCGCGGGCGGCCGCGTCCGGCCGAGGGGCGTTCCGCCGGGGATTCTCGGGGATCCGGCACGAAGCGCGCGCCCAACCTGTTCGAGGCGGCCGCCGCGTACGTGGCGGCGTGCGCGGAGGACGATCAGGACGGGATCGAGGAGGCGGCGGGCTGGGTGCCCCCCGAGGCACTGTCCTTCGGGGTCAACGAACTGGCGTGCCGGGCGGTGATCGCGCTCGCGCGTGAGCGCGATGAGTCACCGCGGACGGTGGCGCGGGCTCTTCTCGGGCTGCCGTCGGCGTGACACTGCCGGCGGCAAGAGGGCGATTCGCCCCTGTCCGGCAGGAAAACTGCAGCTCCGGACGGGTCGAGGAGTCGTGACAAGCTCCTTCTCGCCGCACTAGGGTGCGCGCCGATGGACGAACCGACGGGGAGGCTGGGATGGCAGGGACGGAAGAGGACGCCGTCGCCGCCGCGGACGATGCGCTCTACGTGCTCACGGCGGTACTGCTGACGCCGGCGAAGTTCCCGAGTGTGCTGGGCGACGACTACCCGGAGGCCTGCGCGGCGCTCGGCCTCGCGCCGCTCGCCGACGGCTACGGCCTGGTGCTGGGCCAGGACGGCGAGGGCGCCCGGTGGACGGTCGTCATCGACGACGTGTCGCTGGTGGCCGTCGCCATCGCGTCGTGGGACTGCGGCATGGAGTACGACCTGTCGCCCGACGAACGCACGGTGGTCGCCGCCCTGCCCGGTTGGCCCCTGGCGGTGGCCGTCGCGGCGCCCGGCGTGCCGGCGCCTCACGACCCCGAGCCGGAGGCAACGGACGGCCCAGCCCTGCGTCCGCCGGACACGACCGTC
Organism: Streptomyces sp. NPDC048734; assembly: GCF_043198675.1. Classification (NCBI taxonomy): domain Bacteria; kingdom Bacillati; phylum Actinomycetota; class Actinomycetes; order Kitasatosporales; family Streptomycetaceae; genus Streptomyces; species Streptomyces sp. NPDC048734. Next base: position 256,588 of record NZ_JBICUZ010000007.1, on the reverse strand, counting down.
TGGGGCCCCGCGCAGCGGCGGCTGGGGGCCGACGAGATCGCGCTCCAGTGGGCGGTGTGGCGAGAGCAGATCGACGACGCCGAGTTCGCGCCCGCGCCGGAAGGGGCGGAGCCGGCCCATGGCGGGGAAGGGGAAGAGCACGGCAGGAACACCCCGGCGGGGCACGGTGGTGTCCGACGCGTCCTCGCGGAGGTCCGTGCCTACATGGAGACACCGCCTCCGCTGGGGCGCGTGCGCTCCTCGTTCGCTCCGGGTGACGCGCGCACGCTGCGCGCGGACGGCCCCGGCTGGTCGCTGGTGGCCCGCACCGACGACATCGCCTTCGTCCTGCTCGACGACGAACCGGGTGAGGTGCTCCCGGTCGGGCGGGGGCCAGAACTGCCCGGCCTGCTCGAGGCGCTCGACAAAATGGCCGTACGGCCCAGCTGAGCCCGCGGGTATGCCGGACGGCGGGGGCCGCGACGCGGCCCCCGCGGATCAGCGGCCGATCTCCTTGCGCGTGACCCGGCGCAGCCTGCGCCGCTGCGAGGGATCCAGCGCGAGGTACGCCACGGCCGGAACCCCCAGCACGATCAGCAGAGCCGCCCACCAGGGCAGCCAGATCAGCAACAGGAGCCCTACGGCCACACCTCCTGCGGCGATCTTCGCGTTCTTCGACATGTGCGTCGCCTCCTCCGCGGCCACTGCCGCTCTCTGGTGTGAGAACGGCTCTGCGCGGCGCCCGGTTCCAGCATCAGCCCTGAGACGTCCCTGACGTCCACCCCGAGATGCCCCTGAGCCCTCTCGACCGCGCATCTCGCGGGAGCCCTTCCTGCGGCGGCACGCGTTCGGTGGCGGAGTGCTGTACCCTCGGCCGCCGACATCAGTAGTCAAATTTGAGGAGTGGCATCTCCGTGCAGTGGGTTTCCGCCGGAACACCGTCCGAGACCATGGAACTGGCACGTCGGCCCGCGGTGTTCGTGCCCGGCGTCCCCGCGCGTACCGGCCGCTTCGCCTTCTGGCAGCACGACGGCGAGGTCCCGCCCGTCCCAGGGGCGGGCTCACTGGAGGACCTGTCCGTCGTCCGCCCCTCCGGTACGGGCGTGGCACTGGTCCGCGTACCGGCCGTGCTGCTGCCGGTGCACGAGGCCCTGCCCGTCCTCACCCGCGCGCGTGCCGTTCGCGAGGCGCACCGGGCGGTCGCCTTCTGGGGGGCGGCGGCTCTGACGGCCCTCGAGCTCACCGCGCGCGGGCTGCTGCTGCCCGGTCTCTCCCCGGACGATCACGACGCCTGGCGCGCGGGTCCCCTGGGACCGGACGACGTCGAGCGGGTGCGCCGGCTGGCCGCCGCCATGCCTCCGGAGGCACACGCCCTACCGCTGGACCACGTCCCGCCGCTGCGGCTGCCGGACCAGGAACGGCTGCTGCGGGCCTTCCTGGACGCGGTCGCGGACACTCTCCCCCGCTCCCCCGCCGCACCGCTCCTGACGGGCGGACCGGCCTACGCGGCGCCAGGGCCGCTGCGCGTGCCGCAGCTGCGGGCCTGGGCCGCCGACGTGGCGGCCGGCCACGACGCCGGTGTACGGGTTTCGCTGCGGATCGAGATCTCGGGGCTCGCCTCGGGTGCCGAGGAGGCGGCACCGTCCTTCCGCGCCGTGCCGCAGGTGCACAGCGTGAGCGATCCCGCACTCGTCGCGGACGCCGCAGAGATCTGGCAGGGCTCCGGTGCCGGCCGGCCGGTGTTCGGCCCACACGCGCGAAGGGACGCGCTCCTCGCCCTGCGCCGTGCCGCCCGCGCGTGGCCCGCGCTCACGCCCCTGCTGTCGGCGGCCGTGCCGGACTCCGTCGATCTGGTCGACGAGGAGATCTCGGAACTCCTGGGAGAAGGATCGCGGGCGCTGGCCACGGCGGGAGTCGAGGTGCACTGGCCCAGGGAACTGGCCCGCACGCTCACCGCCCGCGCGGTGGTGGGCCCGCCCGACGACCTCACCGGACCGGACCGGGCCGCCTCGGACACGCCGTCGTTCCTGTCCGCGGACGCGCTCCTCACTCTCAGCTGGTCGTTCGCGCTGGGCGACCAGCACCTCACGCGCGACGAGCTGGACCGCCTCGCCGAGGCGAACCGGCCGCTCGTGCGGCTGCGCGAGCGGTGGGTGCTGATCGACCCCCAGGAGGTGCGTCGCGCGCACGTCCGGCGGGACCGCGAGGTGACCCCGGTCGACGCGCTCGCCGCCGCTCTGACCGGCTCCACGGAGGTCGACGGCCGTCGCGTCGAGGTCCTGCCCACGGGATGGCTCGCGGTCCTGCGGGAGCGCCTGTCGCGCCCGCAGGACGAGGAACCGGTGGAACAGCCCGCCGCGCTCCACGCGACGCTGCGCGACTACCAACGACGCGGCCTCGGCTGGCTGGCCAGGAACACCTCCCTGGGGGTCGGCTGCTGCCTGGCCGACGACATGGGCCTCGGCAAGACCGTCACCCTGATCGCCCTCCACCTGCGCCGCCGGGCGGACCCCTCTGCCGCCGGTCCCACGCTGGTGGTCTGCCCGACGTCCCTCATGGGCAACTGGCAGCGGGAGATCGAGAAGTTCGCCCCCGGCACACCCGTGCGCCGCTTCCACGGGCCGCGCCGCGATCTCGCGGACCTGGCCGACGGGGAGTTCGTCCTCACCACCTACGGCACCCTGCGCATGGACGCGGGCCGGCTGGGCGAGGTGCCCTGGGGGCTGCTGGTGGCGGACGAGGCGCAGCACGTGAAGAACCCGTACGCGGAGACCGCGCGAGCACTGCGCACGATCGGGGCACGCGCGCGCGTGGCGCTCACGGGAACGCCGGTCGAGAACAACCTGTCGGAGCTGTGGGCGATCCTGGACTGGACGACCCCCGGACTGCTGGGCCGGCTGGGCACGTTCCGCACCCGGTACGCGCGGGCGGTCGAGGAGGGCGGGGACCCGGCCGCGGCCGCACGGCTCGCCCGGCTCGTGAGCCCGTTCCTGCTGCGCCGCCGCAAGTCGGACCCGGGCATCGCGCCCGAGCTGCCGCCCAAGACCGAGACCGATCACCCGGTGTCCCTGACCGGGGAACAGGCGGGCCTGTACGAAGCCGTGGTGCGCGAGACGCTCGCGGCGATCGCCGAGGCGGACGACATGGCGCGGCGCGGGCTGGTCGTGAAGCTCCTGACCGGCCTCAAGCAGATCTGCAATCACCCGGCGCAGTACCTCAAGGAGGAACGGCCGAGGACCGCCGGGCGCTCCGGGAAGCTCGAACTGCTGGACGAGCTGCTCGACACGATCCTCGCCGAGGGGTCGAGCGTCCTGGTGTTCACGCAGTACGTGCGCATGGCACGGGTTCTCGAACGCCACCTGGCCGCGCGGGGCGTGCCGACCCGGTTCCTGCACGGCGGCACGCCCGTCGCGGAGCGCGAGGCCATGGTGGCGCGCTTCCAGGACGGCGAGGTGCCCGTGTTCCTGCTGTCGCTCAAGGCCGCCGGGACCGGACTCAACCTGACGCGCGCGGAGCACGTCGTGCACTACGACCGCTGGTGGAACCCGGCCGTCGAGGCGCAGGCCACCGACCGGGCCCACCGCATCGGACAGACCCGGCCGGTGCAGGTGCACCGGCTGATCGCGGAGGGCACGGTCGAGGACCGCATCGCCGGGATGCTGCGCCGCAAGCGCGAACTCGCCGACGCCGTGCTGGGTTCCGGAGAGGCGGGGTTCACGGAACTGTCGAACGCCGAACTGGCCGAGCTGGTCGAACTGCGAGGGGGAACGCGGTGAACGCGTACGACAGCGAGCGGGAACGCACTTTTGAGGCGCCGCCTCCCGCACTGGGGAGGGGTTTCGCGCGGTCGTGGTGGGGGCGGGCGTGGCTGGCCGCACTGGAGGAGGGTGCGCTGGACGGGCAGCAGGTGCGGACGGGCCGCAGGCTCGCGCGCGCGGGAGCGGTGGGCGCCGTGTCGGTTCGGCCGGGGCGGGTCACGGCCGTCGTCAAGGACCGTGACGGCACGGGACACCGGGCCGATGTGCTGCTCGACGTCCTGACGGACGGCCAGTGGGACCGGTTCCTGGACCTGGCCGTGGAACGGGCCGGGCACGTGGCCGCGCTGCTCGACCGTGAGCTGCCGCCGCACCTGGTCGAGGACGCGGGGACGGCGGGTGTCGACCTGCTGCCGGGGCCGGGCGACCTGGAGGCGGAATGCGGCTGCGGCGCGTGGGACCACTGCGGCCACACGACGGCCCTGTGCTACCAGGTGGCGCGGCTGCTCGACGAGGATCCGTTCGTCCTGCTGCTTCTGCGCGGCGGCGCCGAACGGGCCCTCCTCGCAGACCTCCAGACCCGCAGCACCGCCGCGGCACCGGCCGGGACCGCGTCCGCCCCGCAGGAGGGCGTGGACGCGCTGGAGGCGTACCTCGCCGGGCACGTCCTGCCTCCGTTGCCCGCCGTTCCCGGGCTGCCCGAACAGCCCGGCGTACCGCCCTCGCTGGACACCGAGGTTCCGCCCACCGGGGAGGTGGAACCGGCCGTCCTGGAACTCTTGGCCGCCCGGACGGCCGTACGGGCCCGTGCCCTGCTCGCGGAGGCTCTGCGCAGCGGTACGGAACGGCGGGCTCCGGCCGAAGTGCTGACGGTCGGTGAGGACGCTGTGCGGCTGGCGGCGGGCGGTCCCCGGGACGCCGGGACGCCGCGTCGCGTGTCGGACCGGCTCGCCGCCGGTTCCGGGCGTGGCGGGGAGCAACTGGAGCTGGCCGTCCGGGCCTGGCGCATCGGGGGCCGGGCCGCCCTGGCGGCGCTCGAGGAGGAGTGGACCGTCGAGGGCGAGGCTCTCGCACGCGCGCGTGCCGCCCTGGACGCCGCCTGGGCGAAGGACGAGCGGCCGGCGCTGCGGGCGCGGGGCAACCGGTGGACGGTGGTCGGGTCGGCCGGTCAGCTGCGTCTGGGGCGGGACGGCCGCTGGTGGCCGTACCGCAAGGAGCGCGGGCGCTGGGTGCCGGCCGGGGACGCGGCCCGGGACCCGGCGACGGCCCTGGCCGCCGTCGACTACGACGCAGCCGTCGGGTACGACGGGGAGGAAGGGCCCTCCTGAGGTGGGGGCCGCTCCGGTGGAGGCGGGCGGGCAGGCGGGACCGACGGTCGGCCGACGGCACGCGTTCACCGGGGCGTCGCACGGTGTTCCGCGGGTGAACCGACTCTGTCCGCTGTCACCGATGCGTCAACGCGCGATGCGGCACGCGGCCGCGTGCGTGCCGCACGACGGCAGGCTCACGGGAGCAGTTCCTCCAGAGACGGCAGGAGGGACTCGAGATCGCTCGGCAGCACAGTCGGCAGCCCACTGGGCAGCTGGGACGGCAGCTCGGTCGGGAATCCGCTGGGCAGCCCGCTCGGCAGGCGGAGCGCGGGGGTGGGCGAGGAGCCCGTGCCCACCGGCACGTCGCCGTCGGGCGAGTCGTCGTTCCCGGAGGCCATCAGCACCACGGCGACGACGGCTGCGGCGGCCACCAGCAGCGCCAGCACGGCGAAGAGCGGGTTCCTGTGCCTTCCGGGGCCGTCGGGAGGGCCGGGCGGCGCGGGGGGCGGCTGGGACGGCGGCCGGCCGTCGCCTCCCGCGCCGCGATCGGGGCCGAAGCCCGGGGAAGGCGGTCCGAAGCCGCCCGGAGGCGGCGTGTCACCCGGCGGGCCGGGCGGCTTGGGCGGTACGGGCGGCATGGCCATGGCGTCCAGGGTCGCGGTGGACGCGTCGACGCGCGACCCCTGAACGGAAGTCGACACCGGCTCATGCCGTGGACGGCATCATTCCGGCGTACTGCCCACGGAGACGCCCGGCTCGGCGTGTTCGACGGCACACCCGCGCGTACGTCCCGACGGCACACCCGCGTACGCGTGAGCCGCACACGCACCTGACCGGTAAGCCACACGCGCGTGCGTGGTGAATCGTACGCGCGCGTGCGTCGTGATCAGTACACGCGCGTGCGTGGCGAACGGCGCGCGTGAGGGCACCGGAAGGGTCCGGACGCACCCACGCGCGCGTGCCGTCAGCCGCGGGCGCCGAGCAGGTGGTCCATGGCGAGCTGGTCGAGACGCTCGAAGGCCATGCCGCGGGCGGCGGCCGCGTCGGCGTCGAAGTCCTCGAACGCCGCACGGTCGGCGAGCAGGGCCTGCAGGCCGTCGGCGGCTGTGGGCTGGGCCAGCTGGTCCAGGCGGGAGTCACGCAGGGCCTGCTGGACCTCGGGGTCGTCGCGGAACGCGGCCGCACGCTCCTTGAGGATCAGGTAGTTGCGCATGCAGCCCGCGGCCGACGCCCACACGCCGTCGAGGTCCTCGGTGCGCGGGGGCTTGAAGTCGAAGTGCTTGGGACCCTCGTAACCGGCGCTCTCCAGCAGGTCGACCAGCCAGAACGCCGAGCGCAGGTCGCCGGCGCCGAAGCGCAGGTCCTGGTCGTACTTGATGCCGGACTGGCCGTTGAGGTCGATGTGGAAGAGCTTGCCCGCCCACAGCGCCTGGGCGATGCCGTGCGGGAAGTTCAGGCCCGCCATCTGCTCGTGACCGACCTCGGGGTTGACGCCGTACAGCTCCGGGCGCTCCAGGCGCTCGATGAAGGCCAGCGCGTGCCCGACGGTGGGCAGCAGGATGTCGCCGCGCGGCTCGTTCGGCTTGGGCTCGATGGCGAAGCGCAGGTCGTAGCCCTGCTCGACGACGTACTCGCCGAGGAGGTCGAAGGCCTCCTTCATCCGGTCCAGGGCCACCCGAACGTCCTTGGCGGCGCCGGACTCCGCGCCCTCGCGCCCGCCCCAGGCGACGTAGGTCTTCGCGCCCAGCTCGGCGGCCAGGTCGATGTTGCGGATCGTCTTGCGCAGCGCGTAGCGGCGCACGTCGCGGTCGTTCGCGGTGAACGCGCCGTCCTTGAAGACGGGGTGCGTGAACAGGTTGGTGGTGGCCATCGGCACCTTCATGCCGGTGGCGTCCAGGGCCTGGCGGAAGCGCTTGATGTGCTCCTCGCGCTCGCTGTCGGAGGACCCGAAGGGGATCAGGTCGTCGTCGTGGAAGGTCACGCCGTGCGCGCCCAGCTCGGCCAGGCGCCGCACCGTCTCGACCGGGTCCAGGGCACGCCGCGTGGCGTCACCGAACGGGTCGCGTCCCTGCCAGCCGACGGTCCACAGACCGAAGGTGAACCTGTCCTCGGGGGTGGGCTGGTAGCTCATTGCCGCGGCTCCTTGCTTGCAGACTATTTCGTCATGGCCGTTTACAAATTAGTATGCGGAAGCATCTCTGGGAAGTCAGATCCCGCGGAGCCGCGGAAAAAGTTAGGGAGATCCCGATGTCAGCAGCCGAGGGTCCGCTCGTCGTCGGCGTGGACACGTCCACCCAGTCCACCAAGGTGCTGGTCGTCGACGCGGCCACCGGCCGGGTCGTCGCGAGCGGCCAGGCACCGCACACGGTGACCTCCGGCGCCGGCCGGGAGAGCGACCCGCGCCAGTGGTGGGACGCCCTGCACGAGGCCCTGCGCCAGTGCGGTGACGCGGCGCGCGAAGCGGCTGCCGTGTCCGTCGGCGGGCAGCAGCACGGGCTCGTGACGCTGGACGGACGCGGCGAACCGGTGCGCCCGGCGCTGCTGTGGAACGACGTGCGCTCGGCCCCGCAGGCCCGCCGGCTGACGGAGGAACTGGGCGGCGCGAAGTTCTGGGCGGAGCGCACCGGCCTGGTGCCGGCCGCCTCCTTCACGGTCACGAAGTGGGCGTGGCTCGCCGAGCACGAGCCGCAGGCCCTGCGCGCGACCAAGGCCGTCCGCCTCCCCCACGACTACCTCACCGGACGTCTCACGGGCGAGGGCACGACCGACCGCGGTGACGCCTCCGGCACCGGCTGGTGGGCGTCCGCGACCGAGGCGTACGACGACGAGATCCTGGACCGTGTCGGCCTCGACCCGGCACTGCTGCCGCGCGTGGTGCGGCCCGGCGAGGTGGCGGGCACCGTGCGGGACAGTCACGACCTGCCGTTCTCCAAGGGCACCCTGGTCGCCGCGGGCACCGGCGACAACGCGGCGGCCGCGCTCGGCCTCGGGCTGCGCCCCGGCAGCCCGGTGCTGAGCCTCGGCACCTCGGGCACGGTGTACGCCGTGTCGAAGCGGCGCCCCACCGACCCGACGGGCACGGTGGCCGGCTTCGCCGACGCGCACGGCGCCTGGCTCCCGCTGGCGTGCACCCTGAACTGCACCCTCGCCGTCGACCGCGTCGCCGCCCTGCTCGGCCTCGACCGTGAGGCCGTCGAGCCCGCCGCCGGTCTCACGCTCCTGCCCTACCTGGACGGCGAGCGCACCCCGAACCTGCCGAACGCCTCCGGTCTGCTGCACGGCCTGCGCCACGACACCACCGCCGGCCAGCTGCTCCAGGCCGCCTACGACGGTGCCGTGCACTCCCTGCTCGGCGCGCTCGACCTGGTCCTCGACGAGGACGCCGACCGCACCGCCCCGCTGCTGCTGATCGGCGGCGGCGCCCGCGGCACGGCCTGGCAGCAGACCGTGCGCCGGCTGTCCGGACGGCCCGTGCAGATCCCGGACGCCAGGGAACTCGTCGCACTGGGTGCCGCGGCACAGGCGGCCGGCCTGCTGACCGGGGAGGACCCGGCCGCCGTCGCCCGGCGCTGGAACACCGCGCGGGGCCCGGTGCTCGACGCCGTGGAGCGGGACGAGGCGGCCCTGGCCAGGATCGCCGGGGTACTCTCCGACGCGTCCCCGCTGCTGGAGCGGGGCACGGACACCCACTGAGGATCGACGCAGGCATGAGCGCACCGCCGCACGAGGCCCGCCCGACCGGCCCCGGGCGAACGCTGCCCGACACCCAGCAGGGCATGCGCCGCCGCAACCTCGCCCGGGTGATGCACGCCGTCAGCGCCGAGGGACCGCTGTCACGGGCGGCGGTCGCCGCACACATCGGCCTGACCCGTGCGGCGGTCTCGACGCTCGTCGACGAGCTCATACGCACCGGTCTGATCGAGGAACTCGGCCCCGAGCGGCCGGGCAGGGTGGGCCGGCCCGGATCGGCGCTCGCGATCAGCGGGCGCGGGCCGGCGGGGATCGGCGCGGAGATCGGCGTGGACCACCTCGCGGTCTGCGCCGTCGACCTGCGCGGCGAGGTGCGGGCGCGCGCCGTACGGCACGGCACGAACCGGGGCCGTGCCCCCGGACCGGTGCTCCGGGAACTCACCGCGCTCGTGCGCCGGGTCGTGGCCGACGGGGAGCGTGAGGGGCTGTGGCCGGCGGGGCTCGCGGTGGCCGTCCCCGGGCTGGTGGGCCGGGACGCCCGCACCGTCGTCCGCGCCCCGAACCTGGACTGGCACGACGTCGATCTCGGCGCCCTGCTGCCCGGCGGGTTCCCGCTGACCGTGGACAACGAGGCCAACTTCGGCGGCCTCGCGGAACTCTGGCTCGGCACGGACACGCCGCGGGACTTCCTGCACGTCTCGGCGGAGATCGGCATCGGTGCCGCACTCGTCGTCGACGGCAGCCTGCTGCGCGGTACCCGCGGTTTCGCCGGCGAACTGGGGCACGTTCCGGTCCGTCCCGACGGGCCGGACTGCGTGTGCGGCGGCCGTGGCTGCCTGGAGCAGTACGCCGGCGAGGAGGCGGTCCTGCGCGCGGCCGGCCTGGAACCGGGCGAGGACCGCGTCGGGCTGCTGGCCCGGCGCGCGGCGGACGGCGACGAGCGGGTACGCGGGGCACTGCGCGAGGCGGGCACGGCGCTGGGTGTCGCCCTCACCGGAGCCCTCAACCTGCTGGACCCGGAGGCCGTCGTGCTCGGCGGGGCCCTCGCCGGACTCGCGCCCTGGCTGCTGCCGTCCCTGGAGTCCGAGCTCGCCCGCCGCACGGCCGGCCCGCCCTGGCCGGTGTCCGTCTCCCCGCTGGGCCCGGAGGGCCCGCTGCTCGGTGCGGCACACTCCGTGGTGCGGGCGGTGCTGGACGACCCGGCGGGAGTGGCGGGGCGGGGCTGAGTGCCCGGGCCCGACGCCCGATGCGCCGGCAGGGCCGGAGCGCGAAGGCGTCCCCGCGAGCTGCCGCTGTTCCCCTCTTTCGGGTGACCCCGGTCCAAACGGTTGTCGGGAGGCACCCCCGGCGTGACGATGTCCCCAGCCGCATCGCCTTCCGGAGGACGACGTGACCGATCCCTGGGTGGCCCTGGAACCGGGTGCCGACCCCGCCGAGCGTGTACGGACACTGCGGCGGGCGCACGACGCGTTCACCCGGGCCGGCAGGGTGCCGCGGCCGGTGCGGTCCGTGGTGGCCGACTCGTGGCGGCGATCGGCGCGGGCGGGCGTCGGGCCGGACGGCACCGCGGACGTGGAGCTGACCGACGCGGACCTCGGCGCCTACCGGGCCGAGCATCCACTGGCACGGGTGATGCCGCTGTTCCGGGAGTTGATGGGCACGTTCGCCGCCGACGGAGAACACCTCCTCGCGGTCTGCGACGCGCACGGCCGGCTGCTCTGGGTGGAGGGTCACCCGGCGACCCGGCGGCAGGCGGGGCGGATGAACTTCGTGCCGGGCGCGCGGTGGTCGGAGACCGCGGTGGGGACGAACGCCCCGGGGACCGCGGTCGCCGTGGACCGGCCGGTGCAGGTGTTCGCGGCCGAGCACTTCATCCGGCGGGTGCAGCCGTGGACCTGCGCGGCGGCGCCGGTGCACGACCCGCGGACCGGGCGGGTGCTGGGCGCGGTGGACATCACCGGCGGCGACGGGCTGGCGCATCCGCACAGCCTGGGCTTCGTCCAGGCGGTCGCGCGGGCCGCGGAGTCGCACCTCGCGCTGCTCGCCCCGGAGCGGCCGGAGACCGACCCGCCCGAGCTGACCGTGCTGGGGCGCGACGAGGCACACCTCGCGGTGGGCGGGCGACGGATCAGGCTGAGCCGACGGCACAGCGAGATCGTGGTCCTGCTGGCCCGCCGTCCGGAGGGCCTGACCGGGGACGAGCTGCTGTGCGCCCTGTACGAGGACGAGTCGGTGACGCCGGTGACGCTGCGGGTCGAACTCGCCCGGCTGCGCGGGGTGCTGGGACCGGGGTTGCTGGCCTCGCGGCCGTACCGGCTCACCGTCCCCGTCGAGTCGGACGTCGCCGTCGTGGAGCGGCGGCTGGCGGCCGGGGCGGTCACGGCCGCGATCACGGCGTACGCCGGGCCGCCGCTGCCGGCGTCGCGGGCACCGGCGGTGGTACGGCTCCGGGACCGCCTGGTCGGCGGCCTGCGCGCCGCTCTGCTGGCCGGCCGGGACCCCGACCTGCTCGCCGACTGGGCGCACGCGCCGTGGGGCGAGGACGACGTCGACGTGTGGCGGGCACTGGCGACGGCACGGCCGACGGCCGCGGTACGGGCTCGGCTGGCCGCACTGGAGTCGGAGCTGGCGGCGCCGGCGCCATGGACGCGCCGCTGACCACCGGCCGCCCACCGGCACCGTCGACAAGTCACCCTGCCCACGCGCCGCCCGGACCGGCACCGTCGACGCGACGCGCCGCCCGGACGGCTCCGGTCGTCACCCCGCCCGCGCAACGTGCATGCAACGTCGGCCTGCCTAGCCTCGCGCGCAGAGCTGCCCGACGGCGGGCAGCGCTGCTGAGGGAGGCCATCCACCATGACCCGTTACGCGGCGCCCGGAACCGATGGCGCGATCGTCTCCTACCGGACGCGTTACGACCACTTCATCGGCGGCGAGTACGTGCCTCCGGCCCGCGGCCGGTACTTCGAGAACCCGTCCCCGGTGAACGGGCAGCCGTTCGCCGAGGTGGCCCGCGGCACGGCGGAGGACGTGGAGCGGGCGCTCGACGCGGCGCACGCGGCCGCGCCGGGCTGGGGCCGGACGTCGGCGAGCGAGCGTTCCGACATCCTGCTGAAGATCGCGGACCGTATGGAGGCCCACCTGGAGCCGCTCGCGGTCGCGGAGAGCTGGGAGAACGGCAAGCCGGTCCGCGAGACGCTGGCGGCGGACATCCCGCTGGCCATCGACCACTTCCGCTACTTCGCGGGTGCGGTCCGAGGGCAGGAGGGTTCGCTCAGCGAGCTCGACGAGGACACGGTGGCGTACCACTTCCACGAACCGCTCGGGGTGGTCGCGCAGATCATCCCGTGGAACTTCCCCATCCTGATGGCGACGTGGAAGCTCGCGCCGGCCCTGGCCGCCGGCAACGCGGTGGTCATCAAGCCCGCCGAGCAGACACCGGTCTCGCTGCACTACTGGATGAGTCTGGTCGCCGACCTGTTGCCGCCGGGTGTGGTGAACATCGTCAACGGCTTCGGCGAGGAGGCGGGCAAGCCGCTCGCGTCCAGCCCGCGGGTGGCGAAGGTCGCATTCACCGGTGAGACGTCGACCGGGCGGCTGATCATGCGGTACGCCGCGGAGAACCTGAAGCCGGTCACGCTGGAACTGGGCGGCAAGTCGCCGAACATCTTCTTCGACGACGTCTGGGAGAAGGACGACGACCTGCGCGACAAGGCCCTGGAGGGCTTCACGATGTTCGCGCTGAACCAGGGCGAGGTGTGCACCTGCCCCTCGCGCGGACTGGTCCAGCGCGGCAACTACTCCGAGTTCATGGCGGCCGCCGTCGCCCGCACCGAACTGATCAGGCCCGGACACCCCCTGGACACCGACACGATGATCGGGGCCCAGGCGTCCGGCGACCAGCTCAGCAAGATCCTCTCCTACATCGACATCGGCCGGCAGGAGGGCGCCAAGATTCTCACCGGTGGTGAACGCGCCGACCACGACGGCGAGTTGAAGGGCGGCTACTACGTCCAGCCGACCATCTTCGAAGGCGACAACCGCATGCGGATCTTCCAGGAGGAGATCTTCGGCCCGGTCGTCTCGGTGGCCTCGTTCGACGACTTCGAGGACGCCGTCAAGATCGCCAACGACACGTCGTACGGCCTCGGCGCCGGGGTGTGGACGCGGGACATCAACACGGCGTACCGCGCGGGACGGGCCATCCAGGCGGGCCGCATCTGGACGAACTGCTACCACGCCTACCCGGCCCACGCGGCGTTCGGCGGCTACAAGCAGTCGGGAATCGGCCGCGAGACGCACAAGATGATGCTGGAGCACTACCAGCAGACGAAGAACATCCTCACTTCGTACAGCCCGAAGAAACTCGGGTTCTTCTAGAGCCTGAAGTCGGGTTGCCCGGAGACCTCGCCGTGCTCCGGGCAACCCGACACGACAGGTGCTCAATGTCATCGATCGAGTTCTTCACGTCACCTTCTGACGTCCAGAGGAACTCTCCAAGCGCCGTAACAGGTGGTGGGCGCCTGTCCGGCATATCGGGCGGATGACTCAAGGGAACCCAGGGAAGTGCAGGAAAATTACAGGACAGATCGGTCGACAGCCACAAGGGAAACCCTTCAAGACATTCGGGTGTTTCCGCGAAGCCTTCTGGAGGGCTGTCGCCCACGGCCCGCGCCTGGCAGCAGGTTTCAGTAAAGCAAACAGCACACGCATGGCTGCCGGTAGAGCACCGTTTGCGACGAACCAGCGATCCGCAGGAGAGAACAACAAGTACGTCCCGCACCACGTGACGCCGGTTCAACATGGCGGCGGTGTCCGCGATCCGGACGACTTGATAGTCGTGACCCACCGGTACCATGCTGAAGTACTGGACCCAGGCTGTCATCAGTGAGGCGTGGTGGACGTGCGTGACCTTACCCGCGATCAGCTCGTCGGGCTCGTTCGGAAAATCATGGCCGCGAACGGGACGGAAGAGGAAGACGATGGACTCGTTGAGATTCTCGAAGCGAACGCGCCTCATCCTCGCGTGCTCAATCTCATTTACCACCCCGACGAGGAAGGCTTCACGGACGAGCTGACGGCGGAAGAAGTCGTGGACACTGCTTTGACCTACTCTCCTTTCGCCTTGTAAGAAGACGTGGTGTTCCTGGACGGCCGGTCGGGGCACGCCGGTCTCTCGCCGTGACGGAACTTCTCCCTCCTGAGGACGGACCGATGCTGAACACGGAAGAGGCGGCCAGGCTGGCACAGAAGTTCCTGGACGAGAAAGTGAGCCATGCGGGCATGGCCTTTGCGCTCGTCGAAGGAGAGCACGCCCGGGTGGGAAGCACCTTCTACTTCGACTGCCAGTCGGTCGCCCACCTCCGCAGCGGAGACTTCCGGGACATGGCTGTCGGCACGGGCTACGTGTGCGTCGATGGAGCGACAGGGGAGTGTCGCATGCTGGGAGCGACCGAGTCCGCCCGACTCGACCTCTTCTGACCCGCCCGGTCACGCCCCGTGGTGTGACGTCGTGGGGGAACGGGCCGGTGGCACACGGCAGAGGTGCCACGCACGCCACCGGCCCGTGACACCGTTCAGCCACGGGGCACCGACCGAGAGGCATACCGCGGACACCGGTCCGGACGACGTGATCCTCCTCGACGGACAGTCCGAGCAGGCGGGACCCGGCATCTATCGGAGCTGTGGATTCCTCAGGAGCGACCGATGATCAGTCTCGAACGAGCGGCGGAACTGGCCCGGCAGTACGTGGCCGAGGATCCGCTCAACTCCCAGGTGGAGCTGGTGCCCGTCGAGGGCGCCGTAGCCGTGGTCGGCGAGGCCGTCTACTTCGGCTTTCAGAACCGGGGCTACCTGGAGACCGGGGACCCGTCCCGGATGACCATCGGCATCGGCCCCGTCCGAGTCGATCGGGTGACGGGCGGATGCAGAATGCTCGGCTCCGTCGAGGCCGGGGAGATGGACCTGTTCGACGACGATGAGCTTGCCCTGCCGGGTCCGGGCGGTTGGCGGCTCGTTCCGCCCGAACTGCTGGACGCCTGGCGGGCGGCCTTCGACGCGGAACCGGCCGCTGCCGACCTCTCGGCACCCTGTCCGCACTGCGGCGCGACCGGTCTCCACCGCTGGTACCGGGCGGACGGTCCGCTGGACGAGACGTTCGACGGGGTCCACGCCGTCGCCTACGGATGGCGCACCGAGTGGTGCGCCTCGTGCCACCTCTGCCACGAGGACGGCGACAGCTTCGTACCGGACCACTGGCAGTCTCCGTACGACGTGCCCGAGGCGTACGAGATGAAGTTCGCCCCGCGCCACATCGAGGCCGCCCGCCAGAGGAAACTCACAACCGAACCGACTCGGAACGACTGAGACCGACGACGGTGCCGTGCTTCCCGCCACGTGATCAGCAGGGAGGTACTGCCCGTCGACCGGACCTTTCGGACGTTCGTTTCATGTCAGGAGACGGCATGACGAGACCACCCTGCCGGTAGAGCTCGTCGAGGGCGAGCGCTCCGGACGACCCGGTACGACAAACACGCCCGCTTCGACCCGGGACAGACGTCGGCGGGGTGGAGCCTGGGTGATCCTGGCTCCACCCCGTGGTGCGGGCGTGTCACTGGAACTGTGCGAAGAACCTCCAGATCTCTGCCTTGGTCCAGGTGGCGACGCCGCTCTCGCCGGGAGAGCCGTCGACCGGACCGGGTATGTGGCCTCCGTCGAACGCGGCCCATTGGACCGGGTACCCGGCACGGCAGCCCGAGTAGGTGGTGGTGATGTGCGTTCGGCTGCCCTGCGCGGGCTCGCGCGGGCTTTGGGCAGTGCAGCCGTTGTTGGCGACGAACTTGTCGCGCAGGGACCGTCCTTGCGCGATGCCGAGGACGTTGTCGCTGATGCCGTGGATTCCGAAGTAGGCGATGGGCTGGGTGCCGCCGCTGCACCCGCTGATCTGGGCGCCGGAGATGACCGCGACGGCCCTGAAGACGTTCGCCCGGCTGCATGCGAGTGCGTAGCTCATACCGCCGCCCCAGCTGAATCCCGTGGCGAAACGCTGTGCCGGGTTGACACAGAGGCCGCCCTCGATGCGCCGGATCATGTCGTCGACGAAGGTGACGTCCTCACCGCCCGAATTGGCCCAGCCGTTGCCGAGGCCCTGGGGGGCGACGAGGATCGCACCGTTGTTGGACTGTTCCTGTTGGCCGTAGTAGGACCAGGCGTTCCCGCTCGTGCCGCCCGAGGCGACGTCGCCGGCGGTTCCGCCCCGCCAGTGGAACGCGAAGATCAGCCGGTAGGGGTGGCTGTTGTCGTAGTTGGCGGGAACCCTGAGGATGAAGCTGCGGCTCTTGCCGCCGCTCTGCATCGTGTGCGTACCGCTCGCCAGAGTCGGGGCGCTGCCGCATCCGCCGCCGCCACCACCGGACGACAGCTTGATCATCTGCCATTGCTGGTTGGCGCCGCCCCAGTCGGTGTACTGGACGACGTTGCCGCCGTCGGCGGTGGAGCCGCCCTGCACCTCCACCGCCTTGCCGCTGGTGCGGTTGACCAGCCGGACGTGGCCCGCGTCCGAGTCGGCCAGGCGGAACTGCTGGTTGGCCCCGTTGTGGTCGGCCCACTGCTGGATCGCGGCACCGTCTGCGGTCGAGGCGCCGGCCACGTCGAGGACCTTGCCCGAATGCCGGGCCTTGAGGCGGTAGAAGCCGTCGCCGGAGTCCACGAACTGCCACTGCTGGTTGGCTCCGTCGTTGCGCGTCCACTGGCTGGCCCGCGCGCCGTCGGCGGTGGACGCGCCGGAGACGTCCAGTGCCTTGCCACTGTTGCGATTGACCAGGACGTACGAGGCGTTGGGGTCCACCGTCGCCGCCTCGGCGGGCGACGGGTTCACCGCGGCGAGCATGCCGGCCGCGAGGGTCGCGGCCGCCACGGCGGCGACCCGGGACCACCAGCGATGTCTTTGTGGAGGGGCGGGGGAAGCCGCACCGTGGGTCTTCATCGATTCACCCCTTCGTCTGTGGCAGGTCCCATCAGGTGCGGGTCCAGCGTTGGTTGCTGCCGTTCGAGCAGGAGTAGAGCTGGATCAGGGTGCCGTTGGCGGTGCCGCTCGCGACGGCGTCGAGGCAGAGGCCGGACTGGACGCCGACGATGGATCCGTCGGAGTTGAGGCGCCATTTCTGGTTGTCGCCGCCCCAGCAGCCGTAGATCTGGACTTTGGTGCCGTTGCCGGTGCCGGCGGCGTCCAGGCACTTGTTGCCGTAGACCCTGAGCTCGCCGGCGGTGGTGTACGTCCACTGCTGGTTGGTGCCGTTGTGACAGTCCCACAGGTGGAGCTGGGTGCCGTCGGTGGTACTGGTGCCGGGCACGTCCAGGCAGCGGCCCGAACCGACGCCCTTGATCGGTCCGGAATCCGCAGGGGGCGTGGAGGTGCCGCCGTTGAGTGCGTTGAGGACGGCGGTGTAGGCGGACTTCTTGCTGCCGTCGCCGTTGAACAGCAGCGGCGTGTGCTCCGGTCGCCAGGAGTCGGTGTCGCGCACGCCCCAGACGGTGATGCCGAGGCAACGCGGGACGGCCAGGCAGTCGTTGGTCACGTTGGCGTAGGTCGTGGCCGGGGCGCCCTGGATGTCGAGTTCGGTGACGGCCACGTCGACGCCGAGGGCGGCGAAGTTCTGCAGGGTGGTGCGGAAGTTGCTGTTGTAGGGGCTGCCGCTGTTGAAGTGCGACTGGAAGCCGACGCAGTCGATCGGCACGCCGCGCTGCTTGAAGTCCCGGACCATGGCGTACATGGCCTGGGTCTTGGCCCAGGTCCAGTCCTCGACGTTGTAGTCGTTGTAGCAGAGCTTGGCGGCCGGGTCGGCGGCGCGCGCGGTGCGGAAGGCGACCTCGATCCAGTCGTTGCCGGTGCGCTGCAGGTTGGAGTCGCGTCGGGCTCCCGAACTGCCGTCGGCGAAGGCCTCGTTCACGACGTCCCACTGGGCGATCTTGCCCTTGTAGTGGGCCATCACGCCGTTGATGTGGCCGATCATCGCCTGGCGCAGTGTGCTGCCGCTGAGGCTCTGCATCCAGCCGGGCTGCTGGGAGTGCCAGGCCAGGGTGTGGCCGCGCACCTGCTTGCCGTTCTGCACCGCCCAGTTGTAGACGCGGTCGGCGGCGGTGAAGTTGAACTGGCCCCGCTGCGGTTCGGTGGCGTCGATCTTCATCTCGTTCTCGGCCGTCACCGAGTTGAACTCACGGTTCGCGATCGACGTGTACGTCGAGTCGCCCAGCCTGCCCGAGGCGATGGCGGTGCCGAAGTAGCGGCCGCTCTGCGCCGCCGCGGCGCCGAGCGTGCTCTCGGCGGCGAGCGTGCTCTCGGCGGCGTGTGCGGTCGGCGGCGCGACCAGTGCGGTGACCATACCGAGGACGCCGACGAGCAGCGCCAGCAGCAGGCCGCGGATCTTCCGGTGGATAGCGGGTCTGGGAAGGGCGTACGAGCCCATGGGGGTGCCTCCAAGGTAGAGATCACGGAAGGACTGAAGCGCGGGGGAACGCGTCGTCCGCTCCCACTCGGCGGACGGACGGGGCGGGCCGGAACCCGGGCTGCACGGAACCACCGGACACCGCGTCACCGGACACCGCGGTCATGGGACCGGGACGATCTCGACCGGCACGGACGGCACCCGGCCGGCCGTCGGGTGACGTACGGCGGGTGGCGGCGGTGTTTCGACACGGGCATGGGGGTACTCCATCGCGGCTCAGCCGGGGGGACCGCCACGCGGCGTCGCGCACCTCTCCAACTGCGCGAAGAGCCAGGATGCGCTGGTGCGAACCTCACCGGAACGAAACGGGGTGGCGCAGGTGACTTGGTGCGTGGGTCTGTTGTGCGGCTGTACGTGGGTCCGCCGGGCAGCGCAGACGGCTCAAGACTGCCGTGGTTCGGCATCTCGAACCATGACCGGTTTCCCAGACAGGGATGATTGAGGTGTTGACGATGGATCGTCAATACTCCTCGCAGAAGAAGTTTCGGTTTCCCGCTCGAAACTTTCTGGAATCCCGGCGGACCGGAAGGCGAGCCCTCGACGCCGTCGACGGATGCCGTGGGGCTGGGGCCGGGACGAACGTACGGACGCCACTTACCCAGCCTCTCTCTTCCGCCCGGTCGTCTTGGACCGGCGAGCCGCGTCCGTCAGCTCCGGAGTGGATCCGGACGGCGAGACAGTCCGCCGGCCCGACGGGGAGGCGCTGTTTGTGGACAGATCGGCGACAGGCCTTGACCGGAGGGCCCCGCATTCCTAGCTTGTGGCGTCGAAGCATCCGGGAATTCTTCGAAACTTTCGAGATGGCCCCCGTCCCCGGCACGTCCGCTCCGCGGTTCATCGTGATCACCTCACCCCGCCCCCTCGAAGGAGGCCCTCCGATGTGGTTTCGCCACCCGTCCCTGGCCCGGCCAAGGCGCTTACTCGCCGTTCTTGCGCCCTTGCTGCTCGTGGCCACCTTCCTCGGCGCCCAGCCCGCCGACGCGGCGACCGTGGACCCCAACGCCTCGTATGTGCTGGTCAACCGCAACAGCGGCAAGGCCCTGGACGTCTACAACATGGCGACCAACGACGGCGCCCGCATCACCCAGTGGACCAGGAACGATCAGAACCAGCAGCAGTGGCAGTTCGTCGATTCCGGGGGCGGCTACTACCGCATCAAGTCCCGCCACTCGGGCAAGGTGCTGGACGTCCACAACTGGTCCACCGCGAACGGCGGCTCGATCGTCCAGTGGGCCGACCTGAACAGCACCAACCAGCAGTGGCGGCTGGCCGACAGCTCGGACGGCTACGTGAGGTTCGTCTCGCGCCACAGCAACAAGGCCCTCGAGGTACAAGGCGCCTCCACCGCCGACAACGCGAACATCGTCCAGTACGACGACTGGGGCGGCACCAACCAGCAGTGGCAACTCGTCAAGGCCGGCGGCGACAACCCCGGCCCGTGCGACCTTCCGTCGACATACCGCTGGACGTCAACGGGCGCGCTGGCGCAGCCCAAGGCGGGATGGGTCTCGCTCAAGGACTTCACCGTCGCCCCCTACAACGGCAGGCAGCTCGTCTATGCGACGACGCACGACACGGGGACGAGTTGGGGGTCGATGAACTTCGGCCTGTTCGGCAATTGGTCGGAGATGGCATCGGCCGGCCAGAACACGATGTCGGCTTCCACCGTCGCGCCCACGCTCTTCTACTTCGCGCCGAAGAACATCTGGGTGCTCGCCTACCAGTGGGGCGGGACGGCCTTCTCCTACCGGACGTCGAGCGACCCCACCAACCCGAATGGCTGGTCGTCCCAGCAGGTGCTCTTCTCCGGAAGCATCTCCGGCTCCGGCACAGGACCCATCGACCAGACGCTCATCGGTGACGGGACGAACATGTACCTGTTCTTCGCCGGTGACAACGGCAAGATCTACCGGGCCAGTATGCCGATCGGGAACTTCCCGGGCAGCTTCGGCACGACCTCGACAGTGGTCATGAGCGATACGACGAACAACCTGTTCGAAGCCCCGCAGGTCTACAAGCTGCAGGGCCAGAACCGCTACCTCATGATCGTCGAGGCGATCGGCTCGCAGGGCCGCTACTTCCGCTCGTTCACGGCCACCAGTCTGAACGGCTCGTGGACGCCCCAGGCCGCGACCGAGAGCAATCCCTTCGCCGGCAAGGCCAACAGCGGCGCCACCTGGACCAACGACATCAGCCACGGCGAACTGATCCGCACCAGCGCCGATCAGACCATGACCGTCGATCCCTGCAACCTGCAGTTGCTCTACCAGGGGCGCAGCCCCAACTCCGGCGGCGACTACGGCCTCCTGCCCTACCGTCCGGGTCTGCTGACACTGCAGCGCTGACGGCGTGGCACGAGTCCGGCTCCGGTGGGGAGCCGGCGTGGGGGGGGGGGGGGGGGGGGGGGGGGCCCGCCCCCCCCCCCCCCCCCCGCCCGGGTCACGCGACGAGGTCAGCGCTCACACGGCGACGGAGCGCGGGGTCGGGCAACGCTCACCAGCCCGAAGGCCATCCCGTATGGCGGTGCCGCCGACCGCGCTCGCTCCTGAGGTTTTCAGGGTGGCCACGGAGATGGCCGTAAGCCTGGATCTTCATGCCGTACCGGTCGGACCAGAAGTACGCCACCGGCGCGAACGGTTGCGCACCTCCGGGGCGGCGAGCAGGTCGCGGGCGGCGGCCATGCCCTGTTCGACGGCGGCGGTGCGGTGCTCGATGCGCATCGAGGTGCCGAACAGCGGGTTGTACCAGCGGGCGACGTCACCGGCGGCGTACACGTCCTTCGCGGCCCCGCAGCACTCGTCGCACACCACTCCGTCGCCGATGGAGAGCCCGCTGCCGTCGAGCCACTCGGTGCCGGGCGGCGGGCCGACGGCGACCAGGACCTCGTCGGCTTCGACGAGTTCGCCGTTCCCGAGCCGCACCCCGTCGTCGGTCACCCCGGTGACGGTGACCCCACGGCGCAGGTTCACGCACCGGTCCAGGTGGGTCCGGGCCAGCATCCGGCCCACCTCCGTGCCGACGGCGTGCGCCAGCGGTACGGGGGCGGGTTCGAGCGGGGTGACGCGGACCTCGAGCTGCCGGGTGACGGCGGCGGCCTCCGCGCCGAGGAAACCGGCGCCCACCACGACCAGGCGCCGCCCGGGGTGAGCCGCTCGCGCCGGGCGAGGGCGTCGTCGAGGGTGCGCAGGACGTGCGCGACCTCGCCCGGCAGCCGGCGTGGCCGGACCCCGGGGGCCCCGCCGCGGCACTGCCCCTGCGGTCCCCTCTCCCAGGCCGCGGACACGGGTACCGACCCGCCACCGCAACCGACTCATGCCCGGCGCCAGGAAGAAGCCCCCGTGGCCCACCGCGATGCACCCCGACCGGGAACGGGCGCCTACGCCCGGCCGTCCGGATCCGCGGTCACCGCCCGCACCGCGGCCGGAGCACGACCTGCCGCCGACGCCGCGGCGGCCGGTACGGGTCGTCCGCCTTCGCCGGGGCGGGCCACGGCGTCGTGAGGACGATCTCGGATTTCCTTTCCCGGCCGGCTCTTTCTCGCTCGTCCCTCGTACGTTTCCGGCCAATCACGTGAGCCGTCGTCGTCGGTCCGGCGGTGTCCGGGGCGTTGGACTCCGGACACCGCACGGGTCCGCGCGCTTCCGTCGTGGTCTCCTCCTCCGATGGGGTGCACGGCGTACGGCGCGCCGGCGGCGGGGGGCGCGTTCGCCACCGGGAAGGCCGCGCATGCCGTCGGCGGCGGGCGCGGGGGTTGTGCCCGGCGGCCGTGGCGGGGCGTCGTGGCACATGGTGCGGCCGGGTCCGGTCGGCGGCGTCCCCTCCCGTTCCCCGCGCAGTTCAGATGCCGTTCCCCGCACGGAGTGGCGAATTCCGGCTCATGTCCGGCGCGGCCGGCGACGATCCGCAAGGGCCCCGCCCGCCCGGGAGTTCCCTTCGGCGCCGCGAATGCCAAAGCGAAGCGGGAACCCCGGGCGCCGCGCCGACGCCGCCCGGATCCGCCCCCCTCGGCGCGGTGATCGCGGATGGCGGGCGCGGCGAGAACCGCTCGCCCCGATGCTGCCGTACGGGGCCCTGCAGCGCCCCACACCGCTCGTGTGAAATCGAACCAGCTCTCGTTCAGGCGTCCTTGTCCTCCGCGTCGGCGCCTGGTTAAGCTCCCGACTGTTTCAATTCCTGCACCTTTTCTACACATCTTTGCCAACTGTGGCGCCATTTCGCATGCGCTCTCGCATGCGGGTTCGAGTGTGACGGCGGAAACGGGGAGGGCTGCGCATGGGATCTTCTGTTCCCGAAACAGGGGCCTCGCGCGTCCAGGCCGTTTCGACTCCGCCGGTCCTGGTCAAGGACACCGAGTCCGCCGAGGACACCGAGCCCGTCACCCGCGACGTCCGGCTCCTCTGGTGCGCGAACGCCGCGGACTCCCTGGGCAGCCAGGCGTCCGGGGTCGTCCTGCCGCTGCTGCTCCTCGGGCTCGGCTACTCGCCGGCGGTGGTGGGGCTGGTCGCGGGGGTGTCCACGGCGACCGGGCTGGTGCTCGGCCCGCTCGTCGCCGTACCCGCCGACCGTGGCGCGCGTAAGCGGGTGATGTTCTGGTCGGCGGTGGTCTCGGCGCTCGCGATGGGCTCCGTGGCCGTGGCCCTGGCCGTCGCGGAAGGACGGCCTTCACTGGTCCACCTGCTCGCCGCCGTGCTCGTGGAACGTACCGCCACCGCCTGCTACGAGGCCGCGGCACGCGGCACGGTGGCCCTGATCTCCACCCCCGGGAACCTCCCGCGCGTGGTGGCCGGGCTGGAGGCGGGCGACCGGGGTGCCCTGGTCGCGGGGCCCGCCCTGGGCGGCATGCTGTACCAGGCCTCGCGCGCGCTGCCCTTCGTGCTGGACGCCGTCTCGTACGCCGTCACGGCCGTGTGCGTCCGGGCCATGCGCTCGCACCTGCGGGCCGACCGGACCGACCGGACCGACGGTGCGGACGCGGTGGACACCGCGGACCGGGCGGACGCGGCCCACCGGGCGGACGGCGCGTCGGGGCCGGCCGGTGGCACGGCCCAGGACGGTCCCGTGCCGCGGCCCGTGCCACCGCCCGCGTCTCGCTCCGCACGCGGCACCTGGTCCGCTCTGGCCGCCGAGGCGAGCGCCGGAGTCCGGCTCGTCCGGACGACGCCCCTGCTGCGGCTGGTACTCGTGTGGACCACCACCGTCAACGGCGTACTGGCCGCGCTGTACTACGACGCCGTCTTCACCTTGCAGGAGAGCGGCCACGGCGGCACGCCCATGGGTCTGGTCCTGGCGCTGTCCGGCGCCGCCGGACTCGCCGGCTCGCTCGCCGCGCCCCGGCTGGTGCGCGGACTCAGCCCCGTGCGGGCGGTGGTGACGGTGTCCTGGCTCATGGTCCCGCTCGCCGCCGCGCTCGCGACGGCCGGGGGACCGTGGTCGTACGGGGCGCTGTTCGGCGGGTTCTGCCTGATCATGCCGCCGGCCACCGTGATCCTCCAGGCGCGGGCCATCCAGGGGACGCCGCCCGGACTCCAGGCCCGCGCGGGCTCCGTGCTCGCCACCGCCGCCGGCGGGGCCGCCGCTGTCGCGCCCGCGCTCGCCGGGTTCCTGACGGCTCACGCGGGGGCCGCCGTACCCGCGCTCGCCTCCGCCGGAGTACTGGCCCTGCTCGCTGTGCACACCACCCTCGGCGCGGGACGCGTACTGGCGCCGGGCATACCGCCGAAGGGCACACCGGCGGGAGACGTTCCGACGAGGGGGCGAGGCGCATGACCGGATCCCGCTACCAGGTCTACCTCGCCGCCCTGCCCGAGGTCTGCGCCGCCGATCCGGCGCTGATGGCGTTCACCGCCGACGCGGAAGGCCGTTGCGAGGTGTTCGCCTGGGACGCCGGGACCGGGCGCGCCCGCCGGGTCACCGACCGGCCGCGGGGCACCCTGCACGCGGCGATCGACCGGGACGCGAACGTGTGGTGGTTCGACGAGGACGCGCACGGCGAGGGGCACTGGCGGTTCCAGCCCTTCCGCGGCGGCCCCGACCTCCCCGGGCTGACCGGGGTGCCCGCGGGCACCCCGCGCGGCCTGGCCGTGAGCGACGACGGGATCGTCGCCATGGGGCTGGGGAACGGCCGCACGACCACCGTCCACCTGGGCCGGCGCGGCGCTCGCGCACGTGAGGTGACGCGCGTCGACCGGCACGCCACACTGTCCGGGATCACCGCCTCGGCCGGTCTGCTGGCGATCAGCGGACCGGCCGGTTCCGCGCACGCCGTGACCGTCCTGGCCGCGGACGGCACACCGCGCGCCGTGCTCTCCGGCTCCGGGGAACACGGCAGACTCTGGTCGCTCGGCTTCGCGCCCACCGCCGAGCGCGACGAACTGCTGCTGGTGCGCGAGGACGACGACCGCTATCTGCTGGCCAGTTGGCGGCCGGAGACCGGGATCCGTACGTACCCGTGGTGCGCGTTCGCCAGTGAGATCACCGCCCGCTGGTACCCGGACGAGGACGAGGGGCGTACCGTCCTGATCCGCGAGGACCGCCACGGCCGCAGCACCCTGCACCGGGCCCGCCTGGACACCGGCGCCCTCACGCGCGTGCCGACACCGCCCGGCAGTCTGCTGGACGCGGCGCCGCGAGCCGGTGGCGACGTGCACTACCTGTGGACGGACACGGCCCATCCGCCGCGCATGTGCTCCACGGCCGGTACCGCGCTGCCGGCCCTCGGCACCGTGCCGGGACGCGTACCGGGCGACCACCGCGACCTGTGGACGCCGACCCCGGACGGCCCCGTGCACACATGGCTCAGCCTTCCCGAGTGCCACGGCCTGCCCCGGGGTCCAGAACTTCCGCGGGGCGAAACCTCCGAGGGCCGGGCCTCCGCGGACGAGGCCTCCGAGGGCCTGGCCACCGGGGGGCGGGGCGCGCCGCCGCCCGTCGTCTTCCTCGTGCACGGCGGTCCCGCCGACCACGACCGCGACGCCTACGACGGTGTCGTGCACTCGCTCGTGGCCTCGGGCTTCGCCGTCGCACGGGTCAACTACCGCGGCTCCACCGGCTACGGCCCCCGCTGGCGCCGGGCCTTCGGCGCGGGCGTGGGGCTCACGCAGGTCGAGGACCTGGTGGCGGTGCGCGCCGATCTGATCGGGCGCGGGCTGGTGCGCCCGGACGCCGTCGGACTGTGGGGCACCTCGTGGGGCGGCTACCTCACGCTGCTGGCCCTCGGCACCCGCCCCGGGCTGTGGCAGGCGGGCGTCGCCGTCAAGCCCGTCGCCGACGGCGTCGCCGCCTACCGCACCACCACGTCCGCGCTGCGCACCCTGGACGAGCGCCTGTACGGAGGCACACCCGACGACGTGCCCGAGGCGTACGCCCGCAGCTCGCCGATCCAGTACGCCTCGCGCGTGCGGGCACCGCTGCTGGTCGTGGCCGCCACCCGGGACGCCAAGTGCCCGCCCGGCCAGGTGCGCGGCTACCTCGCCGCGCTGCGCGCCGCCGGAGCCCGCCACGAGTCGATGTGGCTCGACAGCGGGCACGACGGCTACGAGGGCGGCGACCACGTCGCCGTACTGCGCCGCGCCGTGGTCTTCCTCGACCGCGAGCTGCGCGGCGCGCACCGCGCCCCCCAGACGCCCCCCGCCGACCGGAGGGGGGATTCCGGCCGCGTCCGTACCGCGGCGGCGGCCGGGACAGGTACCGCCGAACACACCGAGAGGAGAACCGCCCATGCAGAAGGACATCATCCACAACGACCCGCTCGAGGGTGACGAGGAGAACCGGAAGCCGAGCGTCGGCGTCACGGTCACCATCCCGTTCCGCAACGCGGAAGACGCGGAAGAGGGCTGATCCTCGCCGGCCGGCCCGGCGGCCACAGATGCCGGGCCGGCCGGTCGGCCCGGCACCACAGGGGCGGCCACCGCAACGGGGTGTCCGTCCCGACGGGGTCGGGGGCGTCCCGCCACGGCCGCGGCCGGTTGCCCGAAAAGCCCCGCCTCCCGCCTCCTTTCTCCGCCGTCTTCCCCGTTGCCCGTTCCCCGTCCTCCGGCCGTCCCACGAGGAGCTGCCATGCGCGTACTGCTGGTCAACATGCCCTGGTCGCCCATCGACCTCCCGTCGCTGGCCCTGGGAATCCTCAAGCGGAGTGTGGACGAGCACGTGCCGGACGGCAGTGCCGAAGTCCTGCACGCCAACCTCGAATTCACCGACTGGATCACCCGGCGCATGGAGTTCACCGCCGAGGACTACGAGTACTACGCCCTGGCCTCCTACTTC
Organism: Streptomyces sp. NPDC048734; assembly: GCF_043198675.1. Taxonomy (NCBI): domain Bacteria; kingdom Bacillati; phylum Actinomycetota; class Actinomycetes; order Kitasatosporales; family Streptomycetaceae; genus Streptomyces; species Streptomyces sp. NPDC048734. The sequence continues at coordinate 230,089 of NZ_JBICUZ010000007.1, read as the reverse complement.
ATGGGCTGCGGCGACTGGGTCTTCTCCTCCGCGCTCTACGACGACCCCGACTGGCGGGACGACGAGTTCGCCGCCGCGATGAAGGGGAAGCTCAACGCGTCCCGGATGCGGATGACCCGCGAACTGCACCGGCTGGTACCGGAGTTCGTCGCGGACATCGCCCGGCGGATCGTCGACGAGGCACCCGACGTCGTGGGCTTCACCTCCACCTTCCAGCAGAACACCGCCGCGCTCGCGGCCGCCCGCCAGGTCAAGCAGCTCGCGCCGCACATCGTGACCGTCATCGGCGGCGCCAACTGCGACGGCGAGCAGGGCGCGACGGTCCACCGCAACTTCCCGTTCGTGGACTACGTGATCCGTGGCGAGGGCGAAGCCGCGTTCCCGCGGCTCCTGTCCGCGCTCGGTGAGGAGCACCCGGACCTCTCCACGGTGGCCGGGCTGTGCCACCGCGATCCGGACGGTGTGAGCATCGCCAACGCGATGGCCACCAGCCCGCTGCCGCCCGCCACCATCCTGCCGCCCGACTACAGCGGCTACTTCGAACGCCTCGGCGCCTCCGTGGCCCGCAACTGGGTCGAGCCCAAGCTCGTCGTCGAGGGCGCCCGGGGCTGCTGGTGGGGCGAGAAGCACCACTGCACGTTCTGCGGACTCAACGGTTCCTTCATGCAGTTCCGCAGCAAGAGCCCGGACACCTTCTACGACGAGATCATGGATCTCGCCCGCCGCCACCGTGTACTGGACATGTACGTGGTCGACAACATCCTCGACATGGGATACCTCTCCACCGTCCTGCCCCGGATCATCGAGAGCGGCTACGACCTGCGGCTGCACATCGAGATCAAGGCCAACATGCGCCGCGCCCACCTCCGTACGCTCTCCGACGCGGGCCTGATCTACGTGCAGCCGGGCATCGAGAGCCTGAACAGCCGCGTACTGGACCTGATGGACAAGGGGGTCAGCGGCTGCCAGAACGTCCGCATGCTCCGCGACGGCGCCGAGACCGGCCTGTCGGTGTCCTGGAACTACCTGCACGGCTTCCCGGGAGAGAGCGCGGAGGACTACGACCCGGTCATCGCGCAGATACCGGCGCTGGAACACCTCAACCCGCCGGTCGACCTCTCGGCCCGTATCGCCATCGAACGGTTCAGCCCCTACTTCAACCGGCCCGAGCTGGGCTTCTCCGGCCTGCGCCCGGAGGCGCACTACCGCTTCACCTACGACCTGCCGGAGGAGGAGCTCCACGGCCTCGCCTATGTCTTCGAGGCGCCGGAGCGGGGCATCGGCAAACCCACCGTCACCGCGCTCAACGCCGCGCTCGCCGCCTGGCGCAAGCACCACGCCGACGCGCGTCTCACGCAGGCCGACCTGGGCGACCGCATCGTCCTGGTCAGCAAGCGCCGGGCCTTCGAGTGGCGGGCGATGGAGCTCACCGACCCGTACGAGATCGCCGTGTTCCGGCTGCTGGACCAGCCGCACACACCGGCGGCCCTCACCCGCAAGGCCGCGGGCCGGGTGCCGGGCGGGGCGCTCCGGGAGGACGAGGTGCAGGAACTGCTCGACCGCTGGGTGGGGCTCGGGCTGGTCTTCACCGACAACGGGCAGTACGTGCACATCGCGCCCTCGGCGGTGAACGAGGACCTGCTGCGGCTGGACTTCATGCGGCACCGGTACGCGGCGCCCGTACCGGCCGCCGCGCCGGCCGAACCGCACATGACCGGAGTCTGACCCGTCTTTCCTCTTCCCCTCCCCCTTTTCTTTCGGCCCCCTCCCGGGGTTCGTCCGACTTCGCCCGGGGTTCGTCCGAGGTCCGTCCGACCCTCGTCCGAGCGTCGTCCCACCGCCGTCCGACCGTTCAGGCGCACCTGGAGGCCAGTCCGATGAGTGCCAGCTCCACCCTCACCGCGTCCGCCGCCGTCTGGCGTGACTACGACCCCGTCGCCTGCGCGCTGCCGGGGATGTTCCTCGGCGACGTCGCGCTGACCGGTCCCGTCGCCGAGGAATGCGACCGGCTGTGGGAACTGGGCGCGCGCCGCGTCCGGCTGTCCGGCGTCGTCGATCTCGCCGACACGGGAACGCCGGACGCGGCGGCCCGTGCCGTACGAACCCTCAGCCTGGTCAGGGACCTGACCGCCCGTGCGGTGCTCGTCGAGTGGGACCTGCGGCCGGATCCGGACGGGGGCCCGACGGCCGCCGAGGACATCGGCCGCCTCCTGAGCCACCTCCAGCCGCCGCAGCGGATCGAGGGGGTGGACCCGGCGAGGGCGGACGACGCGCTGCGGACCTGGCGCAACGGCCACTACCTCGGCAAGTGCCTCTGGCGGCAGGGGCCGGGCTTCGTCCAGATCCGCGACCGCCGCTGGGGAGATCTCCGCCGGTTCACGGTGGACGAGCCGCACTACCAGGAAGCGATCGAGCGCCTGGCGTACGGGGCTCCCGCGTCGGCGGTGCCGTCGGACGCGCTCGCCGACTTCCGCGAGGAGCGACTCGTGCTCGCGGTCGGCGGGGTGGAGTGGTGGCTGCCGTACCGCGTCAACCGCTGGATACAGGAGGCGATGACGATCTGAGACGGGGTGTTCCCGAGCGGCAACCGGCGGGACGCGGGTCCTGACCGGGGTGCGGCGGCTGCCGGCCCCGTCGCGGCGGAAGGTGAGCGAGAAGGCTCTGCCGCCGCGCGAGATCGACGGCAAGCCGGTGCCGCCGCACCGGCGCAAGGCGGTGCGCGCGAACGCCGACCTGCCGGAAAGGGCGGTGGACCGCGACGCATGCTCGGTGTGCGTGCTGTGCTGGAACAGCCGTTCCGCGCGCTGGAGCGCCGCGACGTCTTCGCCTCGCCCTCGCACCGCCGGTCCGGGCCGCGCGCCCGCCTGCCTCAGGGAAAGGTGCTCGGCCGGTCGGGGACGCGACGTCGGGATTCCTGATGCCTCCCCGTCCGGTCCGGGCAGTCCGCGGCCTGGTCGAGGGCTAGGAGGAGGCGCATGCCGTCGGCGCCGGCGCCCCCGAGACCGTTCCGGCTGTCGGCGACGCGCCGACGCGAAGACCTTCCCCCATCGCGGCCTTCTGGCGGCGGGTCGGAAGGGTGAGGATCACCACTCTGAGGGCGGGATGTCGTATCGTCCGGCGCTGCCGTCCGACAGGGCGCCCTCTCCGTTCCGGGACCGGAAGTCCGGATGCCTGCCGGGCCTCGGCGTACGGACAAGGGTGCTCCGGTAGGGCGTCCGTGTCCGGCACGCGCACCCGCGCACCCCCGCCGGAGCGTGCCGGCTCCCTCCGGCCGGGACGCGCCGAACCGGTCGCGGGCGTCGGCCGAGGACGTCGTCCGACACGGGGCGAGCACTGAGCGCCGACGCATCGGACGATCCGTCACCTGTTTCTGCGCGCAGGGAAGTTGACGGCGCGAACCGAAGCCGAGGCGTGGCCGGCGAGTCCTCCTGTCCCCCGTTCCGTCCGGAGTATTGACGTCCCGTGAAACAACTCAATAGTTTCAGTATCTTCGACTCACAGGGGGTGCTTCCCAGGGAATCCCGTGCAGCCGGCACCACCACGATCCGTTCCGGGAGGGGCGCCACCCGCGCGGCACCACGTCGCCACGTCACCCGGCTCACCGGCGGCGTCGTCGCGACCTGAACATCCGTACTCAGCTGCCGTCAGCGCCCGGCTGCCGGTCGACGCGGAGACCGGCCACGTCTGCGTCACGACCACGCGCACCGCGGGCCGGTCGGCCACGATCGGGACAGGAGGGATCACCCATGGGCCGCTACGGCCGGCTCCGCCGCATCCAGCAGATGGACCCTCGACAGGACTTCGAGCAGATCTACCGGTGGATCGTCCACTACGAGTTCCCCCGCGACTATCTCCACGGGACCTCGATCGCGTTCCTGCGCGACTACGGCGTCCCGCGCATCTCCCGACTCCTGGACCGCACACAGGAGTTCGAGCGCGCCGGCCAGAAACGGTACGACGACACGGTACTGCTCACCTACGAGATGGTCCGCGCGGGGGCGGACTCGGAGCACGGCCGGGCGGCCGCCCGTCACCTGAACCGCATACACGGCCGGTACCGGATCCCCAACGAGGACTTCCTCTACGTCCTGGCCACCACGGTGGTGGGGCCGAAGCGGTGGATCGACCGGTTCGGCTGGCGGCGCCTGTCCGGGCAGGAGACCGAGTCCCTGGCGCTGGTGGGCCGGCGGATGGGCGAGATGATGGGCCTCTCCGGCGTGCCCGGCACCTACGCCGCGTTCGAACGGCTCCACGACGACTACGAACGGGAGATGTTCGCCTACGACCCCGCCAACCGCAGGGTCGCCGCGGCCACCCTGCGGATCCTGGCCTCCTGGTACCCGGCCCCGGTGCGGCGGCCGGCGTCCCGGGTCGTACTCGCCGTCCTGGACGAACCCCTGCTGGAGGCGCTCGGCTTCCGTCCGGAGCCGCGCTGGCTGCGGTCCGCGGTCCACCGCGTGTTCCGCGTCCGGGCCTCGCTGATCCGTCTGCTGCCCGCGCGGCCGGAGCGGTTCCCGCGCAAGCCCAGGGCGCGGACCTATCCGTTCGGCTGGACCCTGGACGACCTGGGTCCGCGCTGGGTGCACTCCCGTCCCCCGACCCCGCTCCAGGACGAGACGCCGCCGGAACGGGCCTCCTCTCCGGCGCGGCCGTCCGCACCCCGTGTTCCCCGTCAGGAGACCCGATGACCGACACCGCCCCGCCCACCGCGCCCCGCGCCGCGACCTTCACCACGTACTCCCCCGCCACCGGCGAGCCGATCGCCGCACACCCGGTGAACGGGCCGGAAGAGGTCTCCCGCGCCATGGCCTCGGCCCGGACCGCCCAGGCCGGCTGGGCGGCGCTGCCCGCGTCCCGGCGCCGCGACCACCTGCTGCGCTGGAAGAGGGCCCTCGCCGCCGACCTGGACGCCGTGGCAGCCGTCATCGCCGGGGAGACCGGCAAGCCGGCCGGTGACGCCGCGCTGGAGGTCGTCCTCACGCTGGAGCACCTGGGCTGGGCCGCCCGCAACGCCGAACGCGTGCTGCGCCGGCGGAAGGTGGGCACCGGACTGTTCACCGTCCACCAGCGGGCCTCGCTGGTGCACCGGCCGCTGGGGGTGGTCGGTGTGATCGGCCCCTGGAACTACCCCCTGTACACCCCGATGGGCTCCGTCGGTTATGCCCTGGCCGCGGGGAACGCCGTGGTCCTCAAGCCGTCCGAGCTGACGCCGGGCACCGGGGTCCTGCTCGCCGAGCTGTTCGACGCCGCCGTGCCCGGGCACGCCGGGCTGCTCACCACCGTCACCGGCGCGGCGTCCACCGGGGACGCCCTGGCCCGGTCCGGGGTCGACAAGCTCGCGTTCACCGGTTCGCCGGGGACGGCCCGCAAGGTGATGGCGGTGTGCGCCGAGACGCTGACGCCGTTCCTCGCCGAGTGCGGCGGGAAGGACGCGGTGATCGTCACCGCGGACGCGGACCTGGACGCGGCCGCCGACGCGATCGTGTGGGGCGCGCTGAGCAACGCGGGCCAGACCTGCGCGGGGGTGGAGCGCGTCTACGCGGTGCGCGGGATCCACGCGGCGCTGTGCGAGCGGGTGGTCGAGCGGGCCGGGGCGCTGCGCCCGGGTGCCGGGGCGGACGCGTCCTACGGCCCGATGACCCTGCCGGACCAGGTCGCGATCGTCGAGCGGCATGTGACCGGTGCGGTCTCGGCGGGTGCGCGGGCCCTGCTGGGCGGGCCCGAGTCGGTGCGCGCCCCGTTCGTCGCGCCGGTCGTGCTGACCGGTGTTCCGGAGGACGCGGCGGCGATGACGGAGGAGACCTTCGGGCCGGTCGTGGCGATCAACGCGGTGGCCGACGTGGACGAGGCGGTGGAGCGGGCCAACGCCTCGCGCTACGCCCTGGGGGCCGCGGTGTTCTGCCGCGACGGGCGCGCCGGTGCGGCCATCGCGGCGCGACTGCGCGCGGGGGCGGTGTCGGTGAACTCGGTGCTGGGCTTCGCGGCGGTGCCCGCGCTGCCGTTCGGCGGGTCGCGGGACTCCGGCTTCGGGCGGATCCACGGCGCGGAAGGGCTGCGTGCCTTCACCTCCGTGCAGTCGACGACGGTGCAGCGGTTCACCCCGCCGATCGTGCTGACCTCCTTCGGGGTTCCGGCCGCCACGCGGGAGCGCGCGGTGCGGCTGGCCAGGGCACTGCACCGGCGCCGCTGAACGAGCGGGCGGCGCCCGGCCCGCCGGACCGTACGGGCGAACCGTCCGTCCGGACGAACCGTCCGTCCGGGCGAACCGGCAGGTCAGGCCTCCAGCAGCGGGGCCAGGTAGCGGCGGGCGAAGGCCCGGGCCTGGTCCTCGTCCTCCATCTCGATGCAGCTGGCGGGGTTGAGCAGGAAGGACACAGCGACCCGCACCATCAGCTCGGCGACCGGACGCGGGTCGTCGTCGGGACGGCCCTCGACCTGTTGCGCGCGACGCAGATGGACCGTCAGGTACTCGACGGTGGCGGAGAGCGAGGAACCGCCCTGCACGGTCAGGTAGGGCAGCACCAGCTCGGGTTCGAGGCGCAGCAGGCCGCCGAAGAGCGGGTGGGCGCGGGTGTGGCGCAGGGCGACCACGAAGCCCTCGACGACCCGCTCCTTCATGGTCGGCAGCGCCGCCACCGCCGCGTCCAGCCGCTGGAAGAAGCGGCCGAGTTCGCGCAGCAGGGTCTCCTCGACCAGCTTGTCCTTGGTGTGGAAGCGCCGGTAGACGGTGACCCGGGAGACGCCGGCCCGCTTGGCGACGTCGTCCACGGAGGAACGGCGCAGCCCCAGGAGGGTGAACTGCTCCAGTGCTGCGTCGAGGATCCCGCGCGCCACGGGGTCCTCCGGCTCCGGCTGGGCGAGGACCCGGTCGAGCCACGAGTCGTTCGTGTCAGTTCTCATGGTGCTCCTCACGATACCGGCGAACGACCCCCCGAGAGACTCTGAAACATCTAGCATGTCTTTGTAACTCCGCTGCTTGCCCGACCCTGACCGAGCCGCCGACCGGCACCCGGAACCCGGAGGACCTGATGGGCAGTCGACTCACCGAGGAACAGACCGCTTTCGCCGCTGCCGTGCGCGATTTCGCCAAGCGCGAGTGCGGCACCCGGGAGCAGCGTGACGCGCTGACGGGAGGAGGCCGCGAGGCCCATCACCCCGAGTTGTACGGAAGGCTCGCCGACCTGGGCTGGCTCGGGGTGTGCCTGCCCGAGGAGTACGAGGGCGCCGGCGGCGGACTGGCCGACGCCTGCCTCTTCCTGGAGGAGACCTCGTACGGGATGGTCCCGTGCGGGGGTTTCGTCACCACCGTCATCGCCGCGAAGGCGTACGAGCGGTTCGGCACCGAGCGGCAGCGGCGGGAGGTGCTGCCCGGCGCCGTGCGCGGCGACGTCCTGTCCATCGCCATGTCGGAGCCGGAGGCCGGGTCGGACGTCGGCGCGCTGCGTTGCCGCGCCCGGCGGCAGGGGGACGGCACGTGGGTGATCGACGGTCAGAAGACCTGGATCTCCAACGCCCACTGCGCGAAGAGCATCCTTCTGGTGGCCCGCACCGGCGAGGACAAGCACGGCGGTCTGACCATGTTCCATCTGCCCGCCGACGCCACCGGTGTGGAGGTGCGGGGCATCGAGACCATGCGCGGCCGGGAGGTCAACGACGTCTTCCTCACCGGGGTGCGGCTGCCCGCGGACGCGGTCGTCGGCCAGGTGGACGACGGCTGGCGGCAGTTGATGGCCGGCCTGAACCACGAGCGGCTCTTCCTGGCCGCGAACATGCTCGGCCTGGCACGCCGCGCCTTCGACGACGCCGTCGCCCATGTGCGCGAACGCGAGCAGTTCGGGCGGCCCGTCGGGTCCTTCCAGGCGCTCAGGCACCGGATCGCCGATCTCGCCACCGAGATCGAGTGCACCCGGCTGCTGGTGCGCGAGGTGGCTCTGGACTGCGACGCGCAGCCGGACCGGCTGTTCCCGCGCGAGGCGTCCATGGCCAAGCTGAAGGCCACCGAGCTCGCCAAACGGGCCGCGCTGGAGGGCATGCAGATGATGGGCGGTTACGGCTACACCACGGAGTTCGACATGGAACGCCACCTGCGGGTCGCGGTCGCCTCCACGGTCTACGGCGGGACCAGCGAGATCCAGCGGGACGTCATCGGCAAGACCTACGGTCTCTGAGCCGCCCCGCACGCGAACGGCGGCCGCCCATCCCTCGGACGGGGGTGGGCGGCCGCCGTTCGCGTGCGGGAAGCACGGGACCGTGCGGGCGCGGGGGCGACAGGCGACAGGCGACAGGCGACAGGCGACAGGTAACGGCCCGAGGGGCGACGGGGCGAGGGGTGTGGAAGGAAAGCGGCCCGGTCAGTCGGGGTAGAGCTCGGACAGCTCGTCGGCGTACTTGTCCCGGATGACCCGGCGCCGCATCTTCAGCGACGGCGTCAGCTCGCCGGTCGCCGGACCCCACTCCTCGGCGAGCAGCTCGTACCGCTTGACCTGCTCGGTGCGGTTGAGCCGGGTGTTGGCGGCGGCGACCGCGCGGTCCACCTCCGCCCGGACGGCGGGGTGTCGTGCCAGCCCGGCCAGTCCCCCCTCCGCCTCGACGCCGTGGGCCACGGCCCAGGCGGGGGCGGCCTCCGCGTCGAGCACCAGCAGGGCGACCAGGTAGGAGCGGTTGTCGCCGTGCACCATCGCCTGGCCGATCAGGGGGTGTTCCTTGAGGGCGTTCTCCACCAGGGCCGGCGAGACGTTCTTGCCGGTGGAGGTGACGATCATCTCCTTCTTCCGGTCGGTGAGCCAGAGGAAGCCGTCCTCGTCGATCCGGCCGATGTCACCGGTGGCCAGCCAGCCGTCGGCGTCCAGGGCGGACCGCACCGAGCCGTCCGGCTGGAGGTAGCCGGAGAAGACGGACGAACCCCGCACCAGGATCTCGCCGTCCTCGGCGGTACGGATCTCCACGGACTCGACCGGGCGTCCCACCGAGCCGAGCCGGAAGCCGGTCTTCGGGCTGTTGCCGGTGGCCACGCCGGTGGTCTCGGTCAGCCCCCAGGCGTCCATGACGACGATGCCGAAACCGGCCCAGAACCTCACCACGTCGAGCGGCATCGGCGCCGACGCGCTGGCCGACCAGGTCACCCGGTCCAGCCCGCCCGCGGCCAGCATGGGCAGCAGCACGTCCTCGCGGACGCGCGCGTAGCGCTCCTCGAGCCCGGCGGGCGGGGTCTCGCCCCGCTCGCGGTACCCGACGTGCTCGCGGGCGACCTCGAACGCCCGGTCGATGACCACCCGCTGCTCGGCCGGCATCAGTGAGAGGACGGCCCGCACGGCGGCGGACAGTTTCTCCCAGATCCTCGGCACGCCGAAGAACTGCGCGGGGCGCACCTTGCGCACCACCTCGCCGACGCGCGTCGGGTCGACGCAGAGGTAGACGTGCGAGGCCCGGTGGCAGGGCAGGTAGATGCCCAGCATCCGCTCGGCGATGTGGGCGAAGGGCAGGTAGCAGACGTGTTCGACGTGCGGGGGCAGCTCCACCACGGCGTCCAGCGCCAGGGCGTTGGACATCACCTGGCGGTGGGTGAGGACGACGCCCTTGGGCTCGCCGGTGGTGCCGGAGGTGTAGACGACGGTCAGCGGGTCCTCGGGGCGGGCGGCGTCCAGTTCCCCGGCGAACCGCTCCGGCACCGGTTCGCGGAGCAGGCCGGCGTACGGGAGGTGACCGCCCCGCGCACCCGCCTCGACCACCACCAGCCGCTCCAGCGGGGTGTCGGCGTCGGCCAGCAACGGCTCCCACACGGCGACCTGCGCCGCCCCCTCCACGACGGCGAGGCGGGCCCGGCAGTTACGGGCGATGTGGGTGATCTGCTCGGGGGCCGCGGTGCCGTAGACACTGACCGGGACCGCACCGAGGCGGACCAGCGCCAGGTCCGACAGCCAGTGTTCGGGCCGGTTGGCCGTCATCAGCAGTACGTGGTCGCCGCGGCCGACGCCGAGGGCCCGGTAGCCGGCGGCGAGGCTTCGGGTGTGCTCCTGGACCTCCGCCCAGCTGAGCGTCGTCCAGTCGCCGTCCGGGTCCGCCGACTGCCAGGAGAGGGCGGGGAGCCGAGGGTACTCGCGGGCGTTTCGGGCCAGCAGATGCGGCAGGGTCCGGTCGGCCGGGTCGCCGGGCAGGTCACCGGTGGTGCGGGGTGCTGATGTCATCGGGGTCCCCTTGCGGGTCGGGAGGGAGCGTCTGGGGAGACCGGGGCGCTGAAAGCCCCTGCGGGCGTGCCTGGTGGAACCGGCGGGAAGCGGGACGGCCGACCGTGGGCCCGGGCTCCGGGGAACGACGGCCCCGCGCACCCGAGCCGGTCGGTGGGCAGGAGGTGCGGGGGCGGCGTGGGCCGCCGGAGCGGTCGAAGCGACCGTCCTGCCGGGCGGCGGCCGCCCGCTCCTGGGAGAGCTCCGCGTAGGAGTCCACGTCGTGCCGGGAGAAGCCCTCCAGAGTGGCGATCAGGTCAGCGCCGATGCCCTGCGGGACGAAGTCGGGTCCGGACGCAGTCGCGAACGCGACACGGGTGTCGTCGGGGGGCGGTCGGCGGTCAGCCGAGCAGCGAGCGGCCGATGATCTCCTTCATGATCTCGGTGGTGCCGCCGTAGATGGTCTGGATGCGGCTGTCGAGGAACGCGCGGGCCACCCGGAACTCGCTCATGTAGCCGTATCCGCCGTGGAGTTGAAGACAACGGTCGACGGTCCGCTTCTGCAGTTCGGTGGCCCACCACTTGGCCATCGAGGCGTGCACGGCGTCGAGCCGGCCCTGGCTGTGCTCGGCGACGCAGCGGTCGACGAAGGTCCGGGTGACCGCGGCCTCGGTGGCCATCTCGGCGATCTCGAAGCGGATGTGCTGGAGCGTGGCCAGCGGTCTCCCGAAGGCCACGCGCTCCTTCACGTACCGCGTGGTGACGTCCAGGATCTCCTCGGCCGCGGCGGCGGCGCCGACCGCGATGGCCAGCCGCTCCTGGGCGAGGTTGTCCATGAGGTGGGCGAAGGCCCGGTTCTCCTCCCCCAGCAGGTTCTCCTTGGGGACGCGTACGTCGTTGAAGAACAACTCGGCGGTGTCCTGGGCCTTCTGGCCGATCTTGTCGAGGTTGCGGCCGCGTTCGAAACCCGCCGTGCCGCGCTCGACGACGAGCAGGCTCTGCCCGCCGCTGCCGCCCTCGGGGGTGGTGCGGGCCACCACGACGACGAGGTCGGCGAGGATGCCGTTGGAGATGAAGGTCTTCGCGCCGTTGAGCAGGTAGTGGTCGCCCTGGTCGGTGGCGGTGGTGCGGATGCCCTGCAGGTCGGAACCGGCGCCGGCTTCCGTCATGGCGATGGCGGTGACGAGGTCGCCGGAGACGAATCCGGGCAGCCAGCGCCGCTTCTGCTCCTGTGTGGCGAGCCGGGTCAGGTACGGGCCGACGATGTCGTTGTGCAGGCTCAGGGCCAGCCCGGAGGCACCCGCGCGGGCGAACTCCTCGATGAGGACGGCGCTGTACCGGAAGTCGCCGGTCCCGCCGCCGCCGTACTCCTCGCCGACGGCCATGCCGAGCAGGCCCCGGCGGCCTGCCGAGCGCCACACCTCGCGGTCGACGACGCCGTCCTTCTCCCAGCGTTCGTGGTGCGGGGTCACCTCCTTGGCGAGGAAGGTCCGCACCGTCTCGCGGAAGGCCTCGTGGTCGGGGCCGTACAGGTCTCGTCGCGGTGTCACAGCCAACTCCTCACGCGCTCGATCAGACGGGCTGGGTCGGGACCGACGGGGGTGACGTTGAGCATGGTCACGCCCGCCGCGCGGAAGACCTCGACGCGGTCGCGGACGTAGCCCTCGGGGCCGGCCAGGCAGAGGAGCTCCAGCAGTTCGGCCGGTACGGCGGCCTCCGCGTCCTTCTTGCGGCCGGCGAGGTAGTGCTCCTGGACGGCGTCCGCGGCGGCCCCGTAGCCGTAGGAGCAGACGAGGTCGTGGTAGAAGTTGCGGCCGGAAGCGCCCATGCCGCCGACGTAGAGGGCGACGGTGGGGCGCATCAGCTCACGGACGGCCTCCGCGTCGTCGCCGATGGCCAGCAGGCCGCCCGCCACGACCGAGAGCGGGCCGAGCGCGGGGTCTCGGCGTGCGGTGCCCTCCGCGAGGGGGCCGCCCCAGACCTCGGCGGCGTGCTCGGGGACGTAGAGGAACGGCAGCCATCCGTCGGCGATCTCGGCGGTCATCCGGACGTTGGCCGGGCCCAGCGCCGCGACGTAGACCGGGACGGCGTCGCGGACCGGGTGGTTCAGCAGCTTCAGCGGTTTGCCGAGGGTGCCCCCCTTCCCGGCCGGCAGGGGCAGGTCGGTGATGCCGTGGTGCTCGATCACCTCGCGCCGCCAGATCCGCCGGGACAGCTCGATCACCTCGCGGGTGCGGCCCAGCGGGCGGTCGTAACGGCGCCCGTGCCAGCCCTCGACGACCTGGGGTCCGGAGGCGCCGACACCCAGGAGGGCGCGGCCGCCGGTGAGGGCGTCGAGTCCGGCCGCGGTCTGGGCGATCAGCGCGGGGGTGCGGGAGTAGACGTTGAGAACGGCCGAGCCGATCCGCATCCGCTCGGTCTTCGCGGCGAGGTATCCCATGGTCGTCGGGGAGTCGAAGCCGTAGGCCTCGGCCACCCAGACGGCGTCGAGGCCCGCGGACTCCAGGCCGGCGACGCGGTCCGCGGCGGCGCGCGGCTCGCCGGCGTACGTCAGCGGTGAGGACAGTTCCATCAGCAGTGGTCCTTCAGCAGTTCGGGCACGCCCCAGTCGCGGGCCACGTCGGGGGTGTGCGCGCCGGGGACGGCCGGGGGGCGCCGGAGGGTGCCGGGGGTGGCGGAGAAACGGGGGGCGGGAGCGGGCTGGGTGACGCCGTACGCCTCGGTGTAGGTGCCCCGTCCGGTCAGGTGCCGGTGACCGGCCGCCTCGTGCAGCGAGAGCACGGGCGCGACGCAGGCGTCGGTGCCTTCGAAACGGGCCGTCCACTCGTCACGGGTGGCGGTCTTGAACCGGGCGGTGAACACGGCCCGCAGCTCGGGCCAGTTGCGCGGGTCGGCGCGGTCCGGCAGGTCCTCGCCGACCAGGCCCAGCAGGGAGACGAACACCGTGTAGAACTGCGGCTCGAGGGCGCCGACCGCCATCCAGCCGCCGTCGGCGGTCTCGTAGACGCCGTAGTGGGGGCAGCCGCCGTCGAGCAGGTTGCGGCCGCGGGCGTCCTGCCAGGTGCCCTCGGCGAGCATGCCCCAGAACATGGCGGTGAGGTGTGCGGCGCCGTCCACGATCGCGGCGTCCACCACCTGGCCGCGGCCGGTGGCGCGGGCGGTGAGCAGCGCGGCGAGGACGCCGGTGGTCAGGTAGAGGGAGCCGCCCGCGTAGTCGCCGAGCAGGTTGACGGGGAAGACGGGTCGTCCGTCCGGCGCACCGATCATGGACAGGGCGCCCGCGGTGGCGATGTAGCCGATGTCGTGTCCGGCCAGGGGCGCGAGGGGACCTCGCTGGCCCCAGCCTGTCATCCGGCCGTACACCAGCGCGGGGTTGGCGGCCGTGCACTCCTCGGGGCCGACCCCGAGCCGCTCCGCGACACCGGGTCGGTACCCCTCCAGCAGGATCTCGGCGCGTGCCGCCAACGCCCTCACCGTTTCCGGACCTTCGGGCGACTTGAGGTCGACCAGGACGGAGCGCTTGTTGCGGTTGGTCACGTCGTGGGCGGGATCGCCGCCGAGCGGCGAGGGGCCGGGGCGGTCCACGCGCACCACGTCGGCGCCCAGGTCGGCGAGCAGCATCGCGGCGAACGGACCGGGACCGATCCCCGCCAGTTCGACCACGCGTACGCCGTCCAGCGGGCCCGCCACGTCGGGGCCCGGAAGCTCGGTGGAGTGCCGGCTCATGGGTTCCTTTCTCGGTGCAAGACGCTCGGGGCAGGGCTCTTGGCGCGAGGCGCTCGGAGCGGGGCGCTCGGGTCAAGGCGGACTCACCGCCGTCGGCCGGAGTTTTACTGAGCGTTCGCTAAGAACGTAGGAGCGCGATGCCGGTCGGTCAACTCCCCTTGCAGAGATAGTTTTTCTGGACGCACACTGGGGAAGTGACATCAGGCCGGCCACCGGGGACCGGGTTTCACTGATCGATCGCTAAGCAGTCGGAGGGAGGCGTGGTGGACTCACGGCCGTACGATGTCGCCGATCGCCGCCCGTCCCGAGGAGAGCCGTTGAACACCGCGCCGAGCCAGGACACCACACCGCCGGCGGAGCACTGGCGCTCCTACGGGCCGCTCGAGCTGCACCCGATCCTGACGCACGCCATGGAGGCCTTCAACGAAGCGGGCTACCACGGCACTTCGGTCCGGGACATCGCCGGCCGCGTCGGCGTCACCGTGCCCGCGCTGTACTACCACTACGAGAACAAGCAGGCTCTGCTGACCACGCTGCTGGAGACGTCCATCAAGGACGTCCTGGACCGCTGCCGCGCCGCTGCCGGGGAGGCCGGGGAGGATCCGCTGGCGCGCTTCTGCGGCATGGTCGAGTCGATCGTGCTCTACATGGCCCACCGTCGGCAACTGGCCTTCCTGGACACGGAGATCCGCAGCCTGGAGCCCCAGAACCGGGCGCGCTACGTCGCCCTGCGCGACTATCTCGAGCACATGCTGCTGGACACGGTCGAAGCGGGCCGCGCCCAGGGGGTGTTCACCACACCGATCCCGGCCGACGCGGTGCGTTCGGTGCTCGTCATGTGCCAGGGGGTCGCCAACTGGTTCCGCGAGGACGGTCCGCTCACCCCGGAGGAGGTCGCCGAACGCCACGTGCTGCTGAGCCTCGGCACCGTGGGCCACCCCGGCGCGGTCACCGGCGACCCTCCGCTCCCGTTCCCACGGCCCGCTCCTCCCCGGACTCCGGCGGCCGGCAGTGGCCGGCAGCGGTCGGGGCGGCCGTCTCCGGCGCGCCCCGCCCCGGAGACATCCTGACGTATCGCTTCCACGGTGCCACCACCGACGAGAGGACACCCGCATGGACGTGCTCGAGGCCCGCGCCCGGTTCCAGGAGCTCCGGGAGCAGGACGGCCCGGTCGACCCCGCCGAACTCGACGAGATCTGGGCGGCGTTGGCCACCGTCCGCCCCGAGGAGATACTCGGTGGGTGGAAGGGCGGCGAATTCGCCACCGGTCACCCGCTCAACGGCATGCTGGCGAAGGCCGGCTGGTACGGCAAGACGTTCGCCTCCGTGCACGACGCCAAGCCGCTGATGTGCCGGGACGACAAGGGCGAGCTGTACTCCAACCGCGAACTCGGCAAGGGCGAGGCCAGCCTGTGGACCGTGGAGTTCCGCGGAGAGACGACGGCCACCATGGTCTACGACGGCCAGCCGGTCCTCGACCACTTCAAGCAGGTGGACGACACCACGCTGATGGGGATCATGAACGCCAAGGGGGTCCCCCCGGAGGGCCCCTTCTACTACTTCTTCCTCGAGCGCGTCCCCGAGGGATCGTGAGGCGCGTCCGCGCCGCGGTCGTCGAGGCGCCGGGCGCCCCGTTCACCGTCCGGGACGCGGACCTCGAGGACCCGCGGCCGTACGAGGTCCTGGTGAGGATGACCGCGGTCGGCATCTGCCACACCGACCTTGCGATGCGGGACGTCTGGCCCCGGCGGCTCACCCCGATGGTCTTCGGTCACGAGGGCGCCGGCCGGGTCGAGGCGGTGGGCTCGGAGGTGACCGGCCTCGCGCCGGGAGACTCCGTCTGCCTCACCTTCGCCAGTTGCGGCGCCTGCGAGCAGTGCGCGGCGGGCCACCCGGCGTACTGCCGCTCCGCGCAGGCCCGCAACTTCTCCGGTGGGCGCGACGACGGCACCACCTCGCTCTCGCTCGGCGGCGCACCGCTCCACGCCGGCTTCTTCGGCCAGTCCAGCTTCGCCACGCACACCGTCGTCCACGAACGCGGCGCGGTCAAGGTGCCCTCCGACCTGCCGGCCGCGGTCGCCGCGCCACTGGGCTGCAGCGGCCAGACGGGCGCGGGCACCGTGCTCAACCGGCTGCGCCCCGAACCGGGCTCCTCGCTGGTCGTCCTGGGCGCGGGCGGGGTCGGTCTGAGCGCGCTGATGGCCGCGGTGGCCGCGGGCTGCGATCCGGTGGTGGCCGTCGACCCGGTCGCCTCCCGCCGTGCCCTGGCCACCGGACTGGGGGCCACGGCGGCCCTGGCCCCCGGGGACGGTCTGGTGGCGGCGCTGCGCGACCTCACCGGCGGTGGTGCGCACCACGTCGTCGAGACCACCGGCCGTCCGGAGATGGCCCGCAGGGCCGTCGGCGCACTGCGCCCGCGGGGCGAACTCGCCCTCCTCAGCATCGGCGGTGAGGTGACGTTCGACGTGATGGGCCTGCTCGCCAAGGGCGTCCGCGTGCACGGGGTGATCGAGGGGGACTCCGACCCCGGCCGCTTCCTCCCCGAGCTGATCGGCCTGCACGGTCGTGGCCTCTTCCCGCTCGACCGGCTGGTCACCACGTTCCCGTTCGAGGACATCGGCGCGGCCGTGGCCGCCATGGGGGACGGCACCGTGGTCAAGCCGGTCCTCACCTTCACCTGACCGGCTGCTCCGGCACCGGGAACGGCGGTGCCGGACGGCGGGCCCCGCCGGACTGCCGACAGCCGCCCGTCGCCCATCGGCAGTCGCCCATCGGCAGTCGGCAGTCGGCAGTCGGCAGTCGGCAGTCGGCAGTCGGCAGTCGGCAGTCGGCAGTCGGCAGTCGGCAGTCGGCAGTCGGCACGAGCCGTACGCGTCCCGGGACGGCGGATCAAGCGGGAAGTGATCCCCGGTGAGTGGTCCCGCGGTCGCGTCCCGGGCGGTCCGCGCCGAGGCGGCCGGGCCCGCTGACGGCGTGTGATTGACTGAACCGCATGGCTCCCGCCTCCCCGTCCGCCCGTCCGGCCGCGACCGCCGATCCGGCCCCGGGCACGCGGCCCCGCAATCGCAGGCAGCTCATCCTCGACGCGGCGGGGCGGGTCTTCAGCGAGCGCGGCTACCACAAGGCGTCCATGGAGGAGGTCGCCGCCGGCGTGGGTATCACCGCGGCCGCTCTGTACCGGCACTTCCCGAACAAGTACGCGCTGTTCGCCGAGTGCGCCCACGTCATGGTGGACGGACTGGCCGCCGCACTCGACGAGGTGCCGTCCGGAGCGCCCTTGACGGAAGTGCTGACCGCCGTCACCCGGGTCACCGTCGCCCATCGCGCGTCGGGCGGGGTGTACCGCTGGGAGGCCCGGTACCTCAACCACGAGGACCGCCGACGTCTCGGGGGGAAGTTCGGTCGCCTCGTCGAGCGGGTCGACGAGGCGGTGCAGCGCGAGCTCCCCCTGCCCGACGGCCGTCTGCGGGCCATGGCTGCCCTCGGTGCGATCGGGTCCATCACGATGCACCACACCTCCATCGCCGGGCGCCGCGCCGAGACCCTGCTCCTGGCGTCCGCGCTGCGCGTGGCCGCGACGGGTCCGGCGGCGGGACGGCGGGCCGCGCGCCCCGTCGAGCTGCCCGCCCGGCCGGTGCCGCGCACGCGACGCGCGGAGATCCTCGCGGCCTCCGTCCCGCTGTTCGCCCGGGACGGTTTCGCCAACGTCACGAACGGACAGATCGCGGAGGCGGTGGGACTGACCCCGTCCGCGCTCTACCGCCATTACCCCGGCAAGGTCGACATCCTGGCGGCGGCATGCCTCCAGGCGGCGGGACTGCTGGCCCAGGGCGTGGAGCGGAGTCTGCACGAGGTGGCCGGCCCGCACGACGCCGTGGTCGCGCTGGCGGCGACGTACGTGGCCTACTGCTTCGAGCACACCGAGCTGAACAGCGTCGCCGAGGCCGAGCTGGCCGGCTTGCCGGCCGACCTGCGGCGGCCCCTGGTCGTCGCGCAGCGGGAACACATCGCCGTCTGGGAGCAGCAGTTGCGGCTGGCCCGTCCGGAGCTGTACCCGCGCCAGGCCCGGGTGCTGGTGCACGCGGGGTTCGGCGTGGTGGTCGAGGCGGGGCGCAGACTGCGGTGGCGGGACAGCCCCGACCACCGTGCGGCCGTGACGGCTCTGGTCGTGAGCGCTCTGGGCCTCTGACCTGCCTCGGAACCGAGCGGCGACGGGGCTCCGCGTCGTGAAGCGCCTCGCGCGCGTCCCCCTGATGCCCGCCCTGGCCCGTCTGCCGCGGGGCGGGCACGGGTGGGACCGGATCGCCGGCTCAGCCCGCCCTGTTTCCGGTGGGGATCGTGATGGGGGTGGTGGTCCCGGAGGAGCCCTTGTTGAGGAACAGCATGGCCAGGGCGCGCACGAACTGGTCGAACATGTAGAAGGTGCCGGGCATGACGGGCGACAGCCCCTCACGGAACAGGATGTACGCCGGCCAGGCGGTGCGGACCAGGGCCGCCGACGCGTAGTCGCGTTTCAGTCCCAGCCAGTCGCCGACCTCGTCGCTGAGGACGTAGCGCACGAACTCGTTCAGGAACCCGCGCGTGACGCCGAGGTCGATCTGCGCGGTCAGGCCGAGCAGTTCCTCGGCCAGGGCGATGCCCTCGGTCGACGGGGTCAGGATCGGGGTGAGCACCTGCGCCGACTGCCTCTCGGCCTCCGCCCAGGTCCGGGGGATGTGCTCGTACGGCACACCGAGCAGGTGGACGGCGACCTGCCACGAGTGCAGGAACGCCTCCTGGTCCGCGGCCGGGTACGGGATCCTCCAGTCGAGCAGCTTCCGGTGCACGTAGGTGCCCAGGCTGTGGAAGGTGACCAGGATGTCGGCGGCGCTGATCGGGACGCTCTCGTCGGCGACCGCCCGCCAGTGCGGCGACTGCGGCAGCAGGTGACGCACCGCGGCGTGCACCACGCGCGTCTTGTTGGCGGTGACGACGAACTGTCCCCTCGGGGTGAAGGCCCCCAGCTGGGACAGGTCGTAGCCGAACGTGAACGTCTTGGCCGCGCGGTCCTGCATGTCGGCGCCACCCGCGGACCAGTAGACGCTCTTGGCCTCGCGCGGGATCACGGTGCTCATGATGCCGCTGCCGAGGCCGTACAGCATGAAGAGGTAGGTGTCCCGGCGCCGGTTGAAGTCGGCGGCGCGGGCCAGCTTGGCGGGGTCGGCCCAGGAGGGCAGCCGGTTGACCTGCCCCAGGTACGCGGTGAACGCGGCCGGCAGGCCGCTGGGCAGCGGGTCGTTGTTGTTCACCCACGACGCCCATGCCGTGTTGATCGCCGGCACGTGTCCGTCGTCGAGCATCGAAGCCATCAGAGGGTCCGCCGCGTTGTCCCAGATCCACTCCGGACCGGTTCCCGCGGCGGCTCCGGTCACCGACCCGGTCGACGCCGGCACCGACGCCCGGGCGGGGTTCGCCACGGCCACGAGGCCGAGTGCGACACCGAGGGACAGAGCCCTTCGCCTGCTGAGGTTCTCCATTGACTTACCTGCTTCCCTGATGGGCCAGATGGTTCCAGATGCCTTCGCAGACTTGCCGGTTGTACGACCAGTGCGCGCCGAAGCTTGTCGCACGGATGTGATTTTCGATTAACATAGCGAGGTGTGTCACGGTCGGCAATGGTGATGACCGAGGGCTCGTCGTCGATGTCGGCGGAACCGCGCGCATCGCCGGCCGCCCTCGCGCCACCCGGCCTCCTGTGCCGCACACGGCCGTCGGCGTCGGTGCCGACGCCGACGTGACCGTCCTCGGCGAGCGGGGACCGCCGCCGGGCCGCCGCCGGCGCGGCACCGCCGAACCGCCTGGTGGGGCCGTCGGCCCGGTGGGGGCATCAGCCCGGTGACGGTGTCCACGGAATCGGTGGGGGCTCGAACATGGGCAAACGGCGCGCGGCCGGCGGCGAAACGTGCGCCTGGCGGCGCCGTCCCCTGGCCGCCGTCCGGCGTGTCCGAGCGGAGCGGCAGGCGTGCGGCCGGCCGCAGGTCGAAACGTTCCTTCCGCTTGTCACCCGCCCGGTCCCCGAACAACGCGGCGAAGAAACGGACACGAACGGAGAGGTGTGATCTCCACGGAATCCGGACTCTTCATATGAGCTGAGCTTCGGAAACGCTCTTGCCCGGCAGGCACGGTCTGCAGCTAGCTGGGTGCCGCGCCCACTTCCCGGCCGGGTTCCGGACGAACCCTCGGCCGGACCGACGGCACCGGGCAGTCCCGGGGCCGTCGGGCGGGGAAGTCGGCGGAAGAAGATCCGTACGTGAGGAGTAGCCATGAAGAAGGCCTACGAGGCTCCGACGCTCGTCCGACTCGGCACCTTCCGCAAGGAGACGGGGCTCCTGGGACGCTCCGGCAACGACCGGCTGATCCTGAGCAAGAACTGACGACCGACGGTCCTTGACCCGACGACATGACCGAACTGCACGAAAGTGCGGGGACGGGCCCCGGCGACGCGCACTTCGCGGTCTTCACCGACCGTGCGGACGCGGCCGCCGTGGCCCGCTCCTTCGCCCGTCCCGGAAGCCGGACCCTCACGCATGCATCGGGCCGGCCCTGGCTGGTCGGCCACTGGCACGACGACGAGGCCGTCACGGCGTCCGCCGGCGGCGTCCGCCTCGCCGTGGTCGGCTGCTGTCCGATCGACGCCGACGAACTGCGGCGCCGAGCCGCACGGTTGCGGGATCTCGCGGAGCTGGACGCCCTGGCCCGGTCCCTTCCCGGCAGTTTCCACCTCGCAGGTGCCCTCGACGGGCAGGTCAGGGTGCAGGGCACCGCCTCCGGACTGCGACTCGTCTTCCACGCGGAGATCGACGGCGTGCGGGTGGCCGCCACCCGCGCCGACACGCTCGCCGCCGTCCTGGGCCTGGACCCCGACGTCGAGGAGCTGGCCGTCAGGCTGCTGTGGCCCGCCCCCTACCCGTTGTCCGAAACGTCGCTGTGGCGTGCGGTCACCGCCGTTCCCCCGCAGGACGCCGTGATCGTCGCGGCCGACGGGCGCACCGTCCGGCACACGCGTTGGTGGACACCACCGGAGCCGGACCGGCCGCTCGCCGAGGCGGCGCCCCTGATCCGCGAGGCGCTGCGGGAGGCCGTGGACGCCCGCACCCGGCAGGGCGGCGTGGTCAGTTGCGACCTCTCCGGAGGCCTCGACTCCACCTCCGTCTGCTTCCTCGCCGACCGCTCCCCCGCCCGCGTGCTGGCCAGCACGTGGCCGGGACGCGATCCGGCGGACACCGACCTGCACTGGGCCGAGAGGGCGATGGACCACCTGCCCGACGTCGAGCACGTGGTCTGGGACGCCGACGCCTCGCCGCTGGTCTACGAGGACCTGCTCAGCGTCGACGACCTCCTCGACGAGCCCACCATCGGCGTCATGGACCGCTCCCGGGTCCTGCACCATCTGCCCGGTCTCGCCGCACGGGGCAGCCGGGTGCACCTGACCGGCATCGGGGGCGACCACGTGGCATGGTGCTCCGAGGCGTACTACCACCGGATGCTGCGCACCCGCCCCCTGCCGGCCGTGCGGCAGTTGCGCGGCTTCCGGGCGCTGTGGCAGTGGCCGCTCGACGGCACGGTCCGCGCCCTGGCCGACTCCCGGCCGTACGGGAAGTGGCTCGCCGACGCCGCCGGCCGGCTGCGCGCCCCTTCGCCCCCGTCCGTCGCGACGGGCCTCGGCTGGGGCATGGCGCCGCGCCTGTTCGACTGGGTGACGCCCGAGGCCGAGCGCATGGCCCGCCGGGCCCTGCTCGCGTCCGCGGCCGGGGTCTCGCCGCTGCATCCGGACCGGGGCATGCACAGCGACCTGGAGCAGATCCGCTCGTGCACCCGCGTCATCCGCCAGTGGGACCGGATGGCGGCCCGCGCCGGTCTGCCGATGGCCTCGCCCTTCCTCGACGACCGGGTCATCGAGGCCTGCCTCGCGGTGCGGCCGGGCGAGCGCGTCTCGCCCTGGACGTACAAGCCCGTCCTGACCGCCGCGATGCGCGGGATCGTGCCCGAGGCGTGCCTGCGGCGGGCCGACAAGGCCACGGCTTCCATGGACGCCGCCAACGGACTGCGGGAACACCGCGCCGACCTGCTGGCCCTGTGGGAGGACTCACGGCTGGAGGCGCTGGGCCTGGTCGACGGCGCCGAACTGCGCCGCCTCGCCCGGCGGCCCGCCTCTCCGGGACTGTCCGACGCCATCCTCTACTCCACGATCGCCGCCGAGGTCTGGCTGCGGGGACTCGCCCCCGGCCGCGCCCGCGCCCCCCGCCCCTGACCACGACCGCCGCACGACGACCCGTCCCCGTGCCCGTGTCCGTACGTCCCCCGCGCCCCACGCCCCACGTCCGCCCGACAGAAAGGCCTCCTCATGTCCCTGCGGTTCGGCGACAACGTCTCCACGGCCGAGACCGACTACGGCACGGTCCTCCTGGACGAACGGGTGGGCGCCTACTGGGAGTTGAATCCGACCGCCACCCTGGTCGTGCGGACACTGCTCGACGGCGGCACGGAGTCGGACGCGGCCGCCGCCCTGGCCGGGGAGTTCGACATCGACCAGGCGCAGGCCCTGACGGACGTCGAGGCGCTCGTGCGTGAGCTGCGGAACTCGGGACTCGCCTCATGACGACGCCCAGCGCGCTGGAACGGCCGACCGGTGTTCCCCTGGCCCGACGCCTGTCCGCCCGCCTCGTCCTGCTGCCGGCCGTGGTCCTCGCCCTCCTGCCGCCCCGTCGCATCCGCGCCGTACTCGGCGTCCTGCGACGCGGTGCCGCTCCCGCCACCGCCGCGCAGGCCCAGAGGGCACGCGACGCCATGTGCGCCGCCAGTCTGCACTGCGCCGGACCGAAGGGGTGCCTGCCGCGCTCCCTGGGGGCGGTGCTGCTGTGCCGGCTCGGCGGGACGTGGCCGACCTGGTGCACCGGGGTGCGCGTCGTCCCGCCCTTCACCGCGCACGCCTGGATCGAGGCGGAGGGCCGCCCGGTGGGCGAGGGCGTGCCGGAGGGCTACTTCGCCCGGCTGGTGGCCGTCGCCCCGTTGGCCCGGCCGACGGACCGATGACCGGCACGCCGGACCTGGACGACGGCCGGACCGGGGTCCTCGAGGGAGACAGATCCACTCGGGCGGCGGTGGCCACGATGTACCGGCTCGTCGCCGGGCACCGCAGGGAGGTCGCCGTCGCCACCGTGCTGACCCTGGTGGGCTCCGCCCTGGGCCTGGCCCAGCCGCTCGTCGCCAAGCACGTCGTGGACGCGAGCGGGCGCGGGCAGGTCGTCTGGCCGCTGCTGGCACTGCTCGGCACGCTGTTCGTCACCGAAGCGGCGACCGGAGCCGCGGGGCGCTTCCTCCTGGAACGGACGGGCGAAGGTGTCGTACGGCAGCTTCGGCACACCCTGGTGGGACGGCTGCTCCGGCTGGAGATGCGGGAGTACGACCGCCACCGGCGCGGCGACCTCATCTCCCGGGTGACCGCCGACACCACCCTGCTCCGGGAGGTCGTGTCGCAGGCGCTGGTCGACCTGGTGACGGGCAGCCTCGTGGCCACCGGGGCGATCGTCCTCATGGCGTGGCTCGACCCCCTGCTGCTGCTCCTGGTCGCCGTCGTCGTGACCGCGGCGGCCCTGGTCGTCGCCTCCCTGCTCAAGGGCATCCGGTACGCGTCCGAACGCATGCAGGACTCGGTCGGCGCCATCGCGGCCGACCTCGAACGCGCCCTGGGGGCCCTGCCGACGGTCCGCGTGCACCGCGCCGAGGAGCGCGAGGCGGCGGTCATCGGCGCACGCGTCGACGCGGCCCACGGGGCGGGGGTGCGCACCGCGAAGTTCGCCTCCGTCATGAGCCCCGCCGTCGAACTCGCCGTCCAGGGCTCCTTCCTCATCGTCCTGGTCGTCGGCGGCCTGCGCGTCGACGGCCGGGCCGGTTCACTCGGCGACCTCGTCGCCTTCCTGCTGTACGCCTCGTACCTCGTCCTGCCGCTGTCCTCCGTCTTCCACGCCGTGGGCCTGGTCCAGCGCGGGATGGGCGCCTACCGGCGCGTCGACGAGGCACTCCGGCTGCCCGTCGAACACACGGCGCCCCGGTTGTCGAAGGTCCGTCTCCCCTGTCCCCCGCCGTCCGCCACCGCCGGACAGCCGGCACTCGCGCTGCGCGACGTCCGCTTCGGGCACGACCCCGGCCGGCCGGTCCTGCGCGGCGTCTCGTTCACCGTCGCGCACCGGCAGCACGTCGCCCTGGTGGGCCGGTCCGGAGCCGGCAAGAGCACGGTGTTCGCCCTGGTGGCAAGGTTCTACGAGCCGGACGCGGGCCACGTCCTCTTCGACGGGGTGCCCGCGGCCCGGCTCAGCCGTGACGCGTGCCGCCGTCGCATGGCCGTGGTCGACCAGAACGCCCACGTCGTCCACGGCACCCTGCGCGACAACATCGCCTACGCCGTGCCCGACGCCCCGGAAGCGGAGATCCGGCGCGTCGTGGAACTGGCCCGTCTCGAGGAAGTCGTCGACCGGCTCCCCGGCGGTCTGGACGCCGTCGTCGGTGAGCGCGGCAGCACCCTCTCCGGCGGCGAACGGCAACGCGTCGCCATCGCCCGCGCCCTGCTGGCGCGCCCCGCGCTGCTCCTGCTGGACGAGCCCACCTCCCACCTCGACGCGATCAACGAGTCGGCACTCACCACCGTCATGAAGGACGTCGCCCGGGAGTGCGCCCTGCTGGTCGTCGCACACCGCCTGTCCACCGTGCAGCACGCCGACCACATCGTCGTGCTGCACGACGGCCGCACCACCGCCGCCGGACGCCACGAGGACCTGCTGGCCGGCAGTGCTCTCTACCGCGAGCTGGCCGCGGGCCAGATGCTCCGGCCGGGCGGGGACCCGGGGAGCGCGAGCCGCGCGGGAACACCGGGGTGAGGTCCCGCCGTCCGGCCGGGGGCAGCACGCCGGCCCGGACGGCGATCCGCACCGGTCACGGCCGGGCGGCGATGCGCGTCCCCGACCGGGGAGTCGTCGGGGCACGCTCGCACGGCCGCCGCCCCGCGCGGCTCACCGCGCCGGCCGGGAGCAGCACCATGAACCCGCCGAGGAGTCCGGTCGACTGCCGCGGATCGTCGCCCGGGGACCGGAACGCCTGCCCCGGCTCGGCTTCCGCCTCCCCACCGAGGCCGAACACGGCACTCGCGGAGGCGGTGAACTCCTCCCGCATCCGCACCCGCACCCGCCCCGGCACCGGCACCGGCACTGGCCCCGGCACCGGGGCGTAGGCGCTCACGAGTCGGCACGGAGGCCCGCGATCCGCGGCCCGCGCGGACAGCTCACCGGCCCGATGACGCCCACCACGACCGGCAGCCCCGCCCCGGGACCGACGCAGCCCGGCCGCTTCTGCCGCCGCGCGGGCCGGTCCCGGGGGCGGACGGCGGCTGCCGGCGATGCCCGGGCACGCCGACCGGGTCCGCCCCTCCGGCGACACCCCGGCGGAGGTCTCCGTCCCGCCGCCCCCTCCCAAGCTCCGGAACGCGCGACGGCGCGTGCCGCGGCACGTCGTGGAGGGCCGCGGCGCGGAGCCGGTGAGCGGCGGCCGTGTCGCGCTCGTCGCACAGGCTCAACGACATCGGGTACCGCGTGCCCCCCGGACTTCCGGCATACCCCCCTGGGGTATATAGTCGACCCTGTCGGGAGGAGCGGATCGAGCCCCTCCGGAAGCGACCCACGCATCGACAGCCGAGGAAGACGCCATGACCGACCTGAAGAACTCCGGCTCCTGCTGCTCCACCGACGGCTCGTGCCACTCGGACGCCGCGGCCGACACCCTGGACGGCGCCGTCACCACTGTCTACCAGGTGTCCGGCATGACCTGCGGGCACTGCGAGGGCGCGGTCTCGCGGGAGATCTCCGCACTCGACGGCGTCACCACGGTCACGGCGGTCGCCGGGACCGGTGAGGTCACCGTCACCTCCGCCGCCCCGCTCGACGAGGAGGCCGTCCGCGCCGCCGTCGACGAGGCTGGTTACGAGCTCGCCGGCACGGCATGAGCCCGTCCGGGGCCCGACAGCCCCGGAGCACGCGCATTCCTCCCCGCCGGGGCGTGCCGCTCCGCTGATACGGACGCCGCACGTCCCGGCCCTCCCCAGGAGTACCTTCATGACCAGCACGGCTCCCGAGAAGACGCCTCCCGACCGGGCACCCGCGCCCGTCTCCGAGGTGGAGCTCTCCATCGGCGGCATGACCTGCGCCTCCTGCGCGGCCCGCATCGAGAAGAAGCTCAACCGGATGGACGGCGTCACGGCGACCGTCAACTACGCCACGGAGAAGGCGAGGATCTCCTATCCGGACGGCATCGAGGTCGCCGACCTCATCACCACGGTCGAGAAGACCGGCTACACGGCCGCGGAGCCGCCCCCGCCCGCTCCCCCGGGCGACGGGGGCGAGGCCGGGAGCGCCGCGCCCGCCGCCGACCACGAGCTGGTCACCCTGCGGCAGCGCCTGTTCGTGTCGCTGGCCCTCTCGGTGCCCGTGGTGCTGATGGCGATGGTCCCGGCCCTGCAGTTCGAGAACTGGCAGTGGCTGTCGCTGACCCTGGCCGCCCCGGTCGTGGTCTGGGGCGCGTTCCCCTTCCACCGGGCCGCCTGGACGAACGCCCGGCACGGCGCGGCGACCATGGACACGCTGGTGTCGATCGGCACTCTCGCCGCCCTCGGCTGGTCGCTGTGGGCACTGTTCTTCGGCACCGCCGGCATGCCGGGCATGCGGCACGGCTTCGAGTTCACCGTCTCCCGTTCCGACGGCTCGTCCTCCGTCTACCTGGAGGCCGCGGCCGGCGTGACGACGTTCATCCTCGCCGGGCGATACCTGGAGGCGAGGTCCAAGCGCAAGGCCGGTGCGGCGCTCAGGGCGCTGCTGGAACTGGGCGCGAAGGACGTCTCGGTGCTGCGGAACGGCACCGAGGTACGCATTCCCGCCAATCAGTTGGCGACGGGCGACCGCTTCGTGGTGCGCCCGGGCGAGAAGATCGCGACCGACGGGACCGTGGTCGAGGGGATCTCCGCGGTCGACACCTCCCTGCTGACCGGCGAATCCGTACCGGTGGACGTGGGCGTCGGCGACACCGTGACCGGGGCGACGGTGAACGCCGGCGGCCGACTCGTCGTCGAGGCGACCCGGGTCGGCGCGGACACCCAACTCGCCCGGATGGCACGGCTCGTGGAGGACGCCCAGAACGGCAAGGCCGAGGTGCAACGCCTCGCCGACCGGATCTCCGGCGTCTTCGTCCCCGCCGTCCTGCTGATCGCGGCGGCCACCCTCGGTGCCTGGCTCGGCGTCACGGGTGACGCGACCGCCGCCTTCACCGCCGCCGTGGCCGTCCTGATCATCGCCTGCCCCTGCGCCCTCGGTCTCGCGACACCGACCGCCCTCATGGTCGGCACCGGCCGCGGTGCCCAACTCGGCATCCTGATCAAGGGCCCTGAGGTCCTGGAGTCCACCCGCCGGGTCGACACCATCGTCCTCGACAAGACCGGCACCGTCACGACCGGCCGGATGCGGCTCCACGACGTGTTCACCGCACCGGGTGTGGCCGAAGGCGAACTGCTGCGCCTCGCGGGCGCGTTGGAACACGCCTCCGAGCACCCGGTCGCCCGGGCGGTCGCGGCCGGTGCCGCTGACCGGGCGGGAAGCCTGCCGGTCCCCGAGGACTTCCAGAACGTCGCCGGTCTCGGCGTCCAGGGCGTCGTCGAGGGACACGCCGTACTCGTCGGCCGCGAGAAGCTCCTGCGGGAGTGGGCGATCGAACTGCCCCGCGAGCTGGCCGACGCCAAGGCCGCCGCGGAGGCCGAGGGGCGTACGGCGGTGGCCGTGGCCTGGGACGGTGAGGCGCGCGGTGTCCTGACCGTCGCGGACGCGGTCAAGGAGACCAGCGCCCGGGCGGTGGCCGAGCTGCGCCGGCTGGGGCTGAAGCCGGTCCTGCTGACCGGTGACAACCGGCTCGTCGCCGAGTCCGTGGCGAAGGCCGTCGGTATCGACGAGGTCATCGCCGAGGTACTCCCCCAGGACAAGGTCGACGTCGTCAAGCGGCTCCAGGCGGAGGGCCGTACGGTCGCCATGGTCGGCGACGGCGTCAACGACGCGGCCGCCCTCGCCACCGCCGACCTCGGTCTGGCGATGGGCACGGGCACGGACGCGGCGATCGAGGCGGGCGACCTGACCCTCGTACGGGGCGATCTGCGGGTCGCCGCGGACGCGATCCGTCTCTCGCGCAAGACCCTGTCCACCATCAAGGGCAACCTGTTCTGGGCCTTCGGTTACAACGTCGCGGCCCTGCCGCTCGCGGCCTTCGGGATGCTCAACCCGATGATCGCGGGCGCCGCGATGGCCTTCTCGTCGGTCTTCGTCGTCACCAACAGCCTGCGGCTGCGCTCCTTCAGGTAGCCCCCCGCGCCGTACTCCCCGCCGCCCGGTCGCCGTCCGCGAGGACAGGGGCCGGGCGGCGGTGCGCCGGGGCGGGAGCGGGCCGGGCGGGCGACTCGGCCCGGTGCCCGCACCTCACCGGCAGGGCGCCGGCGGCGTCGGCCGGTTCCGGTTCCGGCGCGGAACCCAGCCGTCCCGCCCCGGACGCGGTGGCCGGCGAACAGGTCCACCCCGCTGACGACGAGGCGGTTCGTGAAGTCGTCGTCGACGTGGGCGCCACAGGTGCCGAAGACCATGTGGGGGAAGACCGGCAGCGCGCCGGCGACGGACGGCGACAGCCTCCGACACACCCTTGCCATATACCCCCCCGGGGTATATGGTCGGTGATTGTGGGGCTCAGGAGGACGGGTCGCACCCGACAGGAATGGGGATGACGGTCATGGACCACACCGCTCACCACGCTCCGCACGGGGAGCACCACGGCCACGCGGGCCGGGGAACGCACGCCGCCTCGGGGGCGTCCTGGGGTACGGCGGTCAAGGCGACCTTGCACTGCCTCACCGGCTGCGTCATCGGCGAGATCCTCGGCATGGTCATCGGCACCGCCCTGATGTGGGGCAACGTGGCCACCATGGCCCTGGCGATCACGCTGGCGTTCCTCTTCGGCTACTCGTTCACCCTGTTCGCCGTCGTCCGGGCCGGGCTCGGCCTCAGGAGCGCGGTCAAGGTGGCGCTCGCCGCCGACACCGTGTCCATCACCGTGATGGAGATCGTCGACAACGGCATCATCGCCCTCACCCCCGGCGCGATGGACGCCCACCTCTCCGACGGGCTGTTCTGGTCGGCCCTGCTCGGCGGCTTCGCGGTCGCCTTCCTGATCACCGCTCCGATCAACAAGTGGATGATCGGCCGCGGCAAGGGCCACGCCGTCGTCCACGCCCACCACTGACGATCAGGCGGTGACGATAGCGACGTGTCCGGGCGCCCCGTGCCGATCGGGACACCCGGACACGTTGCGGCGTTGCCGGCTTTCGGCGTTGCGGCGTCGCGCGACGGTCAGGGTGTCCGGAGCGTGAGACGCGTGGCCGTAGCCGGAGTTCCGGCGGCCCTCCTCGCGCCGTGCGTCGGGAAGGGCCGCCGGCCTCAGTCCGCCACCCGTGCGACGGGCGCCTCACCGCCGCGCACGCACGCGTGAGCCGGCTGGTGGGGCAGGAGCGGTTTGCGGATCAGGATCAGCGCTGCGTCGTCGTGCAGGTGGCCGCCCACATGGGCGAGCAGGTCGGCGTGGAGCGCGGTGAGGGTGCGTACCGGCTCGTCGGTCAGCGTCCGCGCCAGCCCGTCGTGGAGGGGGTAGAACTCGCGGTCGCCGTCACGGGCCTCGGTGACGCCGTCGGTGTAGAGCAGCAACTGGTCGCCGTCGGTGAACGGCAGGACATGGAGGTCGGGGGTCTGGTCGGTGAGGGCGCGCAGGCCGAGCGGCGGGGCCGGACGCGGCGGATCCACCGGGACGACGACGCCGGACGCGCGGACCAGCAGCGGGGGCGCGTGTCCGCAGTTCACCACTTCCAGCTGTCCGGGACGCGGGTGGCCGGCGACCACGGCGGTCACGAAGTCGTCGGGGCCGAGGTTGCGCGCCAGGCTGCGTTCGATCCGGTCGACGACCGCGAGGAGGTCGGGTTCGTCGTGCGCGGCCTCCCGGAAGACACCGAGCACCAGCGCGGCCGTGCCCACGGCCGGCAGCCCCTTGCCCCGCACGTCGCCCACGATCAGGCGGACGCCGTACGGGGTGGACACCAGGGCGTAGAGATCGCCGCCGATCCGGGCCTCGGCCGCGGCGGCGCTGTAGCGGACGGCGACCTGGAACGGGCCGACGGTGGGCGGCACCGGCACGAGCAGCGCGTGCTGGGCGGTCTCCGCGACCGAACGCACGGCGGCGAGGACCCGTTCCCGGCGTCCGCGCAACACGCTGGCCAGGCCGCTCGCCAGGGTGACGGCGACCAGGACGGAGAGCACGGCGGCCAGATCGCCTCCCGGTACGCCGTACCGCAGGCCGTGGACGACACCGAACGCCGCGGCGAGCAGACCGACGCACAGGACACCGCGCGGACCGTTGGTGGTGGCGGCCAGCGCGGGCCCGGCCGCGAGCAGCGGCAGCCAGATCGCCCCGGCTCCGCCGGCGAGGTCCACGGCCAGCACCACGACGGTCACGAGCAGCACCGGCAGTACGGCCGTCGCCGCGGCCGCCCACGCGACGGCCCGCCGGACCGCCGATGCCCCGGGGACGCGCACGCGTCTGTTGAAGGGCCGCACGGTCCGGTGGCCGTCACGACGGTCTCGGGCCTGGCTCATGGGGTGTCCGCAGTCCTCGTCTGTGCAGGGGGAGCTGTGCAGGGGGATCTTGTTCGGAGATCTGCGCGTGGGGGATCGCCCCCCCCGCAACGCCTGTTCCCTCCAGGAATACGGGTTCGACCCGCGCGTCACAAGGAGGGGGTTTTCAGATAGTGAGCGACAGGCCCCTGGTCACCCGGCCCGCGGTCGGGATGAGCCGCTCCCTGATCTCCCGCAGCCGGGGCAGCCGGTCCGCCGGCAGGGACACCCCGAGCGAGCCGAGGGTGCCTCCGCTGTAGACGGGGACGGCGACACAGACCGTGCCGAGGATGTACTCCTCCAGGTCGGTGACGGCCGGGGCCATCGGCGCGGCGTCCAGGCGGCGCAGCAGCTCGGCCGGGCTGGTGATCGTGCGCGGGGTGAGGTCGCGGAGGTGGTGGCGGGAGAGGTACTCGCGGCGTGCCTCGTCGTCGAGCTCGCGCAGGACGGACTTGCCGAGCGCGGTGGCGTGTCCGGCGTCCTCGAAGCCCACCCAGAGGTCGACGCGGGGCGTTCGGGGGCCGTCGACGATCTCGGCGACCCGGATCTCGCCGTCCTCGTAGAAGGTGAGGTAGGCGGCGGTCGCCAGCTCGTCCCGCAGCGCGGCGAGCGCGGGACGGACCCGGTTGAGCAGCGCCTGCCCGCGGCCCGTCGAGTGCAGCGTCCGGAGCCTGTCACCCAGGACGAAGCCGCCGTCCTCCAGCTTGCGCACGTATCCGTCGTGGACCAGCGTCCGCAGCAGGTGGTAGGCGGTCGCCAGGGGCAGGCCGGTCTCGCGCGCGAGTTGCTTCGCCGGGGCACCGTTCTCGTGCGCGCCGACCGCCTCCAGCAGGCGGAAGGCCCGCTGGACGGACGTGATCAGCGTCGGCCCGCCCTGCGCACCCATGCGTCCAGCGTGCGTCAGGGGCAGGGAACGGGCAAGGCGGGCGGAGGACGCGTCACTTTCGGGGCACCCGGTCCGCACGGGCGGCACGGACGGCACGAGCGGGGTGGGAGACGGTCGACTGTCGGCGCACGCGGCCGAGGGCCTCGCCGCCCGGGTCACCGCCCGGGTCACCGCCCGGGTCACCGCCCGGGTCACCGCCCGGGTCACCGACACCGGTTTCGACGAGGACGAGGCCCGCGCGTCGACGGGCCGGCCCGCGCCACCCCGGCCGGCAAGGACGCCGTGGGCCGCCGGCTCGCGAGGCGGGGCCCGGCGTCCGGGGCCCGGTGCGGCGGGCACTCGTGTCGACGGCGCCCCGCCGGGTACCCGGAGATCTCGACGTCACGGTCCTCCGCACCCGGCCCGCCGGACGCGCCGGGTGACGGACCGTCCAGGAAAGGGGCAGTGATGACGCAGCACGCGGACGACGACGCTCTGGATCAGCCCGCGGGCGTCGCGGAACTGCGGCTGGCGACGGGAGCACCGGATCCCGGCCCGCCGAACGACATGTCCGCGCAGGAGCTGCCGCTCGACCGCAACCAGGCGATCCTCGAGGCCGCCAAACAGGTCGGTTCCCTCCTGAAGCGCAAGGGCCACCCGTTCGCCCTGGCGGGCAGCGTCGCCGTGTACGCCCACGGCGGCACCCAGAACCTCCAGCACGACGTCGACTTCGCCATCCGCCCCGAGGACGCGGAAGCCGTCGCCGAGACGCTGCGGGAGGCGGGGCTGACGGTGTACGAGCCGCCGGAGGACTGGCTGCTGAAGGCCGACTGCCTCGGCCAGCAGGTCGACCTCATCTTCGAACTGGCCCACCGGCCGGTCAGCACGGAACTGCTGGAGCGGGCCGAACGGCTCTCCGTCGACTCGGTCCTCATGCCGGTCCTGTCGCCGACCGACCTGGTGCACAGCCGGGTGGCCGCCTTCTCCGAGCACCACTGCGACTTCGGGGCGGTCCTGCCGGTCGCCCGTCTGCTCCGGGAGAAGGTCGACTGGGACCGGGTGCGCCGGGCCTGCGGCGACGAGCCGATGCCCGACGCGTTCTTCTACTTCCTGGAGCGGCTGGACGTCATTGCGCCGAGGCCGAAGGAGGACCGGTGATGGGACCTTTCGCCGAGCCCACGGGCGGCGGTGCCGACGGCGCCGGCCTGCCCGCCGGGAACACCGGGAACACCGGGAACGCTGAGAGCGCCGAGAACATCGAGTACCGCGTCGCCCATCTGCACGACCGGCTCGCCGCCGAGGAACTCGCCGAACTGGGCGTGCGCGCCGAGGTGCGCGCCGGGTCGGTGGTGGTGACCGGCACGGTGCCCTCCGTGCAGTGCCGCGAGACGCTGCTGCGGACCGTCCACGAGGAACTGGCCGGACTCGCCGTTCACACCGACGTGGTGGTGGCCGAGACCGCCTCACCCGACCATGCGGAGGACCTGCCATGATCCGCGTCGCAGCCGTCGGGGACATCCACATGGGCCCCGACAGCCAGGGCCTGCTGCGGCCCGCCTTCGACACCCTCGACCAGTGCGCCGACCTGCTGCTGCTGGCGGGCGATCTGACCCGGCACGGCACGCCCGAGGAGGCACGGGTGGTGGCCCGGGAGGTGCGGGGTCTGCCGGTGCCGGTGGTGGCCGTGCTCGGCAACCACGACCATCACGACGAGCAGCCCGAGAAGGTCACCGAGATCCTCCAGGAGGCGGGCGTGACCGTCCTGGAGGGTGAGGGGACCGTCGTGGAGTGCGCCGGCGCGCGCGTCGGCATCGCCGGCACCAAGGGCTTCTGCGGCGGGTTCGTGGGCCGCAGCGCCGGAGAGTTCGGCGAGCCGCTGATGAAGGAGTTCGTCCGCTACACCCGGCGCAGCGCGGACGCGCTGCACGGCGCGCTGGCGGGTCTGGGCCGGGACGGCTGCGACGTCCGGGTCGCGCTCACCCACTTCTCCCCCGTCGCCGACACCCTCGCCGGTGAGCCGCCGGAGATCTACCCGTTCCTCGGCAGTTACCTGCTGGCCGAGGCCATCGACACGGCCGGCGCCGACCTCTCCGTCCACGGCCACGCCCACATGGGCACCGAGCACGGAATGACGGCGGGCGGGGTCCGCGTGCGGAACGTGGCCCAGCCGGTGATCCGGCGGGCGTTCAACGTGTACCAGCTGCACGCCGCCTGATGGCGGACCAGGCGTCGGCCGTCCGACATCGCTCCACGCATTTGAACGCGTTCAAATATCCGCTAGGCTCCCCTTCACACGAGGGAGGGGAGCCTCATGATGAAGATCGTCGTACCCGGTGGCACCGGACAGGTGGGGACGGTCCTGCGCCGGGCGTGGGCCGCGGCCGGACACGAGGTCGTGGTGGTCGGCAGGCGGCCGGAGAGACCCGGCGATCTCGCCTGGGACGGCAGGAGCCCCGGCCCCTGGACCGAGGCCGTGGACGGTGCCGACGTCGTGGTCAACCTGGCCGGCCGGAGCGTCAGCTGCCGCTACACCCCGGCCAACCTGCGGGAGATGATGGACTCACGGGTGCACTCCGCGCGGGCCGTCGGCGAGGCGATCGCCGGGGCCGCCCGGCCGCCCCGTCTCTGGCTCCAGATGAGCACCGCCACCCTCTACGCCCACCGCTTCGACGCACCGAACGACGAGGCCACCGGAATCGTCGGGGGCACCGAGCCCGACGTCCCCGCCTACTGGTCCTACAGCGTCGACATCGCCAGGAACTGGGAGCGCGAGCAGGAGGCGGCCGACACCCCGCACACCCGCAAGGTGGCCCTGCGGTCGGCCATGGTGATGAGCCCCGACCGGGGCGGCGTCTTCGACGTGCTGTCGGCGCTGACCCGCCTCGGCCTCGGCGGTCCGGTCGCCGGGGGCGCGCAGTACGTGTCCTGGATCCACGACCGTGACTTCGTGCGCGCGGTCGACTTCCTGATCGAGCGGGAGGACCTCGCCGGACCGGTGAACCTCGCGGCCCCGGTCCCCCTGCCCCAGCGCGCGTTCATGCGCGCGCTGCGCAAGGCGTGGGGCGTCCCGGTGGGCCTCCCTGCGACCCGGTGGATGGCCGCACTCGGCGCCCTCGCCCTGCGGTCGGACACCGAACTCCTGCTGAAGAGCCGCCGCGTCACCCCCGGCCGCCTCCTCGAAGCGGGCTTCGCCTTCGACCACCCCGAGTGGCCGGGAGCGGCGCGGGACCTGGTACGGCGGCGGAGGCGGGGCGGCGCCGGGATCTCCCCGGGGAAGGGCCCGGCGGCCGCGCGGACTTGACGCGGGGCAGGTGTCCGCGCGGCTGCGCCCCCGTGTCAGCCCGTGGCCCGGACCGCGGCGCGGATCAGGTCCGCGACCTCCTTCGGCCGGGACACGGCGACGGCGTGCGAGGCGCCCTCGAGTTCCACGACCGTCGCACCGGCGCGCTCGGCGCCGAACCGCTCGACCTCGGGGTTGATGGCGTTGTCCGCGCCGGCGACCAGCGCCCAGGAGGGCTTGGTCTTCCAGGCGGCCGCGGCGGCCCTCTCCTCGAACGCGGCGGCCGCCAGCGGGCGCTGGGCGGCGGCGAGGACCCCGGTGACCTCGGCCGGCACGTCGGCGGCGAACACGGACGGGAAGGCGTCCTGGGCGATGGTGACCTCGGCGGCGGGCTCGCCGCCCGGCACCGGGTACGTCCACTGCTTGAGGTTGTCGACCAGCGGGGACAGCGGGAAGCGGCCCT
Source organism: Streptomyces sp. NPDC048734 (assembly GCF_043198675.1). Classification (NCBI taxonomy): domain Bacteria; kingdom Bacillati; phylum Actinomycetota; class Actinomycetes; order Kitasatosporales; family Streptomycetaceae; genus Streptomyces; species Streptomyces sp. NPDC048734. The sequence continues at coordinate 194,823 of NZ_JBICUZ010000007.1, read as the reverse complement.
GGAGCTCGCCGAGGCTCTCGCCCTCCTCAAGAACGTAGGCGGCGACGTACACGAGGCCGACGACGTTCTCCGTGACGCCGGCGACGGTGATGAGAGCGCCGCCGTAGGAGTGGCCGACGAGGATCACGGGGCCGTCGACCTGGGCGGCGACGGAGGCGACGTACGCCGCGTCGGACGCCAGGCCGCGCAGCGGGTTCGGCGGGGCGATCACGGGGATGCCGTCGCGCTGGAGTTCGGTGATGACACCGGACCAGCTGGCCGCGTCCGCGAACGCGCCGTGGACGAGGAGGACGGTGGGAGTGGTGCTCATGGCAGGTGTCTCCTCGGGTCAGGCGGTGTGCAGGGCGGTGCGGAGGGTGGTGACGGCCTGGGTGATCGCGGCCTCGGCGGCGTGGGTCTCCCGCAGGGCGTTGAGCATGACGAAGTCGTGGACGATGCCCTGGTAGCGGACGGCGGTGACGGGGACGCCCGCCTGGCGCAGCTTGTTGGCGTAGGCCTCGCCCTCGTCGCGCAGGACGTCGGCCTCGCCGGTGATGACCAGGGCCGGGGGCAGGCCGGTGAGCTGGTCGACGGTGGCGCGCAGCGGGGAGGCGGTGATCCGGGCGCGCTCGGACTCGTCGGTGGTGTACTGGTCCCAGAACCACTGCATGCCGTCACGGCGCAGGAAGTAGCCGGTGGCGAACCGGTGGTAGGAGCCGGTGTCGAAGCTCGCGTCGGTCACCGGGTAGAAGAGGACCTGGTGCACCAGCGGCACGTCGCCGCGTTCCTTGGCCATGAGGGTGAGGGCGGCGGTCATGTTGCCGCCGACGGAGTCGCCGGCGGCGGCGATGCGGGTGGCGTCCAGGCCCTTGCCGGCGCCCTGTTCGACGATCCAGCGGGCGACCGTGTAGTTCTGCTCGATGGCGACGGGGTAGCGGGCCTCGGGCGAGAGGTCGTACTCGGGGAAGACGACGGCCGCGCCCGCGCCGACGGCGAGTTCGCGCACCAGGCGGTCGTGGGTGCGGGCGTTGCCGAAGACCCAGCCGGCGCCGTGGATGTAGAGGATGACGGGCAGGACGCCCCGGCTGCCGACCGGCTTGACGATCCGGGCGCGGACACTGCCCGTGGGGCCGCCGGAGACGGTGATCCACTCCTCGTCCACGGCGGGCTTGTCGATCTCGCCGGACTGCACCTCGTCGACGGCCCTGCGTCCCTCCGCCGGCGCCAGGTCGAACAGGTACGGCGGGTTCGCGGTCGCCTCCACGAACGCCTGGGCGGCGGGTTCCAGCACCGGCGCGGCCGGCTCGACGACGTCGGACATGAGGTTCTCCTGCTGTTGACGGTGGGCGTCTGCCCTGCCCGTTCACGCTAGAGGCGCTGCGCGGACGGGAGTTGCCCGCAGGTGCAGCGGCAGTGTGCTCAGAGCGCACAACGCGTGACGCCCGGCCGACGGCGAGCGGCCGGGTGCGGCGGACCGGCAGCCCGGCCAGGGCGGCGGCGGCCGGCAGGGTGAAGTCGGGGCCGGGGTGCAGGGTGAGCAGCCGGAACAGCCGGGCCACCGCGTCGGAGATCCGTCGGGAGGACCAGGAGAAGACGGTGCCGACGTCCACGGAGGCGTCGGAGCGGGCGAACGCGTCGAGGCTGCCGTGCGCCTCGCGCAGTTCGGCGGCCACGGCCGACAGCGGGAAATGCGGGTGTGCGGCGGCGCGCGCGGCGAGGCAGGCGAGGGCCAGGGGCAGTCCCGCGCACAGTTGGGCGATCCCGCCAGCGCCCGGCGGACACCGACCGCGCGCGGGCCAGCGCACCCGCCAGCGCCCGGCGGACACCGACCGCGCGCGGGCCAGCGCACCCGTCAGCGCTCGGTGGACACCGACCGCGCGCGGGCCAGCGCACCCGTCAGCGCCCGGTGGACACCGACCGCGCGCGGGCCAGCGCACCCGTCAGCGCCCGGTGGATCTCGTCGGGGAGCCAGCGGCAGTGGGCGCCCTGCACCACGTACTCGGCCACCTCGCGCAGTTTGGTGTTGGTGCGCTGGGAGACCTCCCGCAGCACCTCCCAGCCCTGCTCGGGGCGCAGCCGTCCCACGGCGACGACCACCCCGATCGCCTGGTCGACCACGGCGTGGGAGGCGACGGCCTGCCGCAGCTGGGCCACCTCCTCCTGCAGGGCGGCGACCCGCGCCTCGACTTCCTCCTCCGCGGCCATGTCGCATTCCACGTGTGTTTCCCCTCGTAAGGAGCCCGCGAAGACGCGGGCGGCCAGTGCGGCGTCACCGCGCCGTCCCTGTCCAGCCTGCACAGCACGGGCCGGTCCGGCCGCACCGCGGGCGAACGACATCACCGGTGTCGATCCGGAAAACGAATGCGCACCGGGATGCGGGGAAAACGTGCGCAGGGGCGCGCCGGCCGGCTGCCGCCCGGCGCACCGCGTGCGGGCCGCTCGACCCATCGGACGAAGGATTCATGGACACGCTGTTCTTCGACAGTGACGACCTCGGACTGACCGAGGACTTCCTCAGCCGGGCCTACGCCAGGATGCGCATCGACAGCGGCGGGCCGGACGCGGGCCGGACGCGGGTCAGCCGCGCCGCGATGCCCTCGGTGACCGTCGACGAACTCGACCTCGGTTTCGAGATGAGCTACTCCGTCACCCCGCTGGGCCGGATCTGTCTGTGCCTCGTGCACGAGGGGACCATCCGGGACCACACCTTCGACGGGGTGGAGGACGCCTTCGGGCCGGGCGACGTGGTGTCCTTCGCCCCGCCGGAGCTGCCGTACTCGGGCCGGATCTGCGCGGCCCGCTACAACATCACCATGCTCGACACCGATCTGCTCGCCCAGGTGGCCGCCACCGCCCCGGGTCGCAGGCCGGGGCCGGTCCGGCTGACCGGGCACCGGCCGCACTCCCCGGCCGCGGCCCGACAGCTGCGGCAGACGATCGGCTACCTGCGCGACCACGTGCTGGCCGCGCCCGGCGTCGCCGACCAGCCGCTGGTCGCCGCCACCGCCGCCCAGCACCTCGCGGCGGGCGTCCTCGCCGCGTTCCCCAACACGGCGTTCACCGAGCCGACCGCGACCGACCGCAACGACGCCCGGCCGGCGACGCTGCGCCGCGCGCTGGCCTACATCGACGACCACGCCGCCGAACCGGTCACGGTCGCCGACATCGCGGCGGCCGCGCACGTCACCGTGCGGGCCCTCCAGTACGCCTTCCGGCGGCACCTCGACACCACGCCGCTGGCGCACCTGCGCCGGGTCCGGCTCGCCCACGCGCACGACGACCTGCGGGCCGCGAACCCGCTCGACGGCACCACGGTCACCGACGTGGCGGCCCGCTGGGGCTTCTTCCATCCGGGCCGCTTCGCCACCCTGTACCGCTCCGCGTACGGCCACCCGCCGCACCGCACGCTCGCCGGCTGAGGTTCACCCGGCGTCCGGGGCGGCGACGACGTTCCCGCGCCCGTCGAGGGTGCGGGTGCTCCAGTAGGTGTCCCACTCGTCGCCGACGTGCTCGGGGACCTTTCCCTCCGGGTAGCGGGCGTAGCCCGCCGGGGGCTCCTCGACGTTCGGGACGCAGGAGCCGCCCGTGCTGCCCACCGCGAGCACCGGGTACTCGCCGTCGCCGCACATCGCCTCCTCGATCTGGAGGGAGCAGCCGGTCAGGAGCGCCGCGGCCAGCCCCGCCAGGGCCGGGGCGGATCGCGTGATCCCGCGGCGGGTGGCGGACGGGTTCTGCGGTCGGTGGTTCGTACGCACGGCTGACTCCCTCTCGACGGCTGACGGAACCGGCCTGCGCGAGCCGGCGGGGATCGCCGTGAGTACGGCTGCTCAGCCACGCGGGCGCGGCCACCCGGCTTCGGGGGCGCGCTCCACGTCAGCGCCTCCGCGGGAGCGCCGCGGCGGTGCCGTCTTCGGGGCGGTTCACGACAGTGCCGCGCGGACGGCCGCGCGGACGGCCGGGCGGGGAGCCCGGTGGGTCAGCGCGGCGGCGGCCAGGCCGATCAGCGCGCCGGCCGCGACGTCGGAGGGGTAGTGGGCTCCGGTGTGGACGCGTTCACCGGCCACCATCACCGCCGGCACCGCGCACAGGGCGCCGGCCGGCGGCCAGACCCCCGCGACGGCGGCGGTGAAGCCCACGGCGGCCGCCGTGTGGCCGGAGGGGAACGAGGAGGAGTCGGGCCGCTCGTGGACCTCCTCGTGCGGGATCCACTCCTTCGGCGGCCGGCGCCGGTCCCAGAGCTGCTTGACCACGCCGTTGGACACCAGCTCCGCCACGGCCATGCTGACCAGGCCCGCCGCGGCGGCCCGGCGGCCCCGCCGGCCCCCGGCCGTGGCCATGACGAAGGCGGCGCCCCACCAGAGTTTGGTGTGCTGCGCCGCCTCCTCCACCGCCGGAAGCAGTTGCCGCGCGGCGGGCGACCGCCACGACGCCACCCTCCGCGTCAGCCGGTGGTCACCGTCTCTCAGATCTTCCCGAGCACCCATGTGCTGCGACTTCCCGCGCCGGGCGGTCCCTAACGGAAGACCGCGGGGCGCCCCTCACTCCATACGCCGCTGGTCCTCCTCGCTCCAGGCACGGGTGTCCCGGGGCGGCACGTACGGCTCCTCGTCCTCGGGCAGTCCGCCGGCGACCGCCCGCTGGCGGGCCAGTTCCGCGTCGAACTCGAGGCCGAGCAGGATGGCGATGTTGCTGATCCACAGCCACACCAGGAACACGATGACACCGGCGAGCGTGCCGTAGGTCTTGTTGTACGAGCCGAAGTTGGCCACGTAGAAGGCGAAGCCTGCCGAGGCGACGAGCCAGATCAGCAGGGCCAGCACGCTGCCCGGCGTGATCCACCGGAAGCCGCGGCCCTTGACGTTGGGGGTCGCCCAGTACAGCAGCGCGATCATCATGGTGACCAGGACGACCAGAACCGGCCACTTGGCGATCGACCACGCGGTCAGCGCGGTGTCACCGATGCCCAGCGCCGTGCCGGCCCGCTGGGCGATGCCCCCGGTGAACACCACGATCAGGGCGCTGATCACGGCCAGCACGAGGAGCACCACCGTCACTCCGACCCGGACCGGCAGCACCTTCCACACCGGTCGGCCCTCCGGCATGTCGTACACGGCGTTCGCGCTGCGGATGAAGGCGGCGACGTAGCCGGAGGCCGACCACACCGCCAGCACGATGCCGACGAGCGCCATGACGGAGCCGACGCCGCCCCGTCCCTGGAGCTGGGTCACCGCGTCGCTGATGATGTCCCGGGCCGAGCCCGGGGCGAGCTTCTGGAGGTTCTCCAGCACCTGGTCGGTCGCCGACTTGCCGGCGACCCCCAGCAGCGACACGAGGACCAGCAGGGCGGGGAACAGCGACAGCACCCCGTAGTAGGTCAGGGCGGCGGCCCGGTCGGTGAGCTCGTCGTCCTTGAACTCCTTCACCGTGCCCTTCAGCACCGCCGACCAGGACCGCTTGGGCAGCCCGCTCGGATCGTCCGGCGCCCGGCGCTCCACCTGCTCGTCCGGTCCCGGGCGCTCCGCCCGCTCGTCGGGTCGGGTTCTCGATGTCCGTGCCATGAGGAACGGAGTAACCCGCGCGGGCCGGTCCATGCCCTTCCCGGAGACCTCGGCCACAACCCGTGCAGGTTCGCGGCGGCTCGGGGTAGCAGCGCTCATATGTGCGCTTTGTGTGCAGGTCCCGGTCGGGGCGCCGCCCCGGATGCCGGCTCCCGACGCCGGCCGACGCCGGCGCGGCCGCGGTCGCGGTCGCGGTCGCGGTCGCGGTCGCGGTCCGCCGGTCAGGCCGTACGGCTGCCGGAGTCCGGGAGCTCGTCGTGCGCCCGGGCCGCCGCCGCGTCGCAGAACGCCTCGAGTCCCTCCAGCAGCGCGCTCCGCTTCCCCGCGGGCATCACCGCCAGCACCGCCCGCAGCTCACGCTCCCGGCGCTCCCGGAGGTCGGCCAGGAAGGCCCGCCCCCGGCCACTGAGGCGCAGCCTCAGCTCACGCCGGTCGGAGGGGCTCACCACCCGCTCCACCAGCCCGGCGGCCTGGAGCCGGTCGCACAGGCGGCTCGTCGACGGCGGGGTGGAGGCCAGCGAGTCGGCGAGGGTGCGCAGGTTGATGCCCTCCTGGTGCTCCAGGACGAACAGCACACGCAGCTGGGACGCGGACGCGGGCGCCGTGGAGGCCCGTCCCCACAGCACTTCCAGCAGCTCGGCGGCCGTCGCGGTCACCCGTGCGACCTCGTCGGGGTGCGGGCGATGGCGGAAGGCAGTCACGGTCACACTCTCGCAGGCACTGGGACGACCGCCAGCGTACTAGCGGCTCCCCCGCCCCCGGCACCCCTCGAACCCGCCGCGCCGCCCGGGCGCGCGGGACACCTCCGGCCGGCGAACCGGCCCCCGAGCGAAGGATCGGTGTTACTCCCGTCGTGGTACCCCCCGTCACGAACAGATTCGTCACCGCCGAGCGTGCCCTGCGGAAGGCGGCACCTCATGAACTGGTCGAGGCCGTGCGCCGTGCACTGGTCGAGCAGTACGCGGCCCGCTGCGTCGAGCTGCTCATGGCCGACTACGGCCTGACGTCGCTGCAGCCGGTGGCCGGACCTCGGGACCAGGAGCCCGTGTCGGTGGACGACAGCGCCGCGGGCCGGGCGTTCGGCGCGCAGGAGCCGTACGTCGAACCGGCCGGGAGCGGGCGGGTGCGGGCCCACCTGCCGGTCTCGGTGCGCGGCGACCGGCTCGGGGTGCTGTCGGTGACGCTGCCCGAGGACAGCGGGGCACCGGACGCGCTGGGCGAGCTGGCGGAGGTCGCGCAGGTGCTCGGGCACGAGGTGGTCGTGGCCGAGCGGGTCACCGACCTGTACCTGCGGGCCCGGCGCAGGGAACGGCTCACCCTGGCCGCGGAGATGCAGTGGCAGCTCCTCCCGGCCCGCTCCGGCACCGGTCCCGGATACGCGCTCGGCGCCCAGCTGGAGCCCGCCTACGCCGTCCGCGGCGACAACGTCGACTGGTCCGCCACGGGCGACCGCCTCACCCTGTACGTCAACAACGGCACGGGCGACGGCGCGGAGGCGTCGCTGCTGACGAGCCTGACGGTCAACGCGCTGCGCAACGCGCGACGGGCCGGCCTCCCGATCGCCGACCAGGCGGCGCTGGCCGACCAGGCGGTGCACGCCCACTACCGGGGCCGCTGCCACCTGTCGGTGCTGATGCTGGAGGTCGAAGTCGCCACGGGGCGGGCCCAGGTGGTGGACGCCGGTTCACCGCGGCTGCTGCGGCTGCGGGCGGGCACCGTCGAACCCGTCGACCTGGAAGCCCAGTTGCCGCTGGGCATGTTCGAGGAGACCGACTACGTGGCGCAGCCGTTCCAGGTGGAGCCCGGCGACCGGCTGGTGTTCGTCAGCGACGGCGTCCACGCGGTCGCCTCGCCCGGCGGGGCGACGTACGGGGACGCCGCCCTGGCCCGCGCGATCACCGCCACCCGGCTGGTGCCGGCGGCCGAGGCCCCGCGTGCCGTGCTGCGCGAACTGGCGGGGCACCGCGGCGGAGCCGTGACGGAGGACGACGCGCTCGTGGTGTGCCTGGACTGGCACGGCCGCTGACCCCCGGATCCCCTGACCGGCACAACCACCGACCGGCCGGTGCACCCCGACCGGCACAACCACCGACCGGCCGGTGCGCCCGGACCGGCACGGCCGCCGAGCGGCGGTCCGCGCAGCCCCGGTGCGGCCCCGGCGTGGCCGGTGTGCGCCGGGTCGGCACCCCGCGTCCGCCGCCCGTGCGCCCCCGTTCCCGCTTGTCACCGCCCCTGTCCTCCCACTACTGTCACCACGCCTTGGTGAACGGGAAATCCGGTGTGATGCCGGTGCGGCCCTCGCCACTGTGATCGGGAAGTCCGGCTCCGGCCCTCGCGGGCAGCCACTGGGTCCTCACGGACCCGGGAAGGCGGAGCACGGGCGGTGGTACCCGTCAGCCAGGAGACCGGCCAAGGCGCGTCAACCATCCACGAGGTGCTGGAGAGGGTCTGCTGAGCCATGCACATAGCCGAGGGTTTTCTGCCTCCGGCGCACGCGGTCGCCTGGAGCGTCGCGTCGGCGCCGTTCGTCGTCCACGGAGCCCGGTCGCTCACCCGTGAAGTCAGGGAGCATCCCGAGAGCACGCTGCTGCTCGGTGCCTCCGGTGCCTTCACGTTCGTCCTGTCCGCACTCAAGCTCCCTTCGGTGACGGGGAGTTGTTCACACCCCACCGGCACCGGCCTGGGTGCCGTCCTGTTCCGGCCGCCGATCATGGCCGTGCTGGGCACGATCACCCTGCTCTTCCAGGCGCTGCTGCTCGCGCACGGTGGCCTGACCACGCTCGGCGCCAACGTGTTCTCGATGGCGGTCGTCGGACCGTGGGCCGGGTACGGCGTGTACCGCCTGCTGCGGCGCTACGGCGTGCCGCTGATGGTCACGGTGTTCGCCGGAGCCTTCGTCGCCGACCTGTCCACCTACTGCGTGACCAGCGTGCAGCTGGCGCTGGCGTTCCCCGACCCGAGCAGCGGGTTCCTGGGCGCACTCGGCAAGTTCGGGTCCATCTTCGCCGTCACGCAGATCCCGCTGGCCGTGAGCGAGGGGCTCCTCACCGTCCTGGTGATGCGTCTCCTCGTGCAGTCCAGCAAGGGCGAACTGACCCGGCTGGGCGTGCTGGTGGCCGGAACCCGGAACCGGAAGCCGGAGACGACCGGGGCGGTGGCCCGGTGAAGCGGAACACGAAGATCAACCTCCTGCTGCTGCTCGCCGTGCTCGCGCTCGCGGTACTGCCGCTGGCCCTGGGACTCGGCGACCACAAGGAGCAGCCGTTCTCCGGTTCCGACAGCGAGGCGGAGACGGCGATCACCGAGCTGGAGCCGGACTACGAGCCGTGGTTCTCGCCCCTGTACGAGCCTCCGTCCGGGGAGATCGAGTCGGCGCTGTTCGCCGTCCAGGCCGCCCTGGGCGCGGGTGTCCTCGCCTACTACTTCGGGGTGCGCCGGGGCCGCCGCCAGGGCGAACTGCGGGCGCTGGCCCGGCTGGAGGAGAAACGGGACGGGGTGCGGGACAGAGACGGTGCCGAGGCGGGGGACGACGTGAGCGCGCCCGACGCCGGGAAGTCCCCGCAGGGACGGGTCTGATCGGAACGTGCTGCCGATCGACGCGGCGGCGCACAGCAGTCGCTGGCGCCACCGTCATCCCGTGGACAAGGCCGTGCTGGGGCTCGGCCTCACCCTGCTCGCGATCTCCCTCCCGCCCTGGCCGGGCGCGGTCCTGGTGCTGGTGACGGCGCTCACCCTGCTGCTGGGTCCGGCGGGGGTGCCGCCCCGCCGACTGTGGCGCGCCTACCGGGTCCCGCTGGGCTTCTGCGCGACGGGCGCGCTCCCCCTCCTCGTCCAGGTGGGCGGGTCCGACGGGTTCGTGTCCCTGGCCGACGGTGGCCCGGTGCGGGCCGGGGAGCTGATGCTGCGCACCTCGGCCGCCTCACTCGGCGTGCTGCTGTTCGCGTTCACCACGCCCATGTCGGATCTGCTGCCCCGCCTGGTGAGGGCCGGCGTGCCCGCGCCGGTCGTCGACGTCGCCCTGGTGACGTACCGCATGAGCTTCCTGCTGCTGGACTCGATGCGCCGGATCCGGGAGGCGCAGGCGGCCCGGCTCGGACACACCGGCCGGGCCGCCGAGTGGCGTTCGCTCGCCGGGCTCGGCGCCACCGCGTTCGTGCGGGCCTTCGACCGGGCGGCACGGCTGCAGGCCGGGCTCGCCGGGCGCGGTTACGACGGCACCCTGCGCGTCCTGGTGCCCGAGGCCCGCGTCTCCGCACGCTTCACGGTGGCCGCGGCCGCCCTCCTGGCGGCTCTGGCCGCCCTCACCCTCGTCCTGGAAAGGCCCCTGTCATGAGCGAGCTGGTCGCCCTGCGGGGTGTCTCCTTCGGGTACGAGGACGGCCCGACCGTGCTCGAGGACCTCGACTTCACGGTACGCGCGGGGCGCGCCCTCGCCCTGCTCGGCCGCAACGGCAGCGGGAAGACGACCCTGATGCGGCTGCTCAGCGGCGGACTGCGACCGCGCACCGGCACGTTGACGGTCGAGGGACGGCCGGTGGGGTACGACCGCAAGGGGCTGACCCGGCTGCGGACGACCGTGCAGCTGGTGGTGCAGGACCCCGACGACCAGCTGTTCGCCGCGTCCGTCGCCCAGGACGTGTCGTTCGGGCCGTTGAACCTGGGGCTGCCCGACGCCGAGGTGCGGGCCCGGGTGGAGGAGTCGCTCGCCGCGCTGGACATCACCGCCCTGGCCGACCGGCCCACTCACCTGCTGTCCTACGGGCAGCGCAAGCGGACCGCGATCGCGGGCGCCGTCGCGATGCGGCCGCGCGTGCTGATCCTCGACGAGCCGACCGCCGGGCTCGACCCGGACGGCCAGGAACGGCTGCTCACCACGCTGGACGGGCTGCGCGCGTCCGGTACGACGGTGGTGATGGCCACCCACGACGTCGATCTCGCCCTGCGCTGGGCCGACGACGCGGCCCTGCTCACCCCGTCCGGCGCGCACACCGGTCCGGCGGACACCGCGCTGGCCCGCACGGACCTGCTCCACGAGGCGGGCCTGCGGCTGCCCTGGGGCATCGCGGTCGCCCGACTGCTCGCCGGCCAGGGCCTGTTGTCCGAAGGGGGGACCGGACCGCGCAGCCCGGAGGAACTGGCGGCGCTGCTGGCCGGGGGCTGAGCCCACGGCGGGGCGCCCGGTCCCGGTACCGCCGGGCGTCACGGCCCGGTCCCGGTACCGCCGGGCGTCACGGCCCGGTCCTTGGTACCACCGGGCGTCACGGCCGGGCCGACCGCCGCGGCATCCCGGCCGGGCCGACGGCCGCGGGCGTAGCAGGCCGGGCCGACCCGCGCAGGGCCACGACCGGGCCGGACCGACGCGGGCGGGGCGGCTCGGTCCGCGACGCCGACGCCGACGGCGCCGTGCGCCGTGCGCCGTACCGGCCGGCTCGGACTCCACGCCCGCGATTCGCCCTGCCGGTTCACCGCGTCCCGCGGGGCCCGGCGGGCGCCTGCCGTGCCTCCCGGCAACGAGGGGATGTGCCCCTGGCCGTCGGCCGGCGAGCAGGCTCTGGCATCCTGGCGCCGTGCCGCACCCCGCCTCCGTGACGCCCGACGCCCCTCGTCCCGTGGGGGTGCCGCTGCTGACCCAGCAGTGGCTCGACCTCTGCTTCGTCCACTGGGCGGTGGCGCCGGAGACGGTGGCGGGACTGCTGCCGCCGGGCACCGCCGCCGACGTCCACGACGGGTCGACGTACGTCGGTCTGGTCGCCTTCCGGATGCACCGCGTGGGCTGGCTGGGGCTGCCCGGGGTGCCGTACCTGGGGTCGTTCCCGGAGACGAACGTGCGGCTGTACTCGGTGGACGGGCACGGGCGGCGCGGGGTCGTGTTCCGGTCGATGGACGCGGCGAGGCTGATACCGGTGGTGATGGGCCGCGTCGGCTTCCGGCTGCCGTACCTGTGGTCGCGGATGCGGGTGCGCGCGGACGGCGACACCGTCACCTACACCAGCGCGCGCCGGTGGCCGGGGCCGCGCGGCGCGTCGAGCCGGATCGTGGTGCGCCGGGGCGAGCGCATTGAGGAGCCCACGGAGCTGGAGCACTTCCTCACCGCGCGCTGGGGCATGCACAACGCCTTCTTCGGCGGCGCCGCCTATCTGCCCAACGAGCATCCGCGCTGGCCACTGCACCGGGCGGAACTGCTCACCTGCGAGGAGGACCTGGTCGCCGCGGCCGGACTGCCGGCGCCGCCGGAGGCGCCGGTCAGCGTCCTGTACTCGCCGGGCGTGCCGGTACGCCTGGGCCGGCCGGCGCGCCCGGCGGGCATCCCGACCCCCTGACCCGCGTCACGGACGCGTTCCCGCCCCCGCACGTGCCGTGGCCTCCGTCAGCGAGACGGTGAACGGATGCCGGGGAGCCGTCAGCACCCGCTGTGCCGGGCCCTGTTCGACGAGTTCTCCCGCCTCCATTACGGCGATGCGGTCGGCGAGGCGCGCGGTGTCCAGGTCGTGCGTGATGAGGACCAGGGCGAGGTCGTCACCGTCGCGCACCCGGCCGGCCAGGAGGTCGAGGATGCCGCGCCGGGTGACCGGGTCGAGGCCGGAGGTGATCTCGTCTCAGACGAGGACCCGGGGCCGGGCGAGCAGGGCGCGGGCGAGGGCGGCCCGCTGGAGTTCGCCGCCGGACAGGGCACCGGGCGGGCGGTGGGCGAGGTCCGCCGGCAGGCCGAGGCGGGCCAGAGTCGCCGACGACGAGGACCGTCGCCCCGGCGGGCAGGTCGAGCAGGTCGACGACGGCGCGGGCACGGGCGCGGGACTTCGCCAGGGAGGATCCGGCGGGCAGCGGGACCGGCCGGGCGCCGTGCCCGGGGGTGTGCGAGGTGACCCGCATGAGGTAGGCGTCGAGGGCGGCGACCCGCACCGGCGGCAGGGGGTGGCGCAGGAGCCGGGCCACGTCGGCGCCGACGCAGTCGTCGAGGACGCTGTCCGGCAGTTCTCCCGGCTCGACGGCGCAGGAGCCGACGGCTTCGTCGAGGCGGAGGCTGAGCACCTCGTTGCGGTAGCCGGTGCCGCGCCCGTCGTGGCGTACCGCCTGCCGGGTGGTGAAGGCGACGGCGATCCGCCGCGTGGCCGGGTCGGGGCCGAGGGCACCGTCGCGGACGCGGTCGACGAGGTCGTCGTAGGTGGGGAAGGTCCCGGTGGTCATCGGACCACCAGTCCCGCGCGCAACCCGGTCAGCAGGTCCTCGACCCGGGCACGGGCGCCGGGGCCGCGGGTGTCGGCGGCCATGACGTGCCCCAGGTACTCGTTGTTGCCGCCCGCCGCCCGCACCGCCCGGCCGGGCTCGGCGAGTTCCACCTCGAGCACGCCGTCCGCGTCCCGGACGCCGGTGCCGTCGAGCGCCTCCAGGGTGCCGGTGCGGTCCGGCACCAGGAAGCCGATGGCAGCGCTGCGCACTCCGGTGTCGGCCGGCCGCAGGTCGGGGGCGCGGCCGAGGGCGACGTCCACGAACGCGGCGGCGAGGTCGACTCCGGTGACGTGGCGGACGAGTTCGGTGATGCGGTTGCCGGCCGGGCGGGGGTTGACCTCCACGACGCGGGGGCCGCCGGGAGTCAGCTTGATCTCGGTGTGCGCCACGACCCCGTCGGTCAGGCCGAGGGCCTTGAGCGCGCCCAGGGCGGTCTGTTCGTGAGCCACAGTTCCCCTTTTCCAGCGACGGGTTCGGACGTCAGGACAGCCCGGCGCACTCTCACCGGAGGGGAGGACGCCGGGCCACGCACCCCCACACGCTATCGATAACCATTTTCATTTGCTAGACCCTTCTGCGCACGGATCACCCGCGTCGAGCCGAGCGCCGTACGGATGCCCCTTCCGCCCCCTCCGCCACGCCGGTTCCTCCGGCGGAGATGACGCCCGCCACCTCTGTCAGCAGTGCACCGGCACCCGTAGACTGACAAGTCACCGAAGTTCGGGCGCTGTTGATGGGGGAGGACAGCCATGTCCGGAGATCAGTACGGCATGCACGACCACGGTTTCCACGTGCCACCCATGCCGTCGGCGCCGCCACCGGCACCACCCGCGCCACCGGACGGTGCGCGGGCCGTCGCGGTCGCGGTGCTCAACCTCAGCGGCCTGGGGCTCGGGTACGCGCTGCTGCGCCGCTGGGTGCTCATGCTGCTGTGCTGGACGACCACCGCCGTGCTGCTGCTCGTGGCCCTCCCGGCCGACCCGGACGGCGTCCCGGTGGCCGCCCTCCTGCTGTACGCCGTGTTCCTCGCCGGGGTCGCGGCGCACGGCGCGCTCGTCGGCCTGCGCTCCCGCACGGCGGTCGTGCGACGGGCACCCCTCGCCCTGCTGCTGGGTCTGGTCCTGCTCGCCGTACCGGCCGGTGGCGTCGTGCTGTACGACGACGCGCGGGAGGAGGCGACGGAGCGGATGCTCCTCGACCGGCTCGACGAGGCCGACGAACTGGTCGCGGCGTCCGGCAAGAAGGACTTCGGCAGCGGCCGGACCGGCTACCGCGAGGCGCTGAAGGCCTACGAGGACCTCAGATCCGACCACCCCGACTCGCGCGCCGCCCAGCGGGTGCCCACCCGGATGAGGACCTTCTACACCACGGTCGCCGCCCCGTACGAGGACGCCGACTACTGCACCGCGATAGCGCCCCTCACCTACCTGCGCACGGTCCCCGAGGCCATGCCCTCCACCGACCTCGGCACCCTGGAGAAGTGGCCCGACGACCGGCTGGCCACCTCCCTGTACGAATGCGCCTCGCGGGGCCTGGCCTCCGACCAGTCCACCTGGGCTTCCCAGTTCGGCGAACTGCTGACCACCTTCCCCGACTCCGACCAGGCCGCCAAGGTCCAGCCGGCGGTGGGCGCCGCCGTCACCCGGGAGGTCAAGGGCCTCGCCGGAGCCGAACCCTGCACGGCGGTCGAGCGGCTGCGCGACCTCGGCGCCGACATCGCGGACCTGCCGGGCGACGAGGCGGGCATCGAGACCGCCCTCACCAAGGACGCCGGACGCGCCACGAGCAGCGCCGACTCGGGCACGTACACCTGCGGTGTGGACCAGTACCGGGACGGTGACTTCGAAGCCGCGCAGACGACGATGAACGAGTACGTCTCGGCGCACAGGACCGCCAAGAACGCGGCCCGGGCGAAGAAGATAGCGATCGCGGCGGAGATCGCCCAGACCCTGCCTGCCGCGGGCAAGACCCTGCCCACGACACGGTCCGGCGGCAGCATCTCGGTCACGGTGAAGAACGACAGCCCCGACGAGGTCACCGTCCTCTACACCGGCCCGGTGACGGGCAGCCTCACCCTCAAGGCCTGCGGCAGCTGCAAGGCGTACTCCCTGGGCAGCACCCTCGCCCCCGGCTTCGAGCCGTGCAGCGGCGGCAAGAACTACCCGCAGCGCACGATCAGCCTGCCCCCCGGTACCACCTACTTCGTGCACAAGTCGGCGTCGAGCACCTCCTCCACCTCCTCCACGCCCGCCACGGACACCGCCAAGCTGGAGTCCGGCTACATCTACACCGAGTGCGCCTACACGACGAACTCCCTCGGATCGGGCATCTGAGCGACCCGTACCAGCCTCCGGAGGGCCGTCGTGAACGGCCCGGACGGAACCCCGCGAGGGCCGTCGCCGCCGCCGGACCCGTCTCCCCGGCTCGTGCGGCGGCCCTCGCGCGCACCGGCGCTCGGGCCACGGTGGTCACGCGCCGTCAGGCGGGTGAAGCCTGGGCCGCCGTTCGCCGGGCGGGGCATGCATGACAGTCCCGGCCGTCCGGCCGCAAACGGCCGTGTCGGCGGACACGACGTGCTGGAGACACATCATGAAACACAGAACCGACCAACCGGGCGGCCCGATCCACCGGGTCCCCGTCCTGATCGTCGGGGGCTCCCTCGTGGGCCTGTCGACCTCACTGTTCCTGGGCCGGCTGGGGGTGCGCCACACCCTGGTGGAGCGCCATTCCGGCACCTCCCACCACCCCCGCGGACGCGGCAACAACGTCCGCACGATGGAGCTGTTCCGGGTGGCCGGCGTCGAGCCGGCGATCCACCGGGCCGCGGCCACCCTGGCCGACAACCACGGCATCCTCCAGGCGCGCGACCTGGTCGACGACGCGGGCGAGTGGCTGGTCAAGGACATCGACCCGGGGGGCGGACTGGCCCGCTTCAGCCCGAGCTCCTGGTGCCTGTGCAGCCAGAACGACCTCGAGCCGGTCCTGCTCGACCACGCCACGACGCTCGGCGGCGACCTGCGGTACTCCACCGAACTGCTCTCGTTCGACGCCGACTCCGACGGGGTCACCGCGCTGGTCAAGAACCGGGAGACCGGTGAGCACACCGGGATCCGCGCCGACTACCTGGTCGCCGCCGACGGCCCCCGCAGCCCCGTCCGCGAGCAGCTCGGCATCGGCCAGAGCGGCCCCGGCGAGCTGTTCAGCAACGTCAGCGTCACCTTCCGGTCCCGTCTCCTCGCCGACGTGGTGGGCGAGCGCCGGTTCATCGTCTGCTACCTCACCAGCCCGGACGGCGACGGCGCGCTCCTGCCGGTGGACAACCGGGAGAACTGGGTCTTCCACGCCCCCTGGCACCCCGAACGCGGCGAGACGCTGGAGGACTTCACCGACGAGCGCTGCGCCGAGCACATCCGGCGCGCGGTCGGCCGGGCGGACCTCGACATCGAGATCACCGGGCGGGCGCCCTGGCACGCCGCCCAGCGCGTGGCCCGCGGCTACCGCTCGGGCCGCGTCCTGCTGGCGGGCGACTCGGCCCACGAGATGTCCCCCACCGGGGCCTTCGGCTCCAACACCGGCATCCAGGACGCGCACAACCTGGCCTGGAAGCTGGCGGCGGTGCTCGGCGGCTGGGCGGGTCACCGCCTGCTGGACTCCTACGACCTCGAGCGCCGCCCCGTGGCGGAGGCGACCAGTGCCCGCGCCGCGGTCCGGTCGGCCGAGCACAGCCACCCCGGTTTCGCCCCGCCGGCCGGCGCGGGCGGGGGCGGGCCGCAGCGCGGCATCCTCAACGTGGCCCTCGGCTACCGCTACCCGCAGGGCGCCGTCGTCGGCACCGACCCCACCTCGCCGGTGGTCCCGGAGAAGCTCGCCCTCGACGGCGCGCCCGGCACCCGGGCGCCCCACCTGTGGGTCCGGCACGAGGGCAGGCGGCTGTCCACGCTCGACCTGTACGAGCGGTCCCTGGTCCTGCTGAGCGACGGCGACGGCGACGCCGGGGCCGACGGGCCGGAAGGCTGGCACGAGGCCGCCGTCCGGCTGGCCGACGAACTGTCCGTCCCCCTCGTGTCGTACCGCGTGGGAGCGGGACCCGGCGCCGCGCTGGTGCCCGAGGACGGCGCGGACTGGCGGGAGCGCCACGGCACGGCGGCCGGAGGTGCCGTCCTGGTGCGGCCGGACGGGTTCGTCGCCTGGCGCTCGCCCGGCCCGGTCCCGGAGCCCGAACCGGTGCTGCGGCGCGTCCTGACCACGGTGCTCGCCCTCGCCTGACCGGGCGCCGGATGCCGTGGCGGCGTCCGCGGGGCCTGGGCCGGCTCTCCCCCGGGAGGCCGGCCCAGGCCCTTCGTCGTTCCCCCGGGTGCCGCCCGCCTTCACCCGGCTGAGCGCCCTGAGTGGTGGAACCCGGCGGGGTGGCTGACGGTGGATCACGTCGGGGCCGGGTTCTCTCAGCTGACGAACTGCCAGCTGCCCGGCCGACGGAAGGACCCTCATATGCGCTCAGCACGCATGATCCTGGCCACCGCGGCGGCCTCGGCCGCCCTCGCCCTCGCCGCGCCCGGCGCGTACGCGGCGGACGGTGACCGGGAGCACGACGACTCCTCCTACAGCAAGGAGCAGGACCACGGGAGCAAGGACGACTCCTCGTACGGCAAGGAGGACAAGGAGAAGGAGAAGGAGCAGGACCACGGGAGCAAGCACGACGCGCCGCGCGGCGGCATGCACACGGGTGGCGGCGCGCTGACCGCGGTCACGGCCGACGACCGGGACACCGAGCGTGACCCCAAGCAGGACTCGGAGACGCACAAGAAGGACAGCGAGCACGGCAAGGACTCCTCCTGGACCAAGGACGGCGAGGAGAAGGAGTCCTGGACCAAGGACGGCGAGGAGAAGCCGCGCGGCGGCATGCACACCGGTGGCGGCGCGCTGAACACGGTCACGGCCGACGACTGGGGCACCGCCCGTGACCCCAAGCACGACCCGGAGACGCACAAGAAGGACAGCGAGCACGGCAAGGACTCCTCCTGGACCAAGGACGGCGGGGAGAAGGGGTCCTGGAGCGGTGAGGAGAAGCCGCGCGGTGGCATGCACACCGGGGGCGGCGCGCTCGACGCGCCCGGCGCGACCGCGGGCGGCCTGGCCGTCCTGGCCGTCGCCGCGACCGGCCTGTACGCCGCGCGCCGTAAGAAGTCGGCCGCCGGCCTGGCCTGACCCGTGCCGGGCGACATAGCAGCCGTGGCCGCCACCTGAGCTGGACGTGGCGGCCCGGCTCGCTTTCCGCCCCCCGCCCGTCCCGCTGCCGTGAACCAGCTAGTGAGGTCACCTCAGATGGCCGTCCACCCCTCCGCCTCCTCTTCCGCCGGGTCGGCGCCGGCCCGGCGGCCCCGCCGGGGCCTGACCCTGCTGTGTGCCGGGGGCCTGCTGCTGCTGGCGGTGCGCCTGCTCGGCGACGACACCCCGCAGGCGGGCACGCCCAGTCCGCCGTCCGACCCGCGGGCCGCCGCACCGACCTCACCCGGCGCCGGGCCGGTGGGAAAGCACCTGCCGCGGTCCAGCCCCGTGCGGCTGCTCATCCCGAAGATCTCCGTCGACGCCCCCTTCACCGACCTCGCCGTCGGCGCGGGCGGGCAGCTCCAGGCCCCGCCGCCGCACGACACCAATCTGGTCGGGTGGTACGCCAAGGGCGCCTCGCCCGGTGAGACGGGGACCTCGATCATCGCCGGGCACGTCGACACCGCCACTTCCGCCGCCGTCTTCGCCGAGCTGGACGAACTCGAGAAGGGTGACGTCTTCCGCGTGCGGCGGGCCGACGGGCGTACGCCCGTCTTCGTGGTCGACAGCGTCGAGACGTTCGACAAGGACCGCTTCCCCAGCCGGCGGGTCTACGGGGACACCCCCGACGCCCAGGTGCGGCTCATCACCTGCGCGGGCGACTACGACCGCACGGCCAAGGACTACACGGAGAACCTCGTCGTCTTCGCGCACCTCAGGTGACGGAACCTCACACGGACGAGGGGAGCAGGTCACCCACCCAGTCCCTCCCGGTCGCGCACCGGTCCGGACCGCCACAGGATCAAGACACGCTCACGTCGCCTCACCGCAGCCGAGGTTCCGCCTCGTGCCCCGAAGGAGATCCCCACGATGACCACCACGTCCGCCCCCGCTTCCGAACAGCTGACGCGCCAGATCTCGCAGCGCGTCTCCCAGTCCGTCTTCGACGGCTCCCACCTCCGGGTCGTCCTGCTGGTGGACGTCTACGACGGGGCCCAGCAGCAGTTCCTGGAGGCGTACGAGCAGCTCTGCAACCAGATCGCGGCGGTCCCCGGCCACGTCAGCGACCAGCTGTGCCAGTCGATCGAGAACCCCTCCCAGTGGCTCATCACCAGTGAGTGGGAGAGTGCCCCGCCGTTCCTGACCTGGGTCAACAGCGAGGAGCACGTCCGGATGGTGGAGCCGCTGCACAGCTGCGTGCGGGACACCAGGTCGCTGCGGTTCCACGTCGTCCGCGAGACGGGCGGCCCGGCCGCGCTGGCCGAGCCCGGCGAGCGCCGGCTCCAGTCCTCGCCCCGGATCGGCGACGGCGTGATCCGTCACGCGCTCACCTTCACGGTGAGGCCGGGCAGCGAGGAGGCCGTCGCGAAGATCCTCAGCGACTACGCCTCGCCGGAACCGCGGGTCGACGACACCACCCGCCTGATCCGCACCTCCCTCTTCATGCACGGCAACCGGGTGGTGCGGGCCATCGAGGTGCGGGGCGACCTGCTCGCCGCGCTGCGGCACGTCGCCCGGCAGCCCGAGGTGCGGGCCGTCGAGGAGGCCATCAACCCCTACCTGGAGCAGGACCGGGACCTCGACGACCCCGAGTCGGCCCGGGTCTTCTTCACCCGTGCGGCGCTGCCGGCCGTCCACCACGTGTCGGCGGGCGAGGAGCGGCAGGACGCCGTACGGCACGCGCTGTACTACCCGGCGCGGGAAGGCGGCGGACTGCGGCTGGCCGAACTCCTCGCCCAGCAGGACGAGGAGGCGGCGGACGACCCGGGTAGCCCGGTGCTGCGCAGCACGATCTTCCAGCGCGACGACGTCGTGGTGCGCCTGGTCGACGTACGCGGCGGAGACACCGACGCCGGCCAGGTGCTCGGCATGACGGACCGGGCCCGTACGGCGGAGCTGACGGCCCTGCTGGACGCCTCCGCGGTCGGCGTGGACGCCTCCGCGCTGCGGGACGGGGCCGCCGACCGTCTCCTCACCCTCGCCCGCATGCAACTCGTCACCGACCGCCGCTCGCCCGACGCCTGAGCCGTCCGGCAGGCGGGGCGCCGGTCGCCCACGCCGACACAGCACACGAAACGGAGCAACGTCGTGATCACATCCCGTCCCAGAATCGTGGACCTCAGCGAGGTCGAGCCCAACACCCGGCGCGGCGGTGACCTGCGCGCCATGCTCACGCCCACCACGTCCGGCGCCACCAGCGGTTTCATGGGCGTGGCCATCGTCCAGCCGGGTGACCGCATCGGCGAGCACTACCACCCGTACTCCGAGGAGTTCGTGTACGTGGTGTGCGGGCAGCTGGAGGTCGACCTCGACGGCGAACCGCACCCGCTCCAGCCCGAGCAGGGGCTGATGATCCCGATGCACATGCGGCACCGCTTCCGCAATGTGGGCAAGGTCGAGGCGCGCCTGGTCTTCCACCTGGGCCCGCTGGCGCCGAGCCCGCCGCTCGGGCACGTCGACACGGAGGAGACCGAGCCCGTCGCCGCGGCGGCGCAGGGCGCGCACGGCGGTGCGGTCCGCACGGCCGGACGACGGCAGGTCGGTTCATGAACCGGCGGGTGGCGGTCACCGGCATAGGCGTCGTCGCTCCGGGCGGCATCGGGGTGCCGGCGTTCTGGGACCTGCTGTCCCACGGACGCACCGCGACGCGGGGCATCACCTTCTTCGACCCGACGGGCCTGCGGTCGCGCATCGCGGCCGAGTGCGACTTCGACCCGGCGGCACACGGGCTGGACGCGGAGCAGGTCGCCCGGTGCGACCGGTACATCCAGTTCGCCCTGGTCGCCGGGGAGGAGGCGGTGCGGGACTCCGGTCTCGACCTGGGCCGGGAGAACCCCTGGCGGGTGGGTGTCTCGCTGGGCACCGCGGTCGGCGGCACCACCCGCCTGGAACACGACTACGTGCTGGTCAGCCACGGCGGACAGCGCTGGGACGTGGACCACAGCAGGGCCCGGCCGCACCTGCACCGCGCTTTCTCGCCCAGCACGCTGGCCTCCACGGTGGCGGAGCGGTTCGAGGCGCGCGGGCCCGTGCAGACGGTGTCGACGGGCTGCACCTCCGGGCTCGACGCGGTCGGGTACGCCTTCCACACGATCGAGGAGGGCCGGGCCGACATCTGCATCGCCGGCGCCTCGGACTCGCCGATCTCCCCGATCACCATGGCCTGCTTCGACGCGATCAAGGCCACGTCGTGCAACAACGACGACCCGGCGCACGCCTCGCGCCCCTTCGACGCCCACCGTGACGGCTTCGTCATGGGCGAGGGCGGTGCGGTGCTCGTCCTGGAGGAACTGGAACACGCCAGGGCCCGCGGTGCGCACGTCTACTGCGAGCTGGGCGGTTACGCGACCTTCGGCAACGCCTACCACATGACCGGTCTGACCAGCGAGGGCCTGGAGATGGCACGGGCCGTCGAGGACGCCCTCGACCACGCCCGGGTCGACCCCACCGAGGTCGACTACGTCAACGCGCACGGCTCGGGGACCAAGCAGAACGACCGGCACGAGACCGCCGCCGTGAAGCGGACCCTGGGCGAGCACGCCTACGGCACGCCCATGAGTTCCATCAAGTCGATGGTGGGGCACTCCCTGGGCGCGATCGGCGCGATCGAGGTCGTCGCCTGTGTGCTGGCCCTGGCCCACCAGGTGGTGCCGCCCACCGCGAACTACGAGACCCCGGACCCCGAGTGCGACCTGGACTACGTGCCGCGTGACGCGCGCGAGCGGAAGCTGAACAGCGTGCTCTCCGTGGGCAGCGGGTTCGGCGGTTTCCAGTCGGCGGTGGTCCTCAACCGGCCGAGGGAGAGGGAACGATGACCGAACCCCGTCCGCGGCGCGCCGCCGTCACCGGTATCGGTGTGGTCGCGCCCAACGGAGCCAGCACCGAGTCCTTCTGGAAATCCACCCAGGAGGGCATCAGCGCCCTCGGCCGGGTCACCCGCGAGGGCTGTGAACACCTCCCGCTGCGCGTGGCGGGCGAGGTGCGGGATTTCGAGCCGACGGCGGCGGTCGAGGAGCGCTACCTCGTCCAGACCGACCGGTTCACGCACTTCGCGCTGGCCGCGGCCGACCTCGCGCTGGAGGACGCCCGCCTCGGCCAGGCCGACACCGGTGACGCGCCGTACTCGGTGGGCGTGGTCACCGCGGCCGGTTCCGGCGGCGGCGAGTTCGGCCAGCGCGAGCTCCAGCAACTGTGGGGCAAGGGCAGCCGCTTCGTCGGGCCGTACCAGTCGATCGCCTGGTTCTACGCCGCCAGCACCGGCCAGGTCTCCATCCGGCGCGGCTTCAAGGGGCCGTGCTCGGTCGTCGCCTCCGACGAGGCCGGCGGACTGGACGCCCTGGCGCACGCGGCACGCGCGGTGCGACGCGGCACCGGGGTGATCGTGGCCGGCGCGACCGAGGCGCCGCTCGCCCCGTACTCGGTGGTGTGCCAGCTCGGTTACGAGGAGCTGAGCACCTGCGACGACCCCGAGCGGGCCTACCGCCCCTTCACGGAGGGGGCCTGCGGGTTCGTGCCGGCCGAGGGCGGCGCCATGTTCGTCGTCGAGGACGGGTCCGCGGCCCGGGAACGCGGGGCGCGGGTGCGGGCCACCCTCGCGGGGCACGCGGCGACGTTCACCGGCGCCTCCCGGTGGGAGCGGTCCCGGGAGGGTCTCGCGGAAGCCGTCCGCGCGGCCCTGGCGGACGCCGGGTGCGCGCCGGAGGAGATCGACGTGGTCTTCGCCGACGCGCTCGGCGTGCCGGAGGCGGACCGTGCCGAGGCGCTGGCCATCGCCGACGCCCTCGGCGCGCACGGCAGGCGGGTGCCGGTCACCGCGCCGAAGACCGGGACCGGCCGCGGCTACTGCGCGGCGCCGGTGCTGGACACCGCGGCGGCGGTGCTGGCCATGGAGCACGGCCTGATCCCGCCCACCCCGCACGTCTTCGACGTCTGTCACGACCTCGACCTGGTGACCGGCCGGGCCCGCCCCGCCGAACTGCGCACGGCGCTGGTCCTCAGCCGGGGCCTGATGGGGTCGAACTCGGCGCTGGTGCTGCGGCACGGCGCCACCGGCGCCTCGTGACGAGGCGCGTCCAGGAAGCACGGAGCAGCAGGAACACAGCAGAAGGAGAGGAACCGCATGAGTGACCGCATCACGGTCGAGGAACTGGCCGAACTGATGAAGAAGTCCGCCGGCGTCACCGTCGCCCCGGACGACCTCCAGCGGCAGTACGACGTCGGCTTCGACACCCTCGGCATCGACTCGCTCGGGCTGCTCGGCATCGTGGGCGAGCTGGAGAACCGCTACGGCACGCCGATGCCCCAGGACGCGGAGCGCAGCAAGACGCCCCGGCAGTTCCTCGACCAGGTCAACAGTGCTCTGCTGGCAGGGGCGTGACATGTCCGGACACACCGAGAACGAGATCGTCATCGCCGCTCCGCTGGACCTGGTCTGGGACATGACCAACGACGTGGCGAACTGGCCGCAGCTGTTCAGCGAGTACGCCTCCGCCGAGATCCTGGAGCAGGAGGGCGGGAAGACCACTTTCCGGCTCACCATGCACCCCGACGAGAACGGCAAGGTCTGGAGCTGGGTCTCCGAGCGGGAGGCGGACCGCGCCGCGCTCACCGTGCGGGCCCGCCGCGTCGAGACCGGACCGTTCGCCTACATGAACATCCGGTGGCGCTACGAGGAGGTGCCGCAGGGCACCCGGATGGTGTGGACCCAGGACTTCGAGATGAAGCCCGAGGCCCCCGTCGACGACGCCTGGATGACGGACAACATCAACCGGAACTCCAAGGTCCAGATGGCGCTGATCCGGGACCGCATCGAGCAGGCGGCCACGGAGCACCGGCCCGTGCCGAGCCTGGCCGACTGAGCCGGACGGAGGACAGGATGACGCACCAGACCCTGATCGTCGCCCGGATGGCCCCGGGGTCCGCCCCGGACATCGCCAAGCTGTTCGCGGAGTCGGACCGCGGGGAGCTGCCGCACCTCATCGGCGTCTCGCGGCGCAGCCTCTTCCAGTTCGACGACGTGTACATGCATCTCGTCGAGGCCGAGCAGGACCCGACGCCGGCCATCTCCGAGCTGGCCGGGCACCCGGAGTTCCGGGCCATCAGTGAGCGGCTGAGCGCGTACGTCAGCGCCTACGACCCCGCGACCTGGCGTTCGCCGAAGGACGCGATGGCGCACTGCTTCTACCGCTGGGAGCGTGACTCCACGGCGTGATACGCCGATGACCGACGGCGGCCGGCCCCGCGACGTGCGCGGGGCCGGCCGCCGTCGGTGCGGGGGTGTCACGCGGGCACGGTGCAGTCGAACGCGTGCAGGTAGGGGTTGACCGGCCGGATGTCGTCGATGACCAGGCCCGCCCCGGTCAGCCGGCTCACCATGCTCTCGGTGGTGTGCTTCGCGCCACCCACGTTGAGGAGCAGCAGCAGGTCCATGGCGGTGCTGAAGCGCATCGAGGGCGAGTCGTCGACGAGGTTCTCGATGACGACGACCCGTGCGCCGGGTCCGCCCGCCGCCATGACGTTGCGCAGGGTCCGGGCGGTGCTGTCGTCGTCCCACTCCAGGATGTTCTTGATGATGTACACATCGGCCTGGACGGGGACGGCCTCGCGGCAGTCGCCGGGCACGATGCGCATCCGGTCCGCGAGCGCGCCGCCCGGACGCAGCCGCGGGTCGGCGTTCTCCACCACGCGGGGCAGGTCGAGGAGCGTCCCGTGCAGTGCCGGGTACTTCTCCAGCAGGCTCGCCACCACATGCCCCTGGCCGCCTCCGATGTCGGCGACCGAGGCGCTCCCCGACAGGTCGAGGAGGTCCGCGACGTCCCGTGCGGACTGCGCGCTGGAGGTCGTCATGGCCCGGTTGAAGACGAGCGCGGATTCGGGGGCGTCCTCGTTGAGGTAGGTGAAGAACTCCTTGCCGTACAGGTCCTCGACGACGTTGTGGCCGGTGCGCACGGCCTCGTCGAGCTTCGGCCAGGCCTCCCAGGTCCACGGCTCGGTGCACCACAGGGTGATGTAGCGCAGGCTGTGCGGATCGTCCTCGCGCAGCAGGCGGGACATCTCGGTGTGCGCGAAGGTCCCGTCCCCCTGCTCGGCGAAGACGCCGTAGCAGGAGACGGCTCGCAACAGCCGTCGCAGGGGCTTGGGTTCGGCCTTCACCGCGGCCGCGAGGTCCTCCACGGCCATGGGGCTGTCACCGAGGGCGTCGGCGACGCCCAGGCGGGCCGTCGCGCGCAGGGCGGCGGCACAGGCCGCCCCGAACACCAGCTCCCGCAGCCGCATGGACGGCGCCGGGGCAGTTTCTGCGGTCGTCATGTGCCGCCTTTCCTCTTCGTCGTGTTCACGGGTGGTCACGGCCTTCCGGTCAACACAGGCCCGCGGGCCTGGAGACCTGGCAGGAGTTGGCCTCGAAGGTGTTGGCCTTGGCGGTCTCCTGGTCGACGAGGTCGGCCGGGAGGTTGCCGCTCAGCTCGTTGCCGCTGATCCGGTTCCGCTCACTGGTGGTGCCGACGAAGCTCTTGAACAGGACGATGCCGCCGGACAGCGGGGATTCCCCGGCGTTGTCCCGGATGACGTTCCGGGTCACCAGGGTTTCCTCGGTGCCGGTCATGACGATGCCGGAGCCCTGCAGGGCGTCCAGCCGCGCGGTCTTCGGGCAGGACTTGTTGTTGCGCACGATGCGGTTCGCGGCGACGGTCACCGCTCCGGCCCTGGGCTTGTTCTCGTCGCCGACGACGAACACGCCCGCGCAGTTGCCGGTGACGTAGTTCTCCGCGACGGTGAGGTTGCGCAGCCGGCGGACGGTCACACCGATCCGGTTGCCCTCCAGCCGGTTGTGCTCGACGCGCGTGCCGTCGGTGTCGGTGGCACCTTGTTCGGCGGTGATCGTGTTGGCGAGGAAGAGGCCCGCGTCGCCGTTGTCCCGGGCGGTGTTGCCCCGGAACACACCGCGCACCGACGCCTCCTGGGCGATGCCCCACACCCCGTTCTTCACCGCGGTGACCTTGCGCACCGTCAGCCGGTCGGTGTCGGCGGCGTACACGCCGCTGCGGGTGAAGCCGGTGACGGTCAGGGAGGCGAGGGTGACGTCCTCGAGCTTGCGGTTCTTCGTCCCGACCACGCAGATGCCGTTGCCGGCCGCGGCGCAGGTGTCGGTGGCCTTGGCGGCGTCCTTGCCGGTGGCGGCCCTGCCCGTGGACTTGTCGGTGGCCCTGCCCGTGGACTTGTCGGTGGTCTTGGTCGCGGTCTTGCCGGTGGTCTTGGCGGCGGCCGGCTGGATCACCACGCCCCGGCCCAGGCCTCGCAGGGTCAGTCCGGGGGTGGTCACCGTGACGCTCTCCCGGTAGGTGCCCCGGGTGATCAGCACCGTGTCACCGGGCTCGGCGGCGTCCACCGCCTTCTGGATCGACTGTCCCGCGTGGACCACGTGGGTCATGTGGCCCGCGGACGCCGGGGCGGCGCCGAGGCCCGTCCCCACGACCG
The DNA here is from genome assembly GCF_043198675.1 of Streptomyces sp. NPDC048734. Taxonomy (NCBI): domain Bacteria; kingdom Bacillati; phylum Actinomycetota; class Actinomycetes; order Kitasatosporales; family Streptomycetaceae; genus Streptomyces; species Streptomyces sp. NPDC048734. The sequence continues at coordinate 168,320 of NZ_JBICUZ010000007.1, read as the reverse complement.
TGGCGGTGCACGCGAGGTACACGAGATGGCATTTCTTCATATTCCGGACAATATGCTCGACGGGTCGGCGGCCCGGCGGTATCGGCCGTACGTTGGCGTGTTGCGGGGCGGCGCGTCGCGGGGCGGCCGAGATCCGGGGCACACGATCGGCTGTGCGACCGGCCTGTCCCCTCCCGCCCTTCTCGTCGCCGGCTGTCCGCCGGCCACGGTGGGTTCCCTCCTGCTGTCCGGCGGCCGGCGGCTGCTGGTGCCGGGGATCTTCGTCGCCGTGGGCGCGCTGATCTGCTGGACGCTGTGGCGGCTGGAGTCCGTCTCCACCTGGCGCGCCTTCGCGGCGGTGTGCTCGGTGCTGCTGCTCGGCCGGGTCCGCGACCGGCCGGCGCCTCGGTGAGCACCGGCGTCGGCCGCTCCGGGAACCGGGCGGCAGTCTGCTCGAACTCCACTTCGCGGTAAGGCGGTTCACCCTCACACCGGGTGGGCGTGGCCGGGTCCCCGGTGATCTTCCGGGCGGGCGGCGCCGCGACGGGGAACCGATCGTTCCTCCCCCGCACGTGAAACCCCCAGCGCCACATGTGTCATACTCGGCGCCGCTCATAGCAAGATCCGACCGGGGGGGCCACCTGCACGCCATAGCCTTGGACGCCCCCTACCTGGACACGGACGCGGACCAGCTCTGCTTCTCGCTGGACCTGGACGAACGGCCGGCCCTCGCCGAGCACGAGACGACCGTGGGTGGGCTCGACGTCCGTCTGCGGCTGCTCGGCGCCTCGCACCAGGTCTTCGCCGGTCCCGTACGGGAGACCGTGGCGTGCCTGCTGGGCTCCGTGAAGGGCCTGCCCGGGGCGTACAACCGTCAACTGCCCGGCTGGAGCTACGACTTCACGGCCGACACCCGGCGTCTGGACCCCGCGGGCTTCAGCGACCGGGTGGCGGGGATCCGTCGTCAGGTCGCCGGCAACCCCGACAGCCTGTGCGGGATCTTCCCCGGGTCGCCGGAGGCGCTGACGGCCGTCGTCGTCGAGGCGGCCGACGGACCGCCCGGCGGCGGGCTGGTCTGGCGCACCTGGCACACGTATCCCCAGCACGGCCAGATCGTATCGACGTACACGCGGCTGGAGGCCCGATGAAGAGCGCCCGACTCGTCCGCGCAGCGGTGGCGGCCGTGCTGGCCGCCGCCCTGCTGGCCGCCTGTTCCTCCGACGGCGCCGACGGGGTGCCGCGCGGCTGGATACGCGACACGTACACCGAGAGCGGCACGGACTGGGTCGTTGCGAGCAAGTCCCCGACGCAGGTGGCCGACGCCATCCACGGGCACCGCGCGGCCCTCGACCGCGCGTCCGGCGGGAGCATGGAGTTCCTGCGCTACGGCGACGACATGGTCACCGTGTCGCCGTACCGGAGCGGCAGCCGGATCGAGATCGAGGACTACCGCAACGGCTACCACCGGCACGGCACGCACCTCACCTACTGGCCGAACCCGGACAGCGCCAGCTTCCGCGGCGGCGGCCCCGGCGAGGGCAAGTGACACCGGTGGGCCGGCTCCCCGCGTGAGGCATCACCAGACCCCGACGACGCCGTCAAGAAAGGCAACACAGTGACCGAGATCTTCGAGTCGACGGGCCAGGCCCTGCTCTACGGAGTCGTGGGCCTCGTGGTGATGGCCGTCGGCTTCATCGCCCTCGACCTCGTCACGCCCGGCAAGCTCTTCCACGTGGTGTGGACGGACCGCAACCGCGGCGCGGCGGTGCTGCTGGGCAGTCAGTCGATCGCCGTGGGTCTGGTCGTCATGGAGGCCATCCGGGCCAGCGAGTCCGAGGAGGGCCTGGGCCACGGCCTGCTGAGCACGCTCCTGTACGGCCTCGCCGGGGTGCTGGTGATGACGCTGGTCGGCATGGTGATCGGCCACCTCACGCCGGGCCGGATGGGCGCGGTCGCGCTCGACGACGGCAGCGACGGCCGTCCGCACCCGGCCGCCTGGGTCCAGGCCGGAATGTACCTCGGCACCGCGTTCATGGTCGGCGCGGCACTGTCATAGGCACCGCACCCGTGAGCACCACCGCACTTCGGGGCCGCGACGCCGCGGCCCCTTCCCGCCCCCCGGCCGTCCGGTACACCCGGGGGGCGCGCTTCCTCCTGCTGCTCGCCGTCTTCCTCTGCGCCGCCTGCGGCCTCGTCTACGAGCTGGCGCTCACCGCGCTGGGCAGCTACCTCATCGGCAACTCCGTGCTCCAGACCTCCGTGGTCATCTCCGTGATGGTCTTCGCGATGGGTCTCGGCTCGCTCGCCGCCAAACCGCTGCGCCGCCGCGCGGTCGGCGCGTTCGCCCTCGTCGAGGGGGCACTGGCGCTGGTCGGCGGGCTGTCCGTGCTGGTGCTGTACGCGGCGTTCGCCTGGCTGCAGCTGTACACCCCGGCGATGATCGTGATCACGCTGGTGGTCGGCCTCCTCATCGGGGCCGAGATCCCGCTGCTGATGACGCTGCTGCAACGGATCCGGCGGCAGGAGGCGGGCAGCGCCGTCGCCGACATGTTCGCCGTCGACTACATCGGGGCACTGGTGGGCGGGCTGTGCTTCCCGCTGCTGCTCCTGCCGACGTTCGGACAGCTGCGGGGCGCGCTGGTGGTCGGCGCGGTCAACGCGGTGGCCGGCGTCCTCGTGGTGCTGTTCATCTTCCGCCGGCAGACCCGGCGTTTCGTCCAGGTCGGCCTCCTCTGCGGCGTGACGGCGGTCCTGGCCGTGCTCGGTACGGCGTACGCGCTGGCGGACGACCTCGAGGTCACCGCGCGCCAGCAGATGTACCAGGACCCGATCGTGCACGCCGAGACGACGCCGTACCAGGAGATCGTCGTCACCCGCTCCACCGCCTTCACCGGCGGTGCGGACATGCGCCTCTTCCTCAACGGGGACCTCCAGTTCAGCTCCGTCGACGAGTACCGCTACCACGAGTCGCTCGTGCACCCCGCGCTGTCGCGGGGACGCGGCGACGTGCTGATCCTGGGCGGTGGCGACGGGCTCGCCCTGCGCGAGGTGCTGCGCTACGACGGCGTACGGCACGTGACGCTCGTCGAGCTGGACCCGGCGATGACCGAACTGGCCCGTGACTTCGCACCGCTGCGCGAGCTGAACGGCGGGGCGTTCGCCGACCCCAGGGTCCAGGTGGTCAACGCCGACGCCTTCAACTGGCTGCGCGGCGCCCGGCAGCGGTACGACGCGGTCGTCATCGACTTCCCGGACCCGGACACGGCGGCGCTGGCCAAGCTGTACTCGGTGGAGTTCTACACCCTGCTCGGCCAGGTCCTCACGCCGCGGAGCCAGGTCATGGTGCAGAGCGGGTCGCCGTTCTTCGCGCCGAAGACGTTCTGGTCGATCGCGGCGACGGTGGAGGCGGCCGGGTACGCCACGACCGAGTTCCAGGTCGACGTGCCGAGCTTCGGCAACTGGGGATTCGTGCTGGCCACCCGCGGCGGCACCGCTCCCCCGCCGCTGCGACTGGCCCCGGACGCCCCCCGCCTGCGCTACCTGGACGACTCGGTCCTGAAGGCGGCCGCGGTGTTCCCCGTCGACCGCCGCCGCGAGGACGTGCGGCCGAGCACGCTGATGGAACCGACCGTGCTGGAGTACGTGCTCGACGAGTGGAAGAACTACTGAGCCCGCCGGGCGGAACCGGAGCGGGGCCGGCTCCGCCCGGGGCGGCCCCGGTCAGCCGATGAGGCCGGCGACGAGAACGGCGAACTCGTCGGGGGTGGCCAGCCGCACGCCCAGGGACTCCGCCTTGGCCCGCTTGGAACCGGCGCCCTCCCCGGCGACGACCAGGCTCGTCCGCTTGGAGACGCTGGAGGAGGAGCGGCCGCCGGCCCGTTCCACCAGTTCGTTCATCTCGTTGCGGCTGAGCTTCTCCAGCGGGCCGGTCATCGCGCCGGTGACCACGACCGTCATGCCGGCCAGCGGCCCGCCGGCCGACGCGGTGACGTCGGCGGTGTCGGTGGCGTGCGCGGCGGCCGCCGGCCCGGTGCCGCCGCCGGTCTCGTCGGACGGCGGGGCGGGCGGGGTCGCCCCGGGCTCGGTCATGTTGACGCCGACCGCGGCCAATTTGTCGATGAGCGGGGCCAGTTCGGCGAGTTCCGCGACGATGGACGGGGCCTTCTCGGTGCCGATGCCCTCCACCCGCTGGATCGTCTCCGCGTCGGCGGCGCGCAGGTGGTCCATGGTGGCGAAGTACCGGGCGATGCGGCGGGACATGGAGCGTCCGGTGCCGCGCACGCCGAGTGCGCACAGCACCCGCGCCAGCGGCCGGCCCTTGGCCGTGGCGAGGGCGGCGAGGAGGTTGTCGGTACTGGTCCCGCCCATCCGGTCCAGGCCGAGGAGCTGCTCGCGGGTGAGGGTGAACAGGTCGGCGAGATCGGCCACCAGGCCCGCCTCGACGAGCTGCACGACGCGGGTGTGGCCGAGGCCCTCGATGTCGAGCTGGTCGCGTCCGGCGGCGTAGGAGAGGGAGGCGACCAGGTGGCAGTTGCGGCCGTTCTCACAGCGCCAGCGCTGCTCGCTCGTGTCGATCGCCGATCCGCAGCGCGGGCACACCTGGGGGAAGACGATCGGCTGTTCCCCGCCGGTGCGCAGATGGGCGACGGGCGCCTCGACGCGCGGGATGACGTCACCCGCCCGGTGGACCATCACGTGGTCGCCCAGGCGCAGGTCGCGGCGGGTGATGTCGGCCGGGTTGTGAAGGGTGGCGTAGGTGATGGTGGAGCCGTCGATCTCCACCGGGGCGAGGACGGCGCGGGGCGCGATGATGCCGGTACGGCCCACGTTCCACTCCACCTCCAGCAGGCGGGTGATCTTCTCGACGGCCGGCAGCTTGTAGGCGATCGCCCAGCGCGGGGCTCTGGAGCCCGCCCCGGCGGCCCGCTGGTCGGCGGCCAGGTCGGCCTTGACGACGATCCCGTCGATGCCGAAGGGCAGTCGCGGCCGCAGGTCGGCGATCTCCCGCACCCGGGCCAGGACGTCCTCCACGGTGTCCGCGGTGACGCCGGGTACGGCCGTCGTGGCGGTCGTGTTCACGCCGAGCGTCGCGGCCCGGGCCATCAGTTCGCTGTGGGCGGCCTCGCCGAGGGCGGCGGCGAGGCCGGCCTCGGTGCCGGCGAGGGGCAGCAGGCCGTAGCCGAAGAAGGTCATCGGCACGGTGTAGGCGCGGTCCTTGGCCCGCAGGGTGCCGGCGGCGGCGTTGCGCGGGTTGGCGAACGGCTGGCCGCCGTGGGCGGTGCGGACCTCGCCCGCGTGCTCGAACTGGGCGGTCGTCATCAGGACTTCGCCGCGCACCTCCACGGTGACCGGCTCGGTCAGCCGCTCGGGCAGGCCCTCGATGGTGCCGGCGGCGTGCGTGACGTCCTCGCCCGCCGTCCCGTCACCCCGCGTGATCAGCCGTGTCAGGCGGCCTTCGGTGTAACGGGCCGCGACCGCCAGGCCGTCCAGCTTCGGCTCGACGCTGTACCGCTCGCTCTCGTGGCCGACGCGCCGCGCCAGCGAGGCGGCCCAGGCGGTGAACCCCTCCGGCGAGAACACGTTGTCCAGGCTGAGCATCGCGATCGTGTGCGGGACGTCGCCCTCGACGGCGCCGCCGGCCACCTTGCCGCTGGGCGAGTCGGGCAGCACCTGGCCGGGATGGGCCGCCTCCCAGTCCGCGATGCCTCGCACCAGCCGGTCGTAGGCGTCGTCGTCCAGCACCGAGGTGCCCCCGGTGTAGTAGGCGGCGGACGCCCGCACGGCGTCCTCGACCGCCTGCGCGTAGGCGGCGGCATCCACGATCTGTGCGGCAGGTGTCGTCATGCCCGTCATCCTGCCTCCCACCACTGACAACGCCCCTCGCACGGGCGGGCGTCGGGGCACCCTGCGCCGTCGGGGCGGGCCGGGCACCGGGTACGCTGCGGCAGCGTCCGCCGTACGGCCACCGCTCGTGCGCCACCGCTCGTCCGGTGCTCCCGACCTCCTCAAGAATGTTTTATATTCAACTATGACTCGACGGATCTTCATCGACAAGCAGAGCCCCAAGGCCTACCACGCGCTCGTGCAGACCTCCGAGGCCGTGCGCGCGACCGCCGCCGAGGCGGGCCTGGAGCGCACCGTCGTGGAACTGGTCAACCTGCGCGTCTCACAGCTCAACGGCTGCGCCTTCTGCCTCGACCTGCACACCAGGGCCGCCCTGCGCGCCGGGGAGTCGACCCGGCGGCTCGGCGTGCTCGCCGCGTGGCGGGAGACCGAACTGTTCAGCCCGCTGGAGCGGGCGGCCCTGGCGCTGGCGGAGGCGACCACCTCCCCCACCGACGCCGCCGTGCAGGAGGCCGCGTACGCCGACGCCCGCGAGGCCCTCACCGAGGACCAGATCGCGGCGGTGATCTGGGTGGCGGTCACCATCAACGCCTTCAACCGGGTCTCCGTCCTGAGCGGGCACCCGGTGCGCTGACCGGTCCGGCCGGCACGGAACGCCCCCCACCACCCGGACCCGGACCCGGACCCCACGCCTCACCCGTCCGCGCCGTTCACGTCCGCGCTGCCGCGGCGGCCCCCGCCCCCGTGAGAAGGTTGCCGCCCGCACGAGGCAGGAGGTCGGGTGACGGGAAGTCAAAAACGGTCCCGCGCAAGCAGAACGTCACTGACGCTTCTGACGGCACTCTGCACGCTGGCCGGTGCCGCCCTGACGGGGGCGGCACCGGCCAGGGCGGCGACGGGGACCACCATCGCGGCCGGCGTGGTGTACCGGCAGTACGACCTCGATGCGGCAGCCGGCGTGACGCACGTGCACGTGCTCGGCGTCGACCTGACCGACACCCGTGTGGGCCTGGGCCTGTTGCACCCGGGAAAGGTCGCGGCCCGCGCCACCGTCTCCCGGCAGGCCACCGCCCACAGGGCCGTCGCCGGCATCAACGGGGACTTCTTCCACATCACCGAGGCGCAGCACCCGGGCGTCGCCGCGACCGGCGCGAGCGTGGGCCCCGCCATCGCGAACGGCAGGGTGCTCAAGGCCGCCGTGCCGACGGGGCAGCGGTTCGGCCCCGAACTGCCGCCCGGTACGGACACCGACGACGTGGTGGGCGTGAGCGGTGACGGACGGGCCCGACTGGACCGCCTGACGCTCGTCGGCACGCTCCTCACGCCCGGCCGGCGGTGGCCGCTGGGCGGCCTCAACCAGTACGCGCTGCCGGAGGACTCCATCGGCGCCTACAACTCCGACTGGGGCAGCGCCTCCCGGGTGCGGGCCACCTGCGGCACCGACACCGACCGGGCCGCGCCGTGCGGCACCGACACCTACGAGGTGACGGTGCGGCAGGGCCGGGTGGTGTCCGCCTCGGCCACGCCGGGCGGCGGCGCCATCGCGGCGGGCACGACGGTGCTCGTCGGCCGGGAGGCGGGCGCGGAGAAGCTCAGGAAGCTGGTCACGGGGCAGCGGGTGACGGTGCGGTACGGTCTCGCGGCCGCCTCGCGGCGCGCCTACCGCTTCGCCCTCGGCGGTCACCCGGTGCTCACCGGTGGGCGGCCGTCGACGGGCCTGGACACGCGGACCTCGGCGGTCCGCACCGCGGTGGGCATCGCGAACGGCGGGCGGCGGGTGCTGCTGTTCGCGGTCGACGGTGCGCCGGCGTACCGCGGGGGCCTGACGATCGCCGAGGTCGCGGCCGCTCTCGGGGACCTCGGGGCGACCGAGGGCTTCAGCCTGGACGGCGGCGGCTCCTCGACCCTGGTGGCGCGGGAGCCGGGTGCGGCCACGGTGTCGGTGCGCAACCACCCCTCGGCCGGGGCGGAGCGTGCCGTGCCGAACGGCATCGGGGTGTTCACCCGGTGAACCGGCCCGCGCGGGGGCCGGTTCAGCCGGTGCTCCCGCAGGACCTCACGGCCGGATGCCGCCGACGATGTCGGCGGTCGCCGTGAGGCCGCTGTGGATGGTGGGGGCCATGCTGGTGCCGGCCAGGAAGAAGCCGAGCAGCAGGCAGACCAGCCCGTGCGAGACCTTCAGTCCGCCGTTGCGCAGGAAGATCACCGCCAGGATCAGCAACAACACCACCACGGAAAGGGAAACGACCACACCGACCTCCTCCACTACGTCCGCTTTCGCGGTATTCGGCCGCAAGTGTGACGTAGCGGAGGGTTCGTCCGCGCGGCTCACCTGTCCGCCGAACGAGTGGTTCACGGGTCGACCGGGCGGCCGGCCGGTGGACCGCCCGTGGTCACGCCTTCCCGCGGGCGTCGAGGAAGGCCTCCAGGCCGGCCAGGTCGTCGGTGTTCAGGTAGTCGACGCCGGCGTCGAGCAGTTCGCCCCACAGCGCCTCCCGGGCGGGCCCCGCCAGGTCCGGCGTCGCCCAGAAGCGCACCTTCTGCCCGCGGTCGTGCGCGGCCCGGACGAGGGCGCGCAGCCTGCGCCGCTCCGCGTCGGGGAAGGCGCCGACACCGAGCCAGGTGAAGTGGAGCGTCCAGTTGTCGCTGATCAGGGAGGCGAAGGAGGCGTCGGTGCTGCCCAGGTCGGCGAGGCGGCCGTCGTAGAAGGCGCGGCGCACCGTCTGCGCCGCCATCGGCACCCGGGCCCCACGGTCGCCCGAGATGACGGCGGTGACCGGGCCGCGCCGCACCCGGCCGTGGTCGTAGGTGGTGAACAGGTGCCGGTAGCGGCGCAGGTGACGGTCGAGTTCGAGGTACGTCGACGCGCCCCCGGTCTTGATGTCGACGAGCAGTTGCAGGGGGGTGTGCGAACCGCGGTACACCGAGCCGTGGTTGGCCTCGACGCGGGCGGCGAGCGGGGCGAGGTAGAGGGATTCCAGCGTGCGGGCCGGGTCGAGGTCCGCCGGGTCGTGGGCGACGAGCAGTTGGCCGTCGACGAGGAAGATGTCTGCCTCGACGCTGCCGAAGCGGTGGTCGAGGGCGTCGAGCAGGGGCCGGGGGTGCTCGTAGTCGTTGTGGGCGTGGGCGTGCCGCAACGGGCGTGGCCGGTGCCGCTGTTCGGCGGCGAAGGCGCTGCCGGCGGGCGGCGCCAGCACTGCCGTGAGGGCGACGCCGAACGTGGTGAGGACTCCGCGACGGGTGATGAGTGCCATGCTCTGCCTCCCTGTGGAACGGTCTGAACCACAGGGAGTATGGATCCGGCCCGGCCGCAACGAACCTGTCCATGAGAGGAGTTGGCCGGACCGCCGTCGGGTGTTCACCCCTTCCGCGCGAGCGCGCGAAGAAGCCCGCCCCGGGTGGGGCGGGCTTCACGGAGGGACCGTCAGGGGGCCCGCAGGTCGACGAGTTCGGCCAGGGCTGCGCGGTGGGCGCCCGCCGTGCCGTAGGCGATCGAGTCGGCCTTCGCGCGCTTCAGGTGGAGGTGGGCCGGGTGCTCCCACGTCATCCCGATGCCGCCGTGCAACTGGACCGCCTCCTCGGCGGCGCGGACGGCGACGGGCGCCGCGTACGCCTGCGCCACGGCGACGGCCACCTCGACGTCCTCGCCGGTCGCCAGGGCGTCCGCCGCGCCCCGGGCCGCGGCCCGCAGGTTGACGACCTCCAGCCACAGCTGGGCGAGCCGGTGCTTGAGCGCCTGGAAGCCTCCGACGGGCCGGTTGAACTGCTTGCGGTCCTTGAGGTAGCGCACCGTCTCGGTCAACGACCAGTCTGCGAGACCGAGTTGCTCGGACGCCAGCAGCCCGGCACCGGCGCGCAGGGCCCGCCGCACGGCGGGGTCGGCGTCCCCGAGCCGACGGCCGGTGGCCCCGGCGAGGGTGACCGTGGCGAGCGGGCGGGTCAGGTCGAGGGACACCTGGGAAGTGACGGTGACGGCGTCGGCGTCGGCGTCGACCGCGTACAGCCCGCCGTCGTCCGCGGGGACGAGCAGCAGGTCGGCACAGGCGGCGTCGGCGATGCCGGTCAGCTCTCCGTGCAGGGAGCCGTTCTCCAGCCGTACGGCCGGGAAGGCGGCGCCCGGTGCGGTGTGCAGCCCGACGGCGAGCGCCGCGACCATGGTGGCCTGCGACAGCCGGCCGAGCAGATCGGCGGCGACGGAGGTCCCCCCGCCCGAGCGAGGCCGGGAGTGGGGGAAGGCGAGCAGCGCCTCGGTGGCGACGACCGCGCTCGTGAGGTACGGAACGGGGGCGACCGCGCGGCCCAGCTCCTCCAGGACGACGGCGGCCTCCCGGTGGGTGGCGCCCTGGCCGCCCAGTTCCTCGGGCACCAGCAGCCCCGCGAGGCCCATCGTGCCGGCGAGCGCCTTCCACAGCCGGAGGTCGTGCGGGGCGTCCGACTCGGTGCGGGTGATCACGCCGGCCGCGTCGCAGTGGTCGCCGAGCAGGTCGCGGACCGCGGAGCGGAGCGCCTCCTCCTCCTCGGTGTAGAGCAGGTCAGTCATCGAGCGAGGTCCTTCCAGGCGACGTCCTTGTCGGTGCGCGGCTCGGTGGGCAGGCCCAGGACGCGCTCGGCGACGATGTTCAGCAGGACCTCGGTGGTCCCGCCCTCGATGCTGTTGCCCTTGGAGCGGAGGTAGCGGTAGCCCGCCTCGCGGCCGGTGAAGTCGACGTGTTCGGGCCGGCGCATGGTCCAGTCGTCGTACAACAGGCCCTCCTCGCCGAGGAGTTCCACCTCCAGGCCACTGATCTCCTGGTTGAGGCGGGCGAAGGCGAGCTTCATGCCGGCGCCCTCGGGGCCGGGCTGGCCGGCGACGAGCTGCTGGCGCAGCCGCTCGGCGGTGAGCCGGGAGACCTCGGCCTCCACCCACAGTTTCAGCAGTCGCTGGTGCAGGTCGTGGGTGCGCAGTTCGGGGCGCTCGCGCCAGGTCCTGGCGGCGGGCCCGATCATGCCGCCCTCGCGGGGCAGCCGCATGCCGCCGATCGCGACCCGCTCGTTGTTGAGCGTGGTCTGCGCGACCCGCCAGCCGTCCCCGACCTCGCCCAGGCGGTGGGCGTCGGGGATGCGGACGCCGGTGAGGAAGACCTCGTTGAACTCGGCCTCGCCGGTGATCTGCCGCAGCGGCCGGACCTCGACGCCGGGGTCGGTCATGTCGCACACGAAGTACGTGATGCCGCGGTGCTTGGGCACGTCCGGGTCGGTGCGGGCGATGAGGATGGCCCAGCGGGCGACATGGGCGCTGGACGTCCACACCTTCTGCCCGTCGACGACCCAGTCCCCGCCGTCCTCGCGGACGGCCCGGGTGCCGAGGGCGGCCAGGTCGGAGCCGGCGCCGGGCTCGCTGAACAGCTGGCACCAGACCTCCTCGCCGGTCCACAGGGGCCGCAGGAAGCGCCGCTTCTGCTCCTCGGTGCCGTACTGGAGGATCGTCGGCGCGGCCATGCCGAGGCCGATGCCGATGCGCCGCGGGTCGTTGTCGGGGGCGCCGGCTCCCTCCAGCTCGGCGTCCACGACGGCCTGGAGGGAGCGCGGGGCGCCGAGTCCGCCCAGTCCCTCGGGATAGTGCACCCAGGCGAGACCGGCGTCGAAGCGGGCCTTGAGGAAGTCGAGCCGGTCGGTGCCGGCCGGGGGGTGCGCGGCCAGCAGTTCGGCTGTGCGGCGCCGGAGTTCGGCTGCGTCGGTCATACGGCGGCTCCGTTCTGCGGGACGACGGCGACCCGGCCGGTGGTGGCACCGTCGGCGACCCGCTGGACGGCGGCGGCGGCCTCCGTCAGCGGCACGCGCTCGCTCACCAGCGGCTTGATCGCGCCACGGGCGGCCAGCTCGGTGAGCTGCTCGTGGCAGTGCTGGACCAGCTTCGGGTTCTTGGTGTTGTACAGGCCCCAGTGCAGGCCGAGGATCGCGTAGTTCTTCACCAGCGCGTGGTTGAGCGGGGGGCTGGGAATCGTCCCGCTCGCGAAGCCCACGACCACGATCCGGCCCTCGAAGGCGACGACCTTGGTGGACTGGGCGTAGGCCTCGCCGCCGACCGGGTCGTAGACGACGTCGGCGCCCCGGCCGCCGGTGGCCTCCTTGACGGCGGCGATCACGTCCTCGGCACGCCGGTCGATCACCACGTCGCAGCCCAGCTCACGGGCGACGGCCGCCTTGCCGGCCCCGCCGACGACCCCGATGACGGTGGCGCCGGCCGCCTTGCCGAGCTGTACGGCCGCACTGCCGACCCCGCCCGCCGCGGCGTGCACGAGGAGCGTCTCACCGGCCTGGAGGCCGGCCCTGCGGTGCAGGCCGAACCAGCCCGTCTGGTAGCCGATGTGCAGGGCGGCGGCCTCCGCGTCGTCCAGCGAGTCCGGCGCGGGCAGCAGGGCGGCGGCGTCCGCGAGGGCGTACTCGGCGAAGCCGCCGTGCGGCAGCGCGGGGTTGGCGAGGACGCGGCGGCCGTCCTCGGTCTCGCCGCAGATCTCCACGCCCGGGGTGAACGGCAGCGGCGGCCGGACCTGGTAGTGGCCCCGGGCCATCAGCACGTCGGGGAAGTTGATGTTCGCGGCGCGCACCCTGAGCAGGACCTGGCCGTCGCCGGGCGTGGGCCGCTCGACGTCCGCGAGCCGCATCACCTCGCTCGGCTCGCCGTTCTCGTGCACCTGCCATGCCTGCATGCGGAGCCTCCACGGGACTGCGTCGTCTGACCGGGGTCGATCGCATACTAAGCGGTCGCTTGCCAATCAGGGAACAGTCGGCGGGCAACAGCCCCGCGCGAGGCGCCGCGCGCGGAAGGCCGCCCGCCGGAGGTCACCCGCGGGAAGTCACCCCGCGTCACGCTCCCTTGGCCCGCGCCCGTACGTGCATCCGCTCCCCCTGCGGCCCGAAGAGGCTGAGGAACTCCACCGGCCCCTCCCCCGTGGACCCGAACCAGTGCGGCACGCGCGTGTCGAACTCGGCGGCCTCCCCCGCCGACAGCACCACGTCGTGCTCGCCCAGCACCAGCCGCAGCCGCCCCGACAGCACGTACAGCCACTCGTACCCCTCGTGCACACGGGGGTCCGGGTCGATCCTGCGCTGCGGTTCCAGCACCTTGAACGCCTGGAGACCGCCGGGCTGACGGGTCAGCGGCCAGTGGGTGCGGCCGTAGCGGACGATCGGCTGCGCCCGCACCCGCGGGTCGCGCACCGCCGGCGCGCCCACCAGCTCGTCCAGCGCCACCTCGTGGGCCCGCGCGATCGGCAGCAGCAGTTCCAGGCTGGGCCTGCGCAGCCCCGACTCCAGCCGGGACAGCGTGCTCACCGAGATGCCCGTCGCCTCGGACAGTCCCGCGAGCGTCGCGCCCCGCTCCTTGCGGATCCGCCGCAGCCGCGGCCCGACCTCGGCGAGCACCGCGTCGACGCACTCGCCACCCGCCCCGGCGCCGCCGTCGGCCCGGTCGCCTTCCCTGCCGTCATTCCTGTCGTCACTCATGAGGCTATTGCAGTTTCGGCAAACTCATTTGTCAATATGGCAGCAGTGGCGCGACGGTCGGCAGTGGAGGTGGTCACACATGACCGAGCACATCACGCACACCGAGCACACCGAGCACACCGCGAGCCCCGAGAACGCCCCGGGAAGCACCGACGCCTACGAAGTGATCGTCATCGGCGGCGGCGCGGCGGGGCTGTCCGCCGCCCTGGTCCTGGGCCGGGCCCGGCGCCGCACCCTGGTCGTGGACGCGGGTGAGCCGCGCAACGCGCCCGCCGCGCACATGCAGGGCTACCTGTCGCGGGACGGGATGTCCCCGGCCGAGTTCCTGGCGGTCGGACGCGAGGAGATCACCCGGTACGGCGTGGAGCTGGTCCGGGACCGGGCGGTGGACGCCGGGCGGGACCACGCGGTGGACGCCACGCGGAACGGGGGCTTCGCCGTGACGCTGGCGGGCGGCCGGACCGTGCGGGCCCGGCAGCTCGTCGTCGCCACCGGCCTGAAGGACGAGCTGCCCCCGGTCGAGGGCCTCGCCGAGCGGTTCGGGCGGGACGTGCTGCACTGCCCGTACTGCCACGGCTGGGAGGTTCGCGACCAGGCCTTCGGCGTGCTCGCCACCAGCCCGATGAGCGTGCACCAGGCGCTGATCGTGACCCAGTGGTCGAAGGACGTGAAGCTGTTCCTGCACACCGTCGGCGAGGCGGAACTGTCCGACGAGGACCTGCGCCGGCTCGCCGCGGCCGGTGTCGACGTCGTCCCCGGCGAGGTGGCCGGGCTGGTCGTCGAGGACGACCGGCTCACCGGGATCCGCCTGGCCGGGGACGACGTCGCCGGGGCAGGGGCCGTGCACGCCCGCGAGGCGCTGTTCGTCGCCCCCAGGGCGGTCCCGCGGACCGACCTCCTGGCCCGCCTCGGCGCCGAGATGACCGAGACGCCGTTCGGCCGCTACCCCGTGGTCGACAGCCGGGGCCTGACCACCGTGCCGGGCCTGTGGGCGGCGGGCAACGCCTCCGGCTTCGCCGAGCAGGTCGTCAACGCGGCGAGCCGCGGCTACCGGGCGGGCGCCGCGATCAACGGGGAGCTGCTGATGGGCGACATCGACGCCGCCGTCCGGGTGTAGTCGCCACGTCGGCGTTGCACCATGGCTGCATGCTGCTGATCCGGCTCGCCGACGTGTCCCGGGAGGTCGCCGCCGCCCCGGCGCGCTCCCGCAAGATCGCTCTGCTCGCCGCACTGTTCCGGGAGGCGGAGCCGGAGGACGTGCCGGTGGTGATCCCGTATCTGGCCGGACGGCTCCCCCAGGGGCGGCTCGGCGTCGGTCGGAAGGTACTGGGCCGCCCGGTGGCCCCGGCCGCCGCGCCGACGCTGACCGTGCGTGAGGTGGACGCCCGGCTCACCGGCCTGGGCAAGGTGTCGGGCCCCGGCTCTCAGGCCGAACGGGTCCGGCTGGTGCGGGAGTTGATGGGCGCCGCCACGGAGGACGAGCAGCGTTTCCTGATCGCCCTGATCAGCGGCGAGGTCCGGCAGGGTGCCCTGGACGCGGTGGCGGTGGAGGGGCTCGCGGAGGCGACCGGCACTCCCCCGGCGGACGTGCGGCGGGCGGTGATGCTGGCCGGCTCGCTCCGGACGGTGGCCCGTGCCCTGCTCGTGGAGGGGCCGGCGGCGCTGGAACGGTTCCGGCTCACCGTCGGCCGCCCGGTGCTGCCGATGCTCGCGCACACCGCGTCCTCCGTGGCCGGGGCGGTCGGCAGGCTGGGCGCCTGCGCGGTGGAGGAGAAACTGGACGGCATCCGCGTCCAGGTCCACCGGGACGGCGACACCGTACGGGTGCACACCCGCACCCTCGACGACATCACCGACCGACTGCCCGAACTCACCGCCGCGGCGCTGGAGCTGCGCGGTGAGCGGTTCATCCTGGACGGTGAGGTCATCGCCCTCGACGAGACCGGCCGGCCCCGCTCCTTCCAGGAGACGGCGGGCCGCGTCGGCTCCCGGGTGGACGTGGCCACGGCCGCAGCGGAGGTCCCGGTCTCCCCCGTCTTCTTCGACGCGCTGTCGGTCGACGGCAGGGACCTCCTCGACCTGCCCCTCTTCGAGCGGCACGCGGAGCTGGCCCGGCTGGTGCCCGAGCCGATGCGGGTGCGCCGGACCGTCCTGGCGGGCGAGGCGGACCTGCGGGCGGCCGAGGACTTCCTCGAGGAGACGCTGGCCCGGGGCCACGAGGGCGTGGTGGTGAAGTCCCTCGACGCGCCCTACAGCGCGGGCCGGCGGGGCGCGTCCTGGCTGAAGGTCAAGCCCGTGCACACGCTCGACCTGGTGGTGCTGGCCGCCGAGTGGGGCCACGGCCGGCGCACCGGCAGGCTCTCCAACCTCCACCTCGGCGCCCGCACCGCCGACGGCGGCTTCACGATGCTCGGCAAGACCTTCAAGGGCCTGACCGACGCCCTGCTCACCTGGCAGACCGACCGCCTGCGGGACCTGGCCGTCGAGGACGACGGCTGGGTGGTGACCGTACGTCCCGAACTCGTCGTCGAGATCGCCTACGACGGCATCCAGCGCTCCAGCCGCTACCCGGCCGGCGTCACCCTGCGCTTCGCCCGCGTGGTCCGCTACCGCGAGGACAAGCGCCCGGAGCAGGCGGACACGGTGGAGACACTGCTGGCCGCGCACCCGCGGGTACGGCCGTGACGGCGCGGCGCAGCGCCGGTCTGCTGCTGTTCCGGCGCACCGGCGACGGACCACAGGTGCTGCTGGGCCACATGGGCGGCCCGTATTTCGCGAAGAAGGACGCCGGTGCCTGGACCGTAGTGAAGGGCGAGTACGAGCCGGGCGAGCCGGCCTGGGAGGCCGCCCGCCGCGAGTTCCGGGAGGAGCTGGGGGTGGCGCCGCCGGACGGCGAGGCGTTCCCGCTCGGGGAGGTCCGGCAGAGGAACGGCAAGATCGTGACGGCCTGGGCGATCGAGGCGGACCTCGACCCGGCCGCGGTCGAACCCGGCACCTTCGTCATGGAGTGGCCGCCGCGTTCCGGGCGGACGCGGGAGTTCCCCGAGCTGGACCGGGTCGCCTGGTACGGCCTGGACCGGGCCCGCGAGGTGATCGTGACGGCACAGGCCGCGTTTCTCGACCGGCTGACGGAGCACTCGGGCTGAGCGGACGCGCACGCGTTGCGGGGCCCTCCGGGACGCGCGAAGGTCGAAGCACATCCAGCACCGAGGGAGGTCGGTCATGCCCATCGCGACGGTGAACCCGGCGAACGGCGAGACGCTCAAGACGTACCAGGCCATGGACGAGGAGGAGCTCGAACGCCGGCTCCAGCTCGCCGAGGCCACGTTCCGCACGTACCGCACGACGGCGTTCGCCGACCGCGCCCGGCTGTTGAACCGGGCCGCCGACCTCCTCGACGAGGACTCGGCGGAGATCGCCCGCGTGATGACCACCGAGATGGGCAAGCCGGTGAAGCAGGCCCGCGCGGAGGCCGCCAAGTGCGCGAAGGCCATGCGCTGGTACGCCGAGCACGCGCCGGGGCTCCTCGCCGACGAGCGGCCGGCCGAGTCCGACGTGCGGGACTCCGGCGCCTCCCGCGCCCTGGTGCGGTACCGCCCGCTGGGCCCGGTGCTCGCGGTGATGCCGTGGAACTTCCCGCTGTGGCAGGTCGTCCGCTTCGCCGCGCCCGCGCTGATGGCGGGCAACGTCGGCCTGCTCAAGCACGCCTCGAACGTCCCGCAGACCGCCCTCTACCTGGAGGACCTCTTCCACCGGGCCGGCTTCACCGAGGGCTGCTTCCAGACCCTGCTGATCGGCTCCGCCGCGGTCGACGAGATCCTGCGCGACGAGCGGATCAAGGCGGCCACCCTGACCGGCAGCGAGCCCGCGGGCCGCGCGGTCGCCTCCACCGCCGGCGAGATGGTCAAGAAGACGGTGCTGGAGCTGGGCGGCAGCGACCCCTTCGTCGTCATGCCGTCCGCGGACGTCGACCGGGCCGCCGAGGTGGCGGTGACCGCGCGCGTGCAGAACAACGGGCAGTCGTGCATCGCCGCCAAGCGGTTCATCGTCCACGCGGACGTGTACGACCGCTTCGCCGAACGCTTCACCGGCGGCATGCGGGCGCTGAAGGTGGGCGACCCTCTGGAGGAGGAGACGGAGGTCGGTCCCCTCGCCAGCGAGCAGGGCCGCGCCGACCTGGAGGAGCTGGTGGACGACGCCCGGCGCAGCGGCGCCACGGTGCTGTGCGGTGGCGAACGCCCGGACCGGCCCGGCTGGTACTACCAGCCGACGGTCCTCGCGGGCATCGACCGCGAGATGCGCATCCACCGCGAGGAGGCCTTCGGACCGGTGGCGACCCTCTACCGGGCGGCCGACCTGGACGAGGCGGTCCTCATCGCCAACGACTCCCCCTTCGGGCTGAGTTCCAACGTGTGGACCCGGCAGGAGGCCGAGGTGGACCGGTTCGTCCGGGACCTGGAGGCGGGCGGGGTGTTCGTCAACGGGATGACCGCCTCCCACCCGGCGCTCCCCTTCGGCGGGGTCAAGCGGTCCGGCTACGGGCGTGAGCTGTCCGGGCACGGAATCCGCGAGTTCTGCAACATCACCACGGTTTGGCACGGTGCGTGAGCACCGCGCGGCTACGATCCCGGTTGTGAACCGCGAAGTGACTCTGCCTCTGATCGTCGACGACCGCGGGACCCTCCAGGTGGCCGCGGCCGACGTGAGCAAGCTGCTCCGCACGCTGGGGGGCCGGTGGCTGCATCTCGTCGAGGCCGGGGCGCAGGGTCTGGACGAGGACACGGTCGCCGCGCTGACGATCGAGCTGGCGAAGCTGGCCGACCGGATCGACGTGGCGTGCATCGCCCACAGCAGCGGCGGGGCGCCGTAGGGGCGCCGGCGCGCTGCCGTGGGCGACGACGCGTCGTGGCCGGTCGCGCGGTTCCCGCGACCGGCGGCTACCGGATCGGCATCCCCGACAGGGTGCGGGCGATCACCAGCCGCTGGATCTCGCTCGTCCCCTCGAAGATCGTGTAGATCGCGCTGTCGCGGTGCATCCGCTCCACCGGGTACTCCCGCGTGTAGCCGTTGCCGCCGAGGATCTGGACGGCCTGCGCCGTCACCTTCTTCGCCGTCTCGCTGGCGTACAGCTTCGACATGGAGCCCTCGGCGGCCGTGAACGGCTTGCCGTTGACCGCCATCCACGAGGCGCGCCAGACCAGCAGCCGCGCCGCGTCGATCTGCGTGCGCATGTCGGCGAGCTGGAAGGCGACCCCCTGGTTGTCGATGATCGGGCGGCCGAACTGCTCGCGCGTCATCGCGTAGTCGAGGGCGACCTCGTACGCCGCGCGGGCCGTGCCGACGGCCATCGCGCCGACCGCCGGGCGTGAGGCCTCGAAGGTCGCCATGGCCGCGTTCTTCACGCGCTCGCCGCCGGTCCTCGCCCGCTCGCGCGCCCGCGCCAGCCGTTCGTCGAGCTTCTCCTTGCCGCCGAGCAGGCAGGAGCCGGGGACGCGCACGTTGTCGAGGATCACCTCGGCGGTGTGCGAGGCGCGGATGCCGTGCTTCTTGAACTTCTGGCCCTGGGCGAGACCCGGCGTGCCCGGCGGGACGATGAAGGAGGCGTGCCCCTTGGAGCCCAGCCCGGGGTCGACGACGGCGACGACCACGTGGACGTTGGCGATGCCGCCGTTGGTGGCCCAGGTCTTCGTGCCGTTGATCACCCACTCGTCCTTGGCCTCGTCGTACACGGCGCGGGTGCGCATGGAGGCCACGTCGGAGCCGGCGTCGGGCTCGGACGAGCAGAAGGCGGCCACCTTGACGTCATCGGCGTCGCCGTACATCTGGGGGATCCAGGTGCCGATCTGCTCCTCGGTGCCGTTGGCGAGGACGCCCACGGCGGCGAGGCCGGTGCCGACGATGGACAGGGCGATGCCCGCGTCTCCCCAGAACAGCTCCTCCATGGCCATGGGGATGCCGAGGCCGGTGGCGTCGAAGTACTGCTGGGCGTAGAAGTCGAGGGAGTAGATGCCGACCTTCGCGGCCTCCTGGATGACAGGCCAGGGAGTCTCCTCACGCTCGTCCCACTCGGCGGCCGCGGGGCGGATCACGTCGGCCGCGAAGCCGTGCAGCCAGTCCCGGACCTCCTTCTGTTCGTCGTTGAGCTCCATGGTGAACTCGGCCATGTCCCCTCCAGCGGCGGAACGTGCGTGTTACTAGCGGTAACGCGAGTCTGTTACCGGTCGGTAGGAAAAGTCAACTCCCGAGGACAGCCCGGCAGCCCGTTCGATGCGAGGCCATCTTCAGGTGTTAGTTTGCGCAGGCGTCACCGAATCAGCACGGGTGGGGAGAGCACATGGACACCACGCAGCGGACCGAGCAGCAGCGGTCCGCCGACCGCCGAAGGCGCGAACTGCTGGAGGCCGCCGACCGAGTGGTGCTCCGGGACGGCCCCCAGGCCTCCATGAACGCCATCGCGGCGGAGGCCGGCATCACCAAGCCGATCCTCTACCGCCACTTCGGTGACAAGGGCGGCCTGTACGCCGCTCTCGCCAAACGGCACACCGACGCGCTGCTCGCCTCCCTGCGCGCCGCGCTGGACGCTCCCGCCGAACGCCGGGAGCGCGTCGAGGCCACGCTGGAGACCTACCTCGCGGCCATCGAGGCCCGCCCCCAGGTCTACCGCTTCCTGATGCACCCGGCGGACGGGGCCTCCGGCGAACAGGGCTTCGACGTCGGCAAGCACTCGGCTCCCCTGCTGCGGCGGATGGGCGAGGAACTGGCCCAGGTCATCGAGGAGCGGCTGGACCTCGGACCCGGGACCCAGCAGCTCGCCCGCGTCTGGGGACACGGGATCGTCGGCATGATGCACGCGGCGGGCGACTGGTGGCTGGGCGAGCGGCCGTGCTCCCGGGCCGAGCTGGTGCGCAGCCTCGCCGACCTGCTGTGGGGCCGCCTCGCGGCGGCCGGGGACAAGGTCGGCGGACCGGGGTTCTGACGGCCGTACGCCGCCCTCACCCGCCCCAGGAGGACCGCGCCACCTGGCGCGCCAGCCGTCTCCCGCGCCACCCCGTCACACGGTCCGCGTACACCCGCCCCTCCAGGTGGTCGCACTCGTGCTGCAGGCACCTGGCGAAGAATCCCGTGCCGTGGACGGTGACCGGCTCGCCCGTCACCGTGAAGCCCTCGACCACCGCGTGGTCGTGGCGTTCCGTCCCCGCCTCCAGACCCGGCAGGGACAGGCAGCCCTCGGGGCCGCGGATCACCACGCCGTCCACGTCCACCAGGCGCGGGTTCACCACGTGGCCGAGGTGGCGGACGTCCTCGTCGTCAGGGCAGTCGTAGACGAACACGCGCAGGGACTCGCCGACCTGGTTGGCGGCGAGGCCCACGCCCTGTGCCGCGTACATCGTGGCGAACAGGTCCTCGACCAGGCGGGCCAGGGCCGGACCGAACTCGGTGACCTCCGCGCAGGGTTGCCGCAGGACCGGATCGCCGAGCAGGCTGAGGGGCCGGACGCGCCCGTGGGCACCCGGGATGGAACCTTGTCGCATGGCGGCAAGGGTACGGTCCTTTCTGACACGCGCATGCCGTGCACAGCGTGGAACGGTGCCGGGATTCGGGACTGTGAATGGATCTCGATAGGCTGACCACCTACCACGTTGCCGTCAGGCTTCAGGCGCGGCGCGTACGCAAGGAGGATCGAGAACTGATGGCAGGCAACTCGGACCCGCTCACGCCGCGGGCCAAGATCGCCGTGACCGCGGGCAAGGCGGTCGCTGCGGCATCGCGCGCCGCGGGACGCGGCAGCGGTTCGGTGATCGGCGGCAAGGTGGCGCTGAAACTCGACCCCGACCTCCTCGCACGGCTCGCCCAGAACCTGGACGTCACCCTCGTCTCGGCGACCAACGGCAAGACCACGACCACCCGCCTCATCGCGGAGGCCCTGCGGGCCGCGGGCCCGGTCGTCTCCAACGCGCTGGGCGCGAACATGCCGGCCGGCATCACCTCGGCGCTCGCCGGCGGCTCCGACGCCAAGTACGGCGTGATCGAGGTCGACGAGAAGTACCTGGCCGGCGTCGCCCGCGACACCGCGCCCAAGTGCATCGCGCTGCTGAACCTCTCCCGCGACCAGCTGGACCGCGCCGCCGAGACCCGCATGCTCGCGGAGAACTGGCGCGAGGGGCTGGCCGGCTCGAAGGCCGTCGTCGTCGCCAACGCCGACGACCCGCTGGTGGTGTGGGCCGCGTCCTCCTCCCCCAACGTGATCTGGGTCGCCGCCGGGCAGATGTGGAAGGACGACGCCTGGTCCTGCCCGTCCTGCGGCGGTGTGATGCAGCGTCCGGGCGACGACTGGTTCTGCGGCGAGTGCGGGTTCCGGCGGCCGACGCCGAGCTGGGCGCTCTCCGGCGACCACGTCCTCGACCCGCACGGTTCCGCCTGGCCGATCCACCTCCAGCTGCCGGGCCGCGCCAACAAGGCCAACGCCGCCTCCTCGGCCGCCGTCGCCGCCGTCTTCGGCGTGCCGCCGCAGGTCGCGCTGGAGCGGATGTACCAGGTGCAGGCCGTCGCCGGGCGCTACGACGTCGTCCAGTTCATGCAGCGCGACCTGCGCCTGCTGCTGGCGAAGAACCCGGCGGGCTGGCTCGAGACGTTCAGCCTGATCGACCCGCCGCCCACGCCGGTCATCCTCTCGGTGAACGCGCGCGGCGCCGACGGCACCGACACGTCCTGGCTGTGGGACGTCGACTACACCCGTCTCACCGGCCACCCGATCTTCGTCGTCGGTGACCGCAAACTGGACCTCGCGGTACGCCTGGAGGTGGCCAACCAGCACTTCCAGGTGTGCGAGAACGTCGACCAGGCCGTGCAGCTGGCGCCGCCCGGCCGCATCGAGGTCATCGCGAACTACACCGCGTTCCAGGACCTGCGCCGCCGCGTCGGCAACTGAGCCCCGAGGGATACATCACCGTGATGAACGACAACCAACTGCGGGTCGTCTGGGTGTACCCGGACCTGCTCAGCACCTACGGCGACCAGGGCAACGTCCTGGTCGTGGAGCGGCGGGCGCGGCAGCGCGGCCTGGACGTGGCGCGGCTGGACGTGCGCAGCGACCAGCCGATCCCCACCTCCGGCGACATCTACCTCATCGGCGGCGGCGAGGACCGGCCGCAGCGGCTCGCGGCCGAGCGGCTGCGCCGTGACGGGCACCTGTACCAGGCGGTGCAGAACGGCGCGATCGTGTTCGCGGTGTGCGCCGGCTACCAGATCCTGGGCCACGAGTTCGTCAACGACCTCGGTCAGCGCGAGCCGGGTCTCGGTCTGCTGGACGTCACCACCACCCGCGGTGAGGGCGAGCGGTGCGTCGGCGACGTCCTCGCGGACATCGACCCGCGCCTCGGGCTGCCCCCGCTCACCGGCTTCGAGAACCACCAGGGCATCACCCACCTCGGCCCGACCGCCCGCCCGCTCGCCCGCGTCCAGATCGGCAAGGGCAACGGCACCGGCGACGGCACCGAGGGCGCGTACAACGACACCGTCTTCGGCACCTACATGCACGGTCCGGTGCTGGCCCGCAATCCGCTCATCGCGGACCTGCTGCTGAAGCTGGCGCTCGACGTGAACGCGCTCCCGCCGACCGACGACCGCTGGTACGAGGCCCTGCGCAACGAGCGCATCGCGGCCGCGCAGCAGCCCGCCTAGCGGGCGCTTCGCGGGCGCCCGCGGCAGCCCGCGTGACCTGTGTGTTCACCTGATCTTCAGGGTGCCGTCAGCAGCCCGGATGACGGTACGTCCGCACAGGTGAGCGGGCTCGTCCAGCAGGCGGACGTGTGCTTCGGCCCCGCCCCCTCCTGACGCTAGGGTGGCGGGGATCGAGCCGGACGACGCGGTCCGGATCCGGCCCACGTGGAGAAGGTTGTTCGGGCTATGCGCATTGGTGTCCTCACGTCCGGCGGCGACTGCCCCGGCCTGAACGCCGTCATCCGGTCCGTCGTGCACCGTGCCGTCGTCGACCACGGCGACGAGGTCATCGGCTTCCGGGACGGCTGGAAGGGCCTCCTGGAGTGCGACTACCTCAAGCTCGACCTCGACGCGGTGGGCGGCATCCTCGCCCGCGGCGGCACCATCCTCGGCTCCTCCCGCGTCCAGCCCTCGCAGCTGAGGGACGGCGTGGAGCGGGCCCGCGGACATGTCGAGGAGCTCGGCCTCGACGCCGTCATCCCGATCGGCGGTGAGGGCACGCTCAAGGCGGCCCGCCTGATGTCGGACAGCGGCCTGCCGATCGTGGGCGTGCCGAAGACCATCGACAACGACATCGCCGTCACCGACGTCACCTTCGGCTTCGACACCGCGGTGGGCGTCGCCACCGAGGCGCTCGACCGGCTCAAGACCACCGCCGAGTCCCACCAGCGGGTCCTGGTCGTCGAGGTCATGGGGCGGCACACCGGCTGGATAGCGCTGCACTCCGGCATGGCGGCCGGCGCCCACGCCATCGTCGTACCGGAACGCCCCTTCGACATCGAGGAGCTGACCCGGCGGGTCGGCGAGCGGTTCGCGGCGGGGAAGCGGTTCGCGATCGTCGTGGCCGCGGAGGGTGCCAAGCCCGCGCCCGGCTCCATGGCCTTCGACGAGGGCGGCAAGGACATCTACGGGCACGAGCGGTTCGCCGGGATCGCGCGCCAGCTGTCCGTCGAGCTGGAACAGCGCCTCGGCAAGGAGGCCCGGCCGGTGATCCTCGGGCACGTGCAGCGGGGCGGCACGCCCACCGCGTACGACCGCGTCCTGGCCACCCGGTTCGGATGGCACGCGGTGGAGGCCGTGCACCGGGGCGAGTTCGGCCGGATGACGGCCCTGCGGGGGACGGACATCGTGATGGTGGAGCTGTCGGAGGCCGTCGAGACGCTGAAGACGGTCCCCGCGGACCGGTACGCCGAGGCGGAGTGCGTGCTGTAGCCGTCCTGCGGGGCTTCGCGCCCCTTGCGAGCCCGCTCGTCCCGCCCCCGGTCGCGATCGCGACCGGGGGCGGTTCTACTCTTGGGGCGGCGAGAAACGCACAACCCCCCACGAATCAGGAGCCGGCGGATGGATCACAGCGGGCACGGCATGACGATGGATCTGCCGCCGTTCACGCTGGGGCGGGGTCTCCAGTGGTCGGCGGACCCGTTCTTCCTCGTGGCCTGTCTGGCCGCCCTCGGGCTGTACGCCTGGGGGGTCGTCCGGCTGCGGCGGCGCGGGGACACGTGGTCCGCGGGGCGGACGGTGGCGTACGTCACCGGTGTACTGACGATCATGCTGGTGATGTGCACCGGACTGAACGACTACGGCATGGTCATGTTCAGCGTGCACATGGTGCAGCACATGGTGATCAGCATGCTGTCGCCGATCCTGATCCTGCTCGGCGCCCCGGTCACCCTGGCGCTGCGGGCCCTGCCCACCGCGGGCCGGGGCCGCAAGGGGCCGCGTGAGCTGCTGCTGATGCTGCTGCACAGCCGGTACATGCGGATCGTCACACATCCCGCGTTCACCATTCCGATGTTCATCGCGAGCCTGTACGCGCTGTACTTCACGCCGCTCTTCGACTTCCTGATGGGGTCGAAGACGGGGCACGTCGCGATGATGGTGCACTTCCTCGCCGTCGGCGTGGTGTTCTTCTGGCCGATCATGGGCGTGGACCCGGGCCCGAACCGGCCGGGCTACCTGATGCGCATGCTGGAGCTGTTCGCCGGGATGCCCTTCCACGCGTTCTTCGGTATCGCGCTGATGATGGCGTCCACGCCGATGGTCGAGACGTTCCGCAACCCGCCCGCCTCCCTCGGCATCGACGCCCTCGCCGACCAGAACGCGGCCGGCGGCATCGCCTGGGCGTTCAGCGAGATCCCGTCGGTGCTGGTGCTGATCGCCCTGCTGTTCCAGTGGTACGGCTCCGAGCAGCGGCAGGCCAAGCGCCAGGACCGGGCGGCCGACCGGGACGGTGACAGGGAGCTGGAGGCGTACAACGCCTATCTGGCCTCGCTGAACGGCCGCGGTTGAGCCGTCGCCGGGGCTGAAGGGCCGAAACCGGGGCACCATGGAGGCGGACACACCCTGTGGGGGGTGTGCCGGAGGAGGGTGTCGCGATGCCCGGTTCCACGCACGGTTCGGCGGACGGTTCCACGAAGACCATGGGGGTGCTCACCATCGGCGGCCTCGTCGTGGTGACGGCCTACACGGTGGCGCTCGGCAGCAACGGCTGGCTGTGGTTCGGCTGGGTCGTGCTGGGGCTGATCACGCTCGCGATGGTCGCCACGCGCACGACGTGAGTGCCGGACGGCTCACCCCGGGGTGCGGTCGGCACACCTAGGGCCTCTCGTCCGGATCATGCCGGGCTCGCGGGGTCCGGCCTGATCCGGACGAGAGGCCCTGGTGGACGCCCGGCTGGTACTTCGGCAGCCGGGCGGTGATCTTCATGCCCGCGCCGGGCGCGGTCTCGATCACGAGGCCGTGGTCGTCGCCGTACACCTGGCGGAGCCGGTCGTCGACGTTGGACAGCCCGATGCCGCCGGACGGGCTGACCCCGGCGGCCAGGATGCGGCTCAGCAGGACGGGGTCCATGCCCGCGCCGTCGTCCTCGATGACGACCAGGGCCTCGGCGCCGGCGTCCCGCGCGGTGATCTGGATGTGGCACTCGTCGGCCTTGCCCTCCAGGCCGTGCTTGACGGCGTTCTCCACCAGGGGCTGGAGGCAGAGGAAGGGCAGGGCCACCGGAAGGACCTCCGGGGCTATCTGGAGGGTGACGGAGAGGCGGTCGCCGAAGCGGGCCCGCACCAGCGCCAGGTACTGGTCGATGGCGTGCAGCTCGTCGGCGAGGGTGGTGAAGTCGCCGTGCCGGCGGAACGAGTAGCGGGTGAAGTCGGCGAACTCCAGGAGCAGCTCGCGGGCCCGCTCGGGGTCGGTCCGCACGAACGAGGCGATCACCGCGAGCGAGTTGAAGACGAAGTGCGGGGAGATCTGGGCGCGCAGGGCCTTGATCTCGGCCTCGATGAGGCGGGTGCGGGAGTCGTCGAGGTCGGCGAGCTCCAGCTGGACGCTCACCCAGCGGGCCACCTCCCCCGCGGCCCGGACCAGGACGGCGGACTCACGGGGCGCGCAGACGACGAGGACACCGTGCACCCGGTCGTCGACGGTGAGCGGGGTGAGGACGGCCCAGCGGACCGGGCAGTCGGGGGCGTCGCAGTTGAGCGGGAAGGCCTCGCCGCGGCCGGTGTCCAGCGGGCCGGCCAGCCGGGCCGTGATCTCCGTGCGGTGGTGGGCGCCCACGCCGTCCCAGGCCAGCAGGTGTTCGCGGTCGGTCAGGCAGAGGGCGTCCGTGCCGAGCAGGGTGCGCAGCCGGCCGGCGGACCTGCGGGCCGTCTCCTCCGTGAGGCCGGCGCGCAGGGGCGGGGCGGCGAGGGAGGCGGTGTGCAGGGTCTGGAAGGTGGCGTGCTCGACGGGGGTGCCGAGGTCGCCGAGGCTCTGGGGGCGGGCGGTGCGGCGGCCCAGCCAGAAACCGGCCGCGAGGAAGGGCAGGATCGCGATGCACAGGCCCGCCAGGAAACCGCTCACGCCTTGACCTCCGCGGCCCGCAGCTCCTCGGGGAGGTGGAAGCGGGCAAGGATCGACGCCGTGCCGGCCGGGACGCGGCCCGGGGTCGCCAGCGAGACCAGGACCATGGTGAGGAAGCCCAGCGGGACCGACCACAGGGCGGGCCAGGCCAGCAGGGCGTGCAGCCCGCCCGTGACGGGCAGGCCCGCCATGGTCGCGGCGACGGCGGCGAAGGCCGAGCCGCCGCCCACGAGCATCCCGGCGGCCGCGCCGGGCGGGGTCAGCCGCCGCCACCAGATGCCGAGGACGAGCAGCGGGCAGAACGAGGACGCGGACACCGCGAAGGCCAGGCCGACCGCGTCGGCCACCGGCAGTCCGCCCACCAGCAGGCTCGCGGCGAGCGGGACGACCATGGCGAGACCGGTGCCGAGCCGGAAGTGCCGGACGCCGCGGGTGGGCAGGACGTCCTGGGTGAGGACGCCCGCCACGGCCATGGTCAGGCCCGACGCGGTGGACAGGAACGCCGCGAAGGCACCGCCCGCGACCAGCGCGCCGAGCAGGTCGCCACCGAGGCCGCCGATCACCCGGTCGGGCAGCAGCAGGACGGCCGCGTCGGCGTCGCCGGCGAGGGCCAGTTCCGGGGCGTACAGGCGGCCGAGGGCCCCGTAGACGGGCGGCAGCAGGTAGAAGGCGCCGATCAGGGCGAGGACGACGACGGTGGTGCGGCGGGCGGCGACGCCGTGCGGGCTGGTGTAGAAGCGGACGACGACGTGCGGCAGGCCCATCGTGCCGAGGAAGGTCGCGAGGATCAGGCCGTACGTCGCGTACAGGGGGCGTTCCTCGCGGCCGGCGGCGAGGCTGGTGGACATGCCGCCGTTGCCGCCGCGCTCGGCGGTGGGGAGGGGGGTGCCCGCGGTGAAGGTGAGGCGGGTGCCCCGCTCGATGCGGTGGGTGCCGGCGGGCAGGCTCAGCGCGGCCCGCTCGTGCCGCCGGCCGTCGACCGTGCCGGTCACCGTCACGGTCAGGGGCCGCTCCAGTGTCAGGTCGAGGGTGGAGTCGACCCGGACGGCCCGCTGGTCGCGGAAGGCGGGCGGCTCCTCGAAGACCTGCCGGGGCGCGCCGTCGCCCTGCCAGGCGAGGACCAGGAACAGGGCGGGGACGAGGAGCGCGGTCAGCTTGAGCCAGTACTGGAAGGCCTGCACGAAGGTGATGCTGCGCATGCCGCCGGCGGCGACGGTCGCGGTGACGACCACGGCCACGATCAGCCCGCCGAGCGAGTCGGGCGCCCCGGTGAGCACGGTCAGGGTCAGCCCGGCGCCCTGGAGCTGGGGCAGCAGGTAGAGCCAGCCGACGCCCACGACGAAGGCGCCCGCGAGGCGCCGTACCGCCTGGGAGGCGAGGCGGGCCTCGGCGAAGTCGGGGAGGGTGTAGGCGCCGGAGCGGCGCAGCGGGGCGGCGACGAAGAGGAGCAGCACCAGATAGCCGGCGGTGTAGCCGACCGGGTACCAGAGCATGTCCGGGCCCTGCACCAGGACCAGTCCGGCGATGCCGAGGAAGGAGGCCGCGGAGAGGTACTCGCCGCTGATGGCGGCCGCGTTGAGGCGGGGGCCGACGGTGCGGGAGGCGACGTAGAAGTCGGAGGTCGTGCGGGAGATGCGCAGGCCGAAGGCGCCGACGAGGACGGTCGCCACGACGACCAGGGCGACGGCGGGGACGGCGAACGCGGAGTTCACCGGTCCTCGACCAGGCGTACGAGGTCGCGTTCGTTGCGCTCGGCGCGGCGGACGTACCAGCGGGCGAGCAGGACCAGCGGGGCGTACAGGCCGAAGCCGAGGACCGCCCACTCCAGGCGGCGGGCGTCGGGCATCGCCGCGAACAGCAGGGGCAGCGGGCCGACCAGCAGCACGAGGACGGCGAACACGGTGAGCGCGGCGCGCAGCTGGGTGCGCATCAGGGAGCGGACGTAGGTGTGGCCGAGGGTCGTCTGCTCGTCGATCTCGGTGCGCGGGCGGTAGTGGCCGAAGGCGTGGGGGTGGCGCCCGCGCGCGCGGGGCCGGGCGTGCGGGAGGGTGCGGCGGGGCGGGCCGGTGACGACCACGCGGCGCTCGGCGGGGTCCTGCTGGGGCACGGTCACGGCCTCCTCATCAGCAGGTCCCGCAGTTCGCGGGCGTGGCGGCGGCTGACCTGGAGTTCCTCGCCGCCGACGACGACGCTGACCGTGCCGGCGTCCAGACGGAGTTCGCCTATGTGGCGCAGGCCGACGAGGTGGCGGCGGTGGATGCGGACGAAGCCCCGGGTCCGCCAGCGCTCCTCCAGGGTGGACAGCGGGATGCGGACGAGGTGGCTGCCGCGGTCGGTGTGCAGGCGGGCGTAGTCGCCCTGGGCCTCGACGTGGGTGATGTCGTCGACGGACACGAACCGGGTCACGCCGCCCAGCTCGACGGTTATGTGGTCGGGGTCGGGCTCGTGGACGGGGATGCGCGGGACGGTGCCGCGCAGTTCGGCGGCGCGGCGGACGGCCTCGGCGAGCCGTTCCTTGCGGACCGGCTTGAGGACGTAGTCGACGGCCTTGAGGTCGAAGGCGTGGACGGCGAAGTCCTCGTGGGCGGTGACGAACACGACCAGGGGCGGGCGGGCGAAGCCGGTGAGCAGCCGGGCCAGGTCGAGGCCGTCGAGGCCGGGCATCTGGATGTCGAGGAAGACGACGTCGACGGCGTCGGGGCCTTCGGGGCCGGATTCCAGGGCCCGGTTGATCCGGCGCAGCGCCTCCGTCGCGTCACCGGCGCCCTCCACGCTGCCGATCCGGGGATCCGCGGAGAGCAGGTAGAGCAGCTCCTCCAGCGAGGGGCGTTCGTCGTCGACGGCGAGGGCGCGCAGCATGAAGGTGGAGTGTAGGGGCGATCCGGACGGCTGGACACGTGCCGGGGTGCGGACGCGTGCGCTGGATACAGTGCCCGCATGAACAGCGGCCCCGCCCCTTTCGACGGACTCGACCGGAAGATCCTCACCGCGCTGATGGCGAACGCCAGGACGAGTTTCGCCGAGATCGGCACGGCGGTCGGGTTGTCGGCCACGGCGGTCAAGCGCCGGGTGGACCGGCTGCGGGACAGCGGGGTGATCACCGGGTTCACGGCGACGGTGCAGCCGTCGGCGCTGGGCTGGCGCACGGAGGCGTACGTGGAGGTGTACTGCGAGGGGGCGGCCCCGCCGCGGCGGCTCGCGGAGGTGGTGCGCAACCATCCGGAGATCACCGCGGCGATGACGGTGACGGGGGGCGCGGACGCGCTGCTGCACGTGCGGGCCCGGGACGTGGAGCACTTCGAGGAGGTGCTGGAGCGCATCCGGGTGGAGCCGTTCATCCGCAAGACGATCAGTGTGATGGTGCTGTCGCACCTGCTGCCGGAGAGCCCGGAGGCGGGCGCGACCCACGAGGCCCCGCACGCCGAACCCGGCGACGCAGCAGACGTGCGCTGAGCAGGGCGAAGACGCAGCGTTCCTGCGTGAACGCGCAACTCATCTTCCTTGTCGGGCGTCCCGCTCGCTTTCTACCGTGGTGTCACCCCCAGTCGACCGCGCAGGAAAAGCGGAGGAACCCCTCTGTGACCGTCAGCCGTGTGCCGCGCCTTCGGCGCTTCCTCGTCTGTGAACCCAGACACTTCGCGGTGCAGTACGCGATCAATCCCTGGATGCATCCCGACTCCCCCGTCGACGTCGACCTCGCGCACGAGCAGTGGCAGGCGCTGATCAGCGCCTACCGTGCGCACGGCCACACCGTCGACACCCTCGAGCCCGCCCCCGGGCTGCCCGACATGGTCTTCGCCGCGAACTCGGCGGTCGTCGTCGACGGCCGCGTCTTCGGCTCCCTCTTCCACGCGCCGGAGCGGCGCGACGAGTCCACCCACTACGACACGTGGTTCAGGACGGCGGGCTTCGACGTCCACCGGCCCGCGTCCGTCTGCGAGGGCGAGGGCGATCTGGTGTGGACCGGCCGGTACATGCTGGCCGGCACCGGGTTCCGCACCACCCGGGAGGCGCACCGGGAGGTGCAGGAGTTCTTCGGGCACCCGGTGGTCAGCCTGACGCTGGTGGACCCGCACTTCTACCACCTGGACACGGCGCTGTTCGTGCTGGACGGCGGGCCCGACGGAAACATCGCCTACTACCCCGAGGCGTTCTCGCCGGGCAGCCGTGCGGTGCTCGCCCGGCTCTATCCGGACGCGGTGCTCGCCACCCGCGACGACGCGATGACGTTCGGGCTGAACTCCGTCTCCGACGGCCGCAACGTCTTCATCGCGCCGCGTGCCGAGGCGCTCGCCGGCCGCCTCGCCGACCACGGCTACGTCCCCGTCCCCGTCGACCTCTCGGAGTTCCAGAAGGCCGGAGGTGGCATCAAGTGCTGCACCCAGGAGATCCGTCCATGACCGCACCCGCCCGCACGCGTTCGTCCGCCGACCTGATCCGGGCCGAGGAGCCCGTCCTCGCGCACAACTACCACCCGCTGCCCGTGGTCGTCGCGCGTGCCGAGGGGGTCTGGGTGGAGGACGTCGAGGGCCGCCGCTACCTCGACATGCTGGCCGGGTACTCGGCGCTGAACTTCGGGCACCGCCATCCGCTGCTGATCGAGGCCGCGCACCGCCAGCTGGACCGGCTGACGCTCACCTCCCGCGCCTTCCACAACGACCGGCTCGCCGAGTTCGCGGAACGGCTCGCACGGCTGACCGGGCTGGACATGGTGCTGCCGATGAACACCGGCGCCGAGGCCGTCGAGAGCGGGATCAAGGTGGCCCGCAGGTGGGCGTACGACGTGAAGGGGGTGCCGGCCGACCGGGCGACCGTCGTGGTCGCCGCGGACAACTTCCACGGCCGTACGACGACGATCGTCAGCTTCTCGACGGACGAGACGGCGCGGGCCGGGTTCGGGCCGTTCACGCCGGGGTTCCGGATCGTGCCGTACAACGACCTGGCGGCGCTGGAGGCGGCGGTCGACGAGACGACGGCGGCCGTGCTGATCGAGCCGATCCAGGGCGAGGCCGGCGTCGTCGTCCCGGACGACGGCTACCTGGCCGGGGTGCGGGAGCTGACCCGGCGCCGGGGCTGCCTCTTCGTCGCCGACGAGATCCAGTCCGGGCTCGGGCGGACGGGCCGGACGCTGGCCGTCGACCACGAGGGGGTCGTCCCGGACGTGCTGCTGCTCGGCAAGGCGCTGGGCGGCGGGATCGTGCCGGTGTCCGCCGTCGTGGCGCGGCGGGACGTGCTGTCCGTGCTGCGGCCGGGTGAGCACGGGTCGACGTTCGGCGGGAACCCGCTGGCGGCGGCGGTGGGGACGGCGGTGGTGTCGCTGCTGGAGACCGGTGAGTTCCAGGCGCGGGCGGCCGCGCTGGGGAGTGTCCTGCGGGACGGTCTGTCCCGGCTGGTCGGCCGGGGAGTCGTCGGGTTCCGCGCGCGCGGGCTGTGGGCGGGGGTCGACGTGGACCCGGCGATCGGCACCGGCAGGGAGATCGGCGAACGGCTGCTCGCGCGGGGCGTCCTGGCCAAGGACACCCACGGTTCCACCATCCGGCTGGCCCCGCCCCTGACGATCACGGAGGAGGAGCTGCGGATGGCCCTGGGAACGCTGGAGGAGGTGCTGGGGGCCTAGTCGGCGGGGCCCTCAGGGGTCCGGGGGATTCCCCAGGGCGGCGGTTCCCCTTACCGGAGGAGGTTTCACCCGGGGACGATCCCCCGGGGGCCCGCGGGGCGGTTCTCCGGGGCTGCGGGGCTGCGAGGTTCCGGGACTGCGAGGCTACGAGGCTGCGAGGCTGCGAGGCTGCGAGGCTGCGAGGGCGACTCTCTCGCGGGTTCTTCGCCCCCGCCCGCCCCCTTCCTCCAGTCCAGGCGTTCCGCCCCTCGGCCCCGGTCCCGCGACAGCCGCAGTGCGGTGGTCGCGATGCCCTCCACGAGGTAGCGGTGCGGTGCGGCGCGCCGCCACGCCCGCGGAGAGTCTCGGGGCTGGTCTCCGCGGGCGCTCGCTCCCTCGGCCCCGGGGGCTGCCCCCGCACTGCGGGGGCGAGGACCGCGTGCGCGTGCTGCGGTGGTGTGCGGCACCCGGCCTGCGGCGGGCCGGGGCGACCGGCTCCCGGGTGGATCCGTGTGCGGGCCGCGTGTGGGGCAGGCCCGGGCGCGCCGGGTGTGGCCGGCCGATGGGGCCGGACGGAGGACCGCGTGCGCGTGCTGTGGCTGTGTGCGGCACCCGGCCTGCGGCGGGCCGGGGCGACCGGCTCCGGAGTGGGGCCGCGTGCGGGCCGTGCGTGATGGCCGGCCGGTGGGCCGCCTGCGGGGCCGGGCGTGGGCCTGGGCCCTTGTCCGCGTCGTGGTTCCGGTCGGGACCGGGGCCGGGGCAGGGTCGCCCTGCCAGAGGCCGTCCTCGGGGTGCGGGGTGAAGATGGAGTCGAGAGGTGGGAGAGGACTCACAGGACCATCAGGACTCTCAGCGACAGAGAGGTCGGCCGTGGGCAGTCACGACCTGGACGATGTTGCCCGCCGGCGGTTCGACGTGGCGGATGCCGTACCCCTGCTGCTCGATGCGCGTGGCGTGGTGACCAGCTGGACCAGGGACGCCGAGCGGCTGTTCGGCTACGGGGCCGCGGAGGCGGTGGGCAAGGGCCTGGCCGGGCTGCTGACGGTGGGGGACGCCGCGCGGGTGCCGGACGTGCTGGAGCGGTGCCGCCGGTCCGGTGGCTGGGCGGGGCTGCTGTCGGCCCGCCGCAAGAACCGGCAGCCGGTGCCCGTGATGGCGCGGATCACCTCGGCGGACGAGCCCGGCGGACCGTGGCGCTGGCTGGTCCTGGTGAACGAGATGGGCGAAGCGCACGGCTGGAGCATGAGCCGTGACGTGCTGGAGCAACTGGTCGCCGGCTCGCCGATCGGCATCGCGATCGTGGACACGGACCTGCGGTTCGTGTGGTCGAACACGGCCCTGACCCGGTTCGGCGGCGGCGCGCCCGACAGCCGGCTGGGGCTGCGGCTGGCGGACGTCCAGCCGGGCTTCGACGCGGAGGCGGTCGAGGCGCAGATGCGGCAGGTGCTGGAGACCGGCGAGCCCGTCGTCGGCTACGAGCACGTCGGGCGGATGCGGGCCGCTCCACTCCGCGAGACGGCGCACATGCTGTCGTTCA
This sequence comes from Streptomyces sp. NPDC048734, assembly GCF_043198675.1. Classification (NCBI taxonomy): domain Bacteria; kingdom Bacillati; phylum Actinomycetota; class Actinomycetes; order Kitasatosporales; family Streptomycetaceae; genus Streptomyces; species Streptomyces sp. NPDC048734. The sequence goes on along the minus strand of NZ_JBICUZ010000007.1, from coordinate 134,319 downwards.
CCCGCCTGGACGACGACCACCGCCAGCCGATGGGCGTCTACTACACCGTCGTGGACATCACCGACCGGCACCGCGCCCGGCAGCGTCTCGCCCTCCTGGACCGGGCCGGCCGGCACATCGGCCGCAGCCTGGACATCGCCCGGACCGCACAGGAACTCGCCGAGGTGGTGGTCCCCGGTTTCGCCGACGCCGTAGCCGTGGACCTCCTGGAGTCGGTGCTGCGGGGGGCCGAGCCCGTGGTGGGACGGGCGGCGCGGCCGGACGGGTCGATGGTGCTGCGCAGGGCCGGGCAGCGGTCGGCGGCGGACGGCCCGCGGCCGGACGGGGAGACGGGGTCCGGCCCCGACGCCGTCGTGGCTCACCGAGCCGGTTCCCCCGCTGTCCGCTGTCTGGTCACCGGGCGGTCCTGGTGGGCGGAGCGGCTCTGGCCGGACGCCGCGGACTGGGGCCGGGACCTTCCGCCGCTGGGCGCCGCGCCGAGGGCCGGCGGGGGGCCGCCGAGCGTGCTGATCGTGCCCGTGCGGGCCCGTGGCGCCACCCTGGGGGTGGCCACGTTCCTGCGCCGCGCCACGCAGGAGCCCTTCTGCGAGGACGACGTGGCACTGGCCGAGGACCTCGTCTCGCGCGCCGGCGTCTGCGTGGACAACGCACGCCGTTACACCCGCGAGCGGGACGCCGCCCTGGTGCTGCAGCGCAGTCTGCTCCCGCACCGGCTGCCCGAACAGGAGGCGGTCGAGGTGGCAGCCTACTACCGGCCGGCGGACGAGCTGACCGGCCTCGGCGGCGACTGGTACGACCTCATCCCGCTCTCGGGGGCCCGCGTGGCCCTCGTGGTGGGCGAGGTGCAGGGTCACGGCATCGACGCCGCCGCGGCCATGGGGCGGCTGCGCACCGCCGTCCGCACCCTCGCCGCGCTGGAGCTGCCGCCCGACGAGGTCCTCGCCCACCTCGACGACCAGGTGGCGCGCACGGCGCAGGAGAACGCGGGAGAGGGCACGGCGGCCGCGGCGGAGGACGTGGCGCAGGCCGTGGAGGCCGGGTGTCTGTACGTGGTGTACGACCCCGTCGACGGGCGGTGCGCGATGGCCTCCGCCGGACATCCCGCCCCTGCGGTCGCGCTGCCCGACGGCACGATCGCGTTCGTCGACCTGCCGCAGGGGCCGCCGCTCGGGGCGGGCGGGCCGCCCTTCGAGTCGGCCGAGCTGCTGCTGCCGGAGGGCAGCACGCTGGCGCTGCACACGGACGGACTGCTGGCCCAGGGCGGGCGGGAGACGCCGGAGGCCACCCGGGAACAGTTGGTGCGGGCCCTGAAGGCGCAGGCGGAGTCGCTCGACCTGCGCTGCCGGACGGTGGTCGACCTGCTGGTCCCGGAGCACCCGCACGACGACGTGGCCCTGCTGATGGCCCGTACCCGGCGACTGCCACCGGACCGGGTCGCGCAGTGGGAACTGCCCGCCGATCCGGCCGCGGTCGCAGAGGCCCGCAAGGCCGCGGCCCGCCGGCTCGCGGAGTGGGACCTCGCGGAGCTGTCGTTCACCACCGAGCTGGTCGTCAGCGAGCTGGTCACCAACGCCATCCGGTACGCCGACGGTCCGATCCTGCTCCGCCTGATCCGCGAGCGCACCCTGGTCTGCGAGGTGCACGACGGCGGCGCCACCGCTCCCCATCTGCGCCACCCCCGCACCACCGACGAGGGCGGCCGCGGCCTGCTGCTGGTCTCCCAGATGACCCGGCGCTGGGGCACGCGCTTCCTCTCCGACGGAAAGATCATCTGGGCCGAGCAGTCCCTCGCCGACCCCGGCGTCTGACGCACCCTCCGCCACACCCCACCCTCCGGCCACAGCATGCGAAAATAGCCCAAAAACCGGCAGATGGGGCGCGGCCATGAACGACTCGGCGATCGACTACGCGGCGGTGTTCCAGTCCCTGCCCGGCATGGTGGCGCTGCTGACCCCGGCCCTGGTGTACGCCGACGCCAACGAGGAGTTCCTGCGCGTGTCCGGCCGCCGGCGCGAGCAGGTGGTCGGCCGTCACCTCTTCGAGGTCTTCCCCGACAACCCGCACGACCCCGCCGCCAGCGGCATGCGCAACCTGGAGGCCTCGCTGCGCCGGGTGCTGGCGACCGGCGAACGCGACGCGATGGCACTGCAGCGCTACGACGTGGAGTCGCCGGACCGGCCCGGCGAGTGGGACGAGCGGTACTGGAGTCCCGTCAACGCGCCCGTGCGCGACGGGGACGGCTCGGTGGTGCTGCTGGTGCACCGCGTCGAGGATGTCACCGAGCTGATCCGGGCCCGGGGCGGCGGCGCGGGGGGCCCTGCCGGGAGCCGGGCCCGGGTGCTGGAGGCCGAGCTGTACACGCGTGCGCGCGAACTCCAGGAACTGAACGAGCGTCTGCGGCTGGCGCACACCCGCGAGCGCGAGGTGGCCCTGGCCCTCCAGGAGGCGATGCTGCCGCCCCGCCGGCAGGTCGGCCGCCACCAGGTGGCGGTCCGCTACCGTCCGGCGGCCGGCGCGCTCAACGTCTGCGGCGACTGGTACGACCTCGTCGACCTGGTCGGCGGCAACCGGATCGGGGTGTCGGTGGGCGACGTCGTCGGGCACGGGCTGGCCGCCGCGGGCGTGATGGGACAGCTGCGCAGCGCGCTCAGTGCCGCCTCCCGGGTGGCGGCGGGCCCCGCCCAGGCGCTGGACGTGCTCGGCCGCTACGCCCACGTCGTGGACGGCGCCGAGTCGGCGACGGCGGTGACGACGTTCATCGACTGCGACGACCACACCGTCACCTACAGCAGCGCGGGGCATCCCCCGCCGGTGCTGGTGCACCCCGACGGCCACGTGGAGTTCCTCGACCGGGCCACCGATCCCCCGCTCGACGCCCGCCCCGATCCCCGGCCCCGGCCGCAGGCGTCCACCGCCTACGCGCCGGGCGCACTGCTCGCGCTGTACACCGACGGCCTGGTGGAACGGCGGCGCGAGGACATCGACACCGGCCTCGCACGGCTCGCCGGCTCCCTGACCCGCCACCGGCACGCCGACCCGGAGGAGATAGCCGACGCCGTCCTGCTGGAGCTGCTGCCGCACGGGGGCGCCACCGACGACACGGCTCTCGTCGTCGTCCGGCTGTGACCGCCGACGACGTTGCGCCGCGGGGTTCGTGACGTCGATGCGCGCGGGTTCCTGCCGTGCGCCGCCCCGCCTAGACTTGCACCCCGCACCATGCCGGTTGACCTGCTGGGACACGGCGGTTGAGCCGATCCGCCGGATTGAGGAGCCACCCGTTGTTCTACTACCTCCTGAAGTACGTGGTGCTGGGACCGCTCCTGCGCCTGCTGTTCCGGCCCCGTATCGAAGGGCTCGAGCACGTGCCGGCGTCCGGGGCGGCGATCGTCGCGGGCAACCACCTGTCGTTCTCGGACCACTTCCTGATGCCGGCGATCCTCAAGCGGCGCATCACGTTCCTCGCGAAGGCCGAGTACTTCACGGGCTCCGGGGTGAAGGGCCGGCTGACCGCGGCGTTCTTCCGCAGTGCGGGGCAGATCCCGGTCGACCGCTCCGGCAAGGACGCGGGTCAGGCCGCCATCCGTGAGGGCCTCGGCGTACTGGGCAAGGACGAGCTGCTCGGCATCTACCCGGAGGGCACCCGCTCGCACGACGGCCGTCTCTACAAGGGCAAGGTGGGGGTCGCGGTGATGGCCCTGAAGGCCGGGGTGTCCGTCGTGCCCTGCGCGATGATCGGCACGTTCGAGGCGCAGCCGCCCGGCAAGAAGATCCCGCACATCCGCCCCGTGGCGATCCGCTTCGGCGAGCCCCTCGACTTCTCCCGCTACGCCGGCATGGAGGGCGAGAAGGCGGTCCTGCGCGCGATCACCGACGAGATCATGTACGCGATCCTGGCGCTGTCGGGGCAGGAGTACGTGGACCGGTACGCGGCCGAGGTCAAGGCGGAGGAAGCGGCGGCTAAGGAGAGGGCGCGAAAGTTCCCTCGTTTTCCCACGCGTTGACACCGGCGGGACGGAACGGGGTTACGGGGGACGGCGGTACGGGTGAGGGGCGGCCGGGATGATCCGGCCGCCCCTCGCTGTCGTGTCGGCCGCTACGGCGAGGCCGTCGCGGCCCTCACGGCAAAGCCGTCGCGGAGCCTACGGCTTGGGCGTGGCGTGCGGGGCGCAGGTCACGTCCGCGGTGTCCAGCTCGCCCGTCAGGAGGTAGGTGTCCACCCGGGTGTTGATGCAGGAGTTGGCCAGGCTGGTGACGCCGTGGGAGCCCGCGTCCTTCTCGGTGATCAGGCGGGAGCCCTTGAAGCGCTGGTGCAGTTCGACGGCACCCTCGTAGGGGGTGGCCGCGTCCCGCTCGGACTGCACGATGAGCACCGGCGGAAGGCCCTTGTGGGTCTTGACGTTCACCGGGGTCTGCTGCTTGACCGGCCAGGTGGCGCACGGCAGGTTCATCCAGGCGTTGGCCCAGGTCATGAACGGATGGTCCTTGTGCAGACGCGTGTTGTCGCGGTCCCACTTGTTCCAGTTGGTGGGCCACTTGGCGTCGGCGCACTCGACGGCCGTGTAGACGGCGTTGCCGTTCTCGGAGGCGGCGTTGCCGGCCGTGTCCGACAGGTCGGGGGCGGCGGCGTCGACGAGGGCCTGGGTGTCACCGGCGACGTACTTGCTGAAGACGGTGGCGACCGGGACCCAGGAGGAGTCGTAGTACGGGGCGCTCTGGAAGAAGGAGATCAGCTCGGCGGGGCCGACGACGCCGCCGAGGGGGCTCTTCTTGGCCGTGGCGCGCAGGTCGAGCCACTTGGCCTGGACGGCGGCACGGGTGGTGCCGAGGTGGAAGGTCGCGTCGTTGGCGGCGACCCAGTCCTGCCAGTCCTTCCAGCGGCCCTCGAAGGCGACGTCCTGGTCGAGGTTGGCCTGGTACCAGATCTTCTCCCGCGAGGGGTTCACCACGCTGTCGACGACCATGCGGCGCACGTGCCCCGGGAACAGGGTGCCGTAGACGGCGCCGAGGTAGGTGCCGTAGGAGACGCCGAGGAAGTTCAGCTTCTTCTCACCGAGGGCGGCGCGGATGACGTCGAGGTCGCGCACGGTGTTCGGCGTGGTCATGTACGGCAGCATGTCGCCGCTGCGCTCGTGGCAGCCCTCGGCGTACTCGCGGGCGAGCCTGCGCTGGGCGCGCTTGTCGGCCTCGGTGTCCGGGACGGGGTCGGCCTTGGGCGCCTTGACGAACTCCTGCGGGTCGACGCAGGAGATGGGCGCGGAGTGGCCGACGCCGCGCGGGTCGAAGCCCACGAAGTCGTAGGCCTTGGCGATGTTGGCCCAGACCGGGGCCTTGGTGGTGACCCGGCGCGGGAAGCGCAGGCCGGAGCCGCCGGGGCCGCCGGGGTTGTAGACGAGGGCGCCCTGGCGCTCCTCCTTCGTCCCGGTGTTGCCGATGCGGTCGACGGCGATCTTGATCTGCTTGCCGTCGGGCCTGGCGTAGTCGAGCGGCACGGTCACGTAGCCGCACTGGATGGGCTTCTCCAGCCCCCAGTCGGCGGGACAGTCCTGCCAGTCGACGCCGGCCTTGGCGGCCCGCTCCGCGGCGATCGCGGCGCCGCGCATCTCGCGGTCCTGCCCCGACCGGTCACCGGTCGCGCTCGCGGTCGGTGCCATGACCGCGCCGGCCACCAGCGTCGCGGCGACGAGTGCGCCGACCGAGCCGAGCGCCGCCGTCCGTCCGGTAGGTCGTATGTCCCTCAAGTGGGACCTCCCCGTATCTCAGTTCGTCGTTCAGAACGTCAGTACGGGATCCTTGCCGCTGTGAGGTCCCTGAGAACAGGTGTCGTTGACCTTCTTTGCCAATCCGATAACCGGAGAGACACGTCCCGCTCACCGGATGAACGCCGGACTCAGGTCAGGGACTTGAGGGCCGCGTCCAGGACGCGCCGCAGCCGCAGGCCGTCCGGCGCGACCGCGGTCACCAGAACGGCGGGCCCGGCCAGCGGCACCAGCGTGGCGCTGTCGCCGAGCATCCGGGCGGAGACCGGATCGTCGGCGAACTCCGGTCTCACGACGACCAGTTGACCGACGGCTCGATGTCCCGCGAGGACGGCGGGTCCGTCCCAGCCACCGGGGGCGCCCGGCCCGCAGGCCAGTTCCTGGACGAGGACGGCACGCCCGCCGACCCGCACGACGAGCCGGCTGGTGAGCCGGCCGGGCTCCTCGCCGACCCGGCCGAGCACCTGCTCCTCGCGCAGGACGAGCCGGGCGCCCGGGGCGAGGTCGGCACGGGTGGTGACGTGCAGGTCGCTGCCCCGCGCGGAGATCAACGGCTCCGGGAGCCAGTGCAGTTCGCCGCCGTCGGCGATGTCCAGCCGAACCGTGTAACGGGCCTCGTCCTTGACCTGGCCGGGCAGGGCGATGGTGGCGGCGGCCGAGCCGACGCGCAGCCGGGCGCCGCCGTCGACGTCCGCCTCGACGGCGAAGCGGTCGCCGCCGAGCGGTCCGCTCATCGCGCCGACCAGCACGACGCGGGCCTCGTCGGCGTCACCGCGGGTCCGCCGCAGCGCGAGCGGTCCGTCGCTCTCCAGGACGGGCAGGGCGGTGCCGCCACGACCGTCCGCACGGGCCCGGATCCGCGCGGTGGCGTGCACACCGCTCATGTCAGGCCGTCCACGCGGCGAGCCGCTCCCGTACCCACGCGGCGACCTGCCGTACGCCGTCCTCGTTCCGCAACGACTGGAACACCACGGGGAGTTCGGCGCGCTGCGCCTTGGCGTCGGCGGCCATCCGGGCGAGGTCGGAGCCGACGTACGGCGCGAGGTCGGTCTTGTTGACGACGAGGAGGTCGGCGGTAGTGACGCCGGGCCCGCCCTTGCGGGGGATGTCGTCCCCTCCGGCGACGTCGATGACGAAGATCTGGGCGTCCACGAGCCCCTTGGAGAAGGTGGCGGTGAGGTTGTCCCCGCCGGACTCCACCAGGACGAGGTCCAGTGGCCCCACCTCGTCCTCCAGGTCCTCCACCGCTTCGAGGTTGGCGGAGATGTCGTCCCGGATCGCGGTGTGCGGGCAGGCCCCCGTCTCGACGGCGGTGATCCGCTCGGGCGGCAGTACGGCCTCCCGCAGCAGGAACTCGGCGTCCTCGCGGGTGTAGATGTCGTTGGTGACGACCGCCAGCGAGAGCTCGTCGCGCAGCGCCCGGCAGAGCGCGGCCACGGTGGCGGTCTTCCCGGACCCGACGGGCCCGCCGAGCCCGATCCGCAGGGCGCGACGGGCCCCGTCGGGCCGCCGGGCATCGGCGCTGACGGCGGCGGGACCGTGGTGGAAGTGGTCAAGATGCATGTACGGCTCCTTTTTCGACCGGCCGGGACCGGCTGGGCTGCACGGCCCGTCCGGGGGTGCCCCCTCCGGGGGAGTGTGAGGACGAGGCCGTTCAGGCCGATGGGGGGGGCGGGGGCACAGTCCTCCGGGGACGGGAGGGGAAGGGGCGGCGGGGGCGAGGAACCTCAGGACGCGAACAACCGCACGCCCCAACCCGCATGTGCCTCCGCCCCGATCTCCAGCAACGGCGCGGACACGGCGGGCAGCACCTCCACTCCCTCGCTCAGCACCGCCACCCCCGCGACCACCGCCCGCTCGACGAGCCCGTCCACCTCCGGAGCCACCCGCGCCAGCACAGCCGTCGCCTCGAACGGATCGAGGCTCAGCAACCGCACGACCGCCGAAGCCGGTCCGCTCACGCTCTCGTACGCCGCGCAGTACGCCGCGTCCCCGGGCTCGAGCCCGGCCGCACGGGCCGTCAGCCCGAGCACCACCGGCTGATGCGCACCCTTGGGGAACTTCCGTGCCAGCGCGTCCAGTTCGGCGTCGGGCCAGGTGACCCGCGCCGCCCGGAGCAGCTGCCGGCCCAGTCGGCGGGCGGCCACCCGCAACGCGGGCGACGGTGTCCGCGCGTCGGCGGCGGCGTCCAGTCCGCCGGGGTCGGCCCCGGCCGCCGCGGCCGCGGCCAGCGCCGCCGCCACCAGCCCGGCCGTGTGCAGCCGGCCGCGGCAGAAGTCCTCCAGGCCCGCCGCGCCGGTGATCCGGCCCGCCTTGACCGCTTCCTCGGCTCCGCCGGAGTGGGCGTGCCCGCCGGCGGGGAAGCGTCCGTCGGCGAGGACGAGAAGTGCCGCCCTGCTCATCGCGGGCTCATCAGAAGAGGAAGTAGCGCTGGGACATGGGCAGTTCGGCTGCCGGTTCCGCCTCGACCAGTTCGCCGTCGATGCGTACGGCGAAGCTGTCGGGGTCGACCTCGACCCGCGGCCGGGCGTCGTTCTCCCGCATGTCGGCCTTGGTGACACCCCGCGTGGAGTCGATCGCGACGAACCTCTTGCCGAGCTGCAGGCGTTCGGGGAGCCCGTCCTCGATCGCCAGTGGTGCGACGAAGTTGAACGAGTTGGACGCCGGCGCCCGGCCGATCGCCCCGTACATGGGACGCGGCAGGATCGGCTGCGGGGTGGGGATCGACGCGTTGGCATCGCCCATCTGCGCGTACGCGATCTGCCCGCCCTTGATGACGAGGTGCGGCTTGACGCCGAAGAACGCCGGTTCCCACAGGACGAGGTCGGCCAGCTTGCCGGTCTCGACGGAGCCGATCTCCCTCGCCAGCCCCTGCGCGAGCGCGGGATTGATCGTGTACTTGGCGACGTAGCGGCGTACCCGGTGGTTGTCGGCGCCGCCGTCCCCGGGCAGCGCGCCCCGGCGTCGCTTCATCACGTGCGCCGTCTGCCAGGTCCGCAGGACGACCTCGCCGACCCGGCCCATCGCCTGGCTGTCGGAGGAGATGATCGAGATGGCGCCGAGGTCGTGGAGGACGTCCTCCGCGCCGATCGTGGAGGGCCTGATCCGGGACTCGGCGAAGGCGAGGTCCTCCGGCACCGCGGGGTTCAGGTGGTGGCAGACCATCAGCATGTCGAGGTGTTCCTCGGCGGTGTTGACGGTGTAGGGCCGGGTCGGGTTCGTCGAACTCGGCAGCACGTGCGGCTCGGAGACGACGGTCATGATGTCGGGCGCGTGCCCACCGCCCGCACCCTCGGTGTGGTACGCGTGGATGCCGCGGCCGGCGATCGCAGCGAGCGTGTCGCCCACGAATCCGGCCTCGTTCAGCGTGTCCGTGTGGATGGCGACCTGGATGCCGGTGCGGTCGGCGACCGTGAGGGAGGCGTCGATGACGGCCGGGGTGGAGCCCCAGTCCTCGTGCAGCTTCAGGCCCAGCGCGCCGCCCCGGATCTGGGAGAGCATCGCCTCGTGGGAGACGGTGTTGCCCTTGCCGAGGAAACCGACGTTGAGCGGGTAGTGCTCCATCGCCTCCAGCATGCGGGCCAGGTGCCAGGGGCCGGGCGTCACGGTGGTCGCCTTCGAGCCCTCGGCCGGCCCGGTGCCGCCCCCGACCAGGGTGGTCACGCCCGCGGACAGCGCCTCGTCGGCGATCTGGGGGCAGATGAAGTGGACGTGCGCGTCGATCGCGCCGGCCGTGAGGATCCGTCCGTTGCCGGCGATGACCTCGGTCTCGGGCCCGATCACCAGGTCGGGGTGGACACCGTCCATGGTGTCGGGGTTGCCGGCCTTGCCGATGCCGGTGATGCGCCCGTCACGGATGCCGATGTCGGCCTTGACGATGCCCCAGTGGTCGACGACGACGGCCCCGGTGATGACGGTGTCCGGCGTGCCGTCCGCGCGTGTGGCGCGCGCCTGGCCCATGGACTCCCGGATGACCTTGCCGCCGCCGAACACGGCCTCGTCACCGGCGAGGCCCGGCCCGCCGGAGCGGTCCTCCTCGATCTCGACGATCAGGTCGGTGTCGGCGAGCCGGATGCGGTCCCCGGTGGTCGGCCCGAACAGATCGGCGTACGCGGCACGCGAGATCTCAGGCATCGAGGGCACCTCCGGTCTCCCCGCGCAGGCCGGGCACGACCCTGGCGCCGGCGAGCGGTACGAGTTCGACGTCGACGGGGATCCCGGGCTCGAAGCGCACGGCGGTGCCGGCGGCGACGTTCAGCCGCTTGCCGCGCGCGGCGGCACGGTCGAACTCCAGCCCGGGGTTGGCCTCGGCGAAGTGGTAGTGGGAGCCGACCTGGACGGGCCGGTCGGCGGCGTTGAGGACGGTGAGCCGGGTGATCTCGCGGCCCGCGTTGTAGACGATCGGGCCGGACCCGAACAGGATCTCGCCGGGAATCATCGAGGCCCCCTCAGACGATCGGGTCGTGGACGGTGACGAGCTTGGTGCCGTCCGGGAAGGTCGCCTCGACCTGCACGTCGTGGATCATCTCGGGGATGCCCTCCATGACGTCGTCACGGGTGAGCAGCCTGCGGCCGGAGGCCATCAGCTCGGCGACGGTACGGCCGTCCCGCGCCCCCTCGAGGATGTGCGCGGTGATCAGGGCGACGGCCTCGGGGTGGTTGAGCCTGAGCCCCCGGGCCCTGCGCTTCTCGGCGACGTCGGCGGCCACATGGATGAGCAGCCTCTCCTGCTCGTGCGGGGTCAGTTGCACGTCCCACCTCACCTCCTCGCTCCGGACCGTGCGGGGTCCGGTTGCCGCGGCCATCCGGCGAAGTGCCTGGTGGCGTGGAGGGGCAGGCTAGTTGGACCGCGTTTCGAGGACGTTAACCGAGCTGTGATACGTGCGCCCGGTGCGTGCCCGGTCCGTGCTCAGCTGCGCGCCCGGCGCGCGGGTCCGGCGTGCGCTGCGGTCCGCGGGTCCGGCGTGCGCTGCGGTCCGCGGGTCCGGCGTGCGCTGCGGTCCGCGGGTCCGGTCCGTACGTCCGGTCCGCGCGCCTAGGAGGGATCGGTCCCGCGGTGTTCCGCCGCGATCCCGAACCGCTGCCGTTCGCGGGAAGCGGACGCCGCGTCGCGGACGGCCGAGACCGAGCTGATCACCCGCTCCCCGGCCGGGGCGTCGGGTGCGTCCAGCGCGTCGAGCCGCTCGAGGTCGGAAGCGGAGACGAGGGCGACGAGGGGCTTGCCGTGCCGCGTCACGACGACGCGCTCACCGCCGTACACCACCCGGTTGATCAGGTCGGCGAGTTCAGCCCTGGCTTGTGTCACCGGAATCTCGTAGGCCATGGACCCATTCTAACGTGACGTACGTCCTGTACATTTTTACCGATGCCGAAGAAGGGGGTTCCCATGGCCCGACCGACCGCCCGCCGCACCCCGGACGCGGGGTGAGCCGCCGATGCTTCCCGAGCTGCCGCCACTGCCGGCGCTGACCCGCGCCGAGGCCGAGCTGATCGACCGTTACCTGGAGGTGGTCGACCTGGTCGGCCGCGTCAATCCCGCCCGGCGCGCAGACACGTACGGCGGGCTGCGGGCCGCCCAGGCGCTGGTGGGCCGGGCGACCGCGCTGCGGGACGCGCTGACGCTGATGCACCAGCGGGGCGAGAGCGAGCTGCACGCGCCCACGCTCGCGCGGGCGCTGCGCCTCCTCGACGGGGAGCGCCGCACGGCGCGCGTCACGATGCCGCCGCTCTCCGACAGTTGACCCGTGTCCGTCCGGTCCGGGCGGCGGGCACGGAGCACGTGACGTCCGGACCGGGACACAAACGGACCAAATGACGTACCCCTGTTCGGCGTACCGTTGGCCGCTTTCCCCGACCCCACAAGTTGCGCCGAGGACCGCGAAAGTGGGCGGAATCCGAGGTTCCCGTGCTGGTCGGAGGCCTGGTGGCATCTTGACATCTGATCGAACATCAGGGTGTCCACCCGAACGGGCGAGTGGTGAGTAACCCCACAAATCCCCGGTTCCGTTGGGATTTTCGGACATCGGTGAGCCAAGATCCCTGACTGACGACAAGCCCCCGCCACAAGCGGCGGGGCGGTCCGGGCGGACGCCGAGTCCTGCCGCCGCCCGGATGCCCGAGTCGACAGGAGTGCACCGGCAGGAGTGGAGGACCCGAGCAAGCCGGGTTGCCGGACCGACCGTCCCCGACAGGGAGGCGCCGGGCCGAGCAGCCCTTGGGGTGAAGCCGCAGCAGCGGCCGGGCAACTTCGCCAGCCCGAATCCGACAGGTCATCCTTCACAGGCGGCTGACGAAGGGTTGCGCATGACTGCGCTCAATCGTGTTCCGTCCCTCATGGCCCGGGCCGGTACGGCCTCGGCGTTCGCCATCGCCGCCGTCGGCGGCTCGATCGTGGTCCCGGGTGTGGCGTCCGACGCCGCGGCCGCCACCCCGGCGACGAAGGCGCTGAAGATCGCCGCCTCCAAGAAGGGCTCCCCGTACCGGTACGGGGCCACCGGGCCGAACCGGTTCGACTGCTCCGGGCTGACGCTGTACTCGTTCAAGAAGGCCGGCAAGAAGCTGCCGCGTACGGCCGCCCAGCAGTACAACAAGACGCGCCACATCTCCGCCGGCAGCCGCAAGGCCGGGGACCTGGTGTTCTTCCACTCGGGGTCGAACGTCTACCACGTCGGGATCTACGCCGGTAAGGGCAAGATCTGGCACTCCCCGAAGACCGGGGACGTGGTGAGGCTCCAGAAGATCTGGACCAAGAGCGTCTGGTACGGCCGGGTCAAGTGACCTCCCGGGGCGGGGGGGGGGGGCCCCCCGCCCCCCCCCCCCCCCCCCCCCCCCCCCCCCCCCCCCCCACGGCCCCCTGGTGCGGACGCTCAGCAGCCATCTCGCCTACTACCGGCGCTGGGC
>NZ_JBICUZ010000007.1:28403-121653 GCF_043198675.1 Streptomyces sp. NPDC048734 | reverse complement strand
CCGGCCCGGCCCGCTCGGCCGCGGGGGGGGGCCGCCCCCCCGGGGGGGGGGGGGGGGGGGCGCCCCGGGGGGGCCCCCCGCCCCCCGCGGGCGGGGGGGGGGGGGCCGGGGCCCCGGGGGGGGGGGGGGGGGGCCCCCCCCCCCCCCCCCCCCGCCCCGGGATCCACTCCCGGCCCTCAGAGGGGCGCGGCGGGGTCCGGGCTGCCCGTAGGGGCACCGTGCGGGCCCGGGCCGACCCCCGAGGGCGCCGCGCGAGTCGGGACGACCCCGGAGGGGCGTCACGGGACCGGGGCGGCCCCGAGAGCCCCGAGAGGCTCCATGGGACCCAGAGGGGCCCTTGGGGGTCCCCGGGAGGGGTGCCGCGGAGCCCGAGGCGGCCCCCGGGGCCCGTCAGGGCTCCTGCGGCCCCGCCGCCGTCGCCGGCGTCGCCTTGCCCGCGGGCTCGTCGGGGACCGTCCAGGGCAGCTCGATGAAGACGGTCTTGCCGCCCTCGCGGGTGGGGCGGACCCGGAGCCTGCCGCCGCGCTCCGCGGTCAGCCATCTGATGATCACCATGCCTCGGCCGTTGTCCTGCTGGACTGCGGCCGGCAGCCGTTGGGGGAAGCGCGGGTGGCTGTCGGTGACGCCGACGTACAGCCGCTCGTCGCGGTCGAGGACGAGGTCCACGGTGAAGGTGGGAGACTGCCCGAAGGTGTGCTGTACGGCGTTGGTGGCCAGCTCGGAGACGATCAGGCGGACGGTGTCGGCCAGCTCCGCGGTGGCCGGGAGACCCCACTGCGCGAGGGTGTCGAGCACGTGGGTGCGGGCAGTGGACACCGAGGCGGGATCGCTCGGCAGAGTGACGGATGCTTCCAGGTGGTCTGCCATGGCGACGTCGTCCCTTTCCCACGGGACCGGAGTCCGACACGGTGCGGATGGTTCGAGTACGGTCCCGGACTGGTGCTTCGTCGCCAGAGTGCCACCAACACGCCGGTCACGGGTGGCGATCCACCAAGATGTGCATATACCTGTCGCTCGATGCGGTGAACTCTGCTACGGCGGAGCGTATGCGGACGGTCCGGAGGGAGTAGCGAGGTCCCGTGCAGCACGGTCCCGCGGTGCGCCGCCGGAAGCTGGGCGCCGAACTGCGGGTGCCGCGTTCCCGTGCGGGCCTCACCAGTGGTGAGGCGGCCCGCCCGGACCGTGGGCCGGTCTGCTCGCCGTACGCGACTCCAAGGACCCGGCCGGGCCGGTCCTGATCTTCTCGCCCGGGAGCTGGACGGACTTCACCGCCGCGTTCCGCTGACCCCGGTTCGTGGGCCGGCCGCAGTCTCCCGGCGCGCGGCCGTGTCACGCCGGCTCACGGCCGTGTCTCGTCGATGACCCGTACGGCGCGTTCGATCTGCGCCTCGCCGAGGTCCGCGCGGGCGGTCAACCTCAGGCGCGAGACGCCGTCGGGCACGGAGGGGGGACGGAAGCAGCCCACGGCCAGGCCTGCCGCCCGGCAGTCCGCCGCCCAGCGCACGGCCGCCTCCGGGGACGGAGCCCGCACGGAGACGACCGCGGCGTCCGGACGCACCGCCTGCAGACCCGCGGCCGTCAGGCGCGCGTGCAGCTCACCCGCCACCGCACGCGCGCGTGCCGCGCGTTCCGGCTCACGGCGCAGCAGCGTCAGGGCCGCCAGGGCCGCGCCCGCCGCCGCCGGGGCGAGGCCGGTGTCGAAGATGAACGTCCGGGCGGCGTTGACCAGATGGTCGATCACGCGCGCGGGTCCGAGCACGGCGCCGCCCTGGCTGCCCAGCGACTTGGACAGCGTGACCGTGACCACGACGTCCTGTGCCCCCGCCAGTCCCGCCGCGTGCGGCGCGCCACGGCCGCCCGCGCCGAGGACGCCGAGGCCGTGGGCGTCGTCGACGACCAGCCCGGCGCCGTGCTCCCGGCAGGCGTCGGCGAGGGCGGCCAGCGGGGCCGCGTCGCCGTCGACGGAGAAGACCGTGTCGGAGACCGCCAGGGCCGGGCCGCCGCGCGTGCCCAGCGCCTTGCGCACGGCGTCGGGGTCGGCGTGCGCGACGACCTGCGTCGTGCCGCGGGCCAGCCGGCAGCCGTCGATGAGCGAGGCGTGGTTGCCCGCGTCGGAGACGATCAGCGAGCCGTGCGGGGCCAGCGCGGTGACCGCGGCGAGATTGGCGGCGTAGCCGGAGGAGAAGACCAGGGCCGCCTCGGAGCCGCAGAAGTCGGCGAGTTCCCGCTCCAGTTCGGCATGCAGTTCGGTGGTGCCGGTGACGAGCCGGGAGCCGGTCGCGCCGCCGCCCCAGGTCCGTGCGGCCCGCGCCGCGCCCTCGGTGATCTCGGGGTGGCGGGCGAGTCCCAGGTAGTCGTTGCTCGCGAGGTCCAGGAGGGGCGAGGCGGCCGGACGGGGGCGCAGGGTCCGTACGAGTCCGGCGGTGCGGCGCTCCCGCGCCCGCTCGTCGATCCAGCCGAACGCCATGGCTCGTCCTCCGGGGAATTTGTAGGCAGTGGACAGACACTAGCCGTACGTCGCGTATCCCATGGTGTGGCAATACCCACACGTCGAATGCCCTTCGTTGTACGAACTCTCCCTGGCCCGCGCACGGGTCGGTAAGACAGGATCGGCTCTCATGGACCTGCTGAACACGCTGGTGGACAAGGGGATTCGGCGCGAGCTGCCGACCCGCGAAGAGGCGCTGGCCGTGCTGGCCACGTCCGACGACGACCTGCTCGACGTGGTGACCGCGGCCGGGAAGGTGCGCCGTCACTGGTTCGGGCGTCGGGTGAAACTCAACTACCTCGTCAACCTGAAGTCGGGCCTGTGCCCGGAGGACTGCTCCTACTGTTCCCAGCGGCTCGGCTCCACCGCCGGGATCCTCAAGTACACCTGGCTCAAGCCCGACGAGGCCTCGCGGGCCGCCGCCGCGGGGCTGGCCGGGGGTGCCAAGCGGGTCTGCCTGGTGGCGTCCGGGCGCGGCCCGACCGACCGGGACGTCGACCGGGTCTCCGAGACCATCAAGGCGATCAAGGACCAGAACGAGGGCGTCGAGGTGTGCGCCTGCCTGGGTCTGCTCTCCGACGGTCAGGCGGAGCGGCTGCGCGAGGCGGGCGCGGACGCCTACAACCACAACCTGAACACGTCCGAGGAGACGTACGCGGACATCACGACCACGCACACGTACGCCGACCGGGTGGACACGGTGCACAAGGCGCACGCGGCCGGCCTGTCTGCGTGCTCGGGGCTGATCGCCGGCATGGGCGAGTCGGACGAGGACCTGGTCGACGTCGTCTACTCGCTGCGCGAACTGGACCCCGACTCCGTCCCGGTGAACTTCCTGATCCCGGTCGAGGGCACCCCGCTGGCCAAGGAGTGGAACCTCACCCCCCAGCGCTGCCTGCGCATCCTGGCCATGGTGCGGTTCGTCTGCCCGGACGTCGAGGTGCGCATCGCGGGCGGCCGTGAGGTCCATCTGCGCACGATGCAGCCGCTCGCCCTGCACCTGGCCAACTCGATCTTCCTCGGCGACTACCTCACCACCGAGGGCCAGGCCGGCAAGGCGGACCTCGACATGATCGCGGACGCCGGGTTCGAGGTGGAGGGCGCGGGCGAGGTGACGCTGCCGGAACACCGGGCCGGCGGCGGGTGCGGGTCGCACGGGGGCGGCGGGTGCGGATCCCCCGAGGCCGCCGGCGGCTGCGGCGGGCACGGGCAGGAGGGTGCCTGCGGGTCGCACGAGGGCGGCGGTGTCCGCGGTGCGGCTCCCGCCCCGCAGACGTCGGCTCCCGCCCCGCAGGCGAACGAGGCCCGTACGGACCTGGTCGCCGTCCGCCGCCGGGGCGCCGGGACGGACCTCGCGCCCAATGCCTGAGCGGGACGTGTCCGGGCTGCTGGACCTCGACCGGCGGCACGTGTGGCATCCGTACGGTCCGATGCCGGGCCGGGTGGACCCGCTCGTCGTGGAGTCGGCGAGCGGGGTCCGGCTGCGGCTCGCGGACGGCTCCGGCGAGCTGGTCGACGGCATGTCCTCCTGGTGGTCGGCGATCCACGGCTACCGCCACCCGGTGCTCGACGAGGCGGCGCGGGCCCAGCTCGGGCGGATGAGCCACGTCATGTTCGGCGGGCTCACCCACGAGCCCGCCGTACGGCTGGCGAAGCTGCTCGTCGACATGTCGCCCGAGGGGCTGGAGCACGTGTTCCTCGCCGACTCGGGGTCGGTGTCGGTCGAGGTCGCGGTGAAGATGTGCCTCCAGTACTGGCGCTCGCTGGGCCGCCCCCGCAAGCAGCGGCTGCTGACCTGGCGCGGCGGCTACCACGGGGACACCTGGCAGCCGATGTCCGTGTGCGACCCCGAGGGCGGGATGCACGACCTGTGGACCGGGGTCCTGCCCCGGCAGGTCTTCGTCGGCCCGCCGCCCACCGAGTACGACGAGGCGTACGCGCGTGAGCTGCGTGCGGCGATCGGGCGGCACGCCGACGAGCTGGCCGCGGTGATCGTGGAGCCGGTGGTGCAGGGTGCGGGCGGGATGCGGTTCCACTCCCCCGCGTACCTGACGGTGCTGCGCGAGGCGTGCGACGAGCACGGCGTACTGCTGGTGTTCGACGAGATCGCCACCGGATTCGGCCGCACGGGCGCGCTGTTCGCCGCCGGTCATGCCGGGGTGACCCCGGACGTGATGTGCGTCGGCAAGGCGATGACCGGCGGTTATCTGACGATGGCCGCGACGCTGTGCACGGACCGGGTCGCCGACGGCATCTCGCGGGGCGAGGTGCCGGTACTGGCCCACGGCCCGACGTTCATGGGCAACCCGCTGGCCGCGGCGGTCGCCTGCGCCTCGATCGAGCTGCTCCTCGGGCAGGACTGGCTCGCGCAGGTCCGGCGGCTCGAGACGGGGCTGCGGGACGGACTGGCCGCGGCCGCCAACCTGCCGGGCGTGAAGGACGTACGGGTGCTCGGTGCCATCGGTGTCGTCCAGCTCGACCACGAGGTGGACATGAAGGCCGCCACGCGGGCCGCCGTGCGCGAGGGCGTCTGGCTGCGGCCCTTCCGCGACCTCGTCTACACGATGCCGCCGTACGTCACCGGTGACGAGGACGTGGCACGGATCGCGCGGGCCGTGTGCGCGGCGGCGCGGGAGGGATGACCATGCCGATCCTGGTGATCACGGGGACGGGCACGGAGGTCGGCAAGACGGTCACGACCGCCGCCGTCGCCGCAGCGGCGCTCGCGGCGGGCCGCTCGGTGGCCGTGCTGAAGGCCGCCCAGACCGGCGTAAGGCCGGACGAGCGCGGTGACGCGGACGAGGTCGCGCGGCTGGCGGGTGACGTCACGACCGCCGAACTGGCCCGCTATCCGGAGCCGCTGGCACCGGCGACGGCGGCCCTTCGGGCCGGGATGGCGCCCGTGCGGCCGCGTGAGGTCGCCGACGCGGCGGCCAAGCTGGCCACCGGGCACGACCTGGTCCTCGTCGAGGGGGCCGGCGGGCTCCTGGTGCGGTTCGACGAGGCGGGCGGCACGCTGGCCGACGCCGCGGAA
This sequence comes from Streptomyces sp. NPDC048734, assembly GCF_043198675.1. Classification (NCBI taxonomy): domain Bacteria; kingdom Bacillati; phylum Actinomycetota; class Actinomycetes; order Kitasatosporales; family Streptomycetaceae; genus Streptomyces; species Streptomyces sp. NPDC048734. The sequence continues at coordinate 116,131 of NZ_JBICUZ010000007.1, read as the reverse complement.
CTGCTGCGGGCGCCGGTGCTGGTGGTGGCGTCGGCGGGACTGGGCACGCTGAACACGACCGACCTGACGGCCCGTGAACTTCGGTTGCGAGGGCTTGAGCTGCTCGGCGTGGTGATCGGCTCCTGGCCCGATTCCCCCGACCTGGCGATGCGGTGCAACGTCACCGACCTGCCGGACGTCGCCGGCGCCCCGCTGCTCGGCGCGCTGCCCGCCGGTTCGGGGTCGCTCGCCCCGGCCGGCTTCCGCGCGGCGGCCCCCGGCTGGCTGGCGTCCCGCCTGGACGGGACGTGGGAGGCGGAGGCCTTCCGCAGCCGGACACGGCCGGAGCCCTGGAGCCGGTCCCCGGTCTCGCGAGGTGACCAGTAGTCCTCTTCCTCCTCTTCCTCGGCCCTCTCGGCCCCCTCGGCTCCCTGGCCGGGGAGGCCGAGCAGCTCGACGCGGGAGCGGGGGTGCGACGGGCCCGTACGGGGGAGAATCCAGGTAGGCCCGTCCGGCCCGGGAGGTCGCCATGCCGATACGGTCCGCCGGCTCCGACAAGGGGCCCGGCGATCTCGTCCACCACCCGCTGTTCGCGCGCTGTTACGCCCGGTTGAGCGTGGCCGCCGAGACCCGCGGGGGCCTGGCCGCGCTGCGCGGCCGGCTGCTCGCCGGGCTCTCCGGCCGCGTCGTCGAGATCGGCGCGGGCAACGGCCTGAACTTCGCGCACTACCCGAGTGCGGTCTCGGAGGTCGTGGCGATCGAGCCGGAGCGGTCGCTGCGCGCGCTGGCGGTGCGGGCCGCGCTGCGGGCCGAGGTGCCGGTGGATGTCGTACCGGGCGCGGCCGAGGCCCTGCCGGTCAAGAGCGAGGCCTTCGACGCGGCGGTGCTCTCGCTGGTCCTGTGCAGCGTGCGGGACCTGCCGCGGGCCCTGGCCGAGGTACGGCGGGTGCTGCGGCCCGGTGGCGAAGTGCGGTTCCTCGAGCACGGCACGGGCGGCGGCCCGGCCATGTCCTTCGCCCAGCGCGCGCTGGACCGGACGGTGTGGCCGCTCCTCAGCGGCGGCTGTCACCTCTCCCGCGATCCGGTCGGGGCACTGCGCGACGCCGGGTTCGAACTCGGCCCGTACCGGCGCCTGCTGGTCCCGGAGAACGGACCGGCGCTGCCCCCGTCCTACTGCAGACTGGGCACGGCCTGGCGGCCGGCCACCGACGGGGCGCCCCGCTGAGCGTGCTGTCCGGACATCGGGTTCAGGGAGCCGGCGAGGCCCCTCACCGGCTCCAGCGGCGCAGTTCCCGCGCGATGTCGTGAACCGACGCCTCGCCGGTCTTGGCCAGGCGTGCCAAGTCGCGGACCTGTTCGGGGGAGGTCACGACCTTCGCCCCGCTCGCCACCAGGTAGGCGTAGGCGACGGCGCACGCGAAGAGGGCGTTCGAGCGTTCCAGTGCCGGGACGTGCAGGAGGAGCTGCAGGAGTGCCGCCGCACGGGCGTGCGGCGAGTCGTAGACGGGGACGTCGAAGATCCGGGCGTCGTGGCGCGCCACCGCCGCCACCAGGGCACCCCAGTCGGTGACCTGGGGGTCTCCGGGTGTCTTCTGCTCGGCGATCATCAGGAGCCAGGCGAGGTCGATCGTGAGGTCGCTCAAGGGGTCAGCGGCGGTCTTCGCGGGTGTCGCCCTCGCGGAGCGTGCCGAACTCCTCCGCGAAGACGTTCTCGTACCGCTTCATGAAGTCGGCGGCGGCCTCGACGAACGTGTGGCCCGCCTCGCCGGTGTCCTGCCTGACCAGTTCCTCGATGTAGCGGTTGACGCTCATGCCGCGCGCGGTGGCGCGTTCGCGGGCGGCCTTGGCCGTGCCCTCGTCGACGCGCACGTTCAGCTGGGTCTTCGCCATACCCCGAAGCTAGCGCCGATCCGCTAGCACCGGCAAGGGCGCACGGGAGCCGAGAAGTGGTGCCGGGTGTGCGCCCGGGCACACCAAGCCCGCCCTGATCCGCTCCAGGACCGGCAGCGCTCCCGGGGAGGACCGATCCGGAGCCGGCGCGGGGCGTACGCACCCGGGGCGCCGGCCCCGCGGGACGTGAAGGCACCGGCGGTCCCGCGGGACGTGGTCGTGGCGGTGGCCGTCGACTCGGCGGCAGCGGCCGCGGTGGCGGTGGCGGTGGCGGCCCCGCCGACGGCGCCGGGGACCTCGCGGAGGAACGTGCCACCGGCCGTCGCACACGACCGGGGGCGCCGTCCGGGGAGCCGGTACCGGTGCCCGGGTGCGAACGGGCCGCGGGCGTCCGGATGCTGGAATCCGGCGCCGGAGTGCCGCTCGCGTGGTGGGATCGCCCCATGTCTGATCTGCGGATACGGGCCGCGACGCCCGACGACCTCGACACCGTGCTGGCCTTCTGGAAGACCGCCGCCGAGGGGACGAGCATCAGCGACGACCGCGAGGGTGTGGAGCGGCTCGTCGCCCGCGACCCCGAGGCGCTGATCCTGGCGGAGCGCGGCGGTGAGCTGGTGGGCACGGTGATCGCCGGCTTCGACGGCTGGCGCTGCCACCTCTACCGGCTGGCGGCGCACCCGGCGCACCGCCGTCAGGGAATCGGTGCGGCGCTGCTCGCCGCCGCGGAGGAGCGGTTCGTCCGGCTCGGAGGGCGGCGCGCCGACGCGATGGTGCTGACGCGCAACGAGACGGCCCATCATGCGTGGCGCGCGGCTGGGTACACGCCCGAGGAGAAGTGGCGGCGCTGGGTGAAGCCGCTGACCGGCTGAGCCGACGGCGCTCCGGTCGGCGGCCGGTCCGGGGCCGCCGACGACGGACCTTTGCCGATCCTTTACCCTTGGGGGGCCGTACGGACCGTACGGACCGTACGGCCCCCTTCACCGAGTCCTCGAAAGGTGTGAGCCTCCGCCCATGGGCGAGCCTCCTGATTCCCGACTGATTCCCGACGTCGCGCGATCCTCCCCCTCCTGCCCGATCATGGGACGGAGGTGAACCGGTGATGGAACTGCTGTTGCTGTTGGTGGCGATCCTGTTGTCACTCGCGTGCGGTGCCTTCGTCGCCGCCGAGTTCTCTTTGACCACGGTCGAACGCGGCGAACTGGAGCGGGCCGTCGAGCGCGGCGAACGCGGCGCGGCCGGTGCGCTCAAGGCCGTCCGCAACCTGACCTTCCAGCTCTCCGGCGCCCAGCTCGGCATCACCGTCACCAACCTGGTCGTCGGCATGCTCGCCGAACCCTCGATCGCCAAGCTGATCTCCGGGCCGCTGGAGTCGGCCGGTCTGTCGAGCACGACCGCGAGTTCCGTCGCCCTGGTGCTGGGCACGGCACTGTCGACGGTGTTCCTGATGGTCGTCGGCGAACTGGTGCCGAAGAACTGGGCGATCTCCACCCCGCTGGCCATGGCCAAGCGGGTGGGCAACGCGCAACGCTTCTTCAGCGCCGCCTTCCGGCCCTTCATCGGTCACCTGAACAACACGGCCAACCGGGTCGTCCGCCGCTTCGGCCTGGAGCCCGCCGAGGAGCTGGCCTCCGCCCGCGGTCCGCAGGAACTGGCGGCGCTGGCAAGGCACTCGGCCCGGCAGGGCGCGCTGGAGGCGGACACCGCCGAGCTGTTCGTGCGCACCCTGAACCTGGCCGACCTGACCGCGGAGAACGTGATGACCCCGCGCGTGCAGGTCATCGCCCTTGACGTCCAGGCGACCTGCGAGGACGTCGCGAACGCGACCCGGGCGACGGGCCTGTCCCGGTTCCCCGTGTTCCGCGGTGGCCTGGACACCGTCGTCGGCACCGCGCACATCAAGGACGTCCTGGCCGTCCCGGCGGAGCAGCGGGCGCGCGTGCCCGTCGCCGAGCTGATGCGCGAACCCCTGCTGGTGCCCGAGTCCCTCACCGTGGACCGGCTCCTCGACCGGCTCTCCGGCAAGCGGACGATGGCCGTGGTCATCGACGAGTACGGCGGTACGGCGGGCGTGGCGACCCTGGAGGACATCGTCGAGGAGGTCGTCGGCGAGGTCCGTGACGAGCACGACCCGCACGAGACGCCCGACCTGGCCCACGCGGGCACCGACGACGAGGGCCGCCGGATCTACTCCGCCGACGGCGCCGCCCGCACCGACCAGCTCGCGCGCGTCGGCCTGCACACCCCCGAGGGCCCCTACGAGACCCTCGCCGGGCTGGTGGCCACCGAGCTGGGCCGCATACCGGCCGTCGGCGACAGCCTGGACGTGGCCGGCTGGCGCATGGACGTCGTCGACGCGTCCGGCCGCCGGGCCGCACGCGTCCTGCTGCACGCCCCGCTCGCCCAGGACCACGTGGAAGGAGCGGACCGGTGACCGCCGTCCAGCTGCTGATCGGCCTGGCGACCCTGGTCGTCAACGCCTTCTTCGTCGGCGCGGAGTTCGCGCTGATCTCCGTACGCCGTTCACAGATCGAGCCGTACGCCGAACAGGGCGACCGGCGTGCCAAGAGCGTGCTGTGGGGCCTGGAGCACGTGTCCGCGCTGCTGGCGGCCGCCCAGCTCGGCATCACGCTGTGCACCCTGGTGCTCGGTGTGGTCGCCGAGCCGGCGATCGCGCACCTGCTGGAGCCGGTTTTCCACGCGCTCGGCGTCCCCGCGGGCGCGGGCCACGCGGTGTCCTTCGTGATCGCGCTGACCCTGGCGACGTATCTGCACATGCTGCTGGGCGAGATGGTGCCGAAGAACATCGCGCTCGCCGAACCGGTGCGCAGCGCCCTGCTGCTCGGACCGCCGCTGGTCACGCTCTCCCGGGCGCTGCGGCCGGTGATCTTCACGGTCAACGCCTTCGCCAACGGCCTGCTGAAGCTGCTGCGGATCGAGACGAAGGACGAGGTCACGGCCACGTTCTCGGACGCGGAGCTGGCGCAGATCGTGCGGGACGCCGGGGAGGCGGGCCTGCTCGACGACCGCGCCCAGGAGCGTCTGCACGACGCGCTGGAGCTGGGCCGCCGCCCGGTGCGGGACGTCGTCCTGCCGCTGGAACGCGTCGTCTACGCGCGCGTGGGGGTCACCCCGGAGGAGCTGGAACGGCTCGGCGCCGAATCCGGGTTCTCCCGCTTCCCCGTCGTCGACGAGGGGCGCCGGATCGTGGGCTACCTGCACGTGAAGGACGCGCTGGACGCCTCGCCGCGCGACGTGCCGTTCCGGGTGCGGGACCTGCGGCCCATCGCCCGGGTGCGTGAGACGACGCCGCTGGACGACGTCCTCACCGCGATGCGCGGCAGCCGCACCCACCTGGCGGCCGCGCTCGGCTCCGACGGGCGGCTCGCCGGGCTGGTCACCATGGAGGACGTGCTGCGGGAGCTGTTCGGGCAGCGGGCCTGAGACCGGGCGGCGTGCGGACCTGGGACCGGGCGGCGGGGGGTGACCGACCGCTGGGTATGGCGTGCGGGTTACCATCTCTGACGCCATGCAGACGAACACCACTCCCCCGCACTCCAGCCTGGTCGCGGTCGGCGACTCCTTCACCGAGGGCATGTCGGACCTGCTGCCGGACGGCACCTACCGGGGCTGGGCGGACCTCCTCGCGGGCCGGATGGCCGCGCACACGCCCGGCTTCCGGTACGCCAACCTCGCGGTGCGCGGCAAGCTGATCGGCCAGATCGTCGAGGAGCAGGTGCCGGTCGCGGCCACCATGGGCGCCGACGTCATCACCCTGGTCGGCGGTCTGAACGACACCCTGCGGCCCAAGTGCGACATGGTCCGGGTGCGGGACCTGCTGACCGAGGCCGTGGAGCGGCTGGCCCCCTCCTGCAAGCAGCTCGTGCTGATGCGCAGCCCCGGCCGGCAGGGCCCGGTGCTGGAGCGGTTCCGGCCGCGCATGGAGGAGCTGTTCGCCTGCGTCGACGGCCTCGCCGCCCGGCACGGCGCGCTGGTCGTCGACCTGTACGGCGCCCCGTCCCTGGGCGACCCGCGGATGTGGGACGTGGACCGGTTGCACCTGACGGCCGAGGGACACCGCCGGGTCGCCGAGGCGGTCTGGCAGGGCCTCGGGTACGACCCCGAGGACACCGGGTGGCACGAGCCGGTACCCGCGACCGTGCCGCCGGCCTGGGTCGCGCGGCGGGTGGCCGACGCCCGGTTCGCGCGCCGGCACCTGCTGCCGTGGATCGCCCGCCGCCTCACCGGCCGCTCCTCGGGCGACGGCCTGCCGCCGAAGCGTCCCGACCTGCTGCCGTACGAGGGACCGCGGGCGTAGCCGCGCGTGACCCGGGTCTCGTAGGTTCCGCCGAACGGGGGCACGGCGCCGGCCTGCACGAATCGCCAGTAGAATCCGTACACGTGACTTCCGCTCCCGCCAAGCCCCGCATCCCCAACGTCCTCGCCGGACGCTACGCCTCCGCCGAGCTCGCCACGCTCTGGTCGCCCGAGCAGAAGGTGAAGCTGGAGCGTCAGCTCTGGCTCGCCGTGCTGCGGGCCCAGAAGGACCTCGGGATCGAGGTGCCGGACGCGGCGATCGCCGACTACGAACGCGTCCTCGACCAGGTCGACCTGGCCTCCGTCGCCGAGCGCGAGAAGGTCACGCGGCACGACGTGAAGGCACGGATCGAGGAGTTCAACGACCTCGCCGGGCACGAGCAGGTCCACAAGGGCATGACGTCCCGCGACCTCACGGAGAACGTGGAGCAGCTCCAGATCCGGCTGTCGCTGGAGCTGGTCCGCGACCGTACGGTGGCGGTGCTGGCGCGCCTCGGCAAGCTGGCCGGAGAGTACGGCGAGCTGGTCATGGCCGGCCGCTCGCACAACGTGGCAGCCCAGGCCACCACGCTGGGCAAGCGGTTCGCGACGGCGGCCGACGAGCTGCTCGTGGCGTACGGGCGGGTCGAGGAACTGCTCGGCCGCTACCCGCTGCGCGGCATCAAGGGCCCGGTCGGCACCGCCCAGGACATGCTCGACCTGCTCGGCGGCGACGCGGGCAAGCTCGCGGAGCTGGAGCAGCGGATCGCCGGGCACCTCGGCTTCTCGCAGGCCTTCACCTCGGTCGGCCAGGTCTACCCGCGCTCGCTGGACTACGAGGTCGTCACCGCGCTGGTGCAGCTGGCCGCCGCGCCGTCCTCGCTGGCGAAGACGATCCGGCTGATGGCCGGGCACGAGCTGGTGACCGAGGGCTTCAAGCCGGGCCAGGTCGGCTCCTCCGCGATGCCGCACAAGATGAACACCCGCTCCTGCGAGCGCGTCAACGGCCTCATGGTCATCCTGCGCGGCTACGCGTCGATGACCGGCGAACTGGCGGGCGACCAGTGGAACGAGGGCGACGTGTCCTGCTCGGTGGTGCGCAGGGTGGCGCTGCCGGACGCGTTCTTCGCGCTCGACGGTCTGCTGGAGACGTTCCTGACGGTGCTCGACGAGTTCGGCGCCTTCCCGGCCGTCGTCGCCCGTGAGCTGGACCGCTACCTGCCGTTCCTGGCCACCACCAAGGTCCTGATGGGCGCGGTGCGGGCGGGCGTGGGCCGGGAGCTGGCGCACGAGGCGATCAAGGAGAACGCCGTGGCCTCCGCGCTGGCCATGCGCGAGCGGGGCGCCGAGCGCAACGAGCTGCTGGACAAGCTCGCCGCCGACGAGCGCATCCCGCTGGACCGCGCGCAGCTCGACGCGCTGATGGCCGACAAGCTGTCCTTCACGGGGGCCGCCGCCGACCAGGTGGCCCTCGTCGTCGGCCGGATCGAGGAGATCGTGAAGCAGCGGCCGGAGGCCGCCGGTTACACCCCGGGGGCGATCCTCTGACCCGCTTCACCCAGGCGGAACTGGAGGCCGCCCGCGACCGTCTCGTACCGGACGTCGTCGCGGGCGGCCTCCGGGTGCTCTTCTGCGGCATCAACCCGGGCCTGATGTCGGCGGCGACCGGCCACCACTTCGCCCGGCCGGGCAACCGCTTCTGGCCGGTGCTGCACCTGTCCGGCTTCACACCCAGGCTGCTGAAGCCGGCGGAGCAGCGGGAGCTGCTGTCGTACGGGCTCGGCATCACCAACGTGGTGGCGCGGGCGAGCGCGCGGGCCGACGAACTGACGGCGGAGGAGTACCGCGAGGGCGGCCGGCTGCTCCGGGAGAAGGTGCTCCGGCTGGAGCCGCGCCTGCTGGCGGTGGTGGGCGTGACCGCGTACCGGGTGGCGTTCGACGACCGTACGGCCAAGGTCGGTCCGCAGGAGCGGACGATCGGGGACACCCGCGTGTGGGTGCTGCCCAACCCCAGCGGGCTGAACGCCCATTGGACGACGTCGACGATGGCGCAGGAGTACGCGCGGCTGCGGGTGGCGGCGGAGGGGTGAGCCCGGGTTCGGGCGGGGTCGGGGCCACCGGTCACGGCGGGTCGGTCCCGGTGACCGGCGGGAGCGGCCGGCCCTCGTCGTCCCGGCCGACGCCGGCGACACCGAGGGCCGCCCGACGGTCGTGCTCGGACTCCTGCGACGTCCATGGGATGCGGTGAGGCGGCCGTCGTCGACCACGGGCGCCGTGTCAGGTGCCCGGCCCGCTCAGGCGTCCTGGCGCCGCACCCGCCACGCCCCCGCCGCGAGGGCCGCCGCCGTCCACAGGGCGGTCACCGTCAGCCCGGTCCACGGTCCCAGGGCACCGTCCCACGTGCTGTGGAGGGCGACCTGGCCGGCCCGGTCGGGGAGGAGGTCGGCGACGGAGCCGGACATGTCGCCGACCACGAAGGACACGATCAGCAGGAACGGGACGAGGATGCCGAGCGTGGCGACCCCGCTGCGCAGGACGGCCGTCAGCCCGGTGGCGAGCAGGGCCATCAGCGTGAGGTAGAGGCCGCAGCCGACGGCCGCACGCAGTCCTTCGGCCGTGCCGAACCCCGCCGCCGGCCCGCCGAGTGCCTCGCGGCCCACGGCCCAGGTCAGCAGGCCGGTGGTCAGGCCCACGGCCAGGACGGGCAGGGCGATCGCCGTGGCCTTGGCGGCGAACCAGCGGCCGCGGCGCGGGACCGCGGCCAGGGACACGCGCAGCGCGCCGCCCTGGAACTCGGCCGCCACCGCCGTCGTCCCGAAGGCCACCGCCGCGATCTGGCCGAAGCTGACGCCGAAGAAGGCGGAGAACAGCGGGTCGGCGTCGTCGGCGTCGCTGTCGGCGACGGCGAGCAGGGAGAAGGCGACGGTGGTGAGCAGGACCGCGCCCAGGGTGGCGGTCTGGGACCGCAGCGTGCGTATCTTGATCCACTCGGCGTGGAGCGCGGGCGTGAATGCCATGGTCAGGCCTCCTGGGGAGCGGCCGCGAACTCGGTGTCGGCGGCGGTCAGATCGAGGTAGGCCTGCTCCAGCGTGCCTTCCTCTGCGGTCAGTTCGAGCAGGGGGACGCCCGCCTCGGAGGCGAGCCGGCCGATGTCGTCCACGCGCGCGTGGTCCACAGTCCAGTGCCCGTCGTCGTGGGCGGCTGCCTCGTGACCGTGGCGGGCGAGGGCCTCCTCCAGGGCGGCGGGGTCGGAGGTGCGGACGCGGACCCGGGGCCGCACGCGCGCGTCGACGAAGTCCCGCAGGGAGGTGTCGGCCAGCAGGTGGCCCCGTCCGAGGACCACGAGATGGTCGGCGAAGGAGGCCGTCTCGTTCATGAGGTGACTGGAGACCAGGACGGTGCGCCCCTCGCCCGCGAGCCGGCGCAGCAGCCCGCGGATCCAGACGATGCCTTCGGGGTCGAGGCCGTTGGAGGGCTCGTCGAGCAGCACCACCTCGGGGTCGCCGAGCAGGGCGGCGGCGATGCCCAGCCGTTGCCGCATGCCGAGGGAGTACGTCCTCACCCGGCGGCGCGCGGCCGGTGCGAGCCCGGTCTCCTCCAGTACCTCCTCGACCCGGCGGGCGGGGATGCGGTTGCTCGCGGCGAGGGCCCGCAGGTGGTCGCGGCCGGTGCGGGAGCCGTGCGGCGCCTGGGCGTCGAGCAACGCCCCGACGTGGCGCAGGGGTTCGGGCAGCGTGGCGTAGGGGCGGCCGCCGATGCAGGCGGTTCCCGAGGTCGGCCGGTCGAGGCCGAGGACGAGGCGCAGGGTGGTGGACTTGCCGGCGCCGTTGGGGCCGAGGAAGCCGGTGACGCGGCCGGGCAGGACACGGAAGGTGAGCCGGTCCACGGCCCGCCGGGGGCCGAACTCCTTGGTGAGGTCGCGCACGTCGATGCTGGTCATGGCTCCACGGTGGCCCTCGGACCGGGTGCTGGTCCTCCCCCGTCGGCGGGGTCCGTCTCCCCCGCCCGGGGGAGGGCGCCTGTCGGTGGTGCCTGTCACGATGTCCGCATGGGCCGCTTCCTGCGCCCGCTGCTGCGGGGGACGACGTACACACGACTGCTGCACCTGTGGGTGCCGATGCTGGTCGTGAGCGTCTGGATCTTCGTCGACCCGTCGCGGCCGTGGGTGCCCGCGGCGGCGCTGCTCCCGGTCGGACTGATCCCCGCGGTGCGCACGGGTGAGGGGGTGCAGGCGCGGTTGCTGCTGACGGCGGGCGCGCGGGACCCGGCGTTCTCCGTGACTCCGGCGACGGCCTGGCGGGACCGGTTGCGCACGGTGCTGTGGCTGGAGGTGCGGATGGCCCTCGGACTGGTGACGGTCTTCGCCTGTGTCCGGCTGCCGGTCCTGGCCTACCAGTTGGCCGAGACGGCGCGCGGGCGCGTGCCCGACGACGTCCCGGTGCTCGCCGGGGCGACGCCGCACTGGGGGTACGCCCTCCTGGTGCCGCTGCCGCTCCTGGCCTGGTACGGACTCGTCGTCGGGCTCGGTGCGGCGGCCGCCTCCCTGGCGCGGCTGCTGCTCGGACCGTCCGCGGGTGAGCGGCTCGTGGCGCTGGAGGAGCGCACCGAGCAGCTCCTGGAGCGCAACCGCATCGCGCGCGAACTGCACGACTCCATCGGCCACGCCCTGACGGTGGCCGTGGTGCAGGCGGGCGCGGCACGGGCGACGGGCGACCCCGCGTTCACCGAACGGGCGCTCGACGCGATCGAGGAGACCGGCCGGGCCGCTCTGGAGGACCTCGAGCGCGTCCTCGGGGTGCTGCGCGAGGCGGAGCGGCCGGTGAGCGCCCGGCCGACGCTGGCCGAGGCCGACCGGCTGCTGGAGTCCGCGCGCGCGTCGGGCGCGAAGGTGGACGCCGAGCTGACCGGGCCGCTGGAGACCGTGCCGGGCCCGGTGTCCCGCGAGGGCTACCGCATCCTCCAGGAGGCGCTGACCAACGCGCTGCGGCACGCGGGCTCCGTTCCGGTCCGGGTCAGGGTCGAGGTCGCCGAGGGCCGGCTCGGCCTGGAGGTCCGCAATCCGCTGACCGCGCGCGTGTCCGCAGCTCCGGGGCGCGGCAGTGGGCTGCGGGGCATCCACGAGCGGGCCGCGCTGCTCGGCGGGCGGGCGTCGACCGGCCCCGACGAGGGCGACTGGCAGGTGCGTGCGGAGCTGCCGCTGCGCTGATCTACGCTGACCGGATGCCGGTCACCGTGCTCCTCGTCGACGACGAACCCCTGGTGCGTGCCGGGCTGCGGGCCGTGCTGGGGGCGCAGCCCGACATCGAGGTCGTCGGGGAGGCCGCGGACGGGGCGGCGGTGATCCCGCTGGTGCGGCGACTGCGGCCCGACGTCGTCGCCATGGACGTACGGATGCCGTTGATGGACGGGATCGAGGCCACGCGCGCGGTGCTGCGGACGGTGGAGGGGCCACCGCGGATCCTCGTCGTGACCACCTTCGAGAACGACGAGTACGTGTACGAGGCGCTGCGCGCGGGGGCGGACGGGTTCCTGTTGAAGCGGGCCCGGCCCGCGGAGATCGTGCACGCGGTGCGGCTCGTCGCCGAGGGCGAGTCGCTGCTGTTCCCGGCGTCGGTGCGGCGGCTGGCCGCCTCGTACGGCGAGGGGCCGGGGAGCCGGGCGGCGCGGGACCTGCTGGAGCGGGCGCGGCTGACCGATCGGGAGGCCGAGGTGCTGCGGCTGATGGCGGGCGGGCTGTCCAACGCGGAGATCGCCGCGCGGCTGGTTGTCGGCGCGGAGACCGTCAAGTCGCACGTGAGCGCGGTGCTGGCGAAACTGGCGGTCCGCGATCGCACGCAGGCGGTGATCGCGGCGTACGAGTCGGGGTTCGTCGCGACGGGCCGGACCGGCGGGTGAGGCGGGCCGGTGCGCCGTCCGCGCTCGCCCGGGTGCCGTGCGCCGAGTACGATCCGCCCCACACGCGCACGAGCTGGGAGGACGGACGTTGGGGCGGCTGACCGGCGGGGATCCCTCGCTGTTGCGAAGGATCAATTCCGCGGTGGTGCTGCACGCGCTGCGTGCCGCCGACTGCGCGACGCTGACGGAGATCACGCGGGTGACGGGGTTGTCCCGGCCGACCGTCGAGGGGGTCGTCGAGGACCTCATAGGGGCCGGCCTCGTCGTCGAGAAGGCCGCCGAGGAGGGCGCCGCCCGTCGGCAGGGGCGTCCGGCACGCCGGTTCCGGTTCCGGGCCGAGGCCGGTCACCTGCTGGGTCTGGAGATCGGGGCGCACCGGGTGGCCGTGCTCCTGGCCGACCTGGACGGGCGGGTACTGGGCGCGCAGGCGAAGGACGTCGCCGAGTCCGCGCCCGCCGACGAGCGGCTCGAACGGCTGCGGACCGCTGTGGCCGAGCTGCTGCGGCGGGCCGGGGTCCCGCGCAGTTCCCTGCGGGCCGTCGGCGTCGGCACGCCCGGCATCGTGGAGGCGGACGGGACGGTACGGCTGGGTACCGCGCTGCCCGAGTGGACGGGGCTGCGGCTGGGCGAGCGGCTGAGCCGTTCGTTCAAGTGCCCGGTGCTGGTGGAGAACGACGCCAACGCGGCGGCCGTGGCCGAGCACTGGAAGGGTTCCGCCACCGAGTCCGACGACGTCGTGTTCGTACTGGCCGGGCTGAGTCCGGGCGCGGGTTCGCTGATCGGGGGGCGGCTGCACCGCGGGTACGGCGGGGCGGCCGGGGAGATCGGCGCGCTGCACCTGCTGGGGCGCGGGGTGACGCCGGAGACGCTGCTGTCCACGACGGACGAGCCGCTGCACCCGCTGGACGAGCAGGCGGTCGCCGAGGTGTTCGCGCAGGCCCGCGAGGGCGACCGACAAGCGCGGGCGGCCGTGGAACGCTTCATCCAGCGGCTCGTCCACGACGTGGCCGCGCTGGCGCTCGCCCTCGACCCCGAGCTGGTCGTGGTGGGCGGCTGGGCGGCGGGACTGGACGGCGTACTGGAGCCGTTGCGGCGGGAGTTGGCGCGCTACTGTCTGCGTCCGCCGAAGGTGGCCCTGTCCCTCCTCGGGGAGGCGGCCGTGGCGACGGGGGCGCTGCGGCTGGCCCTCGACCACGTCGAGGAGCAGCTCTTCGCGGTGGAGGGCACGGTGACGGGCCGCGCGTGAGGCGTGTCCGGCGGTCCGAAGGGCGGCGCGCCCCGGAGTCCTTCCGGGGCGCTACGGCCGGGGACCGGGTGCAGGCCGTTCGGGGAACCCGCCGTGCGGTCGCCGGGCGGTCAGGACGCCTGGCGTTCCGGGCCGTGGAGGATCTCCACGCTGCCCGAGGCGCCGAAGGTCAGGCGGCAGGTGTCCGCCCGGTAGGTGGCCACGGAGAGTGCCGCGGTGCGGCCCTCGGCGAAGAAGCGGGTGGTGACGACGAGGACGGGTGCGCCGGGGAGCCGGTCGAGTTCCTTCGCGTCGTCCGCGCGGGCCGAACCCAGTTCCACCGCGCGGTCCTGGCCCTCCAGCGCCGGACGCCGCAGTTCGCGCAGCACCGCACGCGCGCGTGCGGCCCCGGACGGGGTGTCGATCGCGGTCAGGTCGGGCACCGACGAGCGCGGGACGTAGAGCAGTTCGGCGGCGACGGGCTGACCGTGGGAGACCCGCGAACGCCGCACGATGTGCACGGCCTCGTCGCGGTCGGTGCCCAGCGCGTCGGCGACCGCCGGCGGCGGCGGCGCGACCGTGCAGTCGACGGGCTGCCAGGCGCCCTCGGACGCGCCGGGCCAGGCCTGCCCCTCCGTGCCGACGTCGACGCCCACCCGGGGCGGCGCGACCGTCGTGCCGACGCCGCGGCGGCGCTGCAGACGCCCCTCCAGTTCGAGCTGCTCGAGTGCCTGCCGGAGCGTGGCGCGGGCGACGCCGAAGCGCGCGGCCAGGTCCCGCTCGTTGGGCAGGATCTCGCCCACGGCGAACTCCGAGTCCAGTGCCTCGCTGAGCACGGTCCTCAGATGCCAGTACTTCGGTTCCGGTACCGGTTCCAGTTGCGTGGTCCCCACCCTGTCCTCCGCAATCGCCGTGGTACGGCGGCGTTTTCGCGCCCTTGTTTATTAAAGGTTGTTGTACTTGTCTGCGACCATAGGGCGGCCCCCACCCTTGGTCAAGACCAATCCTCCAACCCTGGGGGAGCCCACAGGTGTCCGGCGCACAAGGGTTCACCGGGCGTTCGCGCGCGAATGTCGCCGTGACGTCACGGCGACACCCCCGTCGTGTCCGGCGAGGCGCACCCGCGGGGGCTACCCGCTGGTAGCAATTGCTGACAAGCTGTCTACGCGAACGGCGGCCCGTCCGGCTGTCCGATCGCCCGGCCGCCCGCCACCGGCCGTACCGCCGTCGGCCCGTGCCGCCGCCGAGCCCGTACCGCGTCCGCCTGTTCAGACGAGGAGCACCCCATGTCCGCCACCGTCTCCTTCCCGGTCCCCACCCCCGACGGGCCGCAGGCCGTCACCGTCTCCTACGCGCGCGTGGGACGCGGCGAGCCGCTGCTCCTGCTGCACGGCATCGGACACCACCGGCAGGCCTGGGACCCCGTGGTGGACATCCTGGCCACCGAGCGCGAGGTGATCGCGGTGGACCTGCCCGGCTTCGGGGCGTCCCCGTCCCTGCCCGAGGGCCTCGCCCACGACCTGTCCACGACGACCGCGGTGCTCTCCGCCTTCTGCGAGGCCCTGGAGCTGGGCCGCCCCCATGTCGCGGGCAACTCGCTGGGCGGTCTGCTGGCCCTGGAGCTGGGCCGGGAGAAGCGCGTGCGGTCCGTCACCGCCCTTTCCCCGGCGGGGTTCTGGTCGGAGGCGGAGCGGCGCTACGCCTTCGGCGTGCTGCTGACCATGCGGCAGATCGCGCGGCGGATGCCGCCGTCGCTGGTGGAGCGGCTGGCGCGATCGGCGGCCGGCCGGACCGCCCTGACCAGCACCGTCTACGCCCGTCCGGCGCGCCGTTCACCCGAGGCCGTGGTCGCCGAGACGCTGGCGCTGGCCGGGGCCACCGGGTTCGAGCAGACCCTGCGGGCCGGTGGGGCCGTCCGGTTCACCGACGACGTCCCCGGCATCCCGGTCACGGTGGCCTGGGGCACCCGCGATCTGGTGCTGGTGCGCCGCCAGGGCGTCCGCGCCAAGCAGATCATCCCCCGGGCCCGTCTGGTGCGGCTGCCCGGCTGCGGGCACTGCCCGATGAACGACGACCCGGCGCTCGTCGCGCGCGTGCTGCTCGACGGCAGCCGCTGAGTCCCCGCGGGGACGATCCGGCGCCTCCTCACCCGGGGCGGCCCCGGCTCCGGCGGGGGGCGGTGTCGACGGCCCGCGCGGGGACGGGGTGACGACAGAGCCCGGGTTCCGCGCCCGGTTGTTCACCCGTGGTTCGCGTGCGCGCTGCGGCGTTCCCGTAGGTGTGACGGTGCACACCGGCAGGTTCCCGTTCCAGGAGGCCACCCATGTCACACCGTCCACTCCCCGGACGCCGCAGCGTGCTGCGCGGCTCGCTCGCCGCGTCCGCCGCCCTGACCCTGCCCGTCGGCCTCGGCGCGGCGCCCGCCCTCGCCCTGTCGGGGCGGCCCCGCGCGGAGTGGGGGGTGCAGACCGGGGACGTGACCGCGAACTCCGCCCTGGTGTGGGTCCGTTCCGACCGGCCGGCGCGGATGGTCGTCGAGACGTCGGCGACGGAGTCGTTCCGCAACGCGAGCCGCCGGCACGGTCCGCTGCTCGGCGCCGGAACGGACTTCACCGGCACGACCCGGCTGCACGGGCTGCCGTCCGGTCAGGAGATCCACTACCGCGTGCTGCTGGCCGACCCGGACGACCCGCGTCGTACCGGCGAGCCGGTCACCGGCACCTTCCGGACCGTGTCCGCACGGCGGCGCGACGGCGTGCGGTTCGTCTGGTCGGGCGATCTGGCCGGGCAGGGCTGGGGCATCAACCCGGAGCTGGGCGGTTACCGGATCTACGACGCGATGGCCGCGCTCGACCCGGACTTCTTCCTGTGCAGCGGCGACAACATCTACGCCGACGGCCCGATCAGCGCGACGGTGGCCCTGCCCGACGGGCGCGTCTGGCGCAACGTCACCACGGAGGAGAAGTCGAAGGTCGCCGAGACCCTGGCGGAGTTCCGCGGCAACTTCCGCTACAACCTGCTGGACGAGAACCTGCGGGCCTTCAACGCGCGCGTGCCCTCCATCGTCCAGTGGGACGACCACGAGGTCACCAACAACTGGTACCCGGGCGAGATCCTCGCCGACGCGCGGTACACCGAGAAGAGCGTCGACGTGCTGGCCGCCCGCGCCCGGCAGGCGTTCTCCGAGTACTTCCCGCTCTCCACGCCGCGCCGCCCGGACGGCCGCGTCTACCGGGTGCAGCACCACGGCCCCCTGCTGGACGTGTTCGTCCTGGACATGCGCACCCACCGCAACGCCAACTCCCCCGGCGACCAGGGTACGGACGCCCAGGGCATCCTCGGTGAGGAGCAGTTGGCGTGGCTCAAGCGCGAGCTGTCCCGCTCCCGGGCGGTGTGGAAGGTGATCGCCTCCGACATGCCGCTCGGCCTGGTCGTCCCCGACGCCACGGACGGCAGGCCGAACATCGAGGCGGTCGCCCAGGGCGACCCGGGCGCGCCGCTCGGCCGTGAACTGCAGATCGCCGAACTGCTGCGGTTCGTCAAGCACCGGCGGATCACCGGCACGGTCTGGCTCACGGCCGACGTCCACTACACCTCGGCCCAGCACTACGACCCGTCGCGGGCGGCGTTCAAGGACTTCGCGCCGTTCTGGGAGTTCGTCTCCGGGCCGCTCAACGCGGGCGCCTTCCCGGCGAACGCGCTGGACGGCACCTTCGGCCCGGACCGGGTCTTCGTCAAGGCCCCCACCGCCGCCAACGTCTCCCCGGCCGGCGGTTACCAGTTCTTCGGCGAGGTCGACATCGACGGCGGAAGCGGAGAGCTGACCGTGCGGCTGCGCGAGCAGGACGGCACCGTGCTGTTCACCAAGGTGCTCCAGCCGGGCCGGGTGGGCCAGTAACTCCCTCAACTCCCTTATCCTGGAATGCACTCCGCGCACCGGCGTCATCTCCCGGTGCGCGGCGCCTCCGCGGGGGAGGCCGCGGACCAGGACGTCAAAGAATTAATAAAAAGGACAAATGTATCCTTTACCTACCGGTCACAAGCCGTTCGTGATCACGCAACACCGTTCCTTCACAGTGGCCACATGACTCGAGACATGTCCGATGTGACGCGGACGAAGAACGGCCGTCCGGTGCACCACTGGCGGCGCGACGTCGTGGAGCTCGCCGCCCTGTTCACGGCGGTCGCGGTGGCCGACGTGGTCGCGGGCCTCGTGGGCCACGGCCCGCAGGGCCCGCGGCTGCTGGTGATCTCGGCGGCCGCCCTGGTCGCCACGGCCGGATTCCACGTCTGGTGGTCACGACGCCACGGCCACGCACCGCCCCCCGGCGATACCGATGCCCGGCCGCCCTCCACCGAGGCGCAGGCCGGGCCGTCCGGACTCCCCGACGGCGTCACCGGGGAGAGCACCCTGTGGCGGATGCGGACGACGGTGAAGGACGCTCCGGGCTCGCTGGCCGCGCTGTGCACGGCACTGGCGGAGCACCGCGTCGACATCCTGAGCCTCCAGACGCACCCGCTGGGCCGGGACACCGTGGACGAGTTCCTGCTGCGGGCACCCGGTGCGCTCGCGGCGGCCGAGATCGGCCGGGCCGTGGCACGGGCGGGCGGCTCCGGTACCTGGATCGAGCGGGCCGACGCCCACGACCTGGTCGACGCCCCGACCCGGGTGCTGGGCCTGGCCACCCGGACCGCGCTGGACGCCGCCGAACTGCCTCTGGCACTGCGCCAGTTGCTGGGTCGCTGCACGATCCGCTCGTTGCCCGCCGCGGTGCGCGGCGGAGGGCGCGGGCCGGAGGGCGTGCCCGTGGAAGGCGTCCTGGAGGACACCGTGATGCGCCTGCGGGCGCCTGAGGGTGGAGTGATCACCGTGGAGCGGCCGTATCTGCCGTTCACCCCGACCGAGTTCGCGCGGGCACGGGCCCTGGTGGAGCTGGACGCCCGGCTGGGTCCGCGCGTCCCGCCGGGCCAGGACGTGCTGACGCTCCCCGAGGGCAACGCCATCACCGTGCGCCGGGCCGACCCCGGCGACCTGGCGGCGGCGAAGGCGATGCACGAGCGCTGCTCGCCGCGCACCCTCGGTATGCGCTACCACGGGCCGGTCGGCGACGCCGACCGCTATCTCAACCACCTGCTCAGCCCGCGTTTCGGCCGCACCCTCGCCGTGCAGACCCCGTCGGGGCGCGTCGTCGGCCTCGGTCACCTGCTCTGGGACGGCGACGAGACGGAGGTCGCGCTGCTCGTCGAGGACGAGTGGCAGCGGCGCGGCATCGGCGCCGAACTGCTCGGCCGGCTGGTCGCGATGGCCGTCGAGGCGGGCTGCGAGAGCGTGTACGCGGTGACGCAGGCCTCCAACACCGGCATGGTCGCCGCCATGCGCGGCCTCGGCCTCCCGCTCGACTACCAGATCGAGGAGGGCACGCTCGTCATCACCGCCCGCCTGGACACGGCCGTCGCCGGCACCCGGCAGGCGTACGAGCGGCCCACGGAGCGGATCGTCCGCGACTGAGCCGGACGTCCTCGGAGGCCTTCGGCCGACCGGCGGCCACTCGGCGACGGCCCGGACGCCGACGGCGGAGGACGGACGACGGCGGAGGACGGACGACGGCGGAGGACGGACGACGAACGGCCCGGCGACAGTGTCGCCGGGCCGTTCGGCTCCCCTCCCTCTTCCGCCGCCCCCCGAACCGGGAACCGGGCGTCAGCTCACCGTCACCACGGACCCGTTCAGCGCCGCGTCCAGATCCGTCCACAGGTCGTCGACGTCCTCCAGGCCCACCGACATCCGCAGCAGCCGGTCGCTCACCCCGGCTCCCCTGCGCTCCTGCTCGCCCACGATCCGGTGGCTGATGGACGCCGGGTGCTGGATGAGGGTGTCGACGCTGCCGAGACTCACGGCCGGGGTGATCAGGCGCACGCCGGCGATCACCTCGTGCGGGTCGCCGTGCACCTCGAAGGCGACCATCGCGCCGCCGATCCGCGGGTAGTGCACACGCGCCACGCGCGGGTCGGCGGCCAGGCGACGGGCCAGTTCGGCGGCCGTCGCGGAGGCGGCCCGCACCCGGACCGGAAGCGTCGACAGGCCCCTCAGCAGCAGGTAGCCGGCCAGCGGGTGCAGCACCCCGCCGGTGGCGAAACGTATCCGCCGCAGCAGTCCGGCGAACTCCTCGTCGCAGGCCACCACGCCCGCCAGGACGTCCCCGTGGCCACCGAGGTACTTCGTCGCGCTGTGCAGCACCAGCCGCGCGCCCTGCTCGACGGGACGTTGCAGCACCGGCGTGGCGAAGGTGTTGTCGACGAGCAGCGGCACCGAGCCGCAGGAGTGCGCGACCGCCCTCAGGTCCACCTCGGCGAGGGTCGGGTTGGCGGGCGACTCGACCATGACCAGGCCCGTGTCCGGGCGCAGCGCGTCCGCGATCCCGGCCGGGTCGGTCCAGGTCACCTCCGTACCGAGGAGCCCGGCGGTCAGCAGGTGGTCGCTGCACCCGTAGAGCGGGCGGACCGCGACCGCGTGCCGCAGTCCCAGGGAGGCGCGGGCCAGCAGCACCGCGCTCAGCGCGGCCATGCCGCTGGCGAACGCGACAGCGCTGTCGGTGCCCTCCAGCCGGGCCAGCGCGGTCTCGAAGCGGGCGACGGTCGGATTGCCGAGCCGGCCGTAG
Organism: Streptomyces sp. NPDC048734; assembly: GCF_043198675.1. Taxonomy (NCBI): domain Bacteria; kingdom Bacillati; phylum Actinomycetota; class Actinomycetes; order Kitasatosporales; family Streptomycetaceae; genus Streptomyces; species Streptomyces sp. NPDC048734. The sequence continues at coordinate 96,190 of NZ_JBICUZ010000007.1, read as the reverse complement.
ACCGGCGGGCCCTCCGGTTCGGCGCCGGTCGCCGCGAACGCGTCGATGCGGGCGGCCTCGGCACGGCTGTCGTAGGAGGGATAGGTGGTGGACAGGTCGATGGGCGGGGCGTGCAGGCCCTGCCGGGCCAGGTCGTCCCGCCCGGCGTGCACGGCCTCGGTGGCCAGTGCGCGGGGCGCTTCGGACGTGCGTACGTCGTCGTACGCGTGCGTGCCCGCGGGGTCCGGGTACGCGCGTGTGCTCGCTGCGGCTGAGTCCATGGACGGCAGGGTGAACAACGGACGGTCCTTCCGGGCCGGACGCCGTGCTACGTTCGGCCGATGGCCGAATCCGTCGTACTCGACCCGGTGGACCTCCAGCTGCTGCGGCTGCTCCAGAACGACGCCCGGACGACCTACCGCGACCTCGCCGCGCAGGTCGGCCTCGCGCCGTCGACCTGTCTGGACCGGGTGACGCGGCTGCGCCGCTCCGGCGTGATCCTCGGCAACCGGCTGCGACTCGATCCGGCCAAGCTGGGGCGCGGACTGCAGGCGCTGCTGTCCGTGCAGGTGAGGCCGCACCGGCGGGAACTGGTGGGGCCGTTCGTGGAACGCATCCGGGGGCTGCCGGAGGCGCTGACCGTCTTCCACCTCACCGGGCCCGACGACTACCTCGTGCACGTGGCCGTCGCGGACATGGCCGACCTCCAGCGGCTGGTCCTCGACGAGTTCACGGCACGCCGGGAGGTGGCCCGGGTCGAGACACGGCTGATCTTCCAGCAGTGGGACTGCGGGCCGCTGCTGCCACCGACGGCTTCGGGACAAACGCCGTGACGTGCCGCACCGCCGCGTACGAGGATGGTGTCCATGTCACAGACCAACAGCCCGCTGCCCCGTGCGGTCGCCGACGCCTACGTCGACGACCTCATCGCCCTCGACCCGGTGACCGGAACCTTCCTCGGCGTGCAGGAGAGTTCGAGCCGTCTGCCCGACTTCTCGCCGGCGGGGCAGGAGGCGCGCGCGCGACTCGCGCGCGACACGCTGGCCAAGCTCGACGAAGCCGAACGCGCGCCCGGCGCGGACAGTGACATCGAGCGCCGGTGCGCACGCCTGTTGCGCGAGCGGCTGACCGCCCTGCTCGCCGTCCACGAGGCCGACGAGGGCCTGCGCGAGGTCAGCAACCTGAGTTCGCCGGTCCATCAGGTGCGCGAGGTGTTCACCGTGACGCCCACGAAGACCGACGCGGACTGGGCGGCGGTCGCCGAGCGGCTGCGCGCGGTGCCGGCCGCGCTGGCGGGCTACCGGGAGTCCCTGGCGCTCGGCCTGGAGCGCAAGCTGTACGGGGCTCCCCGGCCCGCGGTCACCTTCACGGGACAGCTCTCGGAGTGGACGGACACCGACGGCTCGGGCCGCGGCTGGTTCGAGGACTTCGTCTCCGCCGGCCCCGAGGCGCTGCGCGCCGAACTGGAGCAGGCGGCCCGCACCGCGAACACCGCCCTGGCCGAACTGCGGGACTGGATGCGGGACGTGTACGTGCCCACCGTGCAGGGTGCCCCGGACACCGTCGGCCGGGAGCGGTACGCCCGCTGGGCGCGCTACTACAACGGCACCGACCTCGACCTCGACGAGGCGTACGCCTACGGCTGGGCCGAGTACCACCGGCTCCTCGCCGAGATGCGGCAGGAGGCGGAGAAGATCCTGCCGGGCGCCGCGACGCCGTGGGTGGCGCTCGCGCACCTCGACGAGCACGGCAGGCACGTCGAGGGCGTCGACGAGGTCCGCGACTGGCTCCAGGGACTCATGGACCAGGCCGTCGACGCGCTGGACGGCACCCACTTCGAACTCGCCGGACCGGTGCGGAAGGTGGAGTCGTGCGTCGCGCCGCCCGGCGGTGCCGCGGCCCCCTACTACACGCCGCCGTCCGAGGACTTCTCCCGCCCCGGCCGCACCTGGCTGCCGACCATGGGCCTGACCCGCTTCCCGGTCTACGACCTCGTCTCCACCTGGTACCACGAGGGGGTCCCCGGCCATCACCTCCAGCTCGCCCAGTGGACCTACGTGGCCAAGGACCTCTCCCGCTACCAGGCCACCGTGGGCATGGTCAGCGCCAACGCCGAGGGCTGGGCGCTGTACGCGGAGCGGCTGATGGACGAGCTGGGCTTCCTCACGGACGCCGAGCAGCGCCTCGGCTACCTGGACGCGCAGATGCTGCGTGCCGTGCGCGTCATCATCGACATCGGCATGCACGCGGAGCTGGAGATCCCGGCCGGCTCCCCGTTCCGGCCCGGCGAGCGCTGGACGCCGGAGCTGGCCGAGGAGTTCTTCAACGCGCACAGCAGCCGCCCCGGGGACTACGTGGCGAGCGAGCTGACCCGCTACCTGAGCATCCCCGGCCAGGCGATCGGCTACAAGCTCGGCGAACGCGCCTGGCTGCTGGGCCGGGAGCGGGCCCGCGCCCGTCACGGCGCCGCCTTCGACCTCAAGTCGTGGCACATGGCGGCCCTTTCACAGGGCTCCCTGGGCCTGGACGACCTGGTGGAGGAGCTGGCCCGGCTCTGACGCCGGCAGGTCCCGCCCCGCCGCCGCCCCGGCCGGCCGCCCTTCAGCAGCCGCAGTGCGCCGTCTGCACCGGGGAGGTGAGCGGGTCGGCGCCGCGCCGCCCGGGGCCCTGCCGGGTCTCGAACGCGAAACCCTCGCGCGCCCAGTACTCGAAGCCGCCCAGCATCTCCTTGACCCGGTAGCCGAGTTCGGCGAGCGCGAGGGCGGCCCGGGTGGCGCCGTTGCACCCGGGACCCCAGCAGTACGTCACCACCGGCACGTCCTTGTCGAGGAGTTGCTCGGCCCGTTCGGCGATGAGCGCGGTCGGCAGGTGGACGGCGCCGGGGAGGTGACCCTGGTCCCAGGACTCGGTGGAACGGGAGTCCAGGACGACGAAGCCGGGATCGCCGCCGGCCTCGAGCGCGGCGGCCACGTCGGAGACGTCGGCGTGGAAGACCAGGGAGGCCCGGAAGTGGGCGGCGGCGTCGGCCGGGGCCGCGGGGGCGAACCGCAGGACGCGGTCGGCGGCGGCCGGCGGGGAAGCGGTCCCCGCGGCGGTGGTGGCGGTCGTGGCAGCGGTGGTGGCGGTCATCTGCGGGCCTCTCGGTGCGGTGGCGATGACCAGAAACCTACGGCCGGGGATCGCCCCGCTGAAGGGCCGTTCCCCGGCGTGGAGCTTGCCGGACCGGGGATTCCCCTGGTATCTCTCGGGAATGACCGTGTATTCCCCGGACGCCACCGACTGGCGCATTCTCGAGGTCCTCCAGCGGGAGGGCCGGGCCAGTTTCGCCGACCTGGCGCGGGCCGTGTCGATGTCCGCGAGCGCGGTCACCGAGCGGGTGCGGCGGCTGGAGGAGGCGGGCGTCATCCAGGGGTACGCGGCGGTCCTGGACCCCGAGCGGCTGGGGCTGTCGATCCTGGCGTTCGTGCGGCTGCGCTACCCCCACGGCAACTACAAGCCCTTCCACGACCTCGTGGCCGTCACGCCCGAGATCCTGGAGGCGCACCACGTCACGGGCGACGACTGCTTCGTCATCAAGGTCGCCACCCGTTCCATGCGGCACCTGGAGGAGCTGACGGGCAGGATCGGCGGCCTGGGGCCGGTCACGACCAGTGTCGTCTATTCCTCGCCGCTGCCCCGGCGTCCGCTCGGTCACTGACCGCGCTGCCGCACCACCGATCCGGACCGTCCCTTGACGATCTCCAGCTGGGCGTGGACGCGCCGCCGCAGATCGGCGACGTGGCTGACGATGCCCACGCTGCGGTCGCGTTCGCGCAGGGAGTCGAGGACGTCGAGGACCTCGTCCAGCGTCTGGTCGTCGAGGCTGCCGAACCCCTCGTCGATGAAGAGGGTGTCCAGCCGGACGCCCCCCGCCTCGTCGGTGACGACGTCCGCGAGGCCGAGGGCGAGGGCGAGGGAGGCGAAGAAGGTCTCGCCGCCGGACAGCGTGGCCGTGTCCCGTTCGCGTCCGGTCCAGGCGTCGACGACGTGCAGTCCGAGCCCGCTGCGGCCGCGCCCGGCCCGGTCGTCGGAGTGCACGAGGGTGTACCGCCCGGACGACATGCGCTGGAGGCGGACGGTCGCGGCGGCGGCCACCTGTTCCAGACGGGCGGCCAGGACGTACGCCTCCAGGCGCATCTTGCGCTCGTTGTCCGCGGAGGTGCCCGCGGTGAGGCCGGCCAGGCGGGCCACCCGCTCGTACTCCTCGCGCAGCGGCGCGAGCCGCCGTACGGCGTCGGCCGCGCGCGCGGAGAGACCGTCGAGTTCGGCGCAGCGGCGGGCGGCCGCGTCCTGGGCGGAGGCGGCCCGGCGCAGCCGCTCGGCGGCTCGGCCGGCCTCCTGTTCGGCGGCGGTGAGATCGACGGCGGGCCGCTGCGCGGCGGCCGCGGTGTCGGGCTCGGCGAGGACGGCCCGTACGGCGGCCTCCTCGGACTGCCAGGCGTCCAGGCGTCGTTGCAGCTCGCGGCGGGCGGTCTCGTCGAGGAGGGCGTCGGCGGCGGCCTGCGGGGTGTCGAAGCCGGCCCGGAAGGCGGCCTCGTCGAGGCGGCCGTCGGCGGCCTTGAGGCGGCCGGCGCTCTCCTCGGCGGCGCGGGCGGCGTCGGCCGCGTCGGTGAGCCGCCCGGCCTGCCGCTCCAGCTGCTCGGCCCGCGCGGACACACTCGGTGAGCTGCCCCGCGCCTCGGCCAACTCCTGCTCCAGGGCCAGGCGTTCGTGCTCCAGCCGCTCGCGGTGGCCCACCCTGGAGGCGGCCCTGACGGCGGCCTCACGTTGGGCGGTGGTGCGGCGCTCGTGCTCCTGCTCGGCCCGGCGCAGTTCCTCGCGCGCGGAGTGCAGCGCGGAGGCGTCCCGGCGGGCCTGGCTGTGGTCCCGCTCCAACGCATCGCTTTCCGCGACGAGTTGTCCGGTGGGGGTGTCTCCGGCCTCGGCGCGGGCGGCGGCGAGGCCCTCCCGGACGAGTCCGAGGTCGCGCTCGGCGTCCGCACGGCCCTGTTCGGCGCGCTGGTAGGCGGCGAGGGCCTCCTCCTCCGCCTCTCGGCCGACGTGTCCGGCGACCTTGCGGGCGGGGGCGGGGTGGTCGGTGCCGCCGCAGACCGCGCAGGGTTCGCCGTCGCGCAGGGTGGCGGCCAGTTCGGCGGCGATGCCGCTGAGCCGCTGTTCCTTCAGGTCGAGCCAGTGGGTGCGGGCCGCCAGTGCCCGCTCGCCGGCGGCGAGTGCCTCCCGCCGGGCGTCGTCGGTGTCGCGGGTGAGCTGGTCGCGCAGCCGGGCGGCGGCCAGCCGGCGGCGGGCGGGCTCGCGTTGCACGGCGAGCTGTTCGGCACGGGTCGCGGCCTCCTGAGCGGACTCGACCCGCTCCTGGAGTGCCGCCCGGGTGGCGTCCCAGTCGGCGAGCCAGCCCTCGGTCTCGGCGAGCACGTCCTCGTCGGCGCGCTCCTGGCGGTCCAGGTCGGCGCGCTCCGCGAGGAGTGCGGCCAGCCGCCGCTCGCCGCGGCGGGCCGACTCCAGCCCGCCCAGCTCCTGCGCGGCGCGGCGGGCGGCGGTGGCGAGCCCGGCCGCGCCGGCGCCGGCGAACCGCTCCGGCAGCAGCGCACGCGCGCGTGCCTCGGCGGCGGCGGCCCCGCGGTGCTCGACGTCGGCGGCCTCCCGCAGCTCCAGGGCGGGCGCCACCGCCTCGGCCTTGTGCGCCCGTTCCCTCCGCGCCCGCGCCTCACGGTGGTCCCCGGCCCGCTCCTCCAGCAGCCGGGCCCGCTCCCGCGCTTCGGCGAACCGCCGCTGCAACCGGTCGAGTTCGCGTACGTCGGCCAGCGCGCGCTCGGCGGCGGCCTGTGCCGACTCGGCGGTCAGGCGGCCGCACTCGGCGATCGTCAGCTGCTCCCGGGCGGTGCCGCGGGCCACGGCGGCGGCGGTCAGCACGGCCTCGGCCAGGCCCGGCTCGCCCGGCGCCAGCTCGGGCAGGTCCATGGCGTCGCCGGCGGCCTGCTGCATGCGGTGCGCGTCGGCCAGGAGCGCCGCGTCGCCCTCCCGCACGCGTGCCTCCGCCGTGCGGCGGCGCTCGGCGAGTCGCTTCTCGACCTCGGCGAAGCGCCGGGTGTCGAAGAGGCGTCCGAGCAGCCGGCCGCGGGCCTCGGCGTCGGCGCGCAGGAACCGCGCGAAGTCGCCCTGGGGCAGCAGCACGACCTGGCAGAACTGCTCGCGGCTCATGCCGAGCAGCTGGGTGATCTCCTCGCCGATCTCCTGGTGGGAGCGGCTGAGGTCCTTCCAGGTCCCGGCGACGGCGTCGTGCTCGCGCAGCCAGGTCTGGGCCTTGTCGACGATGGTGCCGGTGCCGCGCTTCTTCGGCCGCTCCCAGGGCGGCTGCCGGGTGACCTCCAACCGCCTTCCGGCGACGGTGAGTTCGAGGGTGACCTCGGTGCGGGTGCCGGGGGCGGCGTGGTCGCTGCGCAGCGTCAGGCCCTGACCGCTCTGCCGGGCTCCGGGGACGGAGCCGTACAGGGCGTAGCACACGGCGTCCAGGACGGAGGTCTTGCCCGCGCCCGTCGGTCCGTGCAGCAGGAAGAGCCCGGCGGCGGACAGCTCGTCGAAGTCGACGCTCTGCTTGCCGCCGAAGGGCCCGAAGGCGGTGAGGTCGAGGCGGTGCAGCCTCATCGAGCGTCCCCCCGGTGATCGTCGGAGCGGGCTCCCGGAGCCGGGAGCGGGGCGTGGACGGACGGGGCCGGGACCAGGACCGGGACCGGGGCCGGGACCGGGACCGGGACCGGGGCCAGGACCGGGACCGGGGCCGTCCCGTGGACGGTCCGGTGCCTCACCGGGCCACCTCCCGCGCGTCGCCGTCCACGCGCACCGCGTCGAAGGCGTCCCGCAGCACGCCCTGCTCGCGCGCGTCGGGACCCGCACCGCGCACGTGCGCCACGAAGTCCTCGGCGATCTCCTGATCGCTGCGGCCCGCGAGGCGCCGGGCGTAGGACACGTCGGGGTCGTCAGGGGCGCGCTCGGGGGCGAAGACGAGGCTGAGGGTGTGCGGGAAGCGTTCGGTGAGCCGGGCCATGGGGTCGGCCGGGCGCACGGCGTCGGTGAGGGTCGCCTCGACCCACGCCTCCTCGTACCGGTCGAGCCGGGGGTCGGCGAGGAGTTCCTCCAGTGCGCCGCGGAGACGGGCCAGCTCGCGGGGGACGGGGCAGTCGATCCGCTCGGCGGTGACCTCTCCGTCGGCGTCGAGGTCGACGAGCCACATGGTCTTGCGGTGGTCGGCCTCCGAGAAGGAGTACGGCAGCGGGGATCCCGAGTAGCGCACGCGCTCGGTGAGGGTCTGGCAGCCGTGCAGGTGCCCGAGCGCCGCGTAGTCGACGCCGTCGAAGACGCCGGCCGGCACGGAGGCGACCCCGCCGACGGTGATGTCGCGCTCGCTCTCGCTGGGGCGGCCGCCCGTGACGAAGGCGTGCGCGAGGACGACCGAGCGGGTTCCCGGCGGACGGCCCGCGAGGTCGGCCCGGACCCGGTCCATGGCGGCGGCGAGCACCGCCTCGTGCGCGGCCTTCTCCACACCGAACTCGTCCTTCACCAGGGCGGGTTCGAGATAGGGCAGTCCGTAGAGGGCGACGTCGCCGTGGGCGTCCCGCAGGATCACCGGCGTGCCGGCCGCGGCCGGGTCGGTGAGCAGGTGGACGCCCGCGCGCCGGATCAGTCCGGCGCCCACGCCGAGCCGCCGGGCGGAGTCGTGGTTCCCGGAGATCATCACCGTGGGCACGCCCAGGTCGGCGAGGCGGTGCAGGGCGTCGTCGAACAGCTCGACGGCGGCGAGCGGTGGTACCGCGCGGTCGTACACGTCCCCCGACACGACCACCGCGTCCACCTCGCGCTCACGCACGGTGGCGACGAGGTGGCCGATGAATCCGGCCTGGGCACCGAGCATGTTCACCCGGTGGAACGCCCGGCCGAGATGCCAGTCGGAAGTGTGCAGGAGCCTCATGCTTCCCGAGCGTATCGGGAGGGCCGGGCAGCAGGGGCGGCAAGTCCGGTCCAGGGTGACCGTTTTGACCGCAATGAAGGCTTTCGTTGTGGCGTCGTACCGTCCTGATCCGGCGTCGTCGCCGGCACCCGCCCCTCACGCGTCGCCGTACGCCTCCCCGCCGGTCTCGAACCGCGCCGTCCCCGCCGTGGCGGCGGCGAGCCAGGCGCGGAAGGCGTCGACGTCGGCCTCGGGGAGGCCGATCTCGATGGTGACCGCCTCGCCGTAGCGCACGTCGCGGACCTCGCGGCCGGTGGAGCGCAGGTCGTTCTGCACCTTGCCGGCCCGCTGGTGGTCGACGGTCACCGTGGCCAGCCGGAAGCGGCGGCGGGTGAGGGTGCCGAGGGTGTCCAGTGCCTCGCCGACGGCGCCGCCGTACGCGCGGATGAGGCCGCCGGCGCCGAGCTTGACCCCGCCGTAGTAGCGGGTGACGACGGCGACGACGTAGCGCATGTCACGGCGCAGCAGCATCTGGAGCATCGGGACGCCCGCGGTGCCGCCGGGTTCGCCGTCGTCGCTGGCCTTCTGGACGGAGGCGTCGGCGCCGATGACGTAGGCCCAGCAGTTGTGGGTGGCGTCGGCGTGCTCCTTGCGGACGGCCGCGACGAACGCCTGGGCCTCCTCCTCGGTGGCGGCCGGGGCGAGCGCGCACAGGAAGCGGGAGCGGTTGACCTCGGTCTCGTGGACGCCCGGGTGGGCGACGGTGCGGTACTCGTCCTGCATCGGGCCAGCCTAGGCCCTGTCCGAGTCGTCGCCGGTGCCGCCTCGGCCGCTGTCCTCGCGCCCCCGCGGCACGGCCGTCCAGGTCAGCAGGGCCGCGCCCGGCCGCAGATCGCTCCAGGCCGGGCCGTGCCAGGTCAGCGCCGCGACGGCGGAGGTGGGGAACTTCACCCGGATCCCGTCCAGGGTGTCGCCGAGGGCGTCCGCGGCCAGGCCGAGGACGAGTTCCTGCAGGCCGGGGTTGTGTCCGACCAGCAGCAGGGTGCGGACCCCGGCGGGCGTCCCGCGGACCACGGCCAGCAGCTCGGGCACGTCGGCGGCGTACAGGCGCGGTTCGTACCGGACGGGCGGCACGGTGTCCCACCGGGCCGAGGCCAGTTCCCAGGTCCGGCGGGCGCGTACGGCGGTGGAGCACAGGGCGAGATCGGGGAGGTGGCCGGCACCGGCCAGCGCGCGGCCGGCCGCCGGGGCGTCGCGCAGGCCGCGCGGGGCGAGCGGCCGCTCGTGGTCGGGCACGCCCTGCGGCCAGGCCGACTTGGCGTGCCGCAGGACGACCAGCCGGCGCGGCGGCCCGGCCTCGGCGGCGGCGCTCACGCCGGGGCCCCGACGTCACGGGTGAGTTCGAGGCCGAGGAGGCGGTCGGCGTAGGCGTACGTCTCGAAGCGGGCGCCGTCCGGGAGTCGCGGCCCGGCCTCCTCCACCGAGCGCAGCACGCGCAGCACCGCGGGCAGGTCCAGGTCGTCCTCCCAGGCGGTCCGCAGCCGTCCGCGCAGGTCCTCGGGGACCGGGCGGGACGGGCTCCGCGCCCAGTCGGCGACGGCCCGGCGCCAGCGGGCCAGGGTGATGCCGGCCGCACGCAGCGCGGCCTCGTCGAGCGGGGCGGGCGCGCGGTGGTGGTGGGAGAGGAGGGCGAGGCGGAGGGCGGCTGGATCGGGGGCCGGGCCGTCCGGCCGCACGGCCGCGACCGGGACCCACACGCCCTCCCCCGCCGGGGGGTCGTCCGCCGCCGCCACGTGCACGGTCTGGGCCTCGCCGAATCCCGCGGAGACGTCCCTGCCGTCCTCGAAGGGGCGGGCGCCGAGCCGGGTGGCGGCGGCCCGCAGCTCCGCCTGTTCGCGTTCGCCGGTCAGTACGGGCAGGACCGACGTGCCGCCGAGTTCCAGCACCCGCACGACGAGGTCGGCGACGAGGAGGACGCGGAGGGTACCGCTGCCGCACCCCGAGGCGTGGGCCTCGACACGGGTGAGGCCACGGCGGACGGGGGCGGCGGCGACGGGCTCGCCGGTTCGGGGGTCGATGATGCGCAGCACGCGCCCGAGCGTAGGCGGGCGCGGGGCCGCCCGCAGCCCCGGTTGCGGAATCGGTGACGGCCGTCCGATGTTGAGCGGACGGACGCCGTTCGGCGTCCTGCGATGTCCGTCCGTCAGAGGAGGCCGCCGTGTACGGCGACGAGGCAACGATCCGCAGGATCCTGACCGAGCTGGGTGACACCTGGGCGGTGGTGGGGCTGTCCACGAACCCGCGACGGGCGGCGTACGGTGTCGCGGAGGTGCTCCAGCGCTACGGCAAGCGGGTCGTCCCCGTCCATCCGAAGGCGGAGACCGTGCACGGGGAGCGGGGGTACGCCTCCCTCGCGGACATCCCCTTCGACGTGGACGTGGTGGACGTGTTCGTGAACAGTGACCTCGCGGGAGCCGTCGCGGACGAGGCGGTCGCCAAGGGCGCGAAGGCGGTGTGGTTCCAGCTCGGCGTCGTCGACGAGGCGGCCCACGCCCGTACCCGGGCCGCCGGTCTGGAGATGGTGATGGACCGCTGCCCGGCGATCGAGATCCCCCGGCTGGGCTGAACGGATGGCCGCTGCGGCCCCCTGACACCCCCTGAGGGGGCTCCCCGGGGTGCGGGTGGCCACGGCCTTCCCCCCAACTCCCTTCCCTCGCCCCACGTTCCGGTCGTCCTCGCGGGGGCCGGCCCGGCCGGGCCCCCCGTCACCGGCATCCTGCGGGGCGGGCGGTGCAGGCCCGCCTCAGAGCGCGACGCCCAGCCCGTCCAGCACCACCGCGCCGGGCAGTTCGGCGAACGCCTTGCCGGGCACCAGCAGTTTGCCGCGCCTGCGCCCGCTGCCGACGAGGACGTACGGCAGGTCGACGACGGCCGGGTCCACCAGCACCGGCCAGGCGGCGGGGAGCCCCACGGGGGTGATGCCGCCGTACTCCATGCCGGTCTCGCCCACCGCCGTGTCCATCGCGGCGAACGACGCCTTGCGGGCGCCGAGGTGACGGCGCCCCACGCCGTTGACGTCGACGCGGGTGGTGGAGAGTACGACGCACGCGGCCAGGGTGGTCTCGGCGCCGCGCTTGCCGGCGACCACCACGCAGTTCGCCGACTGCTCCAGCAGTTCCCGCCCGTAGTGCTCGACGAAGACGGCAGTGTCGGCCCACCGCGGGTCGGTGTCGACGTGGACGATCTGTTCGGCGGGGACGCTGCCGCTCCAGTGGCGTACCGCGTCGGCGACCGGACCGACCAGGTCGTCGAGGCGGTCGGGTGCGGGCCTGGTGTCGTCGAGGCGTCCGATGGGTGCGTCCATGGCCGCACGCTGACAGCGGCGCCGCGGCGGTCGGCGGGGTGTCTCAGTGCACGGGCGGCACCGACACGGTGAGCACCATCTCGGTCGGGATCCCGCCCTGGTTGGCGTAGGTGTGGGCGGCGTCGGCCTCGAAGGTGACGCTGGCGCCGGCCGGGACGCGGTGCTCCGTGCCCTCGACGGTGAGGGTCAGTTCGCCGGCGGTGACGTGGGCGATCTCGACCGTGCCGGCCGGGTGCGGGTCGGAGCTGCTGCTGTCGCCCGGCATCAGCCGCCAGTCCCACATCTCCAGCGGGCCGGGGGCTTCCGTACCGGCGAGGAGCCGGCTGTAGCTGCCCGCGTCGGTGTGCCAGAGCCGGACCACCCGGTCGGCGGGGACGACGCGGACCTTGGGCCCCTGATCGTAGTCGAGGAGGGTGGTGATGCTGATGCCGAGCGCGTCGCCGATCTTGACGACGGTGCCGAGGCTGGGGTTGGTGCGGGCCTGCTCGATCTGGATCAGCATGCCGCGGCTGACTCCGGCGCGGGCCGCGAGGGTCTCGAGGGTGAAGCCTCGGTCGGTGCGCCAGCGTTTGACGTTGCGCGCCAGGGACCGGGTCAGCAGGTCGAGGTCCGACACGTTCCGTCCGATTCAGCCTGTCCGGACGCTGCCCGGAGTCCAACGGTCTGGATTCCGAAGTCTACTGTCCTGTACCACCGGTCGGCGGCGGCCGGGTTCCGCCGCACCCGTCACCTTTCCGGTTCGAGTTCGGCGAGCCTCGCCGCCGACTCCTCGTCCAGACCGGACAGCGCGACCAGTTGGTCGGAGGTCACCCCGTCGGGGATCGGCACCGGGGCCGGGGTGCGCAGCGGCGGCTGCCAGCCGTCGGCGGGGGTCCACCGGCGTACGACCCGGGCGGGCGCCCCCGCGACCACCGCGTGGTCGGGCACCGTGCCGCGCACCACCGCGCCGGCCGCGACGACGACGTTCCGTCCGATCCGCGCCCCCGGCAGGATCACCGCGCCGGTGCCGATCCAGCAGCCGGAGCCGATCTCGACCGGTTCCATCCGCGGCCACTGCTTGCCGATGGGCTGGTGCGGATCGTCGTAGGAGTGGTTGGTGGAGGTGACGTAGACGTACGGCCCGAAGTAGCAGTCGCTGCCGATGGTGACCGTCGTGTCGGCGATGACGTGGCTGCCGCGGCCCAGCACGACGCCGTCGCCCATCCGCAGGATCGGGTCGGGGCCGAGGTCGAGGTCCGGCATCAGACCGGCCGTCAGCGTGACCTGCTCGCCCACGATGCAGTGCGCGCCGAGGTGGATCCAGGGTTCACCGAAGACGGTGCCGAGCGGGAAGGCGAGCCGGGTGCCGGAGCCGATCGAGCCGAAGCGGAGCCCGCCGGGGTGTTCGGCGGTGACGGAACCGGTGCGCTGCACCCAGGCCCAGCCCGCGTGGACGGCCCGCTGGGCGAGGCGGCGCCGCCATGATGAGAACGTGTTCTTGCGCTTCGGCACCCGCTCACCGTACTCAGCACGCGTCGGCGCCAGGACGCCGGAAGCCTGTGATCTTCACCCCACCGGGTGACGTACGGTGCGGGGAGCGGACGGACACGAGGAGACGGTGATGACGCACAAGGCGCTGATCGTGGGCATCGGCGGCAGGGAACCGAAGGTCGACGGGGAGGCGTTCGTGTCGCCGACGTCCTCCGTCATCGGGGACGTGACGCTGGCGGCGGGCGCGAGCGTCTGGTACGGCGCCGTGCTGCGCGGTGACGTGGAGCGGATCTCGGTGGGGGCGCGGAGCAACGTCCAGGACAACTGCACGCTGCACGCCGACCCCGGTTTCCCGGTGACCATCGGCGAGCGGGTCTCCGTCGGCCACAACGCGGTCGTCCACGGGGCGAGCGTCGGGGACGACTGCCTGATCGGGATGGGGGCGACCGTGCTGAACGGCGCGGTGATCGGGGCCGGTTCGCTGGTCGCCGCGCAGGCGCTGGTGCCGCAGGGCATGGAGGTGCCGCCGGGGTCGCTGGTCGCGGGGGTGCCGGCGAAGGTCAGGCGGCAGCTGTCCGAGGAGGAGCGTCAGGGCATCACGCTGAACGGCACGCTCTACGCCGACCTGGCGAAAGCCCACGGCGATATCCACGAGTAGGGCGGTGCCGCGGCGGGCGCGCGGCTGTGGCCTACTCGGCGGCCGCCACCGTCTCGGCCCTCGGTGCGGCGGCGGTCTCGGTCTCGGTCTCGGCCTGCCGTGCGGCGTTCTTCGCCTTGCGCTTGAGCACGATCATCGAGGTGAGGCCGATGAGCACGGCCACCACCAGGCCCAGCCAGGAGAACCGCTTCAGCCAGGACTCCGCGACGACACCCACGTAGTAGATGACGGCCGTCGTGCCGCCCGCCCACACGATGCCGCCGAGCAGGTTGGCGGTGAAGAACCTCCAGTACGGCATGTGCAGGACGCCCGCGAGCGGCCCGGCGAAGATCCGCAGCAGGGCGATGAAGCGGCCGAAGAAGACGGCCCACACGCCCCACTTCTCGAAGGACCGCTCCGCCGTGGCGATGTGCCCCTCGCTGAAGTGCCGGGGGAACTTCTCGCCCAGCCAGGCGAGCATCGGGCGGCCGCCCTTGCGGCCGATGGCATAACCGATGGAGTCACCGATCACCGCGCCCGCGATGGCGCAGGCGCCGAGGATCACGGGGTTGATGTCGCCGTGCTGCGAGGCCAGCAGCGCCGAGGAGACGAGGATGATCTCGCCCGGCAGCGGGATGCCCAGGCTCTCCAGTCCGATGACCAGGCCCACCAGCGCGTAGATGGCGACCGGGGGTACGGCCTCGAGCCACTCCTGGACGTGCACCGCCGGCTCCTCCCGTACGAGTCCTGCTTCGCGGCGCGCCGGGGACGGGCGCACGCCGGGAAGCCTACCGGGTCGGCCCCGCGACCGGTCCGTCCCGTCGTCCCGTCGCCCCCGGACTGCGGCTCCGGCTCCGGCTTCGGCTCCGGCTCCGGCTCCGGCTTCGGCTCGCAGCGGTCCGGAATCCCCGGACTCCCGCCCGCTCCCCGCGGTCCGGCCCTCGCGCACAGGATTCTCAGACGTGTCTCCCGGGGAACTCCCATCCCGGTGGTCCAGCATGACCGCCATGAACGCCCCCCACCCTTCCGCGCCCCCCGCCGGCTGTGTCCCCGCCGTACCCGCCGTCCGCAAGGCGGTCGTCCCGGCGGCCGGGCTCGGCACCCGTTTCCTCCCCGCGACGAAGGCGACGCCGAAGGAGATGCTCCCGGTCGTCGACAAGCCGGCCATCCAGTACGTCGTCGAGGAGGCCGCCGCGGCCGGTCTGGACGACGTGCTGATGGTCACGGGGCGCCACAAGCGGGCCATCGAGGACCACTTCGACCACGCCTTCGAACTGGAGCAGGCCCTCGCGGCCAAGGGCGACACCGTGCGACTGGACGCGGTGCGCGATCCGGCCCGGCTCGCGGACATCCACCACATCCGCCAGGGCGACCCGCTCGGCCTCGGTCACGCCGTGCTGTGCGCCCGCAACCACGTGGGCGACCAGCCGTTCGCGGTCCTTCTCGGCGACGACCTCATCGACCCGCGCGACGCGCTCCTCAGCCGCATGCTGGAGGTCCGCGACCGGCACGCCGGCAGCGTGGTCGCGCTGATGGAGGTGCCACCGGAGCAGGTCCACCTCTACGGCTGCGCGGCCGTGGAGCCGTCCGGCGAGGACGGCGTCGTACGGGTCACGGGGCTGGTGGAGAAGCCCGCGCCCGAGGACGCTCCGAGCCGGTACGCGGTCATCGGGCGGTACGTCCTCGACCCGGCGGTCTTCGACGTCCTGGAACGCACGGAACCCGGCCGCGGCGGCGAGATCCAGCTCACCGACGCCCTCCAGGAACTGGCCGCGGGCGGCACGGTGCACGGCGTCGTCTTCTCCGGCCGCCGCTACGACACCGGCGACAAGGCCGACTATCTGCGCACGGTGGTCCGGCTGGCCTGCGACCGGGACGACCTGGGCCCGGAATTCGTCTCCTGGCTCAAGGAGTTCGTGGCGGAACTGGAGGAGACCGGCGCGCCGGGGCGCGAACGGTCCCACCGCGTGCGGGCGAGGGCCGCCGGGGCGGCGTAGCGCCGGCGCCCGGCAGGGCGAGAGGGGAGGACGGCGCCGCGAAGCACCGGCGCCGGGCGGTGCGGCGCGGGTGGGAGGTCACCGGCACCACGCGACGCCGTCCCGCTCCACGCCGCGCCGGTGGCCGCCGGTCCCGGAACGCGGGGCGCGGGCCGCCGGTCCCGGAACGCGGGGCGCGGGCCGCCGGTCCCGGAACGCGGGGCGCGGGGCGCGGGGCGCGGGGCGCGGGAACGACCGCAGCCGCGTCCGGGGTCCCGGTCCGCGGCCCGTCCGCTCAGCCGTTGGGCCGCAGCGTCCACACCACGGTCATCTCGCCGGTCACGGCCCCGTCCTCGCGGCGGATCTCGATCGCCACCGGGAACTCGGGCCGCTCCCCCGCGTCGAGCTGGGCGACGACCTCGGCGGCCGGGCGTCCCAGTGTCGCGGTCGCCGTGACGGGCCCCATGGCGAGCTTGCGGTAGGCGATCTCGGCGCGGACGGCGAGCGGCACGGCCCGGGACAGCTGGTCCCCGAACGCGGCGAGCACGATCGCCCCGCTCGCGGACTCGCCGAGCGTGAACATCGCCCCGGCGTGCGGCCCGCCCACGTGGTTGTGGAACGCCCCCTGGTCCGGCAGAGCCACCACGGCCTTCTCCGGCCCGGTCTCGAGGAACTCGAGGTTCAGCGTCCGGGCCATGGGCACAGTGGCGGCGAGCATCTCGCCGATGGACATCTGGTCAGCGCTCATGCCGCGATGTTACCCACGAGTAGGCTCGTCGGCCAGGGGGAGGGAACAGGGAGTCCACGCGGGAGGGGGCGCGCCGCGGCCGATTCGGTACCGCCCTGACGAGGGGCGGTGACCTGTTCGTGTCATGGGCGGCACTAGGGTTTCCGGCCATGTGGCCAGGACAGCAGCAGCCCGGGGGAGAGCAGAACCCGCAGGCGCAGAACAACCCGTACCAACAGCCGGGATACCAGCAGCCGAATCCGTATCAGCAGCCGGGGTACCAGCAACAGCCCGGCTATCAGCAGCACCCCGGTGCCTACGCGCAGACGGCTCAGTGGGGCGCGCCCGGGGGGCCGGGCTCCCCGCAGTCCGGCGGTGGCGGCGGGAACCGGACGAAGGTGGTCGCGATCGTGGCGGCCGCGGCCGTCGTCCTGGCCGCCGGTGTCACCGGATTCCTGGTGCTGGGCGGAGACGACGAGCAGCCGGAGGCCAAGGGCAAGGGCGGTGCGAGCCCGACGGTGTCGGTCGAACCGAGCGGCTCGGCCTCCTCCTCGTCCGGCACGGACGACAACCCGCGCGACACCGAGACCGAGAAGCCGACCGTGGCGGGCTGGAAGGTCGTCGTGAACCCCAAGTGGGGCATCGCCTTCGACGTGCCCGCGGACTGGGAGGTCCAGTCGCCGGGCCTGAGCCAGGGCTTCGAGTGGGAGGACAAGGAGCAGCCCGACGGCTACGACGCGATCATCCAGGGGGGCACGGCCGAGTACAAGTCCAAGTGGTGCACGTCCGACGACGACAAGGACGGCAAGACCGACGACACCGCGCTGGCCATGGTCGGCAGCAAGGGTGCCGAAGGGGCCAAGAACACCGACGAGATCGCCCTCAACACGCCCGCCTGGTGGGTGTTCGGCGGCTACACCGAGCCGGACCGCAAGAGCATCACCACCGACAAGAAGGCCACCCCCTTCACCACTGCCTCGGGGGTCGAGGGCAGCTACGCCTGGGCACGGTCGACGAACACGCCGCAGAAGGGCAAGTGCGACAGCGACGGCAAGGCGATCACCTTCGGCTTCAAGAACTCCGCCAACGACTACGTGTCGTGGAACCTGTACGGCGCCAGGGGCGTGAAGGACGAACTGCCCGAGGCGACCATCCTGAAGATCCTCGCCACCGTGCGGCTGCACGGGGAGCCGACCGGCGGCTGAGTCCCCACCGCCCGCGCGCCGGCTCCCCGGCCGGCGAAACCGGCCGCCGGCTTGCCGGACCGGCGGCCGGGCGGGGATAGTCGGCCGGTGACCTCAGCCGCCGATCCCCGCCCCCGCCTGCGCAGACCCTCCTGGGCGGGCCGCAACTACAGCCTGCTGACAGCCGCCGCGTTCGTGACGGGCCTCGGGGCCAACGGGGCCCTCATCGCCGCCGCGTTCGCCGTCCTCGAAGCCGGCGGCGACGGCGGCGACGTCGGTCTGGTGGCGGCGGCCCGCACGCTGCCACTGGTGCTGTTCCTGCTGGTCGGCGGGGCGGTCGCGGACCGTCTGCCGCGGCACCGGGTGATGGTCGCGGCCAACGCCCTCAGCTGTCTGTCGCAGGCCGCGTTCGCCGTGCTCGTCCTGACCGGCGAGCCGCGGCTGTGGCAGATGATGCTGCTGACCGCCCTCGGCGGCACCGGCCAGGCGTTCTTCAGCCCGGCCGCCGAGGGCATGCTGATGTCCTCGGTGCGCGGCGAGCAGGCCGGCCGGGCGTTCGCGGTGTTCCGGATGGCGATGCAGGGAGCGGGCCTCGGCGGCGCGGCCCTCGGCGGCGCCATGGTCGCGGTGATCGGGCCGGGCTGGGTGCTCGCGGCGGACGCCGCCGCCTTCGCCGTCGCCGGGTCGCTGCGCGCGTTCCTCGACGTGGGACACATACCGGACCGCGAGCCCGGCGGCGGCCTGCTGGCCGATCTGCGGGAAGGCTGGCGGGAGTTCAGCGGCCGCCCCTGGCTGTGGGGCGTCGTGCTCCAGTTCTCGATCGCCAACGCCGTCGTGGCGGCCGCCGACGCGGTCTACGGCCCCCTCGTCGCCCGGGACCACCTGGGCGGGGCGGGCCCCTGGGGTCTCGCCCTCGGCTTCTTCGGCGCGGGCACGGTGGCGGGCGCCCTGCTGATGACCCGCTGGAGACCACACCGTCTCCTCTTCGTCGGCACCCTCTGCGTGTTCCCCCTGGCCCTGCCCTCGGCGGCCCTCGCCGTGCCGGTGCCGGTCGGCGTCCTGTGCGCGGTGATGTTCCTGACCGGCATCACCCTGGAGGTGTTCGGCGTGTCCTGGATGACCGCCCTCCACCAGGAGATCCCGGAGGAGAAGCTCTCCCGCGTCTCGGCCTACGACTGGTTCGGCTCGGTCGCCCTGGTTCCCCTGGCCACGGCCCTGGCAGGCCCCTCGGAGTCCCTCTTCGGCCGCACGGCCTCCCTGTGGGGCTGTGCCGTCCTCGTCGTCGTGGTCACGGCGGCGGTCCTGTGCGTACCGGACGTACGCCACCTGACCCGCCGCACGAAGCCGGTGGCAGGCCGACGGGCGGCCGCGGCCCCCACCGGTCCCCTTCCGAAGACGCTGCCGGACCAGGCCTCCCCGGCCCCGGCGAAGCCGGACGGGAGCACCGGCGCACTCGGGTGAGAGCCGCGCACGGGTTCCCGGTGCCGAGCATCACCCGCGGGCGGCGAGGCCCCCGTCCGGCTTCGCGCCGGCCGGCCCGGCCGCGCTGGCGACCCGCCCGCGTCCCGCCGGCCGACCGGCCGGCCCCGGTGCGGCCGGCAAGGGCCGCGGCCCGCGGCAGTGGAGGCCGGCGCTGGTCACCCGATCCCGAACGCCCCCTCGGGCGGCACCGGTGACGGCACCGCCTCCGCGTCGCCCACCGGGCGGGCGTCGCCGGTGAACTCCCTCAGGGACGCGCCGTGTTCCACGCGGGCGGGGAAGGCGTCGGAGGCCGTGCGGCGGGCCAGGGGCGGGACGTCCAGGGGATGGTGGGCGGCGACGAGGACGGCGTTGCCGAACCGTCGGCCGCGCAGGACCGCCGGTTCGGCGATGACCGCGAGATGCTCGAACACCACCGCGAAGGTCGCGAGTTGGGAGCGCAGGAAGGCGAACGGGGCCGCGTCCGCGAGGTTCGCCAGATAGACGCCGTCCGCGCGCAGGACCCGCCCGGCCTCGCGGGCGTAGGACAGCGTCGTCAGGTGGGCGGGGACGCGGGAGCCGCCGAAGACGTCGGCCACCAGGATGTCGGCGGAGGCCGTCGGGGCCGCCTCCAGCCAGTCCCGCGCGTCGGCCGCGTGCAGGGTGATGCCGGTGCCGGCCGGGACCGGCAGCTGCTCGGCCACGAGGTCCAGCAGACCCCGGTCGGCCTCCACGACGTCCTGCCGGGAGCCCGGCCGGGTCACGGCGAGGTACCGGGGCAGGGTGAGCGCCCCGCCACCGAGGTGCAGCACGTCCAGCGCACGGCCGGCCTCGGCGACGGTGTCCAGGACATGCCCGAGCCGCCGGGCGTACTCGAACTCCAGATGCGTCGGCTCGTCCAGGTCGACGTACGACTGCGGCGCCCCGTCCACCGTCAGCAGCCAGGCCCGCTCCCGGTCGACGTCGGGCATCAGCTTGGCGGTGCCGTGATCGACGGCTCGGGTGACGGGTATGGAGTCGTTCACGCTGTCATTGTGCCCGGGACCCGCCGAGGCCGTGGGACCCGCCGAGGCCGTGGGACCCACGGGGGCGGGCGGCACGGCACGGCGCGGCAGGGGCGGAAGCGCCAGGAACGCGGGAGCGCCGCACACGCGGAAGCGCCAGGGGCGCGAAGCACCGGAGAAAGGCGCGGGGTGCCACAGGCGAGCAAGATCCGCAGGAGCTGGGCCCGCAGTGGCAGGGCCCGCGATGGCGCAAGGCTCACAGAAGCGCGAGGCGCCTCAGAGGCACAGGGCGCCGGAGGAGCGCGGGGCCCCGCGAGACCGGTTCGGTACCGGCCCCTGCGGGCCCCGCCTGTGTTCCGTCGTCACTCGACGGTGGTCACGGTGCCCGCCCCCACGGTCCGTCCGCCCTCCCGGACGGCGAAGCCGAGGCCGGGCTCCAGCGGCATCTCGCGCCCCAGCTCGACGGTCATGACGACCGTGTCACCGGGGCGGGCGACGGCCACCTCTGCGAGGTCGACGTCCCCGACCACGTCCGCCGTGCGGATGTGGAACTGCGGCCGGTAGCCGGTGGCGACGGGCGTCGAGCGCCCGCCCTCCCGCGTCGACAGCACGTGCACCCGCGCCGTGAAGCGCCGGCTGGGCACCACGCTCCCCGGCGCGGCGACCACGTGCCCGCGCCGTACGGCGTCCCGCGGCACGCCCCGCAGGAGCAGCGCCACGTTGTCGCCGGCCTGTGCCTCCTCCATCGGCTTGCCGAAGGTCTCCAGGCCGGTCACCACCGACTCGACGCCGGCGCCGAGCACGTCGACCCGGTCGCCGAGGCGGACCGTGCCGCGCTCCACGGCGCCGGTGACGACCGTCCCGCGTCCGGTGATGGTGAGCACGTTCTCCACGGGCAGCAGGAACGGCGCGTCCAGGTAGCGCTCGGGCATCGGCACGTAGGTGTCCACCGCGTCGAGCAGCGCGTCGATCGACGCCGTCCAGCGCGGGTCGCCCGCCAGTGCCTTCAGCCCCGAGACCCGTACGACGGGCGCGGAGTCGCCGCCGTAGCCGTGCGCGGTGAGCAGGTCGCGGACCTCCAGTTCGACCAGGTCGGTCAATTCGGCGTCCGCGCCGTCGCCGACGGCGTCGGCCTTGTTGAGCGCGACCACGATGTGGTCGACGCCCACCTGGCGGGCGAGAAGGACGTGTTCGGCGGTCTGCGGCATGATCCCGTCGAGCGCGGACACGACGAGGATCGCCCCGTCGAGCTGCGCGGCACCGGTGACCATGTTCTTGACGTAGTCGGCGTGACCCGGCATGTCGACGTGCGCGTAGTGCCGGGTGTCGGTCTCGTACTCGACGTGCGCGATGTTGATGGTGATGCCGCGCGCCGCCTCCTCGGGGGCGCGGTCGATGCGGTCGAACGGCACGAAGGTGCCGGTGCCGCGCTCGGCGAGGACCTTGGTGATGGCGGCGGTGAGCGTGGTCTTGCCGTGGTCGACGTGACCCATGGTGCCGATGTTCAGGTGCGGTTTCGTACGCACGTAAGCCGTCTTGGGCATGGCGGTACCTCGAAGCCTCTCGGAGGGTGCTGCGTGACGGCCCCGGCGGCGAAGGACGCGCAGGCCGGGACGGGGACCCCGGGGAACCCGCCGACCCTCCCCCTGCGGGGTCCGCCGGTCGATCCGGAGAGGGTCAGCTTCGGGCGCCGTCGACAGCGGCCACGAGAACGGGAACGGCAGCCTTCGGCGCATCCGCGACCGCGGATGCCGCAAGGAGGAAGGCGCACCGGAACATGGGGCCGATCCTCGCCGACGGCGGAACCGGTGTCGAACGGTTTTCCCGGGCGGGCGGGGCGGGCGGACCCTGGCCGGCCCGAGCGGCCGGGGGTCCACGCCCCGATGCCCTCAGCGCCTCACGGCACCGGCCGGGGCACCGTACTCGGCGGCCGGGCGGTGTCGGCGGGAGCGCCGGGCGGTGCCTCCGCCGCCCCGCTCCTGCGACGGCCATGAGACGGACCACACGGCGATCACACCTGTCCTTCGGTTAGTGTCGCCGGATGCTCGATGCCCACACCCGCTCTGGGGGCACCGCCACGGCCTCTCCCCGGGCCACCGCCACTGAGCTGGTCGTCCCCGTACCGCTCGTCCCCCTGCCCGTCGTCGCCCCGGCGCCGACGGGGTTCGCCGCGCGCTGCACGAGAACGCTGCTCTCGCCGTGGGCGCGGTTCTCGCTCCTGGTCGCACTCCTGACGGTGGCCGCGTCGAGCGTGCTGCTGTTCGAGCCGCAGCGGCTGCTCTCGGAGGGCTGGCCACCCCAACTGGGCGGAGTCGCCGCGGCGTCGGTGTTCGCGGTGGCGTACGGCCTGTGCACGGTGGCGTTCGTGCCGCGCCCCTTGCTGAACCTGGCCGCCGGAGCGCTGTTCGGCTCGCAGCTGGGCACCGGCACGGCGCTGGCCGGCACGGTGCTGGGCGCCGGGCTCGCCTTCGGGCTCGGCCGGATCCTCGGCCAGGACGCGCTGCGGCCCCTGCTGCGGGGGCGGCTGCTGAAGGCGGCGGACGGCCAGTTGAGCCGGCACGGACTGCGGTCGATGCTGGCGGCCCGGCTGTTCCCGGGGGTCCCGTTCTGGGCGGCGAACTACTGCGCCGCCGTCTCCCGCATGGGCTGGCTGCCGTTCCTGGCCGCGACCGCGCTCGGTTCGATCCCGAACACGACCGCGTACGTCGTCGCCGGGGCGAACGCCTCGTCCCCGACCTCGCCCCTCTTCCTGGTCTCGATGGCGGCCATCGCCCTGCCCGCGGCGGCGGGCACGGTGGTCGCCTGGCGCAAACGCCACCACCTGCGCCGCCGCTGACGCCCGCCCGCGCCACCGCCCGCACCACCGCTCACGCCCGCGTCCGCGCGGGCGCCACCGCTCACGCCCGCGCGGACGCGGACGCCGGTGTCCGTCACGCCGGGGCACCCGCGCGTCGGACGCCTCCGCGTGTCGGACGCGCTCGTGTGCGAGACGCGACCGTGCGGGGACGCGTCGCGTGTCAGACGCCCTCGAGGATCATCGCGTTGGCGAGACCACCCGCCTCGCACATCGTCTGAAGGGCGTAGCGGGCTCCCCGTTCACGCATGGTGTGGACCAGGGTCGTCGTCAGCCGGGTACCGCTCGCACCCAGTGGATGGCCGAGCGCGATCGCGCCCCCGCGCACGTTGACCTTGCGCGGGTCGGCGCCGGTCTCCTGCGCCCAGGCGAGTACGACGCCGGCGAAGGCCTCGTTGACCTCGAACAGGTCGATGTCGTCCAGGCGCAGGCCCGCCCGGCGCAGGACCTTCTCGGTCGCCGGGACGACTCCGGTGAGCATCAGCAGCGGATCGGAGCCGGTCACGGCGAAGCTGTGCAGGCGGGCCAGCGGGCGCAGGCCGAGGCGTGCGGCGGTGTCGCCGGACGTGATCAGCACGGCCGCGGCGCCGTCGTTGACCGGGCTGGCGTTGCCCGCGGTGACGTTCCACTCGATCTGCGGGAAGCGCTCCGCGAAGGCGGGGTCGTGGTAGGCGGGCCGGAGCCCCGCCAGCACGTCCAGACCGGTGTCCGGACGGACGCACTCGTCGCGCGAGACACCGTCGAGGGGCGCGACCTCGGCGGCGAACAGGCCCTTCTGCCAGGCCTCGGCCGCCTTGCGGTGCGAGGAGACGGCGAAGGCGTCCATCTGCTCGCGCGTGATCGACCACTTCGCGGCGACGAGTTCGGCACTGATGCCCTGCGGGACCAGGCCCTGCGGGTAGCGCTCGGCGACGCCCGGACCGAAGGGGTCCTTGCCCGGCGGCACGTTGGACCACATCGGCACCCGGCTCATCGACTCCACGCCGCAGGCCACGACGAGGTCGTAGGCACCGGAGATGACGCCCTGCGCCGCGAAGTGCACGGCCTGCTGGGAGGAGCCGCACTGCCGGTCCACCGTGGTCGCGGGCACCGCCTCCGGGAAGCCCGCCGACAGGGCGGCGTACCGGGTGGTGTTCATGGCCTGCTCGCCGACCTGGTCGACGGTGCCGCCGATGACGTCGTCGATGAGCGCGGGGTCGACGCCGGAACGCTCGACGAGGGTGCGCAGGGTGTGGGCGAGGAGTTCGACGGGGTGGACGTGGGCGAGGGAGCCGTTCGGCTTGCCCTTGCCGATGGGGGTGCGTACGGCTTCGACGATGACTGCGTCACGCATGTGCGGGCCTCCTTGGCCGCCGGACGGTGACCGGTCGCCTGGCACGGCGATTACCGGTGAGTAGGAAATCCGAACTCACCATAGCGTTACGAGTTTGAAAATCAAACTTACAAGTTGGAGAATCCAACCCTCATCTAGACTGGGCGGCATGGCCGCCTCCACCAAAGACCCGCGTCCCTGCTCCATCGCCGACGCCCTGGCGCTGGTCGGCGAGAAGCACTCCCTGCTCGTCCTGCGGGAGGTGTGCCTGGGCAACGGCCGTTTCGACCAGTTGGCGCGCAACATCGGCGCCCCGCGCGACATCCTGGCCACCCGGCTGCGCCGCCTGGTGGACGCGGGGATCCTGACCAAGCGCGCCTACAGCGAGCGCCCGCAGCGCTTCGAGTACCGGCCCACCCGGGCGGGGCTCGAACTGGAACCGGTCCTGCTGACGCTCATGGCGTGGGGCGACCGCCACCTCCGCGCGGACGACGACCGCCCCATGGTCGTCGAGCACGTCTGCGGCCACGAGATGGTCCCCGTGGTCACCTGCACGGCCTGCGGCGCCCCGGTCCACCACGAGGACCTCTCGGCGCACCCCCAGGTCCCCGGCTGGACGGTGGCGGGTCCGACGGCCGCCTGACCACTGCTGAGGGAAGGGCGCTTCCGCACCGGACCGGGTCGAGAGCGGTGATCGACGACTCGCACGCCAGGGCGCTCGAAGGCGGCGGCCCGAAACGGGACCGAGCCCGGTCGGCCGAGCGTGCCCGGTCGGCCGAGTCCGGACAGGCTCGAAGCACCACCCGATCACCTGAGGGCAGCGCGTTCCACCGGCGGTACCGCTGACCGACGGCAACCACAACGGCGGAAACCACAACGGCGTCACCCGGCCCGCCCCTCCGGTCCAGACCGCCCCGCCCGTACGTGGCCCGTGGGGACGACCCGGCGAGGACGGCCGGCGGCCCGCCCACGTGCTCCGCGGTTGGCGGCTTTCCGTCTGACCGTCCGGGTCCGGAAGGTGCACAATGGCAGGCACATGTCATGGGAGGTCGCCGTGGGTCCCCTGCGTACCGAAAGTCCGCTCCGAGACGTCGTCCGGGCCGTCGTCGTGCTGGCGCTGCTCTTCGGCTGGTCCGCCGGCATCGGACCGGTCGCCCGTGCCGGGGAACGAGCGGGGCAAGAGGCGGCTGCCGCGGTGCGCGGGGGCGACACCCTCTACAGCACCGGCACCCGTTGCACCGTGGGCTTCAACGCCCGCTCCGGATCCGCGCTGTACGCGCTCGTTTCGGGCCGGTGCGCCCAGGGCGCCCGTACCTGGTACGCCGACGCCGCCCTGACCGTCGTCGTCGGCGTCACCGCGGGAGTCAGCTTCCCGGGCAACGACTACGCGAGCGTCCGGTACACGAACACGGCGGTCGCCTACCCGGGCGAGGTCTCGCTGGGCGCCGGCGCCGGTACCCGCGACGTCACCGGCGCGGCGAATCCCGTCGTCGGGCAGCCGGTCTGCCACGTCGGACGGACCACCGGATACCGCTGCGGGACCGTCCAGGCCGTGAACGTCACCGTCAACTACGGCGGGGGAACCGTCTACGGACTGTTCCGGTCCACCGTCTGCTCCGAGCCCGGAGACACCGGCGGTCCGGCTTTCTCGGGCGGCACGGCCCTCGGCATCATCGTCGGCAGCAGCGGGAACTGCGGCTCGGGAGGGTTCACCTACTACCAGCCGGTGACCGAGTGGCTGTCGGCGTACGGCCTGAGCGTCTACTGAGGCGACCGGGCCGACCGGGCGCGCAGGCCCCTGCCGCAGCGCACCACGGATCGGGCACGCCTCGATCCACGACTGCGCCCGCCGCCCGTCCCGGCCTTTCCCTGCCGTTCGAGGCGGCGATCCCCACGGGCCGACGTGTCCGTCGGGGATCACGGAGGTCGGGGATCACGGAGGAGGCAGGACTTCCCCGGCAGCCGCACTCTCAGCCGGCGGTGACGGGAGCGGGCCGGACGTGGGGGCAGATGCCCGCGGCGGCTGTTCCGGGGATGCGCATCCGGCGCAGCAGATCGCGGGTGAGACGCTTGTCGAGCGTGGTGCGCCAGGTGATGTCCGGGTACTGGGACTTCAGATGTGACAGTGCCCTGGTGCCCAGTCCGCTGTCGCGGAAGGGTTCGTCGAGAACCATGTTGGTGATCACGCCCTGGGCGCACTCGCCGCAGGACCGGTAGGTCACCCGCCCGACGACCTTGCGGATGTGCACCAGCAGCAGGCATTCCTCACCCGCCGTTTCCGGCGCGGGGGACACCAGCAGTTCGATGCCGCGGTAGGCCAGAAGCCTGCGGTGCCAGCGGCCCCATCGCCGTTCGGAGCGGCGGTGTCTTCCCCCGGTCCGCCGCTGCGAGGCCTCCACCGTCGGTCCGGTCCGGCCGTGGGCCGTGGCATACGTCTGATGTGCCTGCATGCCATCGCGCCTGCCCCGACACCGGGAGTCCATGCCCGTACGACGCCACGAGGAGCCGGGCGGACCCCCGGGGCGGCAGGGGACGGGGGACTCCCCCACGGGCCTCGCCGTTCCGCCCGCCGCGACGGCCAGAGGGAAGAAGCGCCCCTCTGCCGGGAGTCGTCAGGCGTTTCCGCGTGGATCGGACCTCGTGAGCCCGGCGTGATCCGCACGAGAGGCACCGTATGCGCCGGATGTGCCGCCCCCGACGCGGTTCGCATGACCGACGGGGGCCGGACCCCGCTCACCAGGGATGCGCCGCCAGGTACTCGGCGATCTCCTTCCGCTCCCAGGCGCCGTCCGCCACGACCACCCGGTAGCGGCGGGTGAGGGTGTCGCCGGGGGCCAGTTCCAGTTCGTCGTGGAAGGCCCAGGACGGGGCCAGGCCCGCGAAGGGCTCGTTGCGGACGAACCAGTGCGCGGGATGGGACCCGGCGTCGCCGGACTGGTCGTTCTCGGGGGCGTGCGCGAAGACGACCGTGGCGTGTCCGTCGGTGCCGTCGTGCTCGCCGGACAGCGCGAGCCAGGGGCCCTGCGTGCCCATCAGTGCGGGCCCCTCACCGTCGGGGCCGATGATCCGGCCGTCGCGGAAGGCGCGCGGGCCGCGCCAGAACAGGCCCGTGTAGCCGGCCATCTCCCGGCCGGCGGTGGTCGGACTGCCGAACCGCAGCGGCTCCTCCCGGCGGTTGGTGATCGCGCTGGCCCAGGTCAGCGCCCAGGAACCGGCGGCCCGGTCCACGTCGTGCACCTCGATCCGGCGCCGCTCCTCGGCCCACAGCTCCCCGCCGTACGGATGCCAGGTCAGCCGCTCGGCGAGGACGACCCGGTCACCGTCCGCCGTGACCTCGTCGAAGCCGACGTGCGCCATCGAGCCGACGCGCTCCGGAAGTGCGCGATACCCCTCGCCGTGCACGTAGCTGTTGCCGCCCCACAGGTTGGCGCCCGAGAGGTGGGAGGCGGTCAGCGACAGCCCCTTGTGCCAGCGGTGGTCGTTGGGCCGGTAGTCGGTGACGACATCGCCCGCGAGGGTGCGCAGCGGGTGGATGTACGGCTTCGGCGCCTCCCAGGCGGCCTCGGGCCGGTAGACGTACGCGAGCAGTTCGACGCCGCTTCCGGAGTCGGTCACGGTGACGCGGTCGCCGTGGGTGTGGACGAGGCGCAGCCCGGTCATGCCGCCCCCTCCCGGCTGCCGACCGGAGCGACGGGAGGGACGGGAGGGACGGGAGTCATGGCGGACTCCACGGCCGGCTCGGCGGAGGAGGCGGCGGGAGTCGCGGCGGGCGTGACGACGGGTGCCCAGCCGGGAGCACCCCCGTGCAGGGCCGTGTAGAAGGGATCGCCGGGCCCGATCTCGCCCCGCCTCACCGTCACGTCCGTGAACGCCGACTTGTACAGGGCGCTGACCAGTTCCAGGCTGGTGCGCCCGTCGGCGCCGCTGCTGCGCGGCCGTTCCCCCGCCCGCATGCCGGCGACGAGCGCCCGCAGCTGGGCCAGGTGCGAACTGGGCACGTCCGCGCCGAAGTCCTGCCAGACCGCGGCCCGTTCCGCGGGGACGTCCCGCGCCGGGGTGATCCGCCAGTTGTCGTTGCTGTGGCCGTAGAGATGGGTCAGCTCGACGGTGGCGTGCTCGCAGTCGACGCGGATGCGGCTGACCTCGTCGGGGCTGAGGACGCTGTTCACGATCGTGGCCATCGCGCCGTTCTCGAACCGGACCAGGGCGGTGGACACGTCCTCGGTCTCCACGTCGTGGACGAGCCGGCCGGCCATGGCCCGCACCTCGCTCCACGGTCCGAGCAGATCGAGCAGCAGGTCCATCTGGTGGATGCCGTGGCCCATCGCGGGACCGCCGCCCTCGGTCCGCCAGCGTCCGCGCCAGGGAACGGCGTAGTAGGCGGTGTCGCGGTACCAGGTCGTCTGGCAGTGCGCGACGAGCGGCCGCCCCATCGCCCGCCCGGCGAGCAGCCGCCGTACGTGATCGGCCCCGGACCCGAAGCGGTGCTGGAAGACGATCGAGGCGTACGGCCCCCCGGCGGCCCCCTCCTCGGCCATCACGGCGTCGTAGTCGGCGAGGGTCGGCACGGGCGGCTTCTCGCACCACACCCAGGCCCCCGCCCGCAGCGCGGTGACGCTCTGCTCGCGGTGCAGGGTCGGCGGGGTGCAGATCGTCACCAGGTCGGGGCGCTGCTCCGCGAGCATCCGCTCCAGATCGGTGTAGGCGTGCGGAATCCCGCCCTCCGCACAGAAGGCCTCGACCGCGCCGGCGTCGATGTCGACGGCCGCGACGACCTCGGCCTCACCCTCCGCCGCGAGCTGGGCGAGCGCGGGCAGATGGGAGCCGCGGGCGATGGCACCGGTGCCGATGACGGCGGCGCGGATGCGGCGACCGGCGAGCGGAGGGGACGGGGACATGGGCGTGATCAGCACTCCTCCGACGAACGGCCCGGCAACGGGAGCGAGAGCGGCAAGCACGGCAACCGGCATAGCAAGCGCTTTCCCTCGGCAGCAACGTAAGCGGCCGCCCCCGGGCCGGTCAACACATACGCCCTGTTCGACCGCCGTGCGCGCTTCCCCTGCGCACTCTCCTTCGAAACCCCTGTGCCGGATCTGTCACCCGGGGGCGCTACGCTGCCTCCGACACATCACTTGATCACCGCGCGCGGCGGCCCGCCGTGTCCGTCGCCCTCCCCGATCGGCACTTGGACTCCGTAACCTCATGTCTTGGTTTGAATCTCTCATCCTCGGACTCGTCCAGGGGCTGACCGAGTTCCTCCCCGTCTCCTCCAGCGCGCACCTGCGGCTGACCGCGGCCTTCTCCGGATGGGAGGACCCCGGGGCGGCCTTCACGGCGATCACACAGATCGGCACGGAAGCCGCGGTACTGATCTACTTCCGCAAGGACATCGGGCGGATCATCTCCGCGTGGTCCAGGTCGCTCTTCGACAAGACGATGCGCAAGGACCACGACGCCCAGATGGGCTGGCTGGTGATCGTCGGCTCGATCCCGATCGGCGTCCTCGGCGTCACCCTCAAGGACCAGATCGAGGGCCCGTTCCGCGACCTGCGGATCACCGCGACGATGCTCGTGGTCGTCGGCATCGTCATCGGCATCGCCGACCGGCTGGCCGCCCGCGACGAGAACGGCGGCCGGCACCGGGCGCCCAAGCAGCGCAAGGGCCTGGAGAACCTGGGCGTCAAGGACGGCCTGACCTTCGGCCTCTGCCAGGCCTGCGCCCTCATCCCGGGCGTCTCCCGTTCCGGCGCCACGATCAGCGGCGGCCTGTTCATGGGCTACAAGCGCGAGGCCGCGGCCCGCTACTCGTTCCTGCTCGCCATCCCGGCGGTGCTGGCCTCCGGCGTCTTCGAGCTGAAGGACGCCATGGAGGGCGGCCACGTGGCCTGGGGACCGACGGGGTTCGCGACGGTGATCGCGTTCGTGTCCGGATATGCCGTGATCGCCTGGTTCATGAAGTTCATCAGCACCAAGTCGTTCATGCCGTTCGTGTACTACCGCGTGGTCCTCGGCATCGTGATCATCGCCCTCGTCGCGACGGGCGTCCTGAGCCCGCACGCGGCGGAGTCGGCGGGCTGATCCCGCTCGGGCGGCAGTCGACCCGCGCCGCACCGGCACGGCCGTTCCGCCTGCTGCCTGCCGCCCCCGGCCGTGGGCAGCAGGCAGCAGTCCCGGCCTACTCGGCCGCCACGATCCGGTCGACCGCCGCCGTCACCAGCTCCTCGCGCTCCGCCGCCGTGAAGACGTCCGGCAGGGTGAGCTGCTCCACGATCAGCCAGTTGAGCGCCAGGATGAGCAGCTTGACGGCCATGGCGTCCCCGGGGAGCCCGGAGGCCTCGTGGTAGGCGACGTTCCCCTCGACGTCGGCCCGGACCCGCTCGGTGAGGACCTTGCGCAGTTCGGGACGGCGGGTGGCCTCGAGGCGCAGTTCGAGCAGGGCGAGGTAGCCGGTGCGGAACGAGGCGACGCGGCCGACCAGTTCACGCATCAGCTCCGCGTACGTCTCCCGGTCGCGGCCGGCCGTCCGCTGCCGGGCGAGTGTGGCCTCGTCGGGCCGGAGCCGCTCGTAGACGCGGGCGCCGGCCTGGGTGAGCAGGTCGTCGCGGCTCGCGAAGTAGTTGGACGCGGTGCCGACGGGCACGGCGGCCTCGGTGTCCACCGCCCGGAAGGTCAGACCTCGGGCTCCTTCCCGGGCCAGTACCTCGATCGCGGCATCGATCAGGGCGGCGCGCCGCTCGTCGTTCCGTCTCGCCATGGACACCCTCCCGGTGCGTCATCGGACCACTTCGGCGAGAGTACTACGTGTGAAGTTGTCGGGCCGGGTGCCGACGAGCTGCCGTCCCTTCGCACCGGTCGAAGACGGCCTTGAGGAACAGCGGTACAACGGTTAACGCTAAGCCGGTGATCATGGGCTTCTAGCACAGTCGATCAGCTTGGCGCCGGGGTTCGGCGGAAGATCGTTGAGCGGCTGCGGGCGTCGTTGGCGTCAGGTCCATGCCAGTGGAGTTCTTGACCGACGAGCAGGCGGCTTCGTACGGGAAGTTCAACGAGGAGCCGACCCGGCCGGAGCTGGAGCGGTTCTTCTTCCTCGACGACGAGGACCGCAAGCTGGTCGCGAAGCGGCGCGGTGATCACAACCGGCTCGGGTTTGCCCTTCAGATGTGCACCGTGCGCTACATCGGCCGGTTCCTCCCGGACGACCCGCTGGACGTTCCGTGGGCGGTGGTGGAGGACCTCGGGGAACAGCTCGGCATCGAGGACGTCAGCTGCGTGAAGCAGTACACCGAGCGTAAGCCGACGGCGTACGAGCACGCGTGGGAGGTCCGGGACGCGTACGAGTACCACGAGTACGAGGATGCGGAGTGGGGGCGGAAGTTCCGTACATTCCTGCACGGGCGGGCGTGGACGCACGCCGAGGGGCCGGTGGCCCTGTTCAACCAGGCGGTGGGCTGGCTGCGCCGGCACCGTGTGCTGCTGCCCGGGGTGAGCGTGCTGGCCCGGAAGGTGTCGGAGGTCCGGGCGGTCGCGGAGAAGCGACTGCACGCCACGGTCGCCAGAGCCGCGCACCGGGCGGACGCGGCGCTGCCCGGGCATCTGGTGGCCACGCTGGTGACGCCGGAGGGCGCCCGTTACTCGGAGCTGGAGCGGCTGCGCCGGCCGCCGACGCGGACGACCGGGACGGCGTTCGCGCGGTCGCTGGAGCGGGTCGATGAGATTGGCGCGTTCGGTCTGGGCCGGGTGCGGCTGTCGCAGGTCCCGCCGAACCGGCTGGCCGCGCTCGCCCGGTACGGGCTGGGGTCGAAGGCGGCGAGTCTGGAGCGGGCCGAGGAACCCAAGCGCACCGCGATGCTCACCGCGGTGATGCGGCACCTGGAGGCGAAGGCCATCGACGAGACCCTGGACCTGTTCCAGGTGCTGATGGCGACCCGGCTGCTCAGCACCGCGAGGCGGGCGACGGAGAAGGAGCGCCTGTCGACGCTGCCGCAGCTGGAGAAGGCGTCCCGGACGCTCGCGCGGGCGGCGAAGGTGCTGTTCGAGGAGCTGGAGCTGGTGGAGACGCACGGCGTCGACCTGGACACGGCGGCGCTGTGGGCGGCGGTCGAGGAGGTCGCCCCGCGGGAGACGGTGATGACCGCGGCCGCCCTCGTGGTGTCCCTGGTGCCCGAGGACGAGGACTCCGCCGACGTCGCGATGCGGGCGGCGCTGACCACCCGCTACAACACGGTGCGCCCGTTCCTGGCGCTGCTGGGCGAGTCGAAGGCGCTGGCGGCGTCGACCGGCGGCGCGCGGGTGCTCGCCGGGGTGAAGCGGCTGCCCGCGCTGGCGCGGAGGCGGGTGAAGGACAAGCCGCTGCTGCCGCGCGAGGTGGACGAGAAGCTGGTGCCGCCGGCGTGGCGCAAGGCGGTCTACGCGAACGCCGATCTGCCGCAGGGGTCGGTGGACCGGGACGCGTACGTGGTGTGCGTGCTGGAGCAGCTGCACCGGGCTCTGAACAACCGCAACGTGTTCGCCTCCCCTTCGCACCGGTGGTCCGACCCGCGCGCCCGGCTCCTGGACGGCGCGGCGTGGGACGCGGTGTGCGAGGACGTGCTGGCCGGGCTGAGCCTGGACATGCCCGTCACCGAGCACCTGGCGGAGCTGGTGCGGGCCCTGGACGCGGGCTGGAAGCAGATGGCCGAGCGCCTGGAGTCGGCGGGCAAGGCCGCGAAGGTGTCGCTCGACGTCCTGCCGAAGGGCCGGGTGAAGCTGAACGTGGAGAAGCTTGGCGCGCTCGGCGAGCCGAAGTCGCTGGCCTGGCTGCGCAAGCGGGTCGAGAAGATGCTCCCGAGGATCGACCTGCCGGACCTGCTCTTCGAGGTCCACTCCTGGACCGGGTTCCTCAACGCCTTTGTCCACCTCGGGGACGGCACCACCCGCATGAAGGACCTGACCACCTCGGTGGTCGCGCTGCTGGTGAGCGAGGCGTGCAACATCGGCATGACCCCGGTCACCAACCCCGGCCACGAGGCCCTGACCCGCTCCCGCCTGGTCCACGTCGACCAGTTCTACCTGCGCGCCGACACCATCGCCACGGCGAACGCGGCTCTGATCGAGGCTCAGGCCGAGGTGCCGATCGTGCAGTTCTGGGGCGACGGGCTGCTGGCCTCGGTCGACGGACTGCGGTTCGTCGTTCCCGTCCGCACGATCAGCGCGGCGCCCTCCCCGAAGCACTTCGGGTTCAAGCGCGGTATCACCTGGCTCAACGCCGTCAACGACCAGGTCGCGGGCATCGGGCAGATGGTCGTCCCCGGCACCCCGCGCGACTCCCTGCACATTCTGGACGCGCTGCTGAACCTCGACGGCGGCGTGAAGCCGGAGATGGTGGCCACCGACAATGCGAGCTACAGCGACATCGTGTTCGGGATCTTCAAGATCCTGGGCTACAACTTCAGCCCCCGCTTCAAGGACCTGGACGACCAGCGGTTCTGGCGGGCGACGATGCCCGGGGTGGAGACGGGCACGTACGGGGTGCTGGAGCCGCTCGCCCGCAACCGCGTCAACCTGAAGAAGATCGAGACGTGGTGGCCGGACATGCTCCGGGTCGCGGGCTCCCTGGTCACCAACCAGGTCCGCGCCTACGACCTGCTGCGGATGTTCGGCCGCGAGGGCCACCCCATGCCCCTGGGACAGGCGTTCGCCGAGTACGGGCGGATCGCTAAGACTGAGCACCTGATGCGAATGGTCGACCCCGTCGACGACACCTACCGCAGGCAGATGAACCGCCAGCTCACCGTGCAGGAGTCCCGCCACAAGCTGGCTCGCGACGTGTGCCACGGCAGGCGCGGCACCATCCACCAGGCGTACCGCGACGGCATGGAGGACCAGCTTGGTGCGCTCGGCCTGGTCCTCAACGCCATCGTGCTCTGGACCACGAAGTACATCGACGCTGCCGTCGCCCAGCTCCGCGCCGAGGGACACGAGCTGCGGGACGAGGACATCGCCCGGCTCTCTCCGCTCAAGCACGCGAACCTCAACGTGCTCGGCCGCTACAGCTTCACCGCCTCCACCCCGGCCGCCGGCGCCCTGCGCCCGCTGCGCGACCCGGACGCGGCCGGGCTCGGGCTGGATGAGGACGACGAGGAGTAGAGGAGCTCTTGGCGTCTTCCGCCGGGGCCCGGATCGCTGTCTGGGTGGGAGCGTTTCGTTCCAGGCGGGTGCCGTCGGTGGGCGGCGGTGGAGAGGGGCAGGGTGTGGCCCTGTCGAGGCCCGTGTCGTCAGGCGGCGGAGCCGGCCGTGAGCTGGTCCATGATGTCGGCCAGGTTGTAGTGGGCCCGCTTCTCGATGATCTTCCCGTCCTTGAACGTGAACAGGTTGAACATGGAAAACCGTACGTGCGCTCCGCGTGGGGGGATGTTGTAGTAGTCGCCGCCCTGGTCTCCTTCGACCACGACGTAGGCGCCGACCTTGTCGGCTTCGGCGACGGTGTCGAGGACCGTCAGGCGGTTGCCGGGGAAGGCGTCGAGGTGCTTCTTCTCCGCGTCGATGAACCCTGCGGCGCCGGGCCGGGGGCTGTCGATCTGTGGGTAGAAGACGAAGTCCGGGTGGAACATGCCGGTGAGCGTGTCGTAGTCGCCCTGCTGAAGGGCCTGGTAGAAGCGGTGCACGAGGTCGGCGTTGGTTCCGGTGGACATGTGATCGGGTCCTTCTCTGTCGTTCTGGCACGGCGCAGGGGACGCCGCGAAGGGTCGTGCCGGGGCCGGGGCCGGGGCCGGTGGCTCGGCGTGCTGCGGCCCCGGCCCCGGCACGAGCTCTCGGTTCCTTAAGTGGTGGTCCGGACTCAGGCGCGCTGCACCCAGTCCTGGTCCAGGCGGTCGGTCAGGCCCGCGGCGGCGAAGGCCGCCTCCAGGGCGTCGCGGCCCTCGGTGAAGTGGGCCCAGCTGTCGTGGTGGACCGGGACGACACGGCAGGCGTCAAGAATCCGGGTGGCCTCGGCGGCCTGCGCACTGTCCAGGACGATCAGGTTGCCGTCGAAGAGCATGGGGAAGCGGGGTGCTCCGGCGAACAGGAGGGCGGTGTCGACCGGGGCGAAGCGGTCGGCGATCTCCCTGACCGCGTCGAGCGAGGCGTTGTCGCCGCTGACGTAGACCGTCGGCAGGCCCTCGCCCGTCAGGACGAAGCCGACGACCTGGCCGGCGAAGGGCTCGATCTCCTCACGCGCGCCGGGGCCGTGGATGGCCGGGACGCCGGTCACCGTGATGGTACCGCCGCCCGGACGCTCCAGTTCGACCGTCTCCCAGTCGGCCAGGCCCTTGGCCTTCGCCCCGAGGCGCTTGCCGCCGGCGGGGGTGGTGAGGGTGAGGGGGACGTCGGCGAGCAGGGCGCGGCCGGAGGTGTCGAGGTTGTCGGCGTGCTCGTCGTGGGAGAGCAGGACCACATCGACGGGGCCGACATCGGCGGGCGTAGCGGTGGAGGGCGCCGTCTTGGTCAGGGTCGGGCCGCCGGGCGCGGGGTAGTCGCCGGGGCCGTCGAAGGTCGGGTCGGTCAGGAAGCGCAGGCCGCCGTACTCGAACAGGGCGGTCGGACCGCCGAACGTGCGGACCGGGAACTGGTTGGCGTCGAGCTGGGACATCACATCTCCGTTTCTCACGAAAAAAACCTGCGGTTAACGTGATGCCAGGCTAGGCAGGTGTCACGGAAAATTGCAAGCGCTACCATGAGAGGCATGGACGACACCCTGGCCACCAACGTGGCACCGACCGCTCTGCCCCCGGCCCCGGGTGCCGACCGGTACCGCTCCCTGGACTTCGCCGACACCGCCGCCGCCCTGCCCGCCGGCCAGAGCTACGACCTGCTCGCCGCCCCGGAATCCGCCATGCGCTGGCTCGCCGCTCACAACCTGACCACCCCGGACGTGCAGCTGTACGAGTTCTGCGCCCAGCGGATGCGCACCCTGCGCGGACACGTCCGGGCCCTATTCGCCGCACGCGTGGACGGCGCACCCCCGCCCGAGGAATCCCTGCACGCGGTGAACGAGGCCCTCACGGCCGTACCCACCGCCCCCCTCCTCGCCTGGGACGGGGCCCAGGGGCTGCGCCGCGTTCAGGCGCACCCCACCGACCAGGCCGTCAACCACGCACTGGCGACCCTCGCCGCCGACGCCGCCGACCTGCTCACCGGTCCCGACGCCGGCATCCTCGCCGCCTGCGGCTCCGCCCCCTGCGACCGGTTCCTCCTGCGCACCCACGGCCGACGCCACTGGTGCTCCACGCGCTGCGGCGACCGCGTCCGTGCCGCCCGCGCCTATGCCCGGCGCAGCGGCGCCTCGGACTGACGCACCACCCCCAGGCCCCTCTTGCGGACCGCCCGGTGGCCACGCGAAACACCTTCAGCAGGCTGCTTCCGGTTGTCGACCGGCGGCCGGGCGTTTGATCACCGAAGATCACCGCTCCGACTCGGGCTCTCTCACAAACGTTCATCTGTGAGAGTTCTGCGAGACCCCCCGCAGGGATCACGTTTTCGCAGGTCGCCGTTCGCAAAAGTCCTCTCGAAACCCGCACGTTGTGCGAGGCACTTCTGAGAGACTTCCCGGATGGACCTCACGCCCGATCGGGTCGCATTGGCGGTAGAACGTCACGACTGCCCGAACTGTGACGCGCCCGCCGGCTCCGCCTGCCGCACCCGCGGCGGGAAGACCGCCGCGAAGTACCACACCCCCCGCTTCGTCCTCGTCCCCGCGCTCCGCGAGGAACTCGAAGTCCTCGTCCGCGCCGACCGCCACCCCGGCCGCGCGTGGAAGCAGGGCCCGGCGCTCGCCGCCGTGCCCGCGCCCCGCACAGAGCGCCCGGTCCGCATCGGGTACGCCAGAACCTCGACCGCACGCCAGGAGCTGGCGAGCCAGCTCGAAGCCCTCCACCGGGCCCAGTGCCACAAAGTCTTCCAGGAGCAGATCAGCACCCGGGTGAAGATCCGGCCCGAGCTGGAAAAGGCGCTCGCCCTGGCCCACCAGTTCAAGGAGGCCGCCCCCGAGACCCCGGTCATCCTCACCGTTCACGAGCTCAAGCGCCTCGCGCGCAACGCGGCCGAGCTGATGACGCTGTCCGCCGAGCTCCAGGCCGGCGGCATCCAGCTCGAACTCCTCACCGGCCCGCTCACCGGCATCTACGACCCCAACGGCATGGGCGCCATGTTCTTCGCCGTGCTCGCCGTGGCCGGGCAGATCGAGCGCAACTACATCCGGGAGAAGACCCTCGAAGGCCAGGTCATCGCCGCGTCCAAGGGCAACCATGGCGGCCGCCCGAAGGTCATCGACGACGACATGCTCACCTTCGCCGTCGCGCTCAAGGACAAGGGCGTCCCCGTCCCCGAGATCGCGAAGAAGCTGACCATCAAGACCGGGAAGAACGCGGGCAAGTCCCCGTCGGTCGCCTCGCTGTACCGGGCGCTCGCGGAAGCCGAGGAAGCCGCGGCCGACGACGGTCTGCCGCTGCGGCCCAAGCCCGTGCGCATCCGCCGGCCCGAGGACCCGCTCACCCCCGAGGAAATCGACCTCCGTGAACGGCTCCAGGCCCAGCCCCACCCGAACGCCGAGCTGCGGTAGTCCCGCCCACGACCTGCCCTGACCCCGTGATCACCGGCTTAGCGTTAACGGCTGTACCGCTGTGCCCCAAGGCCGGAAGACACCGCCCCCCGCGCGGTGAACGCGGCCCGTGACCAAGCCCATAGGGATTGCGTAGCCACCCGGTAGCGCAGTGTCAGTGCTTGCCCCTAGGCTGTCGCCCATGTCCCCGAGTTCATCAGCCCCTGGTTCCGTGCGGTCTGCCGCCGAGTTGAACGAGCAGATCCGGGCTCTGTGGCTGCGCGCGGGCGGGTCGCTGTCGGCCCAGGAGCGTGCGGAGTACGAGCTGTTGGTGGTCGAGTGGGCCGCGGCCATCCGCGGAGAGGTCGTCAGGGCGGCCTGAGGCCGGCCCCGTCGCGGCACGGCTCCAGGCCGGGCGCTCGTCCTGGTCCCCGTCCGAATCCCCGTGCGACCGGCCGGGCGCGTTCCCGACCGGGGCGGCGGTGCGCCACGCCGCCCTCCCCGGTAAGAGCGCTACGACGGCACCACGACCCCGTCGTGCGCCTCGTCCGCTCCCGACTCCTCGGCCGGGTCGGTGAGTTGCTCGCGCACGTAGTTCCAGATCACCGCGAGCAGTGCCGCGACCGGCACCGCGAGCAGACTGCCGACGATCCCGGCGAGGCTGCCGCCGAGCGTCACCGCCAGCAGGATCACCGCCGCGTGCAGGCCGAGCCCCCGGCTCTGGATCATCGGCTGGAAGACGTTGCCCTCCAGCTGCTGCACCACGACGATGATGGCCAGCACGATCAGCGCGTCCGTCAGACCGTTGGAGACCAGCGCGATGAGGACGGCGACGAATCCGGCGAACAGCGCGCCCACGATCGGCACGAACGCGGAGACGAAGGTCAGCACCGCCAGCGGAAGCACCAGCGGCACGTCCAGGATCCACAGCCCGAGGCCGATGAGCACCGCGTCGAGCAGACCGACGACCGCCTGCGACCGGACGAACGCGCCCAGCGTGTCCCAGCTGCGGGCGGCCACCGTCGGGACGTCCGCGGCGAACCGGCCGGGCAGCTGGCGGGCCAGCCAGGGCAGGAACCGGGGGCCGTCCTTGAGGAAGAAGAACATCAGGAAGATCGCCAGGACCGCGGTGACCAGACCGTCGATCACCGTGCTCACTCCCGTGACGACGGCGGTGACCATGCTCCCCAGGCCGTCCTGGGCGCGGGCGACCCCGGTGTCGAAGGCCTTGGTGATCTGGTCGTCGCCGATGTTCAGCGGCGGCCCGGCGGCCCATTCGCGCACTCTCTGCAGGCCTTCGACCACCCCGTCGGTCAGCTCCCCGGACTGGGAGGCCACCGGTATCGCGATCAGCGCCACGACGCCCGCGGCGACCAGCAGGAACAGGACGGTCACCAGCGACGCGGCGAGGGCGGGCGGCCAGCCGCACCGGCGCAGGTAGCGCGTCGGGGGCCAGGTCAGGGTGGTCAGGAACAGGCCGACGACGAGCGGCCACACGATCGACCACATCTGTCCCAACAGCCACAGCGCGACCGCGAGCCCTACGAGGAGCAGCAACAACTCGACGGATATGCGCGCCGACGTGCGGAGCGCGGCGCGGGTCCTCGTGGGACTCAACATGGCAGACATGGGGCTCACCCTATGGGTACGCCGGTCGGGGATGCGCCGGTCCGGGACGCGCCAGACGGGGATCCGCCGGTCAGGGACGCGCGGGGCACGAACCCGCCCGGCCCGGTTCCTGCCGGAAGGCCTTCGGCGGTTCGCCGCGCCGATCGGACGGACGTACCCGCACGGCCCTTGGCGCGGCGCCCGCCAGGCCTGACACTCGGGCCATGACGCAGCGTGTGGAGCTCGCGGCCGTGATGGACCGCCTGGCCGTCGACGGTCTGATCACCGACTACGCGGTCGCCGTCGACGACGGCGACTGGGCGGCCTACCGGGCCTTGTTCACTTCCGACGGGCGGGCGGACTACCGCTCGGCCGGCGGCGTCGAGGGAGGGGTGGGGAAGGTCGCCGCCTGGCTCGAGGAGAGCATGCGGCCGTTCTCGATGCGCCAGCATCTGATCGTCAACCGCAGACTGCGCTTCGGGGTCCTGGAACAGGACCTGGGCGACACCGCCCGGGTCCAGGCCGACTACGTGAGCCCGATGCGGCTGGCGGGCGGGGAGGAGGAGGCCGCCGGGGCGCCGGACCTCGTGTGCGGCGGCCGGTACGCCTTCGAACTGCTGCGGACGCAGGACGGCTGGCGGGTGCGCGAGATGGTGGTGCGGGAGAAGTGGCGCGGGCTGCCGGGCCGGGACATCGCCAGCTGACCGTACGGCTCCCCGTCCGCCGAAGACCATCTGGTCGGAGATCGCCTCCGACGCGCACACTGGAGCGACCACGGGGTAGGGAGGTGCCGTATGAAGACGTTCGGTCACTGGCTCTCCTCCCCGTGGCGGCGCTCGGCCCTCGTGGCCCTGGCAGGCGCGCTGCCCGTCCCGTCCTTCCCGGCGCCCGGCCTGTGGTGGTGGGCGTACGCCGCGCTGGTCCCCTGGCTCCTGCTGGCGCGTTCGGCGCCCACGGGGAGGCGGGCCCTGTACGACGGCTGGGCCGGCGGGTTCGGGTTCATGCTGTCCATGCACGTGTGGCTGCTGCCGAGCCTGCACGTCTTCACGCTGGTCCTCGCCGCCCTGCTGGGCGCGCTGTGGGCGCCGTGGGGCTGGCTGGCGCGCCGGTTCCTCGGCGGGGTGCCCTCGCGGGGCCGGGCCGGAGCCGCGCTGCTGGTGCTGCCCTCGGGCTGGCTGGCCGTGGAGCTGGTCCGTTCCTGGCAGGGGCTGGGCGGGCCGTGGGGTGTGCTCGGAGCCGGCCAGTGGCAGGTGGAGCCGGCGCTGCGGCTGGCGTCCGTCGGCGGGGTGTGGCTGCTGAGCTTCCTGGTGGTGGCGGTGAACGTCGCCCTCGCCCTGCTCGTCGCGGTGCCGGCGCACCGGGTGCCGGCCGTCGCCGGCCTGGTGGCGACGGCCGCCGCGACCTCCGCCGCATGGGCGTGG
Organism: Streptomyces sp. NPDC048734; assembly: GCF_043198675.1. Taxonomy (NCBI): domain Bacteria; kingdom Bacillati; phylum Actinomycetota; class Actinomycetes; order Kitasatosporales; family Streptomycetaceae; genus Streptomyces; species Streptomyces sp. NPDC048734. The sequence goes on along the minus strand of NZ_JBICUZ010000007.1, from coordinate 55,660 downwards.
TCGCCGCGGCCGGAGACCGACGGGCAGGCGCGGATAGCCGTCGTGCAGGCCGGTGTCGTCGACGGGCCCGAGCGCCGTTTCGACCGGGAGGAGCAGCTGACCCGCCGGCTCGTCGGGCAGGACGTCGATCTGATCGTCTGGGGCGAGAGCAGCGTCGGCCACGACCTGGCCGACCGTCCCGACCTGGCGCGCCGGCTGGCCGCCCTGTCGCGCGCGACCGGCGCCGACATCCTGGTCAACGTGGACGCCCGCCGGTCCGACCGGCCCGGCATCTACAAGAGTTCGGTCCTGGTCGGACCGGACGGACCGACCGGCGACCGGTACGACAAGATGCGGCTGGTGCCGTTCGGTGAGTACGTCCCCGCCCGGTCGCTGCTGGGCTGGGCCACGTCCGTCGGCAAGGCGGCCGGCGAGGACCGGCGGCGCGGCACGGAGCAGGTCGTGATGAACACCGGGGCAGGCCTGCGCATCGGCCCGCTGGTGTGCTTCGAGACGGCGTTCCCCGACATGAGCCGCCGTCTCGTCGCGGACGGCACCGACGTCCTGGTCGGCGAGTCGTCGACGTCGACGTTCCAGGACAGCTGGGCCCCCGCGCAGCACGCCTCGCTGGGCGCCCTGCGGGCCGCGGAGACCGGCCGCCCCTTCGTGCACGCGACGCTGACGGGTGTCTCGGCGGTGTACGACGCGGGCGGCGGGCGGCTCGGCCCGCGGCTGGGGACGGACGCGAGCACCACCGCCGTCTACGAGGTGCCGCTCGCGGACGGCGTCACCCCGTACGTCCGCCTCGGCGACTGGCCGGTCCACGCCGCCCTGCTCGTCCTCCTCGGACTCGGTCTGGTGGAGGGAGCGCGGGCGGTCAGGCCGCGCCGGAACGCTCCCGCACCGCCCGGACCACCCGCTCGCACAGTTCGTGAGTCGCCAGCGCGTCCCGGGCGCTGAGCGTCCTTCCCGCGCGGACGGCGTCGAGGAAGGCCAGCGTCGCCTGCTCGATGCCGCGCTGGCGGGCCACCGGCACCCAGTCGCCGCGCCGCCGCACGGTCGGCTGGCCCTTGTGGTCGATCACCTCGGCGAGATTGACCACCTGACGCTTGGTGTCCTGGCCGGACACCTCCAGGATCTCCTCGTTGGACCCGCTGAGCCGGTTCATCACCCCGAGCGCGGTGAAGCCGTCGCCGGAGAGCTGGAGGACGACGTGGTGCAGCAGCCCGGCCTCGACGCGGGCCCGCACGGTCACGTCCTCGACCGGCCCCGGGGCGAGGAAGCGCAGGGTGTCGACGACGTGGATGAAGTCGTCGAGGATCATCGCCCGCGCCTCCTCGGGCAGGCCGACGCGGTTCTTCTGCATCAGGATCAGCTCGCGCGGATGGTCGGCGCACTGCGCGTACCCGGGGGCGAACCGCCGGTTGAAGCCCACGGCCAGGCTGGTCCCACGCTCCTCCGCGAGCGCGACGAGCCGCTCGGAGTCGGCGAGGTCGTACGCCAGCGGCTTGTCGACGTAGGTCGGGACGCCCGCTTCCAGGAGCCGCGTGACGATCTCGGGGTGGACGGCGGTGGGGGCGTGCACGAAGGCGGCGTCCAGGCCCTGGGCGAGCAGCGCGTCGAGGTCGCGGTGGCGCTGCCCGGCAGGCAGGCGCAGGCCGTCGGCGATCCGGTCGAGGGTGGCCGGGGTGCGCGTCTGGAGATGGAGTTCGATGCCGGGCAGCGCGCCGAGCACCGGCAGGTACGCCTTCTGCGCGATGTCGCCGAGTCCGATGCAGCCGACCTTCACGGGGGGCTCCTTCACTGCTGGTCCGCGCCTTCCTGCACGGCAGGATACGGGGCCCGCGGCGGCGTCCGGCGGGCGCTCCCGCCGAGGCCCGCGCGGCAGGAGCCGGGGCCGGGTCACCGGGCCCGCCGTCGCGTACGGCGACGACGGCCGGGCGGACGCGGGACACGCCCGGAAGGGCAGCGGTGCGGGCGGGGTGGCCGGTGTGACGCCGGGCGGGGACGACGGCGTACCCGCAGGGCCTGGCCGTCGGCTCGGGTGAGCCGCGGGAGCATCACGTGGCCGACGCCGGCCGTGCAGGCGAGACGGCCGGCGTCGGCCGAGGGCCTGGGGAGCGGCCCGGCGGGCCGAGCCGCGAACCTTCCGGGCCGCGCGGGCGCCGGGCCCCGTCCTGGAGAGAACCGGTCGGGGCCGCGGGCACCGCCTGCCGGATGCTAGTGCCGCGACGGGCGACGTTCGCCCCGTCGCGACGCCCGGCACGCTCCCCCGGAAGGGGGACCCCACCCGCCGCACCGGCCGAAGACCCGAGCACGCCCAGTACGAGGGCCTCCGGCCGGCACTCCCCCAGCCTCCGGCCGGCACCCCCTCAGCCTCCGGCCGGGGGTACCCCCGGAGCACGCACCGGCCGCCGCTCCTCCACGGGCGAACGCTGCCCGCCACGGCACTCGCTCGCCGAGCCTGCCCGGCGGAAAACGCGTGGTGGCGGAGGGGCAGGCCGGGCGACCATGGGGGCATGACGACCGAGCGCACCGAACCCGCCCAGAACGCCGACGAACGCGCCATGCTGGAAGGCTGGCTGGACTACCACCGGCAGACCCTCGCGTGGAAGTGCGAGGGCCTCACCGACGCCCAGCTCCGCACCGCGTCCGTGCCGCCCTCCGAGCTGTCCCTGATGGGACTGGTGCGGCACATGGCGGACGTGGAGCGCGGCTGGTTCCGCAGGGTCCTCGTGGACGACGGGGCCGGCCCGATCCACTACGACGACGAGGACCGCGACGGCGAGTTCCACCTCACCGAGCAGGACACCTGGCAGGAGGCGTACGCCGGCTGGCAGGCCGAGATCGCGATCGCCCGGCGCAACGCGGCCGGCTTCGGACTGGACGACCTCTCCCGTGGCACGAGCCGGTCCACGGAGGAGCCGTTCAGCCTGCGCTGGATCTACACGCACATGATCGAGGAGTACGCACGGCACAACGGCCACGCCGATCTGCTGCGCGAGCGGATCGACGGCGTCACCGGCGACTGACGACACGTCACTCCCGGCCACCGCGCGTCCTCCCCGAGTGGTACGGGATCACCCGTGTGGGGGATCCTCCGCCGGTGCGCCGTGCCTCGGCGGGCCGGAGCCAGCAGAGTGGCGCGGGTGCAGCGAACGACGACTACCGCGACGCTTCTGGTGACCGTGGCCGTCACGGCCCTCGCCGGATGCGTGACCGTCCGGTACCCGCCCGTACCCCGCCCGCCCGCGGGCCCGGCCCAGCCGTCCGAGGGGCGGGCCGGGACGCAGGAGGTGCAGGCACCGGCCCGGGAGGCCCTGGAGCTGGTCGGGACGGAGCCCGGGCGGGAGCCGAGCGCACCGGCGTCACCACGACGGACCGCGCCCGCGGCGCCGGCCGCGCAGCCTCCGTCCGCCCGCCACCGCCCACCGGCCCCGGCGCGCCCGGGACCGGCCCGGCCGGAACGCCGTCGCCCCGCGCAGCCGCGCGTCGAGGTCTCCGACGGGAAGGAGGGGGCGCGCGGCAACGCCGATGTGTGCGACCTCGGCCGGAAGTACGGGGGCTGGCGGCCTGGCAGCCCGGAGTCCGTGATCTGCGAGGGCGCCTACGGGCGTTGAGGCCCCGTCGCCCCGCCTACTCGGACCGGAGGTGGTCCTGACCGCCCTCCCCCAGCCGCAGCTCCATCCGGCTGATGGCCGCCCGCACGCCGTCGCCGTAGGTGTCGTCGCCGAGCCCCCTGGCCGCCCTGCGGGCCTTGCGCACATGAGTGCGGGCGGCTTCCGTACGGCCGAGTTTGACGTAGTCCGCCGCGAGGTTGAGGTGGAGCGAGGGGTACAGCGCCCGCACGGCGGGCGCCCGCTCGTGCTCCTCGGCCGCGGTCAGCGCTCTCAGGTCCCAGGTCAGTTCGTCGAACGGGTCGTCCTGGGTGTCGGCGAGGTAGTGGGCGACGGTACAGCGGTGCAGCGCGTCGCCCTCCTCGCCCAGCTCCTCCCACAGCTCCAGCAGGCGCCGTCCGGCCTCCTCCCGGTCTCCTCCGTGGTGCAGCATCACCAGCTGCCCGATCCGGGTCAGCACGGCGTCGGGCGCCGCCTGTTCCTGCCGATGCTCCGCCACGAACCCTCCTTGCGTTGTTGCGAAGACGCTAACCGCAGGCACCAAAGATCCCGGTCAGGCGGCACCGGGCCGGTCCGCCGGGGGCCCGGCCCGGTGAGGGTCAGGTCAGGTTCGGCACCGTCCAGTCGATCGGCTCGTGGCCCTGCCGGGCCACCGCCTCGTTGATCTGCGTGAACGGACGGGAGCCGAAGAACTTCTTCGCCGACAGCGGTGAGGGGTGCGCGCCCTTCACCACCACGTGCCGGGTCTCGTCGATCAGGGGCAGCTTCTTCTGCGCGTAGTTCCCCCACAGGACGAAGACCGCCGGGTCGGGCCGCTCGGCCACGGCCCGGATCACCGCGTCGGTGAACCTCTCCCAGCCCTTGCCCTTGTGCGAGTTGGCCTCACCTGCGCGGACCGTGAGGACCGCGTTGAGCAGCAGCACGCCCTGCTCGGCCCACGGCATCAGATAGCCGTTGTCCGGGATCGGGGTGCCCAGCTCGGCGTGCATCTCCTTGTAGATGTTGCGCAGCGACGGCGGGATCTTCACCCCGGGCCGCACCGAGAAGCACAGACCGTGTCCCTGGCCCTCGCCGTGGTAGGGGTCCTGCCCGAGGATCAGGACCTTCACCCGGTCGTACGGCGTCGCGTCGAGCGCGGCGAAGACCTCCTCGCGCGGAGGGTAGACGGGCCCCTTCGCCCGCTCCTCCTCGACGAACTCCGTCAGCTCCTTGAAGTAGGGCTGCTCCAGCTCGTCGCCCAGGACCCCGCGCCAGGTCTCGGGCAGCATGGCGATGTCGGTCACGTCAACGTCCTCCGTCGTGCGGTCACTTACCGGGCACAGAACCTACAGGTGACCACTGACAACGGCGTCCGCGGTGCGCCTACCAGCTGGTCTTGCGGGACAGCTCCCACACCATCATGATCGTCGACGGGTCCAGCGCCCGCTCGCCGCCGGAGACGTCCTCGTTCGCGGCGATGTACTGCTTGCCCTGCCACAGCGGCAGCAGCCGGGCGTCGTCGACGATGATCTGCTGGGCCTCCTGGAAGTCCTTCACCACGTTGGCGCGGTCGCTCTCCTGGCGGGAGCGGGGCAGCAGCACCTGGGTGATCTCCTTCGCCGGGTAGGGCGTGCCGAGCGCGTTCTGCTCGCCGACGAAGGGGGCGATGAAGTTGTCGGCGTCGGGGAAGTCGGGGGCCCAGCCGCGCCCGAACACCGGGTACTCGCCCTTCTGGTAGCCCACCACGTAGGTCTTCCAGGGGCGGCTCTTGAGGGTGACCTCGAACAGGTCCGAGGCCTCCAGCTGGGCCTTGATCTCCTTGAACTCCAGGGCGGTGTCGGAGCCGTAGCGGTCGGTGGTGTACCAGAGGGTGAGCGGCACGGGGGCGGTGATGCCGGCGTCGTCGAGGATCGAGCGGGCCTTGTCCGGGTCGGGGTCGCCGAAGTCGTCGAAGAAGCCGGTGGTGTGGCCGGTCAGGCCCTTGGGGACCATCGAGTACAGCGGGTCGACGGTGTCCTTGTAGACCTTGTGGGCGAGCGCGGCCCGGTCGATGACCTGGGCGACGGCCCGGCGCACGGCGAGCTTGTTCGACCACTTGTCCTTGGGGTTGAACACCAGGTAGTTGATGTTGCTGGCGGCACCCTCGACGAGCTGGAGGCCCTCGTTCTCGTCGCTCTTGTTCTCCAGCGCGACGATGTCGTCGGCGGCGAGCCCCTGGTAGGTGATGTCGATCTGTCTGCCCCGCAGGGCCTTGACCATCTCGGCGGAGTCCTGGAAGTAGCGGATGGTCACGGCGCCGTTCTTGCGGTCGGCGGCGCCCTTGTAGCGGTCGTTGCGGACGAGCTCCGCCCGGTCGCCCTCCTTGTAGGCCTTCAGGTCGTACGGGCCGGAGCCGACGATGCCGCCGTCCTCGCGCACCGCCTTGGCCGGGTAGTCGTCCGGGGCCACGAGGGACATGCCGGGGGTGGCGAGCACGAACGGGAAGGTGGCGTCGGCCTTGTTCAGCCGGAAGACGACCTCGCGGTCGCCGACGGCCTCGACCCGGTCGAGGCTGCCGAGCAGTCCCGCGGGGCCGGTGGGCGCGTTGATGGCGAGGATCCGGTCGAAGGTGTACTTCACGGCCTCCGCGTCGAGCTTGTCCCCGTTGGAGAAGGAGAGGCCCTCCCGCAGCTCGCAGCGGTACGTCCGGCTGCTGTTGTCGGTGAACTCGCAGGTGGCGGCGTCGGGCTGGGGCGTCGTCGCGCCGTTGGGGTACGACAGCAGCGTCTGGTAGACGTTGCGGAACAGCTCCCAGGAGCCGTCCCAGGAAGCGGCGGGGTCCAACGTGCTGGGGGCACTGGTGGTACCCACGACGATCGGCCCGGCGTCGTCGGAGCCTTCCTCTCCCAGGAGGCCGCACCCGGCCACCAGGGATATGGACACGATCGCAGCGACCTGCCGCAAGGATCGGTTCCGGTTGAACACGCGCACGCTCCTCGATCTGCCATGCCAAGGGTTGGCAGACCATACCGCAGCGCCACCCCGGCTGAACCCGTTCCAAACATCACGTTATGGATCACGGTGAATGACGACGTTGTCATGACACTGTGCGACGTTTCCACGGCCGCACGGGCGCCGCCTCCGGTGTCGGAGGCGGCGCCCGTGGCGGGTACGGCGGGGTCTCGTCAGGCCACGCCGGCGTTGAGGAAGATGCCGCCGTCGACGACGAGGGTCTGACCGGTGACCCAGTCCGACTGCTCCGAGGTGAGGAACGCGGCGGCGCCCCCGATGTCGGAGGGCACGCCGAGCCGGGCCAGCGGGTAGGCGGCGGCCGCCTCGGCCTCCCGGCCCTCGTACAGGGCCTGTGCGAACTTGGTCTTCACCACGGCCGGGGCGATGGCGTTGACCCGCACCTTCGGCGCGAACTCGTGCGCCAGCTGCTGCGTCAGGTTGATCATCGCGGCCTTGCTCACGCCGTACGCCCCGATGAAGGGTGAGGGCGCGAGGCCCGCGACGGAGGCGATGTTGACGATCGCGCCGCCGTTGTCCTTCTGCCAGGCGTGCCAGGTGCGCTGGGCGAAGCCGAGCGCCGAGATCACGTTGGTCTCGAACACCTTGCGCGCCACGTCCAGGTCGAGGTCGGCGATCGGCCCGAAGACCGGGTTCGTACCCGCGTTGTTGATCAGGTGGTCGACGCGACCGAAGGCCTCCATCGTGCGCTCGACGGCGACCGCCTGGTGCGCCTCGTCGTGGGCCTTGCCGGCGACGCCGATGACGCGGTCGGCGCCGAGCTTGTCGACGGCCTCCTTGAGGGCGTCCTCGTTGCGTCCGGTGATGCAGACCCGGTCGCCGCGGGCGATGAGCGCCTCGGCGATGCCGTAGCCGATGCCGCGGCTGGCGCCCGTGACGAGGGCGACCTTGCCGGAGAGTGCGGGCAGTTCAGTCATGTCCGTGATCCCTGGTGGTCTAGTTGAGCGGTCCGCCGGCGACGTACAGCACCTGGCCGGAGACGAAACCGGCGGCCTCGCCCGTGAAGAACGCGATCGCGTTGGCGATGTCGTCGGGCTCGCCGACGCGCGCCACCGGGATCTGGGTGGCGGCGGCGGCCTTGAACTCCTCGAAGCCCATGCCGACGCGGGCGGCGGTCGCAGCCGTCATGTCGGTGGCGATGAAGCCCGGGGCGACGGCGTTGGCGGTGATGCCGAACTTGCCCAGCTCGATGGCGAGGGTCTTGGTGAAGCCCTGCAGACCGGCCTTGGCGGCGGAGTAGTTGGCCTGGCCCCGGTTGCCGAGCGCGGAGGACGAGGAGAGGTTGACGACCCGGCCGAAGCCGGCGTCGACCATGTGCTTCTGGACCGCCTTGGTCATCAGGAACGAGCCGCGCAGGTGCACGTTGAGCACCGTGTCCCAGTCACCGGCGCTCATCTTGAACAGCAGGTTGTCGCGGAGCACACCCGCGTTGTTGACGAGGATCGTCGGGGCGCCCAGTTCCTCGACGACGCGCGCGACGGCCGCCTCGACCTGGGCCTCGTCGGAGACGTCGGCACCGACCGCGATCGCCCGGCCGCCCGCGGCGGTGATCTTCTCGACGGTGTCCTTGCAGGCGGCCTCGTCGAGGTCGATCACCGCGACCGCGCGGCCCTCGGCGGCCAGCCGTACGGCGGTGGCGGCACCGATGCCGCGCGCCGCGCCCGTGACTACTGCGACCCGCTGCTCTGTGGTGGACATTGCTGCTTCTCCTCGCCCTCGAGAATGTACGTCCGTGTGGGGAGCGACCGTCCTGATCACCGTCGACTCGGTGAGCGACCGCTTAGTACCTTCGGCAGACGTGACGCTAGAAGCCTTGGCATCCGGTGTCAACGCCACACGGGGGCGGTGTGATCCATCACCCGGCCGCTCACCTCACCAGGAGGTCCAGGAGGCGGTCGGTCTCGGCCGCGGGATCGGTGGTGAGCCCGGTGTGCACGGGCCCCGGCTGGACGACCGTCGAGCGGGGGGCGATCAGCCAGCGGAACCGCCGCCCGGCGTCGTCGTGCGCCGCCTGTCCGGCCGCCTCTCCGCCGCCGCACACCTTCTCCACGGCGCGCAGCGCGGCACGCACCCCGGCCACGTCCACGTCCGGGTCCAGCGCCAGCAGCCGGGCCTCGTCGAGGTGGGTGCGGGCGCCGACGTAGCCCTGGGCCCGGCAGTAGACGAGGACGCCGGCGTTGATGCACTCGCCGCGCTCCACGCGGGGCACGATCCGCAGCAGGGCGTACTCGTAGACGTCCCGCTCGTTGGCCTCGCTGGCCCTGATGATGTGGCGCTCGTTCACCGGTCCCTCTCGATGCGTTCGTGGATGACGGCGGCGCGCGCGAGGAGGGGTGCCGCGTAGGCACGCCGGAGCGCGTCCGGGGTGTCGAAGCCGGGCTCGCCGGTCAGCCAGGCGTCGGGGATCCCGGCGGTGACCTCGGCGAGGAGATCGGCGGTGATCAGGGGTGCCAGCTCGGTCGCGGCGGCCTCGACGTCCGGGCGGAAGCGGGCGAGGGCGTGGTCCGTGGCGTCGTAGGGGCGGGCCGCGGAGGCCTCGGCGGAGGGCCAGTTGTGGTGCCAGATCATGGTGGCGCCGTGGTCGATGAGCCACAGGTCGCCGCGGTGCACCAGCAGGTTGGGATTGCGCCAGGAGCGGTCGACGTTGTTGACCAGCGCGTCGAACCAGACGATCCGCCCGGCTTCGGCGGGATCGACCGGGAAGGCGAGCGGGTCGAAGCCGAGGGCTCCGGACAGGAATTCCATGCCGAGGTTGGTGCCGCCGCTGGACCGCAGGAGGTCCTGCACCTGCTGTTCGGGTTCGCCGAGGCCCAGCACGGCGTCCAGCTCCACGGTGACCAGGCGCGGCACCCTCAGTCCCAGACGGCGGGCGAGTTCTCCGCAGACGACCTCGGCGACGAGTGTCTTGCGGCCCTGCCCGGCGCCGGTGAACTTCAGGACGTAGGCGGCGAGGTCGTCGGCCTCGACGAGACCCGGCAGCGAACCGCCCTCACGCAGGGGCGCGATGAAACGGGTCGCGATGACTTCCTTCAGCATCGCCCCAGGCTACTGGGGTCGCGCGGACCCGCGGGGCCCTGCCGACAGCTCCGCGACAGCTGTGACTTACGCCCCGCTCATCCCGGACGGGTCAGGATCTCGGCACTGCCCGGACGGGCGCGAGCGCCGCTGAACGGGCGGCATCCGTGGCCCGTACCTCTCGGCACACCGTCGAATCCAGTCGAAGGGAACCCAGCATGACCAGCGCATCGTTCCACTCCGCCCCGGGACCCGCCCGCCGCACCGTCGTGGCGGCCGCCGGAGCCGCGGGGCTCGCCGTCGCGCTGACCGCGTGCGGAGGCTCCGACGACGACTCGTCCGCTTCGGTGGACTCCTCGGGAGCGGCCGGCACCACCGGCGGTTCCGGGTCCGCGAGCACCGGCGGAGGGGCCGCGGCGGGTGCGGCCCTGACGACGACCGCGGACATCCCCGAGGGCGGCGGCAAGGTGTTCGCCGATCAGAAGGTGGTCGTCGTGCAGCCGAAGGCGGGTGAGTACAAGGCCTACTCGGCGGTGTGCACGCACCAGGGCTGCGCGGTGAAGAGCATCGCGGACGGCGTCATCAACTGCCCCTGCCACAACAGCAACTTCTCCATCACCGACGGCGGCGTCAAGAGCGGCCCGGCGACGAAGTCCCTGCCCGAGGTGGCGATCAGCGTGAGCGGTGACTCGATCACACTGGCCTGACGCGACCGCCCCGGCGCGCGGGGACAGCCGCCGTTGCGCGGGCGGGGGAGGAGAACTCATCCTGTGCGGGCGGACCGTCCCTTTCCGACGTGATGCCAGAGATGCCTCCGGCACGACGTGCGTGACGCGGGGGAAGCCGAGAGAGAAGAGGGATGGATGACCGTCGCCCAGCGCAGGGGCCGGAAGATCATGATGTCGCCGGGCGAGGTGAGCGCGTTCCTCACCACCCAGCGCACCTGCCGGGTGGCCACCGTGTCCGCCGACGGCGCCCCGCACGTGAGCGCCCTGTGGTTCCTGTGGGACGGCTCCGCACTGTGGCTGTACTCCGTGGTGCGCAGCAGACGCTGGGCGGACCTGCGCCGGGACCCACGGGTCGCGATCGTGGTCGACAGCGGCGAGGAGTACGAGTCGCTGCGGGGCGTGGAGCTGTCCGGCACCGTGGAGTTCGTGGGCGAGATCCCGCGCACCGGGGAACTGTGCGCCGAACTCGACTCCGTGGAGACGCTGTTCGCCCGCAAGAACTTCGGTCTGGACGCCATACCGCACGACGGACGGCACGCCTGGGTGCGGCTGCGCCCGGAGAAGATCGTGTCGTGGGACTTCCGCAAACTGGCCGACCTGTAGGGCCCGCGGGGCCTGTAGGGCCTGCGGGGCCTGTAGGGCCTGTAGGGCCTGCGGGGCCAGCGAGGCCAGCGAGGCCAGCGAGGCCAGCGAGGCCAGCGAGGCCAGCGAGGCCAGCGGGAATGGAAGCAGCCGGCGTCCGTCGCGTCGGCCGGCGTCCGGCCGGTGCCGACCCGGACCGTCGGCGGCCGGCCGGTGTCAGCCGAGGTCGTCGGCGGCCGACTTCAGCGCCCGCACCGCCGCCCTGATCGACGGGCGGCGGTCGGCGTCGGCCCGCCACAGGGCGTAGACGTGCCGGCGCAGCCGCTGCCGGAGCGGGACCATGACGACTCCCTCCGGCACCGGGTGGCGTCCGAGCAGCGGGGCGATGCACACGCCCAGACCGGCGGCCACCAGCCCGAGTTGGGTGTGCGTCTCGGCCGCCCGGTGGCCGACGATCGGTTCGACGCCCCGCGAGCGGAGCGTGAACATCAGCCACTCGTGGCAGAACTCGCCGTCGCCCCAGGTGATCCACTCGTCCCCGGCGAACTCCCCGAGGTCCACCTCGTCCCGTCCCGCGAGCGGATGTCCGGTCGGCATCGCCACGTCGGCGGGGTCGTCCAGGATCGGTGCCTTGACCAGCCCGTCCGGCACCGGCATCGGCTTGTTGTACCAGTCCAGGACGACGGCGAGATCGAGGTCGCCGCGGATCACCCCGGCGATGCCGCGCTCCGGCTCCAGCTCGCTGGAGCGCACGCGGAGCCCGGGGTGTTCCCCGCGCAGACCGGCGAGCGCGGTGGGGAACAGCCCGCGCGCGGCGGTCGGGAACGCCGACAGTCTCAGTTCCCCCACCACCTGGCCGCGCTGGGCCTCCAGGTCCGACTGGGCCAGCTCGACCTGGGACAGGATGCGGGCCGCGTGGTCGGCGAGCAGCCGGCCCGCGTCCGTGAGCCGGACGCCCCGCCCGTTCTTGGCGAGGAGCTGCTGGCCGACCTCGCGTTCCAGCTTGGCCATCTGCTGCGAGACGGCCGAGGTCGTGATGTGCAGCCCCGCGGCGGCGCCGCTGACCGAGCCGTGCCGGGCGAGGGCGTCGAGGGTGCGCAGGCGCTCCAGATTCAACATGTAAGCGATGCTACGAAATATCGCTCGCACATTCTCGCTTGTGCTACGACGTTGTTGTCGGGGACGGTGAGGACCATGACCACCGCCACCACCACGGGCTCTCCGTCCGCACCCGCGTCCGCGGCCACCTCCACGTCCGGGGACGTCCGGCCGTCCGACCGGCCCCGCCGCACCCTGGACTGGCGACTGCGCTTCGGGTTCCTCTCGCTGATCTGGGGCTTCAGCTTCCTGCTCATCAAGGTGGGCACGGGGAGCTACGCGCCGTTCCAGGTCACGCTCGGCCGGCTGGCGTTCGGAACGGCGGTGCTGGCCGTCGCCATCGCGGTGAAGCGGGACCGGCTGCCGCGGGGGGCCCGCACCTGGGCGCACCTGACCGTCGCCGCGCTCCTCCTGAACGCGCTGCCGTTCTCCTTGTTCGCCTACGCGGAACTGACCATCCCGTCCACCCTGGCAGGCATCTGCAACGCGACCTCGCCGCTGTGGGGCATGGCCCTGTCCCTGGTGGCCCTCTCCGAGGACCGGCCCACCCGGGTCAGGGTGGCGGGCCTGGGCCTCGGCTTCCTCGGCGTGCTGACGGTCCTGGGCGCCTGGCAGGGCTTCAGCGGACTCGACGCCCGCGGCACGGCGCTGGCACTGCTGGCCTCGCTGAGCTACCCGATCGGATGGATCTACGTCCGCCGCACCCTGGCCGGCACCGGCAGTTCGGCCCTGTCCATGACCGGCGCCCAACTGTTCCTGGCCACCCTGCAACTCGCCGTGGTCACACCGCTGTTCACCACGTTCCCGGCACGCTTCCCGCTGCTGCCGCTGCTGGCGGTCGCCGCCCTGGGTGTCCTGGGCACCGGCCTGGCCCTCCTCATCCAGTACGGCCTGGTCACCGAGGTCGGCCCGACGACCGCCCAGATGGTCACGTACTTCATCCCGGTCATCGCGACGGCGGCGGGCGTGGCCCTGCTCGGCGAGTCCCTGACCTGGTCGACACCGGTGGGAGCGGTGATCGTCCTGGCGGGAGCGGCACTGACACAGGTGCGGGGCAAGGCGTAGCAGCGGGGTGGGGGCGCCGGGGAGGGGCGCGCGAAAGGAGTCGCGGGGAACGGTGCGACCGGCGACGACGTCACCGGCGCACGCGCACGCAGGTGACGCAGCCCGCCGACGCACGTGGTGTGGCCCGCCCGCGCCGCCCGTTCCCCGCCGACGCACGCGACGCGGCCGTCCGCTCCCCCGCCCCTCGCCGACGCACGCGACGCGGCCACCCCCTCCCCCGCTCCGCGCCCGAGCGCCCCGTTCGCGAGCCCTCCCCGCACCCGGTAGCGCCGCTCTCCTCTAGACGATCCCCCGCCCACTGCCCACCCGTACCGCCGAGGCCACCGCGTCCGCCAGCGCCTCCACCTCCCCCTCCGCCAGCGTCGACACGGTGATCCGGATGCCGGGCGGAGCCGCGAGCCGGAACCGCGCGCCGGGCGCGACCGCCCACCCCGCGCGCAGCAGCCGCGCCACCGCCCCGGTCTCGTCGGGGACCGGGATCCACACGTTCATCCCGCTGCGGCCCCGCGCCGCGACCCCCCGCCCGGCCAGCGCGCCGATCAGCGCGTCCCGGCGCCTGCCGTACGCCCCCGCGACCGCCGCGGTGTCCACCGCGCCGTCGGCCCACAGCCGTACGACGGCGCGCTGGGTGATCCTGCTGACCCAGCCGGGCCCGAGCCGCTGGCGCCCGCGGACCCGGTCGAGGGTGACCTCGTCACCGGTGAGGACGGCGAGCCGCAGATCGGGGCCGTAGGCCTTGGCGACGGAGCGGACGAAGGCCCAGTGCCGGGTGACGCCCGCGAGGGGGTGCAGCGGCAGGTCGACGATCCGGTGACCGTGGTCGTCCTCGACGAGCAGGGTCCCCGGGTGCCGGCGCAGCACGGCCCGCAGGGCACGCGCGCGTGCGGCGCCGAGCACGGCGCCGGTGGGGTTCTGCACCCGGTCGGTCACGATCAGGGCGCGCGCACCGGCCCCCAGGGCACGGTCCACGTCCTCCGGGAGCGGTCCGTCGTCGTCGACGCCGACCGGGACCGTGCGCAGGCCGAGTGCCGGGACGAGGTCGAGGAGCGAACCCCAGCCGGGGTCCTCGACGGCCACCGTGTCGCCGGGTCTGAGGTGCGCGGCGAGCACCCGCTCGACGGCGTCGAGCGAGCCGGAGGTGACGGCCACCGACCCGGCCGGGACCCCGTCGGCGTCCAGTTCGGCGCGGGCCAGCCGCGCCAGTTCGGGCTCGACCGGCTCGTCCCCGTAGAGGACCGGTTCCCGGTCGCCCCGGTCGGCGGCCCAGGCGAACGCCGGCCCGAGCGGCGGCAGCAGCGCGGGGTCCGGATTGCCCGCCGACGCGTCCCGCACCCCCTCCGGCACGTCCACCCGGATGAACTCGCGGCCGGTCGTGGCCGGCTTGGACCGCACCCTGCTGCCCCGTCGGCCGTCGGTCTCGATCACCCCGCGCTCGCGCAGGGTGCGGTAGGCGGCCGCGACGGTGTTCGGGTTCACCCCGAGCCGCTCGGCCAACTCCCGCATCGGGGGCAGAAGTCGCCCGGGCTCCAGCTCACCGGCGCCCACCGCCCGCTCGACGCTCGCGGAGATGTCGGCCGCGCGCCGTCCTTTGATCGGATACTCTCCTAGCACAAACATCATTATGCACTAGTGCAATGGAGAACGCCATGCAGGGGACCACGCAGCCGCAGGGGACCGCACCGTCGACGACGCCGCCCGCCGCCTACACCCCGAGCGACCGTACGGTCCCCACCCGCTCCGCCGAGAGGGCCTCCTACGACAAGGACCTGGTGCACGCGATACTCGACGAGGGTTACGTCTGCCACCTGGGCTTCGTCCGCGACGGCGCGCCGGTGGTGCTGCCCACGCTCTACGGCCGGGTCGGCGAGACGCTCTACGTGCACGGGTCGACGGGCTCGCGCCCACTGCGGATGACGGGACAGGCCGACCCGGGCCTGCCGGTCTGCCTGACGGTGACGCACGTCGACGGACTGGTCCTGGCCCGCTCGGCCTTCCACCACTCGGTCAACTACCGTTCCGTCGTCGTGCACGGCATCGCCCACGACGTGACCGACCGCGAGGAGAAGCTCACGGCCCTGGACGCCCTGGTGAACCACGTCGTCCCCGGCCGTGCAGCCGACTCCCGGCCCGCGAACAGGAAGGAACTGGCCGCCACCGCGGTCATCCGCATCGACCTGAACGAGGTCTCGGCCAAGACCCGCACCGGCGGCGTGAACGAGGAGCCCGAGGACCTCGCCCTCCCGCACTGGGCCGGCGTGGTCCCCCTCCGCAAGGGCTACGACACGCCCGTCCCGGAGGCCGACCTGCTGCCCGGCACCGAACTCCCCGCCTACCTCAGGGCCTTGTGATGCTGATCCATCCCTGGGACGCGCCTCGCGACGACGCCGAGTGGCAGCGGTGGCTGGCCGCGCGCGACTTCGGCCAGCTCGCCGTCAACGGCCTTCCGGGCGACCCCCCGTGGGTCCAGCCCCTGCACTTCGCCTACGACGCCGACCGCGGCGAGGCCGTCACCCACCTCGCCCGGCCGAACCCCCTGTGGGCGGCCATGGAGGCCGACCCCGAGGTCGTGCTCAGCGTGGTCGACGACCACGTGTACGTTCCCGGCCCCTGGCAGGCACCGCCGGAGGGACCGGCCGAGCACGGCACCCCGACGAGTTTCTACACGGCGGTCCAACTGCGCTGCACGGCCCACCCGGTCGACGACCCCGAGGCCAAGGCCGACCTGCTGAACCGGCAGATGGGCCACTTCCAGCCGGAGGGCGGCTCCGCGCGGGTCGCGGTGGGCGAGGTGCCGTACGGCCGTCCGCTCTCCGGGATCCGCGGGATCCGGCTCGAGGTGACGGGCGTACGGGCCAAGTTCAAGTACGCGAACCACCGGCCCGCCGAGACCCGGGAGCGCATCGCGGCGGGCCTCGCGGCGCGCGGCGGCCCGGGGGACGCGGCGGCACGCGAGCACCTGCTGCGCCGCGGACCCGGGACGTGACCGCGGGGCGGCGGCGGGAGCCGCGTCCGGGACGGCTCCACCGGCGCACCGGACGGCTCCACCGGCGCGCCGGGCGGGGGTCGGGCGGGTCGGGCGGGTCGGGCGACACACCGGGGCCGCGTGGCGCGCCCGGCGGGAATCCGGCCCTCTCGGCCCCTCTCAGGTCGCCGTCCCGCGGGCGGACAGCTCCCGCTCCGGGCCGCCGGCGGCCACCGGGTCCGGGGAGCCCTTGGCGGGAGCGGACGACTGGGCGATGAACGCGCCCAGCAGGACGACCGCGCCCCCGACGATCTGCGGCGCCGAGAGGTGCTCGCCGAGCAGGACCCAGGCCAGCACGGTGGCGATGACCGCCTCCAGACAGGCCACGACACCCGCCACCTGCGGGGAGAGCCGGCGCACGGAGACCACGCCGGTGACGTACGCGACGACCGTGGCGATCAGTACGATCCAGCCGAGCAGGAGCCAGGCCGGGACCTCGGTACCGTCCATGGCGGCGTCACCCGCGAGCACCGACCAGTCCATGCCCCACGGACGGGCCACCGCCGTCAGGACGACGGCGCCGACGAGGAGGCCGTAGGCGATCACGCCGAGCGGGTCGGGGGCGTCGTCACCGCAGTCGCCGCCCTGGTCGGAGAGGACGAAGTAACCGACCTGACAGCAGGCGGCGGCCAGGGCCAGGGCCAGGCCGAGGGCGTCGAAGCCGAGCCCCGACCAGACCTCGACGACACAGGCGAGCCCGCCCACGGCGAGGACCACGCCGAGCGCGGCGGCCCGCGTCACCGGCCGCCGCTGCACGAACCGCACCCAGCCGAGCACGAGGGCGGGCGCCAGGTACTCGACGAGCAGGGCGACGCCGACGGGGATGCGGGAGATGGAGGCGAAGTAGAACGCCTGGACGCCGGCCACGCCGAGCAGTCCGAACCCGGCGAGCAGCGCGGGACGGCGGCGTGCCAGTGCGCGGTGGCGCACCGCCAGCGGCAGCATGACCAGGGCCGCGCCCGTCACTCGCAGCCACACCACGTGCAGCGGGTCGAGTCCCGCCTCGATCAGCGGCTTCGCCGCCACTCCGGATCCGCCGAAGGCGATGGCCGACCCGACCGCCAGAGAGAGCCCGATGCCCTTTCCGCGACTGACCTGACTGTTCACAGACGTACGCACCGGCACATGATGACAGGCCACGACATGACCGTCACCCCGGTTGACACCTGTCTCAGCCGCTGGACGGGGAAGGGGCCCGGTCAGGGCGCGTCGCCGTCGCCGGCGTAGTCGTCGAAGCCGTCGTCGATCCGGGCGCGCACCTCCCGCGGGTCGATGCCGGCCCGGCCCAGCACCTCGACGGCGCGGGCCTGCGGGTCGGCGAGGATCGCGGCGAGCAGGTCGACACCGCGGGCGACGCCGCGCGCACAGGGGGGCCGGCCCTCGTCGGGGGTGCGAAGTCCGGAGCGCCCGGCGGCACTGGCCCGCGCGTGCCGCAGCGCGGCGGAGGCGAGGGGGGAGAAGCCCTCGGCGGCCGTGACGACGGGCAGGGTGCCGGAGTCCTCGACGCCGCCCTGCCAGCGCAGGCCGTAGCCGATGCTGCGCTGGACGAGATAGCCGAAGAGACGGGCGAGCCGCGGCCCCCCGCCGAAGGCGGCGCACACCTCGGGGTCGCTCTCCAGGAGGGAGTGCAGCAGGTGCGCGGTGTCGATCTGCCGGTCGCCGTCCCGGACGGCCCGCCGGCGAGCGCCCTCGACCGCCGCCGCCAGCTCGGCACTGAGCCCGGCGTCGTCTTCCATGGCCCGGAACGCGTGGTCGCGGACCGGCTGCCGGGGGATACGGGGTTGCACATCCTCCACCCCATCAGTCCCGGCCGGCCGGGTCATCCACGGAGGGAACCATCTTCGCGTCCCGCACAGAGCCGACAGCGGGCGCCGAAATCTCCTCCTCACGGATGAGATCAGGCCGTTTTCGCACCAGCGGCGCGCGCCGCCTCGCCTCACGGCCCCGCGGACGCCCGCCGTCACGTCACGGGGACGCGGGGAGCGGGTGCCGCCCCCGGTGACTCCGCACCGGCGTCTCCGCGGGCGGCCCGAAGACGCCGGAAGCGGGCACGGCCTTCCGGCGGAGAAGCGGAAGGCGCCTGGCCGAGTCCTCCGCCAGGCGCCTTCGCTCTCGTACGGACCAGCGGTCAGTCCTCGTCGGCGAGGATCAGGTACAGCTTCTTGCGGGCGTCGTTGACGACCGCGAGCGCCTTCTCGCGCTGTTCCTTGCTGCCGGTCTTCCAGACCTGCCCGAAGGCCTCCATCAGACCGAAACCGGCCTGCCTGATCTCACCGAGCGCCTCCCAGTCGACCCCGCGGGAGGCTTCCTCCCAGGGGGCCTCGGGCCCCTCCTCGGCCGCCGTACGGCCCGCGTCGGTGAGCGAGAACAACTTCTTGCCACCCTCCGACGCACTGCTGATCAGGCCCTCGTCCTCCAGCAGCTGGAGGGTGGGGTACACCGAGCCGGGGCTCGGCTTCCACGCCCCGCCGCTGCGCTCGGCGATCTCCTGGATCATCTCGTAGCCGTGCATGGGCCGGTCCTTCAGCAGCGCCAGGAGCGAGGCCCGCACGTCACCGCGCCGCGCCCTCCCCCTGGGTCCGCCCCGCCCTCGACCGCCCCAGGGTCCCGGCCCGAAGCCGCCACCGGGACCGCCGGGGCCGAATCCCGGACCACCCGGACCGAAGGGCCCGAAGGCCGCCCGGCGCCCGTCGAAGCCATCCCGGCCACCCCCGCCACGCCGGGAGAAGCCGTCCTGCCCATGTCCACGCTCGTATCCGTGGGTACGCATCGCCATCACTCCATTCATTCATTCATTCGTTGATCGATCGCGATACGTAAACGATATATCGGAACAGTTCGCATGGCAAGACCCCCCCCCGCCGCGGAACCCCGGGATCCCGGTGAACGGCACGCGCCAATACGGTGGGCCGATGACGCCGATCAAGAAGTTCCAAGTCACCTTCGACTGCGCAGAACCTGAGCGCCTCGCTCGTTTCTGGTGCGAGGTGTTGGGGTACGTCGTACCGCCGCCGCCGGAGGGGTTCGCCACCTGGGACGACTTCAAGGGCTCGCAGCCACCCGAGCAGCGGGATTCCTGGTTCGCCTGCGTCGACCCCTCAGGTGTGGGCCCACGGCTGTACTTCCAGCGTGTCCCCGAGGGGAAGGCCGCCAAGAACCGTGTGCATCTCGATGTGCGGGTCGGCACCGGACTCGTGGGGGAAGAACGCCTCGCCGCACTCGAGGCCGAATGCGCACGGTTGGTCCCGCTCGGCGCGGTACACGTGCAAACGCTGTACGACGGCGACGACGCGTGCATCCCGATGCTGGACATCGAGGGCAACGAGTTCTGCATCGACTGAGGGCCGCGGGCGTGTCCCCGTTCCGTCCCCCGTCGCGATGCATCCGGTCGTCGCAGGTCGAAGACCCTTCTCGGACCAGATCGTCTGCGCCGGGACGGCAAGGCCCCGCACGACGGCGTCCGGCATGGCAGGGCTTCGCCGCGCCGAGGCCCGGCACCGGACGGGACCTCGTCCCGTCCGGTGCCGGATCAGGCCGGGGCCGGCTCCAGCGGAGTGAAGGGGAACATCTCGTCACCGTCGGGCTGCACCACACCACCCGTGCTCTCGGGGACCGCGTTCCAGGCGCCGGGGAGGTCACCGAGGGGCTCGGACACGATGAGGCGCGTGGTGTCGGAGACCTCTTGCAGGAACTCCACATCGGGGTGGAGGGCGCGCAGGGTGTCCACCCGGGTGCTGTAGAACAGCGACCGCGAGGTCTTCTGGCTGGAGTAGCGGAACGCCCACAGCCGCTCCCCGTCCGTCACGGCCACCGTCATCTGCAGCGGGAACTCGACCCCGTGCTCGTGACCGGTCCGCTCCACCAGGCCCGCCATGCGCGCGACGGCGCTCGGCGGGTCCTGTTCCAGACCGAGGGTGAGCGCCAGGTAGAACATCATCTCGGAGTCCGTGGAGCCCTCCATGTCGAGGAACAGCGCCGGGTCGACGGCCAGCGCCAGGTCCCGCCGTATCCGGTGGAACTCGGCGATCGCACCGTTGTGCATCCACATCCAGCGGCCGTGGCGGAACGGATGGCAGTTGGTCTGCTGCACCGCGGACCCCGTCGAGGCGCGGATGTGGGCGAAGAAGAGGGAGGAGCGGACGTGGCCCGCGATCTCCCGCAGGTTGCGGTTGCTCCAGGCCGGGCCGATGTCACGGACGACCGCCGGGGTGCTCAGGTCCGGTCCGTACCATCCCACTCCGAAGCCGTCGCCGTTGGTCGTCTCGACGCCCATCCGGGAGTGCAGGCTCTGGTCGATCAGTGAGTGCGTCGGCTTGTAGAGGATCGTCTCGAGCAGGACGGGCGTACCCGAGTAGGCGAGCCATCGGCACATCGCGCGCTGCCTTCCTGGCCGTTCGGACGCGCGCGGGTGGCCGTCGTCCCCGCGCGCGGGCGGATCGCTAGCGCAGCGAGGCGGTGTCCGACCGTGACACGCACAGACCCCAGATGACGAACCCGGAGAAGGCGATCATCACGACGGACCAGACCGGGTAGTACGGCAGCGACAGGAAGTTGGCGATGATGATGAGTCCCGCGATGGCCACGCCGGAGACCCGTGCCCACATCGATCCCCTGAAGAGTCCCATGCTGACGAGCACGGCCACCACGCCGAGCGCCAGGTGGATCCAGCCCCAGCCGGTGAGGTCGAACTCGAAGACGTAGCTGCGGGTCGTGACGAAGACGTCGTCCTCGGCGATCCCCATGATGCCGCGGAAGATGTCCAGGATCCCCGCGAGCATGAGCGTCACGGCGGCGAAGATCGTCAGACCCTCGGCCCACTGCTGCTTTGCGGTCCCGGTGTGCGAAGAGTGCGTCGCGCTCATACCGTCGCCTCGATTCGGATGTCGTGGATTGTCAGCGGCCCAGGGCGGAGGCGGAGGCCGCGGGGCCGGGAGCGGGGCGGTCGGGGCCGGTTCCGTCACACGCTACGGCGGGCGCGACACGGGATGACCCCGATCACCCTCCTCGAGCCCGGCACGGCGTTCACCGCCGCCTCTCGTCAGGCCATGGGCACCGCTTCCCCCAGCATCCCAGCGTGCCGGTGAGTCCGCGCGGTGGAGGCTTCCCCGCCGGGTCGGCACCCCGTGCCGCACGCCACCGGGCCCGGACGGCGCGTCCGGCGTCCGCCACCCGACGGGCCGCCTCTCACGGTCTGCCGGTCTGCCGGTCTGCCTCCGCGCCGGGTGAAGCCCGGGGCTCGAGGATCCACACGGCCGTCGTGCGGTTCCCGGCAACGGGCGGGCGACGGACCTGCCGATGGGCCCCCGGAGGCCAGTACCGTCCGCGGGCGGCTCCCGGGACCGGGACAGCCCGCCGAGGGAGCTTCCCGGCGTGCGCGAGACGGACTCGCCGTACCGGCCCGCGGGCCACGTCCCGTGTCCCCGGTCCGCGACCCGCGGTACCTCAGGCGCCCCGCCCCAGCCGCTCCCGGTACCACTCGGCCGCGTCCGGGAGGCGGCTCAGCGGGCCGGGGCCCGGTGGCTCGGCCGTCAGTTCCCAGATCTGGTCGGCGCGGTACCAGTGATCGCGGCCGACCAGGGCGAACTGGCGTTCCGAGGCCCGGCCGGGGGTGGCCCGCAAGCGCTCCAGGCAGGTGGCCCACGGCCAGTCGGCGTCGGGGCGGGGCGGCAGCACGCCGTACCGCGCGAGCACGGCCAGCAGGTCGCCGACGCGCACGGGGGCGGGGTGGCCCGCGTGGTACACGCCGGGCGGAACCGGGTGGGGGCCGGCGGCGACCGCGGCGACCAGGCGGGCGAGATCGCCGACGTCGATCACCGACAGCAGGGCGCGGCCGCCGTCCCACGCGGCCGGCACCCGCTCGACCAGCTCCCGCAGGCCCGGCACGACCCACCGGTCCCCGGCCCCGAGCACGAGCCCCGGCCGCAGGACGACCGCGCCGGCCTCTCGGGCGGGTGCCTCCCCGGCCAGCCGGGTCCGGCTCACAGTGGAGACCGGCTCGGCCGGTGTCTCGTCCACGGCGATGCCCCGGTGCGGGCCGGCGCCGTACACCGCGGCCGTCGACAGGTGCACCACGCGGCGGGCGCCGGCCCGCCGGGC
Source organism: Streptomyces sp. NPDC048734 (assembly GCF_043198675.1). Lineage (NCBI taxonomy): Bacteria > Bacillati > Actinomycetota > Actinomycetes > Kitasatosporales > Streptomycetaceae > Streptomyces > Streptomyces sp. NPDC048734. Next base: position 33,470 of record NZ_JBICUZ010000007.1, on the reverse strand, counting down.
CTCCGCCATCAGCGCCCGGGTGCCACCGACGTTGACCGCCTCGCACAGCCGCTCGTCCGCGCCGACGTACGAGGCCAGGTGGACGACCGTCCGCGCGCCCTCGCACAGACCGCGCACGGCGTCCGGGTCGGTCAGATCGCCGCGCACCCACTCGACGGCCCCGGCCCCCGCCCCGTCGCCGGGGACCGTGCGGACCAGGGCACGCACACGGACTCCCCGGTCCAGCAGCGCGCCGAGCACGTGGGACCCGATGAAGCCGGTCGCCCCCGTCAGCACGAGGGGGCCCTCGTCACTCCTTGCCGTGGTGCCGTTCAGGGCAGTGTCCTTCCGCCGGTCGTCGCGCCTGCCGGGGCCGTTCGCCCCACCGCGATCAACGTCCGGGCGGGCGCGGCCGGTTCCCCGACCGGTCCAGCACTCGCCGATTGGCCTTGGCCCGCCGACGCTCCCGGCGCCTACCGTCGCCGCATGCGGATTCGTATCGTCGACGCCTTCACCGACCGTCCCTTCGCCGGGAACCCCGCCGGGGTCCTGCTGCTCGACGCCTTCCCTGGCGACGACCGGCTCCAGAACGTGGCCCTCGAGGTCAACCACGCCGAGACGGCCTTCGCCCACCCGCTGCCGGCGGGCGGCGAGGCCGACTGGGCGCTGCGCTGGTTCACCCCCGCCACCGAGGTGGCGATGTGCGGTCACGCCACGCTGGCCACCGCCCACGTCCTGCACAGCACGGGCACCCACGCGGGACCGGTGCGGTTCGCGACCCGCAGCGGGGTGCTCGTGGCGTCGCCCGCCGAGGACGGTTCGATCACCCTGGACTTCCCGACCGCCCCCCTCACCCGCGTGGAGGTTCCGGAGGGGGTCGCCGAGGCACTGGGCGCCGAACCGCTCACGGCCTTCGACACCGGCCCGAACGTGGGCGACCTGCTGGTCGAACTCGCCGACGAGCACACCGTCCGCGCCCTGCGCCCCGACCACCGGGCCCTGCGCGCCCACTCCGCGCGCGGCGTCATCGCCACCGCCCGTGCCGAACGCCCCGGATTGGGACACGACTTCGTCTCCCGCTGTTTCTTCCCCAACATCGGCATCGACGAGGACCCGGTCACCGGCAGCGCCCACACGGCCCTGGCCCCCTTCTGGTCGGAGAGGCTCGGCCGTGCCGAGCTGACCGGCCTGCAGGCCTCACCGCGCTCCGGGCACGTCCGCACCACGCTGCGCGGCCCGCGCACCCTGCTCGGGGGCCGCGCGGTGACCGTCATCGAGGGCGACCTGCTCGCCTGACCTTCCCGGCCGGGGGACGTACGGCCCGCGCTCACGCCGTGGGCAGCCAGTCGACCCTGCCCGCCAGCAGCGCGTACCCGACGAAGGCGCCGATGTCGAGCAGGGCGTGCGCGGCGACCAGGGGCCCCACCCGGCCCCAACGCCGGTAGAGGTACACGAACACCACGCCCATCACCATGTTGCCGACGAACCCGCCGATGCCCTGGTAGAGGTGGTACGAGCCGCGCAGCACGGAACTGGCCGCCAGCGCCCCGACCGGCGTCCATCCCAGCTGTCCGAGGCGGCGCAGCAGATAGCCGACCACGATGACCTCTTCGAGGATCGCGTTCTGCAGCGCCGACAGGATCAGCACCGGATACTTCCACCACACGTCGGGCAGGGCCTCGGGAACCACCGTGAGGTTGAAGCCGAGGCCGCGGGCGGCCAGGTAGAAGGCGATGCCGGAGCTGCCGATGACCGCGGCGATCGCGGCGCCGCGGCCGAGGTCGGACCAGGGGCGGGTGCGGTCGAAGCCGAGGGCGCGCAGGCCCTGCCCCTCGCGCAGCAGCAGGTGCGCGACGAGCGCGACGGGGACGAGCGCGCTGGCGATCCCGAACAGCTGCCAGGCGAGGTCGAGCCAGGGACGGCCCGGCGCGGCCGAGGCGTTGAGGGTCGCCGCCTGGTCCTTCAGGCCGCCCGGCTTCGTGACCGATCCGACGAAACTGATCAGGGCGGACACCCCGCTCGCGCCCAGCGAGACAGCCAGGACGAGCAGCGTCTCGTCCCGGAGGACCCGCCGGGAGAACCGCTCCTGCGGAAAAGAATCAGCCACCTGCGGGGCCTCCACCTTCACACCTGCCGCACCACCATCGGACGTCACAGCTTGCCCGATCCCCACGGTGCGACCGGCGGCGCCCCCGCGTCCCGGGGCAGCACACCCGGGGCCCCGCGCGGAACGGCGGTGCCCCCGTGCCCCCGTGCCCCGTGCCCCGGGACCGTCACCCCGCGGGAACGGGCTCCGGCAGCCCCACCGGCCAGGTGTGCGCGGGCTCTCCCCGATGGCTCAGCTCCGCGTACCGCCGGGTCGTCGCCGCCAGGGCCGCGTCCCTCGGCAGCCCCGCCTCCAGCGCGGCGCGGAAGGTCGCCACCTGCCAGCTCGCGCCGTTGGTCCGCAGCCGGCACCGCTCCTCGATGACTCCCAGGTAGAGGTCGCGGTCGGCCGGTTCCACCCCCCACGCGTCCAGCCCGGCCTCGGCCAGCGGCAGCAGTTCGTCGCGTACGAGGCTCACCGCGTCGACCTCCGCGACACCGCCGAGCCGGCCGCGCCGGGGCCAGCGCAGCCGGGCGTCGATGCCGTGGCGGCAGGCCGCGTCGAAGTTCTCGGCGGCGGTCTCGAAGGGCATCCGGGTCCACACCGGCCGTGACTCCTCGGCCAGGGCACGGACCACGCCGTAGTAGAAGGCCGCGTTGGCGACGACGTCGGTGACGGTCGGGCCGGCGGGCAGGACGCGGTTCTCGACGCGCAGGTGCGGGACGCCGTCGGCGACGTCGTAGACGGGGCGGTTCCAGCGGTACACGGTGCCGTTGTGCAGGACCAGCTCGGCGAGCCTGGGGGTGCCGCCCGCCGCCAGGACCTGCGCCGGGTCCTCGTCATCGCGGATGGGCAGCAGGGCGGGGAAGTAGCGCAGGTTCTCCTCGAACAGCTCGTACGCGGAGCTGATCCAGCGCTCGCCGAACCAGGTCCGCGGGCGCACTCCCTGTGCCTGCAGTTCCGGCGGCCGGGTGTCGGTGGCCTGCTGGAACAGCGGCGGCCGGGACTCGCGCCACAGTTCGTGGCCGAAGAGAAACGGTGAGTTGGCGCCGATGGCGATCTGGGCCGCGGCGACGGCCTGCGCGGCGTTCCACACGTCGGCGAAGCGGCCCGGCGTGACCTGGAGGTGCAGCTGCACGGACGTGCAGGCGGCCTCGGGGACGATCGACTTCGAGGTGCAGGACAGGTGCTCGACGCCGTCGATGTCGAGCGTGAACTCCTCGCCGCGAGCGGCCACGATCTGGTCGTTGAGGAGCGTGTAGCGGTCGACCTCGGAAAGGTTGGAGGTGACCAGGTCGTCACGGTCGAGAGTCGGCAGAATACCGATCATCACGATTCCCGCGTCGACCTCCCCGGCTTTTCGGTGGGCATATGCCAGTGACGTACGGAGTTCCTCGGCGAGCCGGTCGAATACCCGGCCGCCCAGGCGGTGTGGAGCTATGTTCACTTCCAGATTGAACATGGCGAGTTCTGTTTGGAAGTCCCGGCTGGCGATCCGCTCCAGCACTTCCCCGTTCAGCATTTTCGGCAGACCGTCCGCGCCGGCGAGATTCAGTTCGATCTCCAGCCCCATGAGATTCTTGGGGCGGTCGAAGCGCTGCTGGGCCAGCAGTCGCTCCAGCACCGACAGGCACTGGCGCAGCTTGTCTCGGTAGCGCTGGCGATCGGACAGGTCGAACCCGCCCGCCACGACCTTCTCCCCCATCGGGCGTCCCTCCTCGCGTGGGCGGTCCGAGGATCCGGCCGCCGGTGTGCCGGGGTCAGGTGGGATGATGCCCAACCCCGTCGATCGATAACGTCACCTACCCGGCATCACACCCGCTACTCTGGCCAAAGTCGCCCGGAGGTGACCGGAGGCACATTCACGGGGCATGAAGCAAAGGGCCGATTCACGAACTCGGGATCTCGTGAAAAGCCGACGGGAATAGGCCGACCGCTGCACCTGCATATCCTGAGGTCATCGAGGCGCACCCCGCTCCGAATCGGGATGATTCACACGTACCGCCGTCCGAATGGAATCTTGACGGGTATCCCGGGAGCGGCTAGGCGAAACACAGTCTGAACACGTGTCGTATAAACTCCGCGGACAAGGCAGAGAAGGTGGGCACCCGCGGTCGAAGGAGCCTGTCGTCGTCTACGGGACGGAGGCAGGCCGCAGGCGCAGCCTCCGTTCCCAGACCCCGGCCCCCTGCCTCTTTGACCTCACCCTGAGAGCTGACAGCGCTGTCCGCCCCACCCACGCCCTCGTGCCACCGTGCCTGTCCAATGAGAGGCGACCCACCATGCCGCTGCATGTCCCCCCGGCTCCCGCGCCCGCCCTGCGCTCCGTCCTCACGGCACTGGGTTCTCCCACCGCGGTCCGCGAGGCGAGGACTCCCGCCCTGCGTACCGCACAGGGGCCCGTCACCCCCGAACTTCCGCTGCCCGTGCACGTCCTGGACCGGATCGCCTCCGAGGGCACGTCCGCGACCAGGCTGGCCGGCTGGCGCTTCCTGATCCGCTGCGGAGACCGGTCGCTGGCCGCGGCCGAGACCCGGCTGACCCCGGACGGCTGGGCCTTCTCGCACTTCTTCGAGGGCCCGTACCTCGCCTCCACCGAACTGGCCCTGCGCCAGGCCGAGTCGACGACACAGCCGTACCAGGCGCGCCTGCTGTCCCTGCCCGGCCTGTACATGCTCACCCTGTGGCTGCACGGCGACTGCGCCTCGGACGGCACCTCCGGGCATCCGGCGGCGACCGACCTCCTGGTGCCGCTGGCCCCGGCGCCGCCCGGCATCGCCGCGCACCGCCCGCACCGGGTCGCCGAGTTGCTGCCGGTGCTCAGCCTGCGGGTGACCCGGCCGCCGCTGCTCGGCTCGCCGGCCTGACCGTCCGCCCGCGGCGTGGGGGGGGGGGGGCCCCCCCCCGCCGCGGGGGGGGGGGGGGGCGCGCGGCGGGGCGCCCGCCCGCCCCCCCCCCCGCCGCCCGGCCCCCCCCCCCCCCCCCCCCCCCCCCCCCCCACC
>NZ_JBICUZ010000007.1:0-28394 GCF_043198675.1 Streptomyces sp. NPDC048734 | reverse complement strand
GCGGGTGGGGGGGGGGGGCCCCGGCGGGGGGGCCCCCGCGCGGCGGGGGGGGGGGGGGGGGGCCCCCCGCCCCCCCGGGGGGGGGGGGCCCCCCCCCCCGGGGGCGGGGGGGGGGGCCCACGGCACGCTCTTCGGCCCGGTCCGAGCACTCTGGCCCATGCGGACTAGCCCCATCCGGCCAGCCCGAACCATCCGAACTGACGGTGCAGTTGGAATGAACCGCCCGCGCGGGTGACGCGTCATGAACCTGTGAGAAGCGGTGCCGCGAAATCCCTGCGGATCGACGCCCGTGGGGCAACACTGGGTTCCGACCGACTTATCACAACGGGGGGCGGCCATGAACGACGTTTCACGCCGCGGGACAGACACGACGCACCTTCCACACACCACGCCTGAGCGAGAGATCCCCTCCATGTGCCAGCACCAGCCATCGTGCCCGACAGCCGACTCCGCCGACCGGGAATCCGCCCGCCTCGTGGCGCACCACCCGGAACAGGGCTGGAGCCTGCTGTGCAACGGCGTCCTGCTCTTCGAGGACACCGGCGAGATCCTGCCGGACGGCCGGATCATCGCACCGCACCGCCCGCTGGCCGGCGGCCGCATCGTGACGGCGGCCTGAGCAGCGCCGCCTCGACAGCACCCGGACGGCACCGTCGAGCGCCGTCCACCGGTCCGAGGGGCCGGCCCGCGGCCGCCGCCGCGCGCCGGCCCCGACGCCCGTCCGCGGCCGCTCACTCCCGGTGACCCCGCCCTCGCCCTCGTGGACCACCGCGGTCGCCCGCCCGCCTCTTCGCCCACGGGTACGCGAGGTCGCGGGACCCCCGGACGTCACGCCCTTCGGTACGCACCCCGCCGGGCCGCGCTCGCGCCGGTGCCCTACTTCAGCGCCTCCCGGATCGCCTGGTACGCCGGCTTCGGCGCGAGCTGCTCGTCCCACGGCAGTGCCGCCCCCTCGCCCGGGAAGACGTCGGGGATCCACGAGTACCTGTCCGTGTAGTCCCAGACCGTCACCCCGACGCACCGGCGCACCGCGAGGCACGCCTCGGTCAGGTCCCGGTACCAGTCGGCCTGCCGGGCCAGCTTCTCCTCGGTCGCGGGCAGCTGCATCCGTACGTCGACCTCGGTGAGCGCGGTGTCCAGGCCGAGGCGGCCGAAGCGGCGGAGGTTGTCCTCCAGGCTCGCCGGATAGCCGTACTGGAGGGCGAGGTGGGCCTGGAGGCCGAAGCCGTGCAGCGGGACCCCCTGCGCCTTCAGCTGCTTGGCGAGGGCGTAGTAGGCGTCGCTCTTGGGGCCTACGGCCTCGACGTTGTAGTCGTTGAGGTAGAGCTTGGCCTTGGGATCGGCCTGGTGGGCCCAGCGCAGGGCGTCGGCGATGTAACCGGGGCCGAGCGTCTTGTAGAAGACCGTCTCGCGGTAGGTGCCGTCCTCGTTGAACGCCTCGTTGACGACGTCCCAGGAGTAGACCTTGCCGCGGTAGTGCCGCACCTCGGTCTGGATGTGGTTCTTGAGGACGGCCCGCAGCTCGGGGGCCGTCCACTCCCGGTCGGTGAGCCAGCCGGGCAGCTGGCTGTGCCAGACCAGGGTGTGGGCCCGGACCCTTTGGTGGTTCGCGCGGGCGAGGTTCACGATCTCGTCGCCGGCGGAGAAGTCGAAGACGCCCTGGCGGGGCTCGGTGGCGTACCACTTCATGCCGTTGCCGGGGGTGATCATGTCGAACTCGTCGCCGAGGATCTCCGTGTAGGCGGTGTCGGTGAGTTCGGGGTTGTCGGTGGCGCTGCCGAAGTAGCGGCCGTGACGCTCGGCCAGGTCGGCGAGCGTCCGGGGCTTCTCGTGCGCCTGTGCGACCGGGCCGGTGGCGACACCGGCGCCGGCCAGGACGGCGGCGAGCACGGCGGCGAGTCCGAGCCGGGTACGGGAGGTGCGGGGCATGGGGCGACTCCTGGGCGATCGGTGAGGTCGTCGAGTCGTACGGCCGCGGGGGCGCGCGTCATCCCTTCGTGGCGCCGGCGGTGAGGCCGCCGACGAGCTGGCGCTCGGCGACGGAGTAGAAGGCCAGGGCGGGGACCATGGCGAGGACGAGGTACGCGAAGACGCGGGCGTACTCGGCCGAGTACTGGCCCTGGAACTGCTGCACGCCGATGGGGATCGTCCACCAGGTGGAGTCGGTGAACACCAGCAGCGGCAGGAAGAAGTTGTTCCAGCTGCCCACCACCGCCAGCACGGAGACCGTGCCGAGGGCGGGGCGGGCCATGGGCAGCAGGATCCGCCAGAAGAAGCCGAGCGGGCCGCAGCCGTCGAGGGTGGCCGCCTCCTCCAGCTCGGCGGGGATCTCCCGGAAGAAGCCACGCAGGATGACGATCGTCATCGGCAGCCCGAAGGCGGCCTGCGGCAGGATCACGCCGAGCGGGTTGTCCAGCAGGCCGATCTGGCGCAGCAGCAGGAACAGCGGCAGGGCCGCCACCGCGAAGGGGAACATCAGCCCGAGCGTGAACAGGGTGAACAGCGCCTCCCGGCCGCGGAAGGCGAACCGGGCGAAGGAGAACGCGGCGAGCGCGGACACCGCGACCACCACCACCGTCGTGCCGATCGCGATCAGGGTGCTGCTGCCGACCAGTTGCCAGAAGGAACCGGAGCCCAGGATGTCGGTGTAGTTGGAGGTCACCCACGACTCGGGCAGGCCGATGGGGTTGCGGGACAGTTCGTCGGTCGACTTGAAGCCGGACAGGACGGCGTAGACGAGGGGGACGGCCATCGCCGTGCCGACGGCGACGAGGACGATGTGCAGCGGGAAGGTGCGGCCTGCCCTGCGGGCGTTCACGAGCCGCCTCCTCTCAGGGTCGTGGTGGCCCCCTCCAGATCGCGGCGGAGCACGAACCTCTGGTAGGCGAGGGCGAAGACGAGGCTGATGACGAACATGGCCACACTGATCGCGCTGGCGTAGCCGACCTGGTAGCGCTTGAAGCCGTACTGGAACAGGGTCACGGCCATCGTCTCGGAGTGGTGGTCGGGGCCGCCCGCGGTGGTGACCCAGACCAGGTCGAACAGTTGGACGGAGCCGATGACGGACAGGAAGACGCTGATCCGCAGGGTCGGTGCGAGCAGCGGCAGGGTGACGTGGCGGAAGCGCTGCCAGGGGCCGGCACCGTCGATGAGCGCGGCCTCGGTCAACTCGGCCGGGATCGACTGGAGTCCGGCCAGGTAGAGCATCATGTGGAAGCCGAAGTACTTCCACGTCATGACGAGGAACAGGGTGGCCATGACGGTGGACGGGTCGGCGAACCACTCCCCGCCCAGGCCGTCCAGACCGACCGCGCCGAGGACGTGGTCGGCGAGGCCCTGGTCGGGCGCGAAGATCATGGCGAACAGCACGCCGGTGATCGCCTCGGAGAGGATGTACGGCGCGAAGAACAGCATCCGGTAGACGGCCCGCCCGCGGATGCGCTGGTTGAGCGCGACCGCGAGGGCGAGCGCGAACGGCAGCTGGATCACGAGCGAGAACACGACCAGGAGCAGGCAGCGCCAGAGGTCGCCGAGGAAGACCGGGTCGTCGAGGAGACGGGTGAAGTTGTCGCCGCCGATGTAGTCCTCGGGCATGCCGAAGCCGCCCCAGCGGAAGAACGAGGCGTACAGCGCGAACAGCATCGGCAACAGCACCAGCACACCGAACAGCACCAGGGCGGGCACCTGGAAGACGACGGCGGTGAGCCAGTGGCGTGCGCGCCGCCGGGCCCGCCCCCGGGCCGCTTCGGTGGCCGGGGGCGGGGGACCGACGGGCGGGCCGCTGCGCTTGTCCGGGAGGTAGGTCGAGGTCATCGCCGGCTACTGCTCTTCCTTCGCGATCTTGGTGATCGACTGGGCGACCTGCGCGGGTGACTTGGAACCGGCGACGAGGGCGGCGACGCTGTCGTTGATCTCCTGGCCGAGCGCCGGCGCGTAGGCCTGGTCGAGGTAGAGCTGGAAGCCGGTGGCCGCCTTCAACTGCGTCTGCACGGCCTTGAGGTTGGGGTCGGCCAGCGCGCTCTCGGCGGCCGGCACCACGGGCAGCACACCGGTCTTCTTGACCAGTTCGGTGTCGGTGGCGGCGGAGGCGAAGAACTTCAGGAAGTCGACGGCGGCCTGCGGGGCGCCGGCGCGCAGGGCGTGTCCGCCGCCTCCGCCGAACACCTCGGTGAGCTTGCCCCGTCCGCCCTCGACCTCGGGGAACGGGAAGAACCCGAGGTCGGCGCCGAGTCCCTTGCCGGCGTCGGCCTGCACCACCGGGGCCCACTGGCCCATGAGTTCCATGGCGGCCTTGCCGTTCCCGACGCTGGCGGCCTGTCCGGTGGGGCTGGAGTAGGCGGCGCCGAGGAAGCCCTTCTGGAACGGCTGGAGGTCGACCAGGTCCTGGAGGTGCTGTCCCGCCTGGACGAAGCCGTCCCCGGTGAAGTCCTTGTCGTCGTCGGCCTTCCGCAGGGCGTCGACCCCGGCGGTGCGCATCGCGAGGTAGGCCCAGTAGTACATGCCGGGCCACTTCTCCTTGCCGGCCAGGGCGAGCGGGGTGATGCCGGCGGACTTCAACTTGCGTACGGCGTCGAGGAATCCGCTCCAGGTGGTGGGCGGCGCGCTGACGCCGGCCTGCTTGAAGAGGGCCTTGTTGTACCAGAAGCCGATCATGCCGATGTCGAACGGTATGCCGTAGACCTTGTCGTCCACCAGGTACGGCTCCTTGGCGACCGGCAGCATGCCGCCGGCCCAGTCCCTGGTGCGGTCGGTGAGGTCCTCGACGAGCCCGGCGTCGACCTGCTGCTTCAGGACGCCGCCGCCCCAGGTGTGGAAGATGTCCGGCAGCTTCCCGGAGGCGATCAGTGCGGTCATCTTCGACTTGTAGGCGTCGTTCTCCAGTTGGACGATCTTGACCTTCACCTTGGGGTTCTGGTCCTCGAACTGCTTGGCCAGGGCGGCCCAGACGTCCTTGGTCGGCTGCGTGGTGGAGATGTTCCACCACTCGATGGTGGTCGTCCCCGACGATCCTCCGTCCGAGTCGCCGCCGCAGGCGCTCAGTGCCGTCATGCCAAGACCGGCCGCGGCGGAGGCCGCCAGGAAGCCTCGTCGGGAGAGTCCCGGGTCGCCCATCATGCGCTCCTTGGGGTATGGAACAGCCGGACACGGCCGTTCGCGAGATCGAAAGTTTCGTTAGTAATCCAGAAAGCTTCGCTGCTGCCGCACCCTAGAGACAGCCTTCGACGGGTGGCAACCCCTTGAACACAGAGAAATTTCCGCACGTCCGTCAGACAGGTGACAGATCGAACCCTCCGAAACATTCGAGCCTCGCGACGAACATTACGGAGAGGACTGTAGAAGGCCGTCCGGGCAGCGACAAGACCGCGCGTCGGCTCCCCGGACGGCGAGGGACAACCGCCTCACCCGCGGTCGATCAGGCTCCTGAGCGCGACGTTGAGTTCGAGGACGTTGACGCGCGGCTCGCCCAGGAATCCGAGGGTGCGGCCCTCGGTGTGCTCCTCCACCAGCTTCTCGACCCGGGCGACGGGCAGGCCGTTGCGCTCGGCGACCCGGTGGACCTGGAGTTCGGCGTACGCCGGGGAGATGTCGGGGTCGAGGCCCGAGCCGGAGGCGGTGACCGCGTCGGCGGGGACCTGGGAGGGTTCGACCGTGAAGTCGGCCGTGGAGTTCTGCTCGACGACCCTCGCCCGCGCCTTCGCCACCCACGCGACCAGTTCGGGGTTGTCCGCGGAGCGGTTGGTGGCGCCGGAGAGCAGCAGCCGGTACCGGGTGTTGACCGAGTTCTCGCCCAGACCGTTCGCCGGCCGCGGCTGGAAGTAGTCCGGGCCGTAGCCCTGCTGGCCGATGAGCGAGGAACCGACGACCCTGCCGTCCGCCGTGATCTCGGAGCCGTCGGCCCGGCCGCCGAACAGTGTCTGCGCGATGCCGGTGACGGCCAGCGGGTAGAGGACGCCCGTCAGGAGGGTGAGCACGAGGAGGGCACGCAGGCCCGCCCCCAGCAGCCGTGCCGTGTGCGGAACAGAGGTCTTCATGGGGATCAGCACGCTTTCGGGAGGTCACGGCCCGGTGACGAGGGAGAGGAGCAGGTCGATGAGCTTGATGCCGACGAAGGGCGCGACGAGACCGCCGAGTCCGTAGACACCGAGGTTGCGGCGGAGCAGCCGGTCGGCGCTGACCGGCCGGTAGCGCACGCCCTTCAGCGAGAGCGGGACCAGCGCGACGATGATCAGCGCGTTGAAGATCACCGCCGAGAGGATCGCGGAGTCCGGCGAGGACAGGTCCATGATGTTGAGCCTGTCCAGGCCGGGGTGGACGGCCGCGAACAGCGCCGGGATGATCGCGAAGTACTTGGCGACGTCGTTGGCGATCGAGAAGGTCGTCAACGCGCCCCGGGTGATGAGGAGTTGTTTGCCGATCTCGACGATCTCGATGAGCTTGGTCGGGTCGGAGTCGAGGTCGACCATGTTGCCGGCCTCCTTCGCGGCCGACGTTCCGGTGTTCATCGCGACGCCGACGTCCGCCTGGGCCAGCGCGGGCGCGTCGTTGGTGCCGTCGCCGGTCATCGCGACGAGCCTGCCACCCGCCTGCTCGCGCTTGATGAGGGCCATCTTGTCCTCGGGCGTGGCTTCGGCGAGGAAGTCGTCCACGCCCGCCTCCTCGGCGATCGCCCTGGCCGTCAGCGGGTTGTCGCCCGTGATCATGACGGTTCTGATGCCCATGCGGCGCAGTTCGGCGAACCGCTCGCGCATGCCCTCCTTGACCACGTCCTTGAGGTGGACGACGCCGACCACCCGCGCGCCGTGGGCGTCGTCGACCGCCACCAGCAGCGGCGTACCGCCCGCCTCGGCGATCCGGTCGGTCAGTTCCCCGGTGTCCGCGGCGACCTCACCGCCCTGTTCGCGCACCCAGGCGATGACGGAAGCGGCCGCGCCCTTGCGCACCCGGCGCCCGTCGACGTCCACGCCCGACATCCGGGTGCGGGCGGTGAAGGCGATCCACTCGGCGCCGGCCAGTTCGCCCTCGTGCCGCTCGCGCAGGCCGTACCGTTCCTTGGCGAGGACGACGACGGAGCGGCCCTCGGGCGTCTCGTCGGCCAGTGACGACAGCTGGGCGGCGTCGGCGACCTCGGCCGGCGTGGCGCCCCCCACCGGCACGAACTCCGCGGCCCGGCGGTTGCCGAGCGTGATGGTGCCGGTCTTGTCGAGCAGCAGCGTGGAGACGTCGCCGGCGGCCTCGACCGCACGCCCCGACAGGGCGAGGACGTTGCGCTGGACCAGCCGGTCCATGCCCGCGATGCCGATCGCGGAGAGCAGCGCGCCGATGGTGGTCGGGATGAGACAGACCAGCAGCGCCACCAGCACCACCAGCGTGAGGTGCGCGCCCGCCCGGTCCGCGAACGCCGGCAGCGTGGCGCAGGCCAGCAGGAACACGATCGTCAGCGAGGCGAGCAGGATGTTCAGCGCGATCTCGTTCGGCGTCTTCTGCCGGGCGGCGCCCTCGACCAGGCCGATCATCCGGTCGAGGAAGGTCTCGCCCGGTTTCGTCGTGATCCGGACGACGACGCGGTCGGAGAGGACCCTGGTGCCTCCGGTGACGGCGCAGCGGTCGCCGCCGGACTCCCGGATGACGGGCGCCGACTCGCCGGTGATCGCCGACTCGTCGACGGAGGCCACGCCCTCGACGACGTCGCCGTCGCCCGGTATGACGTCCCCCGCCTCGCAGACGACCAGGTCACCGACCCTCAGTTCGGCACCGGGCACCACGGTCCCGTCGGCCTTGCGTGCCACGGTGTCCGCCTTGGCCCTGCGCAGGGTGTCGGCCTGCGCCTTGCCGCGTCCCTCGGCGATCGCCTCCGCGAGGTTGGCGAAGACGACGGTCAGCCACAGCCAGGCGCTGACGGTCCAGCCGAACCGGTCGCCCGGGTCCTTGAAGGAGAACACCGTCGTCAGGACGGAGCCCACGAGGACCACGAACATCACGGGGGACTTGACCATCACTCGCGGATCGAGCTTGCGGAACGCGTCCGGCAGCGCCTTCACCAGTTGCCCGGCGTCGAACAGGCCCGCGCCGACACGGCCCCCGGGAGCCTTGTGACCCGTCGACGCGTCCTGGTGGGACGCCAGGGTGGGAGTGGACATGGAGTCCTCCGGCCTCTCTGTGCGGGTGGTCATCGCGCCAGCCCCTCGGCGAGCGGGCCCAGCGCGAGGGCGGGGAAGTACGTGAGACCGGTGATGACGAGGATCGCGCCCACCAGCAGACCGGTGAACAGCGGCTTCCCGGTGCGCAGGGTGCCGGCGGTGGCCGGGACGGGCTGCTGCCGGGCCAGCGAGCCCGCGAGCGCCAGGACGAACACCATCGGCAGGAAGCGGCCGAGCAGCATCGCGAGGCCCAGCGTGCTGTTGAACCACTGGGTGTCCGCGTTCAGACCGGCGAAGGCCGAGCCGTTGTTGTTCGAGGCGGACGTATAGGCGTACAGGATTTCCGAGAACCCGTGAGCGCCGCTGTCGGTCAGGGAGTTCGCCGGGGTCGGCAGGGCCGTCGCGAAGGCGGTGAACACCAGCACGAGCGCCGGGGTGACCAGGAGGTACAGGGCCACCAGTTTGATCTCGCGGGTGCCGATCTTCTTGCCCAGGTACTCGGGGGTGCGCCCGACCATCAGGCCGGCGATGAACACCGCGACGACCGCCATGACCAGCATGCCGTAGAGGCCGGAGCCCACACCGCCGGGCGCTATCTCGCCCAGCATCATGCCGAGCATGGTGATGCCGCCGCCGAGGCCGGTGAGGGAGGAGTGGGAGGAAGCCACCGCACCGGTCGAGGTGAGCGTGGTCGACACGGCGAAGATCGACGAGCCGCCGATGCCGAACCGGACCTCCTTGCCCTCCATCGCCCCGTTCGCCAGCTCGAGGGCCGGGCCGTGGTGGGAGAACTCGGTCCACATCATCAGCGAGACGAAGCCGACCCAGATGGCGCCCATCGTGGCGAGGATCGCGTAGCCCTGCTTCACCGAGCCGACCATGACGCCGAACGTGCGGGTCAGGGAGAACGGGATGACGAGGATCAGGAAGATCTCGAAGAGGTGGGAGAACGGGGTGGGGTTCTCGAAGGGGTGGGCGGAGTTGGCGTTGAAGTAGCCGCCGCCGTTGGTGCCGATCTCCTTGATGGCCTCCTGGGAGGCGACCGCGCCGCCGTTCCACTCCTGCGAGCCGCCCGTGAACTGGCCGACCTCGTGGATGCCGGAGAAGTTCTGGATGACGCCGCACGCGACCAGCACGACGGCGGCGAGGAACGCCAGCGGCACCAGAACGCGCACGACACCGCGCACCAGGTCCGCCCAGAAGTTGCCCAGCTCACCGGTGCGGGACCGCGCGAAACCGCGCACGAGCGCGACGGCCACCGCGATGCCCACCGCGGCGGAGACGAAGTTCTGCACCGCCAGACCGGCCGTCTGCACGACGTGGCCCATGGCCTGCTCGCCGGAGTACGACTGCCAGTTGGTGTTGGTCACGAACGATACGGCCGTGTTGAACGCCTGGTCCGGGTCGATCGACCGGAAGCCCAGCGACAGCGGCAGCACGCCCTGGACCCGCTGGAGGAGGTAGAGGAACAGGACACCGACGGCCGAGAAGGCGAGCACACCGCGCAGGTAGGCGGACCAGCCCATCCGCGTGTCGGGATCGGCGCCGATGCCCTTGTAGAGCCACTTCTCCACCCGCCAGTGGCGGTCGGAGGAGTAGACCCCGGCCATGTAGGTGCCGAGGGGGACGTGGGCGAGCGCCAGCGCCGCGACGAGTGCGAGCAGTTGGAGCACGCCGGCGAGTACGGGACCCATGTGGCTTCTCAGAACCTCTCGGGGAAGAGCAGGGCGAGGACGAGATGGCCCAGCAGGGAGACGGCCACGACGAGGCCGACGAGATACTCGGCGGTCACAGCTTCGTCACCCCCTTGGCGATGAGGGCCACCAGCGCGAAGACCGCGACCGTGGTGACGACGAAGGCCAGATCGGCCATCGTGAGCTCCTGGAGTTGAGATCCGGAGACGAGATCCGGTCGAACAGGGACGGTTACAGGAGACAGCCGCCGTGACCGGAATCGACCGCCGTTGACGGCTCCCATACGCCGCCGTGCTCGGCTTTGACGGCTCCCTGACGCAGCCGCGCTCACCTTCGGCGGGTTTCCGCGCCGCCCTGACGACACCGGGTGGGCAGGGCCGTTCCCGTCGCGCCCGGGCCCCCGTTGCGGCCCGGCGCCGTTGCGCCGGATCCCCCGCCGCGCCCGGCCTCGTCGTCCCGGCCCACGGCCGGCCCGGCCGCCCGCGGACTCCCCTTTCGCGGGTCGGCACCGCTCGCCCGCCCGACCCGCCGGCGGAACCGGTCCATGACCGGTACGCCCCACCGCCCCGCGCCGCGTCACCCGGCGGCCCGGCCCCTCCCCCGGCCCCGCCTGGCCCTATCGTGACCGGCATGCAGTCCTACACCATCGGCCAGGCCGCGCGCCTGCTCGGCGTGAGCCCCGACACCGCACGCCGCTGGGCGGACGCGGGCCGGGTGCCGACGCACCGCGACGACACCGGACGACGCCTCATCGACGGCGCGGACCTCGCCGCCTTCTCGGTCGCACTCGCCGGGTCCGGCGGCGAGGAGGGCGGTGCCTCCTACACCTCGGCCCGCAACGCGTTCCCCGGCATCGTCACCGCGATCAAGCTGGGCGACGTCGCCGCCCAGGTCGACATCCAGGCGGGCCCGCACCGCCTCGTCTCCCTCCTGACCCGCGAGGCCGTCGAGGAACTCGGCCTGGAGGTGGGCATGGAGGCCACGGCCCGCGTGAAGTCGACCAACGTCCACATCGACCGCACCTGACGCGGGCGCCACGCATCTCCGAGCCCGGCACATGCAACCCGCTGGGCGGCTTCAGTGCCGCCCGTACGAAGTGATGACCGGCCCAAGCCTGGCATCTGCGGCAGTATCATCTCGGCACGGGCCCGTTCGAGGGACCGCGACGACACCGAGGAGCGCACCGTGACGACCCGAACCGCCCGCCGGGCCCGCCGGACACTGCGCCTGACGGGCGCCGGGGCGGCCGCGCTGCTGGTGCTGAGCGCCTGCTCCCCGTCGGACGGCAGCTCCTCCGGGACCGGGTCCGCCACGTCGGACCCGGCGAAGCCGTCCGGCACGGTGACCGTCTTCGCGGCGGCCTCCCTCCAGGAGAGCTTCACGGCCCTGGGCGAGGAGTTCGAGAAGACGCACCCCGGCACGAAGGTCGTCTTCAACTTCGGCGGCAGCGACACCCTCGCCGCGAGCATCACCGCCGGCGCCCCGGCCGACGTGTTCGCCGCCGCCAGCACCAGGACCATGGCGACCGTGACGGACGCCGGGGACAACGCCTCCGCCCCGGCCACCTTCGCCCGCAACCAACTGGAGATCGCCACCCTGCCGGGCAACCCCGACGAGGTCGCCTCCCTGAAGGACCTCACGAGGTCCGGCCTCAAGGTCGTCCTGTGCGACCAGGCCGTCCCGTGCGGTGCCGCCGCCCGCAAGGCCCTCGACGCGAGCGGCCTCGACCTCACCCCGGTCTCCTACGAGCAGGACGTCAAGAGCGCCCTGACCAAGGTGGAGCTGAAGGAGGCCGACGCCGCGGTGGTGTACCGGACCGATGTGCGGGCGGCCGGTGACAAGGTGGAGGGCGTGGACTTCCCCGAGTCGGCCGACGCCGTCAACGACTACCCCATCGCCGCGCTCAAGGACTCCCGGAACGCCGCGGCCGCCCAGGCCTTCGTCGCCCTCGTGCGCTCCGCGGAGGGTCGGAAGGCGCTGACCGAGGCCGGGTTCCTGAAGCCGTGACGCCCCTCGCCTCCGACCTCCGCAAGGACGACCGGCGACCGGTCCGGATCCGCACCGGCGTCCCCTTCGCCCTGCTGCTGCCCGCCCTCCTGGGCCTGGCCTTCCTCCTGCTGCCCCTGGCCGCCCTGCTGATCCGGGCCCCCTGGCACAGCCTCCCCGGGCAGCTGACCAGCCCCGAGGTGTGGCAGGCCCTGCGGCTGTCCCTCATCTGCGCCACGTCCGCGACCGCCCTCAGCCTCGTCGTCGGCGTACCGCTGGCCTGGCTGCTGGCCCGCACCGACTTCCCCGGCCGCGGTCTCGTGCGCGCCCTGGTGACGCTCCCGCTGGTGCTGCCGCCGGTCGTGGGCGGTGTGGCCCTGCTGCTGGCCCTGGGCCGCAACGGCGTGGTCGGACAGTGGCTGGACGCCTGGTTCGGCATCACCCTGCCGTTCACCACCACCGGCGTCGTGCTCGCGGAGACGTTCGTGGCGATGCCGTTCCTCGTCATCAGCGTCGAGGGCACGCTGCGCGCCGCCGACCCCCGCTACGAAGAGGCGGCCGCCACCCTGGGCGCCTCCCGCTTCACCGCGTTCCGCCGGGTCACGCTGCCCCTGATCGCGCCGGGCATCGCGGCGGGCGCCGTACTGGCCTGGGCACGCGCGCTGGGCGAGTTCGGCGCGACGATCACCTTCGCGGGCAACTTCCCCGGCCGTACCCAGACCATGCCGCTCGCCGTCTACCTCGCCCTGCAGAACGACCCGGAGGCCGCCATCGCCCTCAGCCTCGTGCTGCTGGCCGTCTCCATCGCCGTGCTGGCAGGCCTGCGCGACCGCTGGATGACCGCCTCATGAACACTCCCGACCGCGCGAAGGACGCTCCCGGCCCCCCGGCGGACACCGTCCCGCCCCGCTCCACGGCGGACACCCCCGACCGCGTCACGGACACCACCGCCGAGGGTCTCGACGCCCGTCTCGTCGTCGACCGGGGCGACTTCCGCCTCGACATCGCGCTGAGCGCCGCCCCCGGCGACGTCGTCGCCCTGCTCGGCCCGAACGGCGCCGGCAAGACGACGGCCCTGCGCGCACTCGCCGGCCTCGTCCCGCTCACCGGCGGCCGGCTCCGCCTGGACGGCAGCGTGCTGGACCGTACGCCGCCGGAATCCCGCCCGGTCGGCGTGGTCTTCCAGGACTACCTGCTGTTCCCCCACCTGAGCGCCCTGGACAACGTGGCGTTCGGCCCGCGCTGCCACGGCGCGAGCAAGGCCGAGGCACGTGCCCTGGCGGCGAAGTGGCTGGAGCGGATGGGCCTCGCCGAGCACGCCGGTGCCAAACCCCGCCGTCTCTCCGGCGGCCAGGCCCAGCGGGTCGCCCTGGCGCGCGCCCTCGCCACCCGTCCCCGGCTGCTGCTGCTCGACGAGCCCCTCGCCGCCCTGGACGCCCGCACCCGCCTGGAGGTGCGCGCCCGGCTGCGCCGTCACCTGGCCGACTTCGAGGCCGTCGCCGTCCTCGTCACGCACGACCCGCTCGACGCCATGGTCCTCGCGGACCGCCTGGTCGTCATCGAGGACGGCACGGTCGTCCAGGAGGGCGCCCCCTCCGACATCGCCCGTCACCCGCGCACGGACTACATCGCCCAGCTCGTCGGCCTGAACCTCTACCGCGGCCGGGCCGACGGCCACACGGTGCGCCTCGACACGGGCCCCGTGCTCACCACCACGGAGGTGCTCACCGGGCCGGTCTTCGTCGCGTTCCCGCCCGGCGCGGTCACCCTCCACCGCGACCGCCCCACCGGCTCCAGCGCCCGCAACCTCTGGCGCTGCGAGGTCGCGGGCCTGGAGACCCACGGCGACCAGATCCGCGCCGACCTCACCGGTGAACTCCCCCTGGCCGCCGACCTCACCACGCTCGCCGCCGCGGAACTCGACCTGCGTCCCGGCGCCACCGTGTGGGCCACGGTCAAGGCCACCCAGACGCACGCCTACCCGGCCTGAACCGCCCCTGACACGCCGAGGCCCCCGCCCTGCGCGGACGGGGGCCTCGGCGTACGTGCTGTCGGATCAGTCCTGGTAGGCGTCCAGCGGCGGGCACGAGCAGACCAGGTTGCGGTCGCCGAAGGCCTGGTCGATCCGGCGCACCGGCGGCCAGTACTTGTCGGCGGCGGACACCCCGGCCGGGAAGACGGCCTCCTCGCGCGTGTAGGCGTGGTCCCACTCGCCGCCCAGCGCGGCCGCCGTGTGCGGAGCGCCCCGCAGCGGGTTGTCCTCGGCGGGCCACTCACCGGCCCCGACCTTCTCGATCTCCGCGCGGATCGCGATCATGGCCTCGCAGAACCGGTCCAGCTCCGCCAGGTCCTCCGACTCGGTCGGCTCGATCATCAGCGTGCCGGCCACGGGGAACGACATCGTCGGCGCGTGGAAGCCGTAGTCGATGAGCCGCTTGGCCACGTCGTCCACGCTGACGCCGGTCGCCTTCGTCAGCGGACGCAGGTCGATGATGCACTCGTGCGCGACCAGCCCGCCGGGGCCGGTGTAGAGCACGGGGTAGTGCGGTTCGAGCCGCTTGGCGACGTAGTTGGCGGACAGCACGGCCACCTGCGTGGCCCGCTTCAGCCCCTCCCCGCCCATGAGCCGCACGTAGGCCCACGAGATCGGCAGGATCCCCGCGGAACCCCACGGCGCGGCCGAGATCGGCCCCACCCCCGTCGCGGGCCCGGCCTCGGGCTGGAGCGGGTGGTTGGGCAGGTACGGCGCCAGGTGCGACCGCACGGCCACGGGGCCGACGCCCGGACCGCCGCCGCCGTGCGGGATGCAGAACGTCTTGTGCAGGTTCAGGTGCGAGACGTCGCCGCCGAAGTGCCCGGGCTTGGCGAGCCCGACGAGCGCGTTGAGGTTGGCACCGTCCACGTACACCTGGCCGCCGGCCTCGTGCACCTGCGCGCAGATGTCGGCGACGTGCTCCTCGAACACGCCGTGCGTCGACGGGTAGGTGATCATCAGGACCGCCAGCTCGTCGCGGTGCTTCTCGATCTTCGCCCGCAGGTCCTCGACGTCGATCTCGCCGTCCTCTGCGGTGTTCACGACCACGACCTTCATCCCGGCCATCACCGCGCTCGCGGCGTTCGTGCCGTGCGCCGACGAGGGGATCAGGCACACGGTCCGCTGCTCGTCCCCGTTGGCCCGGTGGTATCCGCGTACGGCGAGCAGTCCGGCGAACTCGCCCTGCGACCCGGCGTTCGGCTGGAGGGAGACCTTGTCGTACCCGGTGACCTCGGCGAGCCGCTCCTCCAGCTCGTGGATGAGCGTGAGGTAGCCCCGCGCCTGGCCGGCGGGCGCGAAGGGGTGCAGCTGCCCGAACTCGGGCCAGGTGACCGGCTCCATCTCGGTGGTCGCGTTGAGCTTCATCGTGCAGGAGCCCAGCGGGATCATGCCCCGGTCCAGCGCGTAGTCGCGGTCGGCCAGCCTGCGCAGGTAGCGCAGCATCGCGGTCTCGGAGCGGTGCTGGTGGAAGACGGGATGGGTGAGGATCTCGTCGCGGCGCAGCAGTCCGGCGGGGAGGGTGTCCTGCGCGACCGCGTCGAGGGCCTCGATGTCGCCCTCGACCCCGAAGGCCCGCCAGACGGCGCCGATCTGCGCCCGCCCGGTGGTCTCGTCACAGGAGACCGCCACGTGGTCGGCGTCGACGAGGTGCAGGTTGACCCCGTTGTCCCGCGCGGCGGCGACGGCTTCGGCGGCCTTCGCGGGCACCCGCACGGTCAGCGTGTCGAAGTAGGAACCGTGCACGACCTCGACGCCGCCCGCGGTGAGCCCGGCGGCCAGGACCGAGGCGTAGCGGTGGGTGCGCCACGCGATCGCCCGGAGGCCCTCGGGTCCGTGGTAGACGGCGTACATGCCGGCCATGACGGCGAGCAGCACCTGCGCCGTACAGATGTTGCTGGTCGCCTTCTCCCGGCGGATGTGCTGCTCACGGGTCTGCAGCGCCAGCCGGTACGCCCGGTTGCCGTCCACGTCGACGGAGACGCCCACGAGCCGCCCGGGCAGGCTGCGCGCGAACTTCTCGTGGACGGCCATGTAGCCGGCGTGCGGCCCGCCGAAGCCCATCGGCACCCCGAACCGCTGCGTCGTCCCGACCGCGATGTCCGCACCCAGCTCACCGGGCGAGGTCAGCAGCGTCAGCGCGAGCAGATCGGCGGCGACGGTGACGAGCGCCCCCAGCTCGTGCGCCTGGTCGATGACCGGCTTGAGGTCGCGTACGGCGCCGGAGGCCCCCGGGTACTGGACCAGCACGCCGTTGATCTCCCGCGCGGCGATGTCGGCCGGAATGCCCTCGCCGAGGTCGGCGACGACGACCTCGACACCGGCCGGCTCGGCACGCGTCTGGATCACCGCGATGGTCTGCGGCAGCGCGTCCGCGTCGACCAGGAAGAGGCCCTTCTTGTTCTTCCCCATGCGCCGGGACAGCGCCATCGCCTCGGCCGCGGCCGTGCCCTCGTCGAGCAGCGAGGCGCCGGAGGTCGGCAGTCCGGTCAGGTCGGCGACCATGGTCTGGAAGTTCAGCAGCGCCTCGAGCCGGCCCTGCGAGATCTCCGGCTGGTACGGCGTGTAGGCCGTGTACCAGGCCGGGTTCTCCATGACGTTGCGCAGGATGACCGGCGGGGTGAAGGTGCCGTAGTAGCCGAGCCCGATCATGGAGTCCATGACCTGGTTGCGGTCGGCCAGCGACCGCAGTTCGGCCAGCACCTCGGCCTCGGTGCGCGCCCCCGGCAGGTCCAGCGCGTCGGCGTTCTTGATCACGTCGGGGACCGCGGCGGCGGTCAGCTCGTCCAGGGAGCCGTAACCGACCTGCGCGAGCATCTTGGCCCGCGCCTCCTGGTCGGGCCCGATGTGGCGCTGCTCGAAGGGAATTCCCTGTTCGAGGTCGGAGAGCGGAATGCGATGGGCGGTCATTGCGGAGGCCTCCTGGTCAGACACGACCTTCGAGGGGCACCACTGGCGGGTACCCGGACGGCCTCCCCCTCTGTCATCTCAACCTGAGAGCTTCACCGGCCGCCCGAGGGCACCCGGCTTTCACCGTCGGTGAGGGCGGAAGCCGTCGACGCCGTCGGCACCCGCCCTGCTTTCCAGAGTGACCTCGTCCGTGCGGTACGTGAGCCTGAGAGATTCCGGGGAGGATTTGCTCCTTCGGCGCCTCCGGTGGTCTCCGGAGGACTCTCCCGCACGGGGTCAGCAGCCATTGCCAGACTACCAGCGAGGTCAACGGGGCTTCCTTTCGAGTGGCCGCCACTCCCGATGTGCTCTTTTGTAGTGCTGAGGGATGAGTTTGCGACGAAGCGGAGGGGCCCGTGCAGACCGACATCGACCCGCGCAACCTGATCGGCCGCAAGGCGTTCGACCGGAACGGCACCAAGATCGGCACCATCGACGAGATCTACCTCGACGACGCGACCGGCGTGCCGGAGTGGGCGGCCATACGCACCGGCCTGTTCAGCAGGGACGCCTTCGTCCCCCTGGAGCCCAGCGAACTGGTCGAGGGCGCCCTGCACGTCCCCTTCGACCGCGCCCTGATCAAGGACGCCCCCGACTTCGGCGTGGGCCGTCATCTCTCCCCCGACCAGGAACTCCAGCTCTATCACCACTACGGCCTCGACGTGGCCGCCCCTCCGCCCCTCCCCGACCGTGACTTCGGCAGGCTGGCGGGCTCGGAGGAGACCTGAGCGGACCGGCCGCACGCCCGGACCAGCGCCCCGAGGAGTCCCTGCGGATCGTGGAGCGGCCGCGCCCCGTCGGTGACGACGCGTCGCGTGCCCGCGTCGACGGGATCGGTACGCGCCCAGTCGGCGGGGCCGATGCCGACCTCGGCCTCCAGACCGGAGGCGGTCACGTACCGCCATTCGGTGACGGGCCCCCAGGCCCGGTTGCGGATCAGCTCTCCCAGGGCCGGCTCGCACCCCGGGTGTCCTCGGCAACGTACCGGCCCGGCTCGACGGTCAGCACGAGGAGATCGACATCCAAGTCCGCTCGCCCGGCGCCCCGTGCCCAGGACCCGACGAGCAGCACCCCGACGACGTCCTCGCGTCCCGCGGCCCATCGGGTGACCCGCCGGACCACCGAACGCACCTCGTCACGCCGCTCCGCCGAGACCCCCGCAGGGCCCGTCCGTCCCTTCTCGTCCGCCACCGCACAGCGCCTTGCTCGATCCCGTCACCGGCCGTTCCCCGGCCGCGGCCCCACCGCCGGCACCCGACCGGCCGTGTCCACCGCCGATGCCCCGTCGGGTCTTCGCCGCACCAGCGGCAGCGGCTCCGCCGGCTGCAGATCGGGGTCGTCGATCCGGAACGTCCGTACCCGGCCCACCTCCGACCCGGGTGTCTCGAACCGCACGGTCACCCGCCCCAGCCCGCTGCCCTGCACCCACCCGTGGCCGAGCTCTGCGTGCCGCACGTCGTGCCCCGGCCGCCACCGGTGCTCCGCGGGCACCGCCTCGGCCACGGCGGGCTCCTGCGGCGCCTCGTCCTCGGGCCCTTCGGCCCGCACCTCGGCCGCCCGCACCTCGGCCGCCTGCGCGAACAGGTCCTCCTGCGTGAAGTCGGCCAGCCCGCTGACCCCCACCCCGAGCAGCCGCACACCGCCCGTCGTGTCCACCACCTCCAGCAGCCGCGCCGCCGCCTCCCGCACGACCGCCGGATCGTCCGTGGGCCCCCGCAGGGTCTCCGACCGGGTGAGCGTGGAGAAGTCGTAGCGCCGCACCTTCAGCACGATGGTCCGCCCCGACAGACCGGCCCCCCGCAGCCGCCGCACACACCGGTCGGCGAGCCGCTGCACCTCCAGCTCCACCCGCACCCGGTCGTGGATGTCCACGTCGTAGGTGTCCTCCACCGACACGGACTTGGTCTCCCGCTCGGCCACCACGGGCCGGTCGTCCCGGGCCAGTGCCATGGCGTGCAGCGCGTGCCCGTGCGCCTTGCCCAGCAGCCTCACCAGCTCGTCCTCCCCCGCCTCGACCATCTCCCCGACCGTGGTGATCCCGGCCCGCCTCAGATGATCGCCGGTCGCCGGCCCGACCCCCGGCAGCGTCCGCACCGACATCGGCGCGAGCAGGGACCGCTCGGTGCCCGGCTCGATCAGCACCAGGCCGTCCGGCTTGGCCTGCTCGGAGGCGATCTTGGCGAGCATCTTCGAGGCGGCCAGCCCCACCGAACCGGTGAGCCCGGTGACCGCCCGGATGTCGGCACGCAGCCGCACCCCGGCCAGCCGGGCCGACTCGCTGTCCCAGGCCGCCCCACCGGCCTCCAGATCGACGAACGCCTCGTCCAGGCTGAGTGGCTCCACCAGTGGCGACAGGGCCCGCAGCAGCGCCATGACCTGGTCGCTGATCTGGCGGTAGAACGCACCCCGCGGCACCAGATAGGCGGCGTTCGGAGCGAGCCGGCGGGCCTGCGCCATGGGCATCGCCGAGTGCACCCCGAAGACCCGTGCCTCGTACGAGGCGGTCGCCACCACTCCTCGCGGCCCGAGACCCCCCACGACCACAGCCTTCCCGCGCAGACTCGGCTTGGACGCCTGCTCCGCCTGGGCGAAGAAGGCATCCATGTCGAGATGCAGGATGGTGGGCGCGTTTCTCACGTCTCCGATGCTGCACCACACCACTGACAATGAGGCTGTACAGCCGTCCGCGGGGGCGCCGGGGCGGTCAGACCGCCCGGTTGCGCCGACGGGCCAGCTCGTCCGCCGGGTTGGGCCCGACGAGTGTCTCACCGGTGTCGACGCGCTCCCCGTGCAGCTGGGACAGCGCGCTCTCGACGTCCCGCCACACCACACCGACGGCGATCCCGAAGATGCCCTGACCGCCCTGGAGCAGCGCGTGGACCTCGTCCGGCGAGGTGCACTCGTAGACCGTGGCACCGTCACTCATCAGCGTCACCCGCTCGAGGTCGCTGAAACCGCGCTCACGCAGGTGCTGGACGGCGGTGCGGATGTTCTGGAGCGAGACCCCGGTGTCGAGGAAACGCTTGACGATCTTCAGGACCACCACGTCCCGGAAGCTGTACAGGCGCTGCGTACCGGACCCGTGGGCGGGCCGTACGCTCGGCTCGACCAGCCCCGTGCGCGCCCAGTAGTCAAGTTGCCGATAGGTGATGCCGGCGGCCGCACAGGCCGTCGGGCCCCGGTAGCCGATCTCCTCGGACGCCATGGACGTCGCCCCTCCGCTGCTCGGCACGGCCGCCGGCCGCTGCGGAGCATGATCGGCCGCGCCTCCGTGATGGGGGTACCCCCCGCTCGAACGGAGCCGAGAGCTTGAGGGAGGGTACGGACCGCTCCCCCCGACACCGAGTCCGGGGGCACCCCCCACCGTACCGTCGCCGCTGCTTCTCACGCCGACCTCCGTCCTTGACCTGCCTTCTCGACGGTAGGCAGTCACCAGGGGTGCGTCAACGATCGCCACACTCGGCACGCCGAGTGATAATCACCCCAGGAGTGGTTTCCCCCGCTCCACCGCGGGGAAAGGCTAGCCGAATGCGCTGAGCGGAAGCCGCAGGACGCTCTCATGGTCCGGCGGCAATTGCCACGGCCGAAGCCGCTGCGCCCACCGGACCAGCCTCGCCTCCCGACAGTTACTGATTGCTGCTGCCGAAGTCCTCGGGCGAGATCTGGTCGAGGAACTCACGGAACTTCTCCACCTCGTCCTCCTGCTCGTCCGGAATGGCGATCCCCGCGTCGTCGAGCACCGTGTCGCTGCCGTAGATCGGCGTTCCGGTGCGCAGGGCCAGCGCTATGGCGTCGGACGGCCGCGCGCTCACCTCCACTCCGCTGGCGAAGACCAGCTCGGCATAGAAGACGCCTTCACGCAGGTCCGTGATGCGCACTTCGCTGAGCTCCTGGCCCACGGCCTCCAGCACGTCCTTGAACAGGTCATGGGTCAGCGGCCGCGCGGGAGCCATGCCCTGCTGGGCGAAGGCGATCGCCGTCGCCTCACCCGGCCCGATCCAGATGGGGAGGTAACGGTCGCCTCCCACTTCACGCAGCAGGACGATCGGTTGGTTGGAGGGCATCTCGACCCGGACACCTACGACATCGAGCTCGTTCACACAGCAACCCTAGGCCGTGCTCGGGACGTTTGGGTAGTCGGGCCGGGAACGGGTGAGCGATCCGGGCGGCCCGGAGCGTCCGCCTCAGGGCAGACGCACTCCGAGCGCGGTCTGCACCAACGCCGCGTGCAGCCTGACCGTGAGTCCCGCCAGTTCCTTCGTGCGGGCCTCGGCATGCGCCCTCGTCTGCGGGTTGCGGTGGCGCCGGAGCGGTGCGACCACCTGGTCCACGAGTCCCGCCTCGCGGTCGGCCGCGGCCTTCATCACCCGTAGGTGCCGGGGCTCGATCCCGAACCGCCCCAGTTCGGAGACGAGCGCGGCCACCGTGACCACCTCGGCGTCGTAGACCCCGTCCTCCAGGGGCACGACGAGCCCGTAGGCCTCCCACTCCTGGAGTTCGCGCTCGTCGATCCCGGCGGCCGCCAGCAGCTCGGACCGCCCGATCCGGGCGGCGGTGGGCGCATCGGGCCGCTCCGGTACCGCCTCCCCGTCCCGCTGCCGGCCCACGGTCGGCAGCGGTGCCGCCTCACCGCGCTCCATCGCGTCCAGATGCTCCCGGATCACCTTGAGCGGCAGATAGTGGTCCCGCTGCATCCGCAGGACATGACCGAGGCGCTCGACGTCCTCCAGGCTGAACTTGCGGTACCCCGACGGGGTCCGCTGCGGCTCGACGAGCCCCTCCGACTCCAGGAAGCGGATCTTGGAGATGGTGACTTCGGGGAACTCGTCGCGCAGCACGTTCAGCACCGTGCCGATGCTCATCGCACCACCGTCCGCTGCGGCGGCGCCGGGTCCGGTACCGCCCCTCGGTGTTCGCAGCATGGGCCTTCCCTGGGGGTTCCCCCGGACCGGGTCCGGGGGCGGGTCAGTAGCCTCGCTGGCTCGCGTAGAAGACCAGCCGGTACTTGCCGATCTGCACCTCGTCACCGTTCGACAGCGGGACCTCGTCGATCCGCTCCCGGTTGACGTACGTGCCGTTCAGGCTGCCGACGTCGGCCACCGTGAACGAACCGTCCTGGCTGCGCCGGAACTCCACGTGGCGGCGCGAGACCGTCACGTCGTCCAGGAAGATGTCGCTCTGCGGGTGCCGCCCGGCCGTCGTCAGGTCGCCGTCCAGCAGGAAGCGGCTGCCCGAGTTGGGGCCGCGCCGCACGACCAGCAGGGCGGAGCCCAGCGGCAGCGCGTCGACCGCGGCCTGGGCCTCGGGCGAGAGCGCCGGCAACTGCGTCTGTCCGGTGGCCTCGGAGTCGTAGGCCTCGAGACCGGAGATGGAAATGGTGGACGTCGTCTCCGACGGGCGCTCGGGCGTCAGCCCAGGCCTCAGCGGGGCGCCGCAGTTCGAGCAGAAGCGGCTGTTCTCCGCGTTGCGGTTACCGCACCTCGTACACACCAGGGCCGACATAGGGGAAAACCCTCCACCCGTACTTGAGGTTGACGGTTGCCCGAAACCTATGCCGCCGGACTGCGCAGGGTCAACCGACGCCCCGCCCTGGCCTCCGGAAATGTCACCGCCCGGACCAGCCACCTGGTCCCGGAACAGCGGCCGCTGGCCCTCCGCGTCAGGCTGTGCGCGGTGACGGGCGGTCGCGTTGTCACCGCTGCCCTCTCGCGCGCTCTTGCCGAACAACTTCGCAAACAACTTCACGGGCGATTCCCCTTGACCGAAACAGACCCGCCCGTGGGGCAGGACGAACCCTGAATGATTAGACCGGCCGACCCGGACATCTTCACAACGTCCGTATCCACCAGACAGTTTCCACCACGCACCACCCGTTCGGTGCGCCGACCCCCCGCAACCTCATGCCCTTGCCGGACGGCCCCCATGCACCCCCGGTTCACTGCGAGGACGACCGAGCGTAGTCAGGCTGCTCCGCTGCCCGCAAGGCGTCCACGACGATCTTGGTGGATCGCTCCACGGACACCGTGGCCTGCTCCTTCTCCAGAGTCTGCACCACGCCCCCAGGGATGTTGAGCGCCGGTTCAAGGTCCTGCGGCTTGCCGATGACCTTGAAACGATAGGGAGCGTTGATCTTGTTCCCGTCGACGCCCACGCTCTTGCCGGATTCCGTCAGGTACGTGCCGGCGACGACCCGGACGCCGTTGACCTGGATCGCCTCGGCGCCCGCCGCACGCAGCTCCTGGATCGCGTCGAGCAGCATGTCGGCCTCGACCGTCCCCTTCGTGTCCTCGATGACCATGGTGATGCCGGGCCCCTGGGCGGCCACCGTGCCCGCCAGGATGCCGAGTTGCTTCTCCTTCTCGACCGTCTGCTTGCGGGCCTCCTCGGCCTGGTCGGAGCTGTTCTCCAGCTCCTGCCGCTGCTTCTCGAGGCCCTGCTTCTCGTCCTCAAGACGCTGACTGCGGTCATCGAGTTCATCGAGGATGCGCACGAGATCTTCCTGACGCGCCCCGCGCAGGGCGTTGCCGCTCTCGCTGTTGGAGGCCACTTGCACGGCCAGCCCGAAGCCGAGGCCGAACAGCAGCAGGGCGACGATGAGTTGGGCCCGGCTCACCCGCGGCGGCCACAGCCCCTGCACCAGCCGCTGCCGGCCGGTCAGGGTGGGCTTCCCGCTCTCCTCGGACTGTTCCGCGTGCGGAACGGCCGCGGGAACCTCCTGGGGGAGTTCCTTGCGCAGTCTGGTCGTGGGCGTCTCGTCCCGAGGTGTCTCGACCCGCGGTGACTCGTTGCGGGGGGTCCCGGCGGGCTGGGTCGCGTCGTGGTCGCTCATCGCCCTCACGCCCGGAAGACGTGCCGGCGGATCGCCGCGGCGTTGGAGAAGATCCGGATGCCGAGCACGACCACCACACCCGTGGACAGCTGGGCGCCGACGCCCAACTTGTCACCGAGGAAAACGATCAGGGCAGCCACGACCACGTTCGACAGGAACGACACGACGAACACCTTGTCGTCGAAGATGCCGTCGAGCATGGCCCGCAGACCCCCGAAGACGGCGTCCAGCGCCGCCACGACGGCGATCGGCAGATAAGGCTCGACGACCGCCGGAACCTCGGGCCGGACCAAGAGGCCGGCCACGACTCCCACGACGAGGCCCAGTACGGCGATCACGATGTGCCCTTCTCAGTTCTCGGCTCTGCTGTACGTACGATCACACTCGGTGCCGCGGGCACCCGGACGTCCTCCTCCACCGAGATGGCGGTCCGGATGCCGAAGTTCTCCTGGAGGGCGTGCAGATACAGCCCGTCGGGGCTGTCCTGGAACCGGGTGCTCAGGTTCTTCCCGTCCCCCACCGCGAGCACCGTGTACGGCGGCACCAGCGGCTTGTTGTCGACCAGTATGGCCTCGCCCGCGGCCCTGATCGCCGACAGCGCCGTCAGCCGCTGGCCGTTGACGGAGACGGCCTCGGCGCCCGACGCCCACAGCCCGTTGACGACACGCTGCATGTCACGGTCGCGGACCCGCCCGGTGTCGGAGAACCCGGAGGTCTCGCGCGGATCGCCGTCACCGCCGGTGGAGGCCTCCTCGGCGTCGTCCACGACCAGCTTCACACCGGGTCCGTGCACCTCGACGGCGCCCGCGAGGATGCCCACCAGCTCCGTCTGGTCGCCGCCGCCGCTCTCCCGGAGCGCCTCCCGCTGCCGTGCGCTCACGTCGTCACGCAGTTCGTCGACGGTGTCCTCGAGCTCGTCCGCCGCCTCGGTCTCACTGTCGATGCGGTCGATCAGTTCCTCGCGCTCCTTGGCCACGACCGGAGCGGCGATCCGCGCCTGGGCGGCTCCCACGGTCACGACGAGGGCCGCGAGCACCAGGCCCGCGGCCAGGCCCAGCTTCGAGCGCAGCGTCCTGGGCAGCCCTCCGACGCCCTCGGCCCGCTTCCGGGCGGCCGCCTCGGCGTATCCGTCGTCGAGACTGTGGTCCATGACGTTGGTGAGCAGCGACATGGACGCGTCCGGGCGCGACGCTCGCGCGGGCGTACTCCGAACGGGGGGCTGCTGCGGCATGCCGCACATCGTCGCACGCCGCGCCCGTTACCTCCGAACGGCCCCACCGACGTGCCGGACAGGCCCTCTTGGGGGCACTTGTCCGGCACGCGCGCGTGGTAGGTGTGTCAGCGCCCGGCGCTGTCCACGACGGACGACCACTCGTCCAGCAGGGCCTGTGCGGAGGCGTCGTCGGGGCCCTCCGCCCACAGGTGCGTGACGGCCTCGGCCGGGTCCGGCAGCACCATCACCCAGCGTCCGTCGGCCTCCACCACCCGGACACCGTCCGTGGTGTCCACGGAGCGGTCTCCGGCGGCCTCGACGACCCGCCGCATCACCAGACCCTTGACGGCCCACGGAGTGGCCAGATCCCGCTTCAGAACGTGCGCCCGCGGGATCCGCGCGTCGATCTGGCTCAGCGTGAGCTGCGTTCGGGCCACGAGCCCGATCAGCCGCACGAAGGCCGCCGTACCGTCGAAGACGCTGCTGAACTCGGGGACGATGAAGCCGCCCTTGCCGTCCCCGCCGAAGATGGTCGACTCGTCGCGGCCCACCCGGGTCAGGTCGTCGGGCGACGTTGTCGTCCATTCCACCTGGGTGCCGTGATAAGCCGCCACCTGCTCGGCGATCCGCGTCGTGGTCACCGGAAGTGCCACCCTCCCGCTGCGCCGCTCGGCGGCGACCAGGTCGAGCAGCACGAGCAGCGCACGGTCGTCCTCGATGATCCGGCCCTTCTCGTCGACGAGGGAGAGCCGCTCGCCCACCGGGTCGAACCGCACACCGAACGCGGCCCGCGACGACGCCACGATCTCCCCGAGCCGCACGAGCCCGGAACGCCTCTGGTCACTGCTCTCCGTCGGCCGGGCCTCGTTCAGACCGGGATTGACGGTCAGCGAGTCGACCCCGAGCTTCCCGAGCAGGCTGGGCAGTACGAGACCGGCACTGCCGTTCGAAGCGTCCACCACGACCTTCAACCCGGACTCGGCGATCCCGGTCGTGTCCACGTTCCGCAGCAGCGACCCGGTGTACGAGTCGAAGACACTGGCGGGGAAATGCAGGTCCCCGATCTCTCCGGGGAACGCCCGCCGGTACTCCTGCCGCGCGAACACCCGGTCCAGCTTCCGCTGGCTGCCCTGCGACAGGTCCGCGCCCTGTCCGTCGAAGAACATGATGTCCACGGAATCGGGCACTCCCGGCGACGTGCGGATCATGATCCCGCCGGCGCTGCCGCGCGCGGTCTGCTGCCGCGCGACGGGCAGCGGCACATTCTCCAGATCCCGTACGTCGATGGCGCTGGCCTGCAACGCGGAGATCACCGCTCGCTTCAGAGCACGGGCACCACGGGAGTGGTCGCGGGCCGTGGTGACGGTGGAGCCCTTCTTGAGCGTGGTCGCGTAGGCCCCTGCGAGGCGTACCGCCAGCTCCGGCGTGATCTCGACGTTCAGGATCCCGGAGACGCCCCGCGCGCCGAAGAGGTGCGCCTGACCCCGAGACTCCCAGATCACCGAGGTGTTGACGAAGGCGCCGGCCTCGATGGTCTTGAACGGGTAGACCCGCACGTTGCCCTGCACGATCGATTCTTCACCGATCAGGCATTCGTCGCCGATGACGGCGCCGTCCTCGATCCGGGCCGCCCGCATGATGTCGGTGTTCTTGCCGACGACGCAGCCGCGCAGATTGCTGTGCTGTCCGACGTACACGTTGTCGTGGACGACGGCCTTGTGCAGGAAGGCCCCGCTCTTGACGACGACGTTGGACCCGATGACCGTGTGCTCGCGGATTTCCGCGCCGGCTTCCACCTTGGCGTAGTCCCCGATGTAGAGGGGGCCGCGGAGCACGGCGTCCGGATGCACTTCGGCGCCTTCGGCGACCCATACGCCCGGCGAGATCTCGAACCCGTCGAGCTCGACGTCGACCTTGCCTTCCAGCACGTCGGCCTGAGCCTTCACGTAGCTCTCGTGCGTGCCGACGTCCTCCCAGTAGCCCTCGGCGACGTAGCCGTAGATCGGCTTGCCTTCCTTCATCAGCTGCGGGAAGACGTCGCCGGACCAGTCGACGGGCACATCGGCCTCGACGTAGTCGAAGACCTCGGGTTCCATCACGTAGATGCCGGTGTTCACCGTGTCGGAGAAGACCTGGCCCCAGGTCGGCTTCTCGAGGAAGCGCTCGACCTTGCCTTCCTCGTCGACGATGGTGATGCCGAATTCCAGAGGGTTGGGCACGCGCGTCAGGCAGACGGTGACGAGCGCGCCCTTTTCCTTGTGGAAGTTGATCAGCTCGGTGAGGTCGAAGTCGGTGAGCGCGTCGCCGGAAATGACGAGGAAGGCGTCGTCCTTCAGCGCCTCCTCCGCGTTCTTGACGCTTCCCGCAGTACCGAGTGGCTTCTCCTCGTTGGCATAACTGAGCTCCATACCGAGCTCTTCACCGTCACCGAAGTAGTTCTTGACCAGCGAGGCCAGGAACTGGACAGTGACGACGGTCTCATTGAGCCCATGCCTTTTGAGCAGCCTCAGAACGTGCTCCATGATCGGCCGGTTGGCCACCGGCAGGAGCGGCTTGGGCATGCTCGAGGTCATGGGACGAAGGCGTGTGCCTTCGCCTCCGGCCATCACGACGGCCTTCATGTCGGAAGCGTCCTCCTTGAAGAGACGACGGTCTAGCCGACTTCACCCCTCCAGATTGTCCCGCACTTTTCCGTAGCGGGCCATCGAGCCAGCGCTGAGTGCCGATCGCTTCGGTGAGATCAGTCGGCCATGGGGTCCGCACGGACCAGGCGGCGGACTTGTACCACGTAGAGGACTCCTGCCCACCAATACAGCGTTGTACCCCATCCTGCGAACGCCCATCCGAAAAT
The DNA here is from genome assembly GCF_043198675.1 of Streptomyces sp. NPDC048734. Lineage (NCBI taxonomy): Bacteria > Bacillati > Actinomycetota > Actinomycetes > Kitasatosporales > Streptomycetaceae > Streptomyces > Streptomyces sp. NPDC048734. The sequence goes on along the minus strand of NZ_JBICUZ010000007.1, from coordinate 702 downwards.
AGCAGCGAGTGACGCCGGCCATCCGCTTCCGTCACTGAGCAGGAGAAGCGGGAAGGCGTACATCAGGTTGAAGGTGGCCGCCTTCCCGAGGAAGTTCACCTGGGGCGGCGGATAGCCGTGCCGCCTGAGGATGCCCACCATCACCAGCAGCATCAGTTCTCGCGCCAGAAGTGCAGCGGTCAACCAGAGGGGGAGAATCTCCCGCCAGGTGAGGCCGATCAGGGTCGAGAGAATGTAGAGCCGGTCCGCGGCCGGGTCGAGCAGCCGGCCCAGGCTGCTGATCTGGTTCCAGCGCCGGGCGAGCTTGCCGTCCAGGTAGTCGCTGATTCCGCTCAGAGCCAGCACGAGGAGAGCCCAGCCGTCGCTCTGCGGCCCTCCGAACTCGGGCCTGAGGATCAGCCACAAGAACAGTGGTACGCCGAGGAGACGCGCCGTGCTGAGGATGTTGGGGATGGTGAGGACCCGGTCGGTCTGCACACGGGTCTCCTGGACCTCCACCCGGGGGCCTCCAGTAGAAAACGAGCCAACGATGCCCCCTGACCCTACCTCAACGCAAAAAAGCTCCGGCTCCTGGGCTGTATGCCCAGGAGCCGGAGCTGTAAAAGGAGTTCGGCGGCGTCCTACTCTCCCACAGGGTCCCCCCTGCAGTACCATCGGCGCTGTGAGGCTTAGCTTCCGGGTTCGGAATGTGACCGGGCGTTT